>NZ_JAIUHS010000005.1:0-443913 GCF_020165235.1 Mesorhizobium sp. CA13 | reverse complement strand
ACGACGATGACCGAGGAGATGGCGTTGGTGACGGCCATCAGCGGCGTGTGCAGCGCAGGGGTCACCGACCAGACGACGTAATAGCCGACGAAGATCGCCAGCACGAAGATGGCCAGGCGGAAGACGAAGGGGTCGATGGCGCCGCCCGACAGCGCGTGCGCGGCGTCACCGGCCGCCTCGGCGCCGCCGGGAGCATTCGCCAGGTTCTGCACCGCAAGCCGGACGGCAGCACTTGCCTGGTCGAGCTGGTCGAGGGCTTTCTGCAAGGTCTGATCCATCACGCTGTGCCTTTCGACTTGGGCGAGGATTTGGATGCGGCGGTCTTCCTGGGCTTTTTGGGCGCGGGCGAAGCATCGGCGACCATTGTGCTGGCCGGGATCGCGGGCGGTTCGATATACTGGCCCTTTGGCGGCTGCTGGTCGGCCTTGGCGAAGGCCGGATGGACGATCTTGCCGCCGTCGGTCAGCATGGTCGCCTTGACCAGTTCGTCGTCGCGCTTGATGGCAAGCGTCTTCGTCGCCTTGTCGACCAGCGTCTCGAGGAAAGCAAAAAGGTTCCTGGCGTAGAGCAGCGAAGCGGAGGCCGCGACGCGGCCCGGCACGTTGAGATGGCCGACGATCTTGACGCCGTTGGCCGTCGTCACGATCTTGCCCGCCGCGGCGCCCTCGACATTGCCGCCGCGCTCCACCGCTAGATCGACGATCACCGAACCGGGCTTCATCGAGGCGACCATGTCAGCCGAGACCAGCCTCGGCGCCGGGCGGCCGGGGATCAGCGCCGTGGTGATGACGATGTCCTGCTTGGCGATGTGCTCGGCGGTCAGCGCCGCCTGCTTGGCCTGATACTCCTTGGACATTTCCTTGGCGTAGCCGCCTGATGTCTCGGCCGCCTTGAACTCTTCGTCCTCGACGGCGAGGAACTTCGCGCCCAGCGAGGCGACCTGTTCCTTGGCGGCGGGGCGAACGTCGGTCGCGGTGACCACCGCGCCGAGGCGGCGCGCGGTGGCGATCGCCTGCAGGCCGGCAACGCCGACGCCCATGATGAACACTTTCGCCGCCGGCACCGTGCCCGCAGCCGTCATCATCATTGGCAGCGCGCGATCGTATTCGGCCGCCGCGTCGATCACCGCCTGATAGCCGGCAAGATTGGCCTGCGAGGACAGGACGTCCATCGATTGAGCGCGCGTGATGCGCGGCATGAATTCCATCGAGAACGCCGTCACCCCGGCCTTGGCCAGCGCCGCGACGGCAGCATCATTGCCGTAGGGATCCATGATGGCGATGACCGCCGCGCCGCGCTTGTAGCTCTTCAGCTCCGCATCCGTCGGCCGGCGCACCTTCAGCACCACGTCGGCCCTGCCCACATCGCCGGCCTTGCCGATCGAAGCGCCCGCCTTGGCGAACTCCTCATCGGGAATGCGCGACCGCGTGCCGGCACCGGCCTCCACAATCACCTCAAGACCCAGGCCGGCCAGCCGCTTCACCGTATCGGGCGAGGCCGCGACGCGGGGTTCGCCCGAGCCGCCCTCGGCGGGAATGAAGATGATCCGACTCACGCTTGGCTACCCTCCCCGGCACGCGGCGCATTTGCGCGGTTGCCGTATCGTTTAAATCTTACTACAATCCACAAAATGGGCAACTTGTCCACATACCTGAATCCACAAAATGGGCAATTTGTCCAGATATCCGACTGAGGGTACTTGTTCGACAATTGCCGATGCCATATCGATGGCCAAACGGCGGTTCTGGGAGGTGTAAATGTCCAAGACCAATGGTGCGAAGCGGCTGCGCTCGCGCGAGTGGTTCGACAATCCGGACAATCCCGGCATGACGGCGCTCTACCTCGAACGCTACCTGAACTATGGGCTGACCCGCGAAGAACTGCAGTCCGGAAAGCCGATTATCGGCATCGCCCAGACAGGCTCGGACCTGTCGCCTTGCAACCGGCATCATATCGAGCTCGCCAAGCGCGTGCGCGACGGCATTGTGGCCGCCGGCGGGGCACCGCTGGAATTCCCGGTCCATCCGATCCAAGAGACAGGCAAGCGGCCCACCGCCGCGCTCGACCGCAACCTCGCCTATCTCGCTCTCGTCGAGTTGCTTTATGGCTATCCGCTGGATGGCGTCGTGCTGACCATCGGCTGCGACAAGACCACCCCGGCGCTGCTGATGGCCGCGGCCACCGTCAATATTCCAGCCATAGCGCTGTCCGTCGGCCCGATGCTGAACGGCTGGCACAAGGGCGAACGCACCGGCTCCGGCACGGTCGTGTGGAAGTCACGCGAAAGGCTGGCGGCAGGAGAGATCGACTACGACCAGTTCATGGACATCGTCGCTTCATCGGCGCCGTCCGTCGGCTACTGCAACACGATGGGCACAGCGACGACGATGAACTCGCTGGCCGAGGCGCTCGGCATGCAATTGCCGGGCTCCGCCGCCATTCCAGCACCCTATCGCGAGCGCGGCCAGATCGCCTACCAAACCGGCAAGCGGATCGTCGACATGGTGCGCGAGGACTTGAAACCCTCCGACATCATGACTCGGGAATCCTTCGAGAACGCCATCGTCGTCAATTCTGCCATCGGCGGCTCAACCAATGCGCCGATCCACCTCAACGCCATCGCGCGGCATCTCGGCGTGTCGCTGACCGTCGATGACTGGCAGAAGGTCGGTCACCACGTTCCGCTGATCGTAAATCTCCAGCCGGCCGGTGAATATCTCGGCGAGGACTATCATCATGCGGGCGGTGTGCCGGCCGTGGTGGCAGAGCTGATGAAGGCCGGCTTGCTGCCGCACCCTGGAGCCATGACCGCCAACGGGCGCACGATCGGCGACAATTGCGCTACGGCGGAGAATCTCGATGGCAAGGTCATCCGTACCGTGGCCAATCCGCTCAGGAAGGATGCCGGCTTCATCAACCTGAAAGGCAATCTGTTCGATTCCGCAATCATGAAGACATCGGTCATCTCGCCGGAGTTTCGCGACCGCTATCTGTCAAATCCGCAAGACCCCGATGCCTTCGAGGGCGTCGCCGTCGTCTTCGACGGTCCGGAAGACTACCACCGTCGCATTGAGGATCCGTCACTCGGTCTGAACGAGAATACCATCCTGTTCATGCGCGGAGCCGGCCCAGTCGGTTATCCGGGCGGCGCCGAAGTCGTGAACATGCAGCCGCCGGCCTACCTGCTGAAGGCGGGCATCCACTCGCTTCCCTGCATCGGCGATGGCCGTCAGTCCGGCACTTCCGGCTCTCCATCGATCCTCAACGCCTCGCCCGAGGCGGCCGTCGGTGGTGGCCTTGCGCTACTGCGTACGGGTGACCGGGTACGCATCGACCTGCGCAAGGGGACCGCCGACATCCTCGTGTCGGACGACGAGATCAAGCGCCGTCGCGTCGACCTGCAAAACGCGGGCGGCTATGCATATCCGAAGCATCAGACACCCTGGCAGGAGATCCAGCGGTCAATGGTTGACCAGTTGTCCGAGGGAATGGTTCTGAAGCCGGCGGTGAAGTACCAGAACATCGCCGTCACCAGCGGCGTGCCGCGCGACAACCATTAGGACAGTTCCTACTTGGGTTTGCGTTCAAGGTCGGTGCTCGATTGGCGAAGAACTGCGACTGATCTGGAATTAGGGCCTGAAGATGCGCTATCATTTGTATTCACGCGGGCGACGGAACTCCAGATCCGGTGCCGACTTCTGCTCTGGGATTTGACCGGAATGGCTTATCCTTTCAGCGCGGCGATCCGCGGCATCGATGACTGGATCGCGGGACCGGCCTCCCTGCTGGATGAACTCGCGCGCGTCAAGTCCGGCAGCCGCGTGGTCGCGCGGGTCGCGGACGATGGGAGCGCGCTTGAAATCGAGCCGGCGACCAGCCGAAAGCCGTCAGCACCCCTGTTGATACCGATTTCTCCAGACACGCAGGCGCCGGCCGCATTGCGCACCGCGGTGAATGGAAAGGCGGTCCATCTCGGCATCCCGGCGAGTTGGGTGATCGCGCGCCGGATCGAACTGCCGATGGAGGCTGCCAGCCATGTCGAAGGCATCGTTACGTCGCGGATGGGCGCGCTTTCGCCATTGCCTGCTTCCGATATCTATTTCGGCCACAGGGTCCTCGGGATCAGCCGTGAGACGCGGCAGATCACCGTCGCCGTCGCGATCGTTCCGAGGTCGCGTGTCGCTGCCGCCTTGGCCTGCCTGAATGTGGCCGAAGCCCGCCAGGTCGTGATCTCGGCGCCGTTTCCGGAAGGCGATGCCGTGGAAGTATTGACACAGCGGCGCCGGGTCGCCGGCGCGCGTAGCCGGATAAAGGTTGTCCTTGCCGGAGCTCTGGGCGTAAGCTTGGTCGCTGTCGTCGCGGCTCTGGCAGCGCGGCCGATGATCCAGAACAGTTATGCCGAGCGCCGCGCCGCCGTCGAGATCCGGGCCGAGAAGGCGCGACAGGCAATCGCGCTGGCAGCGACTCCGGACAAGGCTGAAACAGCGCCGGAGCAGGAGGCGCTGAATATCAAGGACGACGCGATAAGCGCGCTGGGAGCATTAAACGATCTGGCTGAGGTTTTGCCGACGCATTCCTATGCCGTTGAGGTGTCCTTCACCGATGGGCGCATGCGTCTCTCGGGCCGGACAATGGATGTACCCGAAGTGCTCACCGCGCTGGAATCGTCGGGGCGCTTCGAAGACAGCAAGCTGGTCGGATCGGCCCTGCGCGGCGAGGATGGCGTTACCTCGGAGTTCGAGGTCGACACCCGCCCGCTCATCCGCACGGGAGGTTCGCTGCGATGAGGACGACACCCCTGTGGCGCGACACGCGGCTTCAATCCCTGGTCGTCATGGCCCTGCTGGTCGTCGGAGCTCTTGTACTCGTCGCCGATACGCTGCTGTCCTGGCGCGCGGAAGCGGGCGCGCTGGCGCTCTATGAGGAACGTACCGCCTTGCTCGAAAGCAAGGCGTCCACTTCCCCGGTTCCCCAAGGCGCGAACCAGGCTCTGGATCCCGGCGAGGGCAAGATTCTTCTCGATGCGCAAACCAGTGGGCTCGTCTCGGCCGAATTCCAGCGTCTGCTTTCCAACCGCGTGGAACGCGTGGGCGCCGTTATCCGGCGCGTCGATGTTCCCGCCGACGGTCAGGTCGCCGATATAGGCGATCCTCAGTTGGAGTCTTTGGAGCGCATTCGTTTAACTGCCGATATCGAGGTTATGGAGCAATCGCTGCCCGACCTCATGTATGCCATCGAGGCAGGTTCGCCCGTTATGGTCGTTGATAGCTTCAGGCTTCGGTTGAACCGAAAAGTTGATCTGTCGGGGGGAGATCAGACCTCGAGTTCCATGGATCGGCCGTTGTCGCTGAACGTCACGCTGTCGGCCTTCCGGGAGAAGGGACCCCAGTCATGATGTCCCTGCTGCGCGCGACCCTCATGCTCGCCGCATTCGCGGCCTCCTCGAACCTGTCCTTCGGTACGGAAGCGCTGCCGATAAGGAAACGCCCGGTGAGCGACTATGCGGCGCTTCGGGATCGGCCCCTGTTCTCGCCGAACCGGACTGCCCCGATCCCGTTCGCCGCCGCCGAGCCGGAACCTGTTGTCATGCCGCCCGAGCCGGAACCCGAGCCGCCGCCTGCCGCGGCGCCCGATTGGCAATTGGTTGGCATCGTGCGGTCGGAAAGGCTCAACAGCGCGACCTTCACCACCCCAGCCGAACTGGCGGCCTTCACGCTGCGCACGGGGGAAAGCCGGGAAGGCTGGACCCTGAAGGCAGTCGGCCAGTTTGAAGTCAAGCTCGATGGAGCGGGAGGGCGCGCCTCGCTGCGGTTTTCGGATGAGGCAAGCGGTGAACAAATGTTGCCACCGGAAGAGCCGGTGCCCACGCCTTCAGGGGGTTGATCCAAATGGAGCGGTCGCACATTCCGAGGCTCCGGCAGGGATCAATGGAGCGAGTCTCTTCACAGACAGCAATCAGGAACGAACGTCTTCAGTAGAGGCGTACAGTTAGGAAATTTGGCCTCCATGGTCTCCACGGCATTCGCATACAAGGCTTTGAATGGCGAGGGTCGTCTCGAACTCGGGCGGATCGATGCGTCCGACTCCGACGATGCCGTCCAGAAGCTCGGGGCGCGCGGGCTGATCCCGGTAAGTGTCGAGCAGAGGCAGTCAGCATCGCGCGCACCGCTGTTTTCGACCCGGATACCGGCGGCGCAGGTCACGCGGCTGCTCTCCGACTTGTCGATCATGCTGAATGCGGGGATCCGGATCGACGAAGCGCTGGCGATCATGGAAAAGGAATTCGACAGCGGCAGGCTTCAGCCCGTGGTTGCCGGCATTCGCACCGACCTGGCGTCGGGCAACTCGTTCTCCAGAGCGCTGGAAGCCTGGCCCGCTCTGTTCCCGGCGTTCCAGGTCGCCATGGTTCGTGTCGCGGAGACCTCCGGCAAGTTACCCACCCTCCTGTCGCGCATCGTGCAGGAGCGCCAGCATTTCGAGGCATTGCAGGCCAAAGTCAGTGAGGCGCTGCGGTATCCGGCAGTCCTGTTTGCCGGCACGATCTGCGTACTGGTGTTCTTTCTGGTGGGGGTCGTTCCTCAGTTCGAACCGATGATCATGCAGAGCGGCAAGAAGGACACGCTGATGGTGGTGATGTTCGCGGTCTCGAATTTCCTGCGCGCTTATGGGCTGGTCCTTTTGCTTGCGGCTTCGATACTCGTATTGCTGGGGTTCGTGGCGGCGCGGCGGGGCCTGCTCTGGGCATGGCTTTGGGGTTTCGCCAAGAAACTTCCGCTTCTGTCGGAGATACCGGGGAGCTATCGGACGGGGCGCTTCGCCCGTCTACTGGGCATCATGGTCGAGACCGGCGTGGCGGTTCCTGTGGCTTTCAAGCTCATCAGCGATACCATCGACCACGGCGAGGCCGCGCGGGCACGCGCGCAGCAGGCGTCCGACGCGCTGAGGCAGGGGAATAGGCTTGGCCATGCGCTTGAGATTCTTCAGCTTCCCCCGCTGGCGGTGCGCATGTTGAGGCTCGGCGAGCAAAGTGGCGAACTCGCAGGGCTGGCCTATCGTGTCGCCGACTTCTATGAAGTGCGGCTGGAGCGTTCGCTGTCCCGTATCGTCGGGCTTGTCGGCCCTGCGGCAGTGGCAACCATCAGTATCTTGATCGGTGGTATGATCGTGTCGATCATGTCCACCCTCATGTCCTTCAACGACATGGTCCGCTAGGAGGCTGTTTGCATGAGCGTTCATATCGCAGTTGGTCCCCATCTCATACAGGGCAAGCGTGCCCGGCGCCGCAGGGCGGGCTTTACGCTGATCGAGATGCTGGTCGTGCTGGCCATCATCGGCCTGATCTCGGCGCTCGTCGGTCCTCGTGTTCTCGCGCAGTTGTCCGACTCGCGCGTGCGCGCGGCGAAGCTTCAGATCGAGGCGTTTTCCAGCGCGCTCGACATCTTCTACATCGATGTCGGCCGTTATCCGGTGCAGGCCGAGGGCCTGGGAGCCCTGATTCGCAAGCCCTCGACCATCCAGGTCTGGAACGGGCCATACGTTCGCGGCGAGACCGTTCCGACCGATCCGTGGGGCCATGAATACAGATACGCAAGCGACGGAAAGACGTTCAACATCACCACCGACGGGCCCGGTGGGCGCGGCTCCAATGTGTCCGCCCAGCCCTAAGGGCAACAGCAACCGCAAAAGTGCGCAGCGCGGTGTCGTGCTGCTCGACGTGGTCGCGGCGCTTGCGATCGTCGCCCTCGCGGCCTTCGTGCTGATGCCGCGCCCGCGTTCCAGCATCGGGGCTGCCGAGCTTTCTGGCGAGGCGGTTCGCGTCAGCGGGGAGTTCCGCAAGGGCAGAGCGAAGGCGCTGACCACGGGCAGCGTCGCCGACGTGAGGGTCGATCCGGGAAACAAACGCATCCAGGTGGATGGCGCCAATCCGATCTCGATCAGGGATGGGGTGGCCATGAACTGGGTCACGTCGGACCGGTGTCCCATACGAGGCGGAACCAGGGCCTTGCGCTTCCTTGCCGACGGACGGTCGTGTGGGGGCGTCATGACACTGTCCGCCAGCGGCCGGGAGATCGAACTGCGCGTCGACTGGTTGACCGGCCGCGTGGAAATGAGCCCGAAATGACAGCACGGCGCAGACGCGGCTTCACGCTGATCGAGGTTCTGGCCTCGCTTGCCGTCGCCGTGCTGCTGATCGTTCCGATCGCGCGCATGATCACGGGCACCGCAGGTGCGTTCGCGGGTCTGGAACGATCGACCGAACGCCGTGTCGGCATGCAGGCTGCCATGGCGGCGGCCATGACCCTTAACCCGTTGCGAACGGGCCGGCGCGAGATCGGAGACTTCACGGTCATCGTGGAACCGTACCGCTTCGAACGCGGCGCTGCGCTGGCTCGGGCCGGATGGCAGCTTTACTCCGTCACCGTTCGCAGCACCGACGGATCGGATGACGACGCGATGCAGACCGTGCGCCTCGGCAAGCGGCAATGACGAGGAAACGCAGCGCTCGGGCCGGCTTCACGCTGATCGAGGCATTGGCTTCGCTGGTGCTTGCGACGATGCTGTTTGGCGGGCTGGCATTCTACACCGGAACCTGGCTGCGCCAATGGCAGGGGATGATCGCGAGAGGCGGGCAGGAGGACACGGTGGCGGTGATTCTCGACCGGATGGTCGAGGATCTGGAGGCGGCGCAGCCCGGCTATTCCAACCCCGAAGGAGCCGTTGCGATCCGCTTCACCGGCCATGCCGACGAGGTCACCTTCGAGCGCCCGGCGCTCGGCTACGAGCCGCGGGCGGGAGTTGATGACATCACCTATTCGATGGGTCAGGCCGGAGCCGACGGGGCCCTCATTCGTGCCCGCCGCGATCACATGAGGGACGGGGGCGGGGAGGATCTTCCGCTGGTGCGCGGCGATCTGAAGCTTTCGTTCAGCTATGCCGGGCCGGACGGCGCGCTCAGCCCCGAATGGACAAGCATCAACCGCATGCCGTCACTCGTGCGCATCGAGATATCCGGCAGTTCTCCGCGTCCCTGGCGGCAATGGGCCTATGCGCGGCTGCGCGTCGAGTTGCCCGCGCGTTGCGGCGCGGCTGATGCGCTCGCGCCGTGTCTGCAGCGCTACGGCATCGGCTTCTGAACTCCGCAGGGCTGTACCACGGCAGGGGGTCGGCAAGACCTCCTCGTCCGGCCGCGCGACGTCACGTGGAAAAGCGCCGGCTGCGTGATCTTCTCGCATTCACGGCACGAGAACTTCTCGCGCACCGTCTGGATCACCTTCCACTGCCGCGGAACCACCAACGTCTCTGTGATGTCCTCGCCCAGCTTCGACAGTTCATCGAGCCGCAGCAGGAAGGGGACCGAAAAGCTGGACCGGGTGTCGTCTCGATTTCCTGCAATGCCTTGCTCGCGCCCGTTTGCGTCAACGCGACCTGCTGCGAGGCCTTCAGGAGCGAGCCGTGCTCGCCCAGCGCGACCAGGAGCCGCAGCTGTTTCAGGTGGAGCCTGGAAATGATCGAGTGGGGCCGGTGGGGTCATGCCTGGGTTGCGTAAATGTTATACCGAGATCACATCTTCTCAGTTGTCGCGCGAGCGAATGCTGCAATACTCCGGTCGGCCAAAGTCTCTACGACGATCACGACTAATGAGTTTCGCTGTTCAGGCCGAGATTCATGCAATCCCGAATGCGCTGGCCCGAATGCGCTGGTCTAGAAATATCAGGAGGAGAACGTAATGACAGTCAGCCGACGCTCATTGTTGAAGGCCGGTGCCGGAATCGCCGCCGCAGGGGTGGCCAGCAGCATATTGCAGCCGAGCATTGCCAATGCCGCGGACCCGCGCGTAGCCGATATCGTCGTTGTGGGTTGCGGCTCGGCGGGCCTCGGGGCCGCAGTCGCCGCCGCAGAGGCCGGCGCGTCGGTTATTGTCCTCGAAGCGCAACCGCACATCGGGGGACGTGGCATCGTCAGCTCAGGCAACATTCCCCTGGGAGGCGGAACCGCTGCCCAGATGGCGGCCGGCATCGCGGACTCGCCAGACCTCCTGTATCGCGACCTCACCGACTGGTCCATCGTCCAGGCGAACGGCTTTCCGAGCTACCGCTATAACGATCGCGAGCTGATCCGGGCATTTGCCGACGTCAACGTCGACCTTTACAACTTCCTGGTCCGCCATGGCGTCGTGTGGACGAAATCCACGCCCGACAATGTCGGCGGCAATGAGGTCGGCAACTCGGTGAACCGTATGATGCATACGGCGATCATGAACTACGTCTCGGTCCGGACCGGCTTGCCGGTAGCCGCAAGCCAGCAGCGGACGACGTCTCAAGGACCCGGCTTCATATATCCGCTGGAGGCCGCGGCAAAGGCGCGTGGCGTGAAGATCCTGCTGAATTGCCGTTTGGAGTCGCTGCTCCGGACGAAAGCGGGCGTGGTCGGGGTCGTAGCCTCTAATCAAGGCCGCCTCGTTAACATTCATGCACGCAAGGGCGTAGTGATCGCGAGTGGCGGCGGAAACGGGAATGTGGAATACCGCCGACAGTTCGACCCGCGGCTCACCGCGGAGTACTGCGGCGTCGCTGGCGAGCCCTATTCCTTCCAAGATGCCAGCGGCATACTCGCAGGGCTGAATGTCGGCGCGTCCCTCGCGGGCACGTACAACCAGACTGGAGAGTTCGGCACTAACATCACCAAGCCAACCGCCATCGGAACGCGGTACAACTACTCGTTCCTACAGTGGGGGCCCAATAGCCCTGTCTTCCACCTTGCGAAAGCTTCGGGACTAGCCAACGTCAACAACCAGAACGTTATCCACGTAAACATGATCGGGAGGCGGTTCTACGACGAAACGGGAGGTCAATTCGGGACGAACAGCGCTGGCTCGGTCAACCCGTACACTCAGGGCAGCTACCTGAACGCCAAGAACATCACATACAACCCACAAAACTGGATCAACGCCGCTCTGGCTGGAATCGGCGACGGCCACAACGGCGGTGGCCCGATCTGGGCCATCTTCGATGCAGATGCCGTGGCCCGCCAGAGATGGACTGTGGCGCCGCCCTTCGTCGATCCTGATGGATTCTTCTTCCAGGCAAACACGCTGGAGGAACTCGCACAGAAGATCGTCATGCCGTATCAGCGTGTTCCCATGCCGGCAAGCAACCTGGTCAACACGGTGACGCGCTACAACAGCTTTGTTGACGCGGGTGCCGACGCCGACTTCGGCAAACCGACACCGCAATACAAGATCCAACGGGGCCCCTTCTATGCCGCCTGGTCGACGCCGGTGATCCACGACGCCCGGTCCGGCCTGCGCATCAACGGCTCAAGCCAGGTCCTCGACTATGCCTCTCAGGTGATTCCCGGCCTCTACGCCGCCGGCGAAGCTGCTGGCGGATTCAGTCAGCACGGGAACGGTCGAGCTCTCTCTCAGGGCATCATCGCAGGAAGGCACGCAGCCTCCAGTTCGTATTAGCAGGACCGCAGCTCTCAACAATAGTCCCGCCAGGCCTCACGGTCCGGCGGGACTATCTGTTCCTCGGACCCGGCCAGTGATTCCAGCACCGGCGGCATGGGGAACTTGGTCATGCGCGCGACACAGGCCTGCGCGATGCGCTGGCCGGTGGCCACCGAGCCGGTGAAGCTGATCGCGTTGACGCGTTTGTCGTCCAGCAGCACCCGGCCAATTTTCGGAGCCGCGGCCCATCACCAGGTTGAACACTCCCGCTGGCCGGCACGCGCGGTGCAGGATGTCGGCGATGGCCCAGGCGCTGCCGGCACGAGATCGGCCGGCTTGAGTACCACGACGTTGCCGCAGGCCAGGGCCGGGGTGATCTTCCAGGCGGGGATCGCGATGGGGAAGTTCCAGGGCGTGATCAGGCTCACGACGCCTACGGGCTCGCGGGTTACTTCCCGTTGAATGCAATCACGGCCGGCAGGAAGATCGCGTTCAACGTGCCGCGATGCAGCCGCGGATCGATGCCGCCGAGCGAGTGGCTCAGGCTGTGCACGCACCCGAGCCCCTTCTGGGACGCCAGCGCGCCTTGCATCGACGCGCTCATCATGTTCAGCCGCGCGTCGCGGTCGCCGGGCTGGCGCGTTGCGCGCTCAATGTTGCGCCAGGCGCGTCTCAGCCCATCGAGGGCGATGCCGTCCGGGGCGGATTGAAGGCGGGCGACAGGAAGGTCCCGATGCAGTGTGCGATGGCATCCCGGTAGCCGCCGTCAGCGCTCGGCAGGCCCAGGTCAGTGCCGAACTCGAACTGGATCTGGGTGATGTAGTTGATGAGAGCCGTGCAATGAGCGCTGGTTATAGCACACGAACCGGCCGAGATCACCGCCACAGGCCGCTTCCGATGCTTTTTTCAGGGCGAAGGCGACGCCCTGGCGGATACAGCGCTGACCGGCGCGGTCGCGCCGACCTGATGCTCAGGACTGGCGATGGAGCAATTCGTCGATCAGCAGTTTGGCGGCGGGCGGGACCCACGCCCCCTTGCGGGTGACGAGCTCATAGGCCTCGCTTCGCGACGCCAGGGCCAGCGGCAGGATGCGCGTCATCTGCCGGTGCGCGAAGAACTGCGCGACTTCGATCGACACCAGGGCCACGAAGGACGGGTTGGCCTGCAGCAGCGCCAGCGTCGCAAAAGCGGAGGTCGTCTCGAGCAGGTGCTGCGGGAACCGGATCCCGCAATCGCGGTATTCGCGTTCGAGCAAGAGCCGCATCGGCATGTTCGCGCGGTATACCACCCATCGGTATGGCGCCAGCTCCTGCAGGGTGAGCTTCTTCGCGTGCCGCAGCGGATGGCCGACGTTCGCGATCACCGCGAGCGTTTCATCCTGGAGCTTCACGCTGTCGTAGACCTGCGGCGCCTGGCTGATGGTCGTGCGGCAGACCGCCAGGTCGAGCCGGCCGGCGTCGAGCTGGGCCAGCAGGGCGGCGCTGGTGTCCTCGACGATCTCGACGGACAAGTCGGCCTGCCGCGCAACGAGCGCGGAGATGGCATCGGTGAGCAGCGGCACCGCGCCCATGATGACGCCGGCCGCCACCCGCCCGCCCTGGCCACGCATGATTCCGACGATCTCGTCGCGCAGGTGCGCGAGATCCGTCTGGATCAGGCGCGCATAGCGGATGACGCAATGGCCGACGGCATTGGGCTCAAGGCCCCGATTGGTGCGAACGAACAGCGGCGTGCCGAAGGTCGTCTCGATTTCCTGCAATGCCTTGCTCGCGCCCGGTTGCGTCAACGCGACCTGCTGCGAGGCCTTCAGGAGCGAGCCGTGCTCGCCTAGCGCGACCAGGAGCCGCAGCTGTTTCAGGTGGAGCCTGGAAATGATCGAGTGGAGCGGTGGGGTCATGCTTGGGGTGCGTGAATGTTATGCCGAGATCACATCGCCCGCAAGGATTTCGAATGAAGATCATTGGCGGCTTCGCCACCCGGGACCCACGTGCGGTCAACCCAGCCGCTGTGCCAACAGCGCGTCGGCGAACCAGGACCCGACAAGTGCGTGAAAGGCCTCGGCGCTCGACGGCCTCGAAGGCGCCGATCATCGTTCCGACAGCCGCGGGTCGCAGCAAGATGCGTAAGCTCGTCTGCCAAGTCGGCCGCCGTCTCGTCATCCCGGGCAAGCCCCAAGACATCGAGAACTCCGACGAGGCTCGCCTTCGTCAAAAGATCCTCCGCCGGCCGAGTTGCCAGCCAGCGCCGAGCCAACAGCATTCGGCCGGCGGGACAGACGTCGTCTCCAGGTCGCGTCAGCAGAACGGCATCATGAAGCGCCGTTTCATCTTCTACACGCCCCATTTGCCGCGCCGTTACCGCCGCAGAAAAGTTTTTGACGAAAACTGCTCGGTTTTTCAATCTCTCCTGACCAAGATTGACCACATTTGATTAGCACATGCGGTCAAAATCAGTCAAAATAATTCCAATGAAGCCAAAAACGGTGGGAATTCGCCCACCAACAATGACAAACGATTGGGCTCACTGGATGGATTCGTGATATTTGCGGGATATCGCTTGCCGTGATTCAGGCGAGCGCGTTTGCGGCACCGTGCGGAGATACAAACGTGGCAAGGAATGTCCGGAAATCAGCGGTGGAGGACATGGCGCCCTCGGCGTCCGCCGGATCATGGGAAGACGATGGCGGGCGCGGGCGGGTCGATTTGATTCCGGCCAAGCGTCATGCCTTCATTCTCGAATGCCTTAAACGACAAGGAGCCGTAGGCGTTCAGGAACTCATCGACCTCATCGGCGCATCGCCTTCGACCATCCGGCGCGATCTCGAGACGCTTGAACGGCAGGGAGCACTGGAGCGAACGCATGGCGGCGCGATGCTTCAACGCACGGAACTCGCCACCTTCGAGCCGGATCTCGCCACTGCGGCGCATTTCGCCAGGGCCGAGAAAGAGGCCATCGGCGCCGCCATGATGTCGGAACTTCGCGCCGGCCAAAGTGTCATTTTCGACGCCAGCACGACCGTGCTGGAAGTCGCCCGCGCCATCGCGGCGGCGCCTATCCCGCTTACGGCCGTCACCAACAGTCTTGCGATCGCGCAGATACTTGCAACCGTGCCGGAAGTGCGCCTGGTCATGCTGGGAGGCACCTGCAAGCCAGGCTCTCTGACCCTGGTCGGCCAACCCGGCGAGAATTTCCTGCGAACCATCCACGCCGACGTGGCCATCCTGGGAACGCATGCCATCACCGGGGACATGCTCACGGAGACCTCGCTGGAGGTCGCGGCGATGAAGCAGGCGATGATCGCGGCGGCGCGCCGTGTCGTCGTGCTTGCGGACAATTCGAAGTTCACTGCCCCTAATTTCTGCACCATCTGCCGTCTGGCCGATATCCACCAGATCATCACCGACGAGGGCATCGATCAAGCTCACCTCACCAATCTTCGCACGCTCGATGTGAACGTCCGCGTCGTGCGCGTCAGCCGTCCAGGTTCTTCAGTTGAGCGCTCTTGAGGGCGTGGATATCCGGGTCGTAGCCGACGACCTGACCGGCGCCCTGGACAGCGCGGTTTCCTTCGCATCGCCCGGCCACGGCATTGGGGTGAGCTGGCGACTGGACGGTCCGTTTTCGGAGCGCATGGCTGTCGATGTCGCCACACGAGAGGGCGCCGAGGCGACGGCCGTCGCGAGGCACCGGGCGCTCGCGCCATGGCTCGCCGCCGGACAATTGAGTTTCAAGAAGATCGACAGCCTTTTGCGCGGTCACGTCATCGCCGAAATAGAAGCCTGCATCGCCAAGGGGACGTACCAGCGCGTTGTGCTGGCGCCTGCTTTCCCATTTCAGGGGCGCGTTACGCGCGTCGGACGCCAATGGCGGCTCGATCGGCCCGAAATGGTAGGTCCCGACCTCCTCGCCGACCTCGGCCAGCGCTTTTCGGCCGGGCGTTCAACACCGGGGGCACGGCCGGTTCATTTCATCACCCTCTACGATGCCGAAACGGACACGGACCTGGACAAGATCGTCGCAACGGCCGGAATGCCGGAGGCACGGACCTTGTGGGTCGGTACGGGCGGCTTGGCGGCGGCACTCGCCCGGCACATGAAAGCACCGCAGGAGCCTGCTCTAGCGTTATCCGCGCCGTTCCTTGGCCTTGTCGGCACAAATCACGAGGTCACGGCGGGACAGGTGGCCCTCTTTGCCGCTCGGCATGCGGATGCGCATATCGTTATTGAACGCGACACCGACAAAGCGAAAAAGCGCTTGGCGGAACGGATGATGCAAGGCGCGCCTTCGATTGTCAGCGTCGCCGCATCGGGTGATCGCCGCGCGGTGGCGGATCATATCGGCAAGGTGTTTGCCTCGCTTCTCGAAGGCCTGCCAAGGCCCGGCACGTTGCTCGTCACTGGCGGCGAAACATTGCGGTCGGCGTGCGACAGCCTGGGCGCCGTCGAACTCACGGTCGAAAGCCAGATTGAGCCGGGGCTGCCGGTTTCCGTCATCAAAGGCGGCATTTTCGAAGGACTGGCCACGATTTCGAAATCGGGCGCGTTCGGTGACAGCGCCCTGCTCTGCAGGCTCGCCGCTCTCGCGCGTTCCTGATCAGGACAGTCGCCGGCGAAGCGTCGCCACATCCGCCCTGCTTGTCAAATAGCGTCAAAACACACTGCGAAGCCGGGTGCGGTCGAGATTTCAGCCGCAGAGGGAGAGGCGGAAGCGCGATCAGCCGTGAAATTTGATTGCGAATGATCGCGAAAGAAAAGTATTGCGCATATCTGGTTAGAAGGATTAGAAGATGATCACAATTGACCGATATGGGGTGTTTATGTCTGGTCCAAGGCTCGGCATCACAATGGGTGATCCCGCGGGCATCGGCCCCGAGATCATCGCGAAGGCATGCGCACGGCTGAAACCGCGCCTTGCCGACGGGTCACTGTCGCTTCTCATCATCGGCAGCGTCGCCGCGATGCGCGCGATGGAGTCCATTTCAGGACGTATCGAGCGGGAAGAACCGTCGGCTTCGGCCGCCAGACCGTTTCCGCCTGTAGCCATTCTTGAGGCCGGACCAGAGCGGACACCCATAGAGACAGGCGTCATGTCGGCCGAAGGCGGGCGCCTCGCCTATCTCGCGATCGAAAAAGCAGTTCGCCTGGCCCAGGCCGGCTCGATTGCGGGCATCGTGACGGCTCCCCTCAACAAGGAAGCGCTCAACCTGGCCGGCTATCATTATGCCGGTCACACCGACATGCTGGCGGACCTGACGGGCGCCCGCGATTCCGTGATGATGCTTGCCCATGGCGATTTTCGCGTCAGCCATGTCTCGACCCATGTGGCGCTGGCTCAGGTTCCATCGAAACTGACCGAACCTCGATTGCGGCGGGTGATCCAGTTGACTGTCGAGGCATTGCAAGGCCTCGGCATTGCGCATCCGCGCATTGCGATTGCCGCGCTCAACCCGCACGCTGGCGAAGGCGGCATTTTCGGTCGTGAGGATATCGACATCACGACCCCGGTCGTCGCCTCTTACACATCGCCCGATTTCAGCGTGGCTGGACCTGTTCCGGGCGACACGGTCTTCGTCAAGTTGCGTGCCCGTCAGTATGACGCCGTGGTCGCGATGTATCACGATCAGGGCCATGTCCCGGTGAAACTGCTCGGCTTCAATGTCGATCCCGCGACCGGCGAGTGGAAAGCGCTCTCCGGTGTCAATGTCACGCTCGGCCTTCCGATCATCCGCACCTCCGTCGACCACGGCACGGCCTTCGATATCGCCGGCAAGGGGATCGCCAACGAGGACAGCCTGGTCGAGGCGATCGAATTCGCCGTCCAGATGGCCGCGGCAAAATCCAAACCTTAGGCGCCGGCACGCCTGCAACGCACGAAGAAGCGGATCGAACCATGGCTGTAGAGAAGTCCCATCTCATGCTGATCGACGGCAGATTTGTCGCCGGCGAAGCCGGCACGCGCCCGGTGGTCAATCCGGCCAACGGCAAGGCTTTTGTCGACGTGCCCGAGGCAAGTCCGGATCAGGCTCGCCAGGCGATAGAGGCAGCCCGTAAGGCGCAGAAAGCCTGGGGGCTCAAATCACCCCTCGCCCGTGCCGCGATCATGAAGCTGATCGCGGTCTTGATCCGGCAGAACGCCCGGCATCTGGCCGAGGTGGTCGTCAGGGAACAAGGCAAGCCGATCAATGAGGCCATGGGGGAAGTCGGCGGTGCGGCCGAGTTCTTCGACTATTACGCCGAGTTTGCCCGCCGCATTCAAGGTGAGATCCTGCCATCCGACTACGCGGGAGAGCAGGTCTGGATCCAGCGCGTACCCGTAGGCGTCGTTGCCGCCATCATTCCCTGGAATTATCCGAGCGCCCTGGTCAGCCGAAAGGTGGCGCCCGCCATGATCGCCGGCGACACCATCGTCCTCAAACCGCATGAAGACACACCGCTTTCGGCGCTCGAAATGGCTCGCATCTTTGTGGAAGCGGGCGTGCCGGACGGCGTGGTCAACATCATAACAGGACGAGGCGAAACCATAGGCGAGGTGCTGTGCACGGAACCCGGCGTCGACCTCATCACCATGACCGGAAGCGTGCCGACCGGCAAGCGCATCATGGCGAATGCTTCGCGCAACCTGACGCCCGTTTCGCTGGAGCTTGGCGGCAAGGCGCCCTTCATCGTCCTGGCCGATGCCGATCTCGACCTGGCGGTGCGTTCGGCAGCCACCTCGCGCTACATGAATTGCGGGCAGGTCTGCATATGCAACGAACGCACGCTCGTTCACCGTTCGATTTACGATCAGTTCGTCACGCGCTTCGTGGAGTTCTCGAAGTCGCTGGTCGTCGGGGACCCGATGCAGGCGAATACCGATATCGGTCCCAAAGTCAGCCGTGAGGAATTGGAAAAGGTCGAGTTGGTCCTGGCGGAAGCCGTCGCTGGCGGCGCGAAGCTGGCTCTGGCCGGCGGACGCCCGGCCAAGGCGCCTATCGACGGCGGCTACTGGCTCAATCCGACCGTATTGACCGATGTGACGCCCGACATGCCGATCATGACGCGGGAAATCTTCGGCCCGGTCGTGCCGATCATGCCCTTCGACACCTTCGAGGAGGCCGTCAGCATCACCAATGCCAGTCGCTATGGCCTGTCGGCCTATCTTTTCACCAACGATCTGGGCCGCGTCATGAACGCCGTCAACGAGGTTTCGTTTGGCGAGATCTATGTGAACCGGATCGGGCCAGAAATGCTGCAGGGCTTTCATGTCGGCTTCCGCGAGAGCGGATTGGGCGGTGACGACGGCGTGCACGGGCTCGAGAGCTACATGCGCAAGAAGACGGTCTACGTGAATTACTCGGGTGCCGCCACGGCGGCATTGATGCCTTACGGGCGCTGAACAGCGCCCAGCCAGTACGACCAGCCAGGTCGCTACCCGGCCAAAATGGCCGTTTCATCTCATCGGGAGGAATAAAATGCACTATCGTGGATTCATGGCGGCGGCTTTGGCCGTGGCATTGTCGGGACTGGCCGCATCTTCGGCGATCGCCGACGACACCATTCCACCGGAAGCAAAGGCGTTGCTTGAGCCGTTGCCCCTATCGCCGAGAGGCCAACCCGTTCCGGGCTTCCCGGACGGTCCACCGGCGGTGTCGCCAGACGTGCTGAAATTCTCCGATGCCGACCTTGCAAAGCTGAAGGCCGGAAAGTTCACGGCCGGGCTGGTGATGCACACCATGGACGCCGGCTGGCCCCAGCTGCAGGTGGCCGGGATCACCAACACGCTCAAGGACCTTGGCATCGAGGTGGTCGGAACCACCGACGCCAAGTTCCAACCCGGCCAGCAGATCAGCGATCTCGAGCAGATGATCGCACGCAAGCCGGATGTGATCTTCTCGATCCCGATCGATCCGAAGTCCGAATCCGAAGCCTACAAGAAGGCGGCGGCAGCCGGCATCAAGCTGGTTTTCATGGACAACGTTCCGGTCGATATGGCGCCGGGCAAGGATTATGTGTCCGTTGTCGCCTCCGACAATGAGAAGAACGCCTATTTCGCCGCGCAGGAACTTGTCGGGGCCATTGGCGGCAAGGGCGAGGTCGGCATCATCACGCTGGTCTATGACTATTACTACTCTGTCGCGGCCCGCAAGGTCGGCGCACTCAAGGCATTCGGCGAACACCCCGACATCAAGGTCGCGGACGTCGGTACCTTCACCGCGCCTGAGAAGGCCTACGAGGTCGCCACCGCCATGTTGACGGCGCATCCCGACATGAAGGGTATTTTCGTTGCCTGGGACACTCCCGCGCAGCAGGTCGTGGCCGCGGCCAAGACACTCGGCCGCGACATCGTCATCACCACGAATGACATTGCCGCGGACAGCGCGCTGAACGTTGCACGCGGCGAGTTTCTGGCCGTGGGTGCGCAACGTCCCTACGACCAGGGCGTCGCGGAGGCCAAGGCGGCCGCGCTTGCTCTGCTTGGACATGACGTCCCGCCGTACATTTCGGTACCGACATTGCGTGTCAAGAAGCTCGACCTTCTCAGTGCCCTCAAGCAGGTCACCAAGGAAGATGCGCCGGCTTCGGTGGTGAAAATCTGCAACGGCGAGTGCTTCTAGCTTCTTCTTTCGCCGGCGGGCCGCAGCAGTCCGCCGGCGCTCCCCGAGCGATCGAGAATCGTCATGGCCGAAGCGAAAACTTCAACGTCCCAGCGCCCTATCGTAACGATGCAACGCATCGGCAAGTCGTTTGGCGCGAACCGCGTGCTGTCGGACATTTCGTTCGAGGTCAAGGCCGGCGAAACGCATGCACTGCTCGGCGAAAACGGTGCGGGCAAGTCGACGCTCATGAAGATCCTCATGGGCGCGTATCGGACGGACGAAGGCCGGATTCTGTTCGACGGCGAGGATGTCACCGCCCTGTCGCTTCGAGAGAGGATCGATCGCGGAATCGCAATGATCTTCCAGGAGCTGAGCGTCTTGCCGAACCGTTCGGTTGCCGAAAACCTGTTTATCCTTCGCGAGCCGCTCGCCTTCGGTCGACGTGTCGATGCCAGAAAAATGCTGCGCGAGGCCCGGGCTCTGATCGAGCGATATGCCTTCTCGCTCGATGCTTCGGCACGTGTGGGCGACCTGGCGTTCGCTCAGCGCCAGATGGTCGAGATTCTCAAAGCGATCTCGCGGGGCGCCAAGCTGCTCGTAATGGACGAGCCGACTTCGTCCCTGACCATCCATGAGGAGGAAACGCTCTTTCGGACAATCGGTCAGCTCAAGCAGAACGGAATCGGTATCGTCTACATCAGCCATCGCATGGCCGATGTGCTGCAGCTTTCGGATCGCATCTCGATCATCAAAGGACGGACGACTGGTCGGTCCGCTCGATCCGAAGAAGACGTCCATCGAGGATATCGCGGCGTTGATGTCCCGGCCCAAGGTCGAAACACCTTCCCCTGCCGCAGCCGCGCCAGCAAATCGTCAACCGGCAACGCCCGCCGGGACGCCGGCTCTTGAGGTCCGTGACCTTGCCACCTCGCGTAAACTGTCCGGCGTGTCGTTCTCGATCGGCCCGGGCGAGATCGTCGGCCTTGCCGGGCTTGTCGGCAGTGGCCGCTCGACCCTGGGCAAGGCGTTGTTCGGCGTCCTTCCGGATGTAACCGGCGATATCGCCGTCGGGAACGACCCCGTCCAGCCGGGCGGTGTCAGCAGGGCCATCGCTGCCGGTATCGCGCTTGTTCCCGAAGACCGTCGGCTCGAAGGTCTTGTGGGTGGTCGCTCGATCGAGGAGAACCTCGCCCTTCCCCGCCTTTCCGATTTCTCGCTGGCAGGTCCGTTCGGGCCGATGGCGAAGGCCCGGATAACGGCTCTGTTCAGACAATACCGGGACGATCTCAGTATCCTGTGCCGCGGTCCCTTGCAGAAAGCCCAGGAGCTTTCGGGCGGCAATCAGCAGAAGATCGTCTTCGCCAAATGGCTGGCCATGAAGCCGAAGCTGTTGATCCTCGACGAACCAACCTCCGGCGTCGACATCAATGCCAAGCGCGATATGCGCGAGCTTGTGCGCCGCACGGCCGGCGAAGGCGTCGCGGTGCTGCTCATTTCTTCGGAACTCGAAGAACTCCTGGATTTGTCCGATCGCATTCTGGTGATGGCGCAAGGGCGGATTACGCGCAGCATCGATCGCGCGGACGACGAGACAAAACTTCGCGCGTTGCTGCAGGCCGAGGCGGCCAGACAAGCCAGTGCGCGCGCCCAGGGAGTTGCAGCATGAAACCGTCCCCTCTGCCCTCGCACGCAAATGCGCTAAATTTTTTCCGCGATCACATCACCTATGTGATCTTCCTGGCGATAACCCTCTACTTCGTCCTGTTTGCTCCCCACTTCGCGTCTGTCTCGACCGCAAGCGCGGTTCTGCGCATCACAGCCATCGTTTCGGCAATGGCGATCGGCATGACATTCGTCATCATCTGCGGCGAAATCGACCTGTCGGTAGGATCGGTTGCAAGTTTTTCAGGGATGATCGGAGCGCTGCTGCTCGGCCAGGATGTTCCCACCTATGTGGCAGCTCTTCTGGTGCTGGCCGCCGGCGCAGCGATCGGGGCCACCTCGGGCATCCTTGTTACGAAAATACGCATTCCATCGTTTCTTGTGACCCTGGGCATGCTGTCGATCTTTTCCGGACTGGCGCTGACGATCACCGGCACCCGGCCAGTGTCTATCGTCGACGATGACTTCTCGAACCTGTTCTGGAACGGCAGTTTTCTGGGCGTGCAGGCGCCAATCTGGTGGACGATCGTCCTAACCGCCGTCGGCTATTATCTTCTGCATCAAATGCCCTTCGGCAGGCGCGTCTATGCGACCGGTGGAAATCCTGTAGCCGCCCGCTTTTCCGGGGTGCGGACGGACAGCGTCAAGATCTTCGCCTTTGTGCTGTCCGGCATGATGGCATCCCTTGCAGGCATGATGCTCGCGGCCCGCTCCACCGCCGGCAATCCCAGCCTGGGAGCGGGTCTCGAACTCGACGTCATCGCGGCCGTGATCATAGGCGGGACAAGTCTCTTCGGCGGCTATGGATCGATCGTCGGTTCTGTCGTCGGCGCAATCTTCATAGGGATACTCGGGTTCGGTCTTCTCGTGCTCGGTCTTTCGACCAGCATCCAGGAGGTGATCAAGGGAGCCATCATCATCATTGCCGTCTCGTTGAACCGGCGTTGAAAGCAGCAGAGTTCCATGACCCGACGAAACGCGCGTTCCACGCGTTGACTGATGAAATCGCGCCGCGCCCACCTGAAATTTTCCTCCGGCTTCACGGCCCGCTCGGAGCCAGCGCTAACCGGCGACTTCGTTGGCCAGGTGGTCCTTCATGAGGTCACCATAGGGTTCAACATTGAATGCCGTCGGAAAATTCTCAGGCTTATATGTCGGGATCGCCGCCTTCCGATCCAGAACCGACTGATGGATCAGCGGCCGTCGTTCCTGTCGCTCGATCATGCGAGGCTCGGCTTGCGGTAGGTAGAAGCCGAAAAGTGATTTTCGCTTCCATTCATGCCATTTGACCGATTTTGGGACCCACTCGAGCGGTTTCCAGCCCACAGCCATTGAATCATGCACGATCCCCAAGGGGTCGGGGCTGACGAACGTCATCGTCCCCTCGCCCTTCCCTTCCCCGAAGACAAGCCGCTCCAGCATGCGGGAATTGGTCTGCAATCCAGATGCTTTGGCCTGATCAATCATCCAGTCGAGCGGAAACTTGGATATGGCGCTCTCCTCTTCAGGATAGCCGCCGCCGATATCCGAATGAGATCCGGCGAACCAGACTTGCCTGATATCCTGCTCTTTTGCCGGCGCACTTTTGTCGAAAGGATTCTCGACGAATGGCTGCGGCTCGACCCACCGGTTCAGCCGGAACATGCGGCGATGCTCATCGATCGCGATTGCATGCCGAAAAACTTCGACGCTCGGGTTGGTCCTCGTATGCGGCAGTGTCAGAAGCTGTGGCAGAAATCGGTCGCTTCGCGGTACGATGATCGACGCCACAGTGTCCCAGACACCAAGAAACTTGATGCGCGCGTCCCGGGCTCCTGAAACCTTGGAGAAATGCCAGGCAACGCTAAGGTCGTGCTCGTCGCTGGCTTGCTTGTAAGAGCTTACAGCATACTCGACGATGTTGAGTTGGTCCGGATGCAGCAGGCCGATCATGTGGATCAAGCCCGCAACGGCGCGGGCTGTGTAGGCTCCCCGGCTGAAGCCAAAGAGGAAGATTGCGTCCCCTTCGACGTAGTGCCAGCAGATGAAGGCGTAGGCGCCGGCGATTTCGGCGTCGAGACCATATCCAGTTGCGAGCTCGAACACGGATTTCGCGTTCTGGCGCCATCGCGTCCAGGCATCGCTGGCACCGATGGTTCCTATGCCGGCGTCATAATAGACGCGCTGCTCCTCATTCTTCTTCAGGATGCGGAACAACTTCAAGACATTCGAGAGATTGCGCTCGATCTGGTTTCCCGTTCCATCGCAGCAGACAACGATGTTTTTGCCAGTCCGCTTCAACGCCACCGCCCTCTGACGGTCCAGTTCAGACCAACCAACTTTGACCCAAGCTGTGGATCACATCAACAGGCGTCTGACGACGGATACCGATGAGAATGTAGGCGGCGCGGTTCCGGTGGCGAAGGAAGAGGGATTCAATCGAAGAAGCCCGCATCCTCTTCCCTGAGATACTTCCTGGCTGCTTCGGCGTCGATATCGAGGCCCAGGCCCGGCGCTTCCAGCAGGTCCACCATGCTGTCCTTCACGATCTGCGACGGCAGGCCGATCACGAGATCCTCCCACCAGGGGTCGGAGGCGCTGGGATATTCGAAGGCGATGTAGTTGGCGGGCAAGGTGGCGCAAACATTGATCAGGGCGCCGAGGCCCAGCAGGCCGTTCGCGGTGCCATGCGGCGCCATCAGGATCGAGTGCATGTAGGCGTGCTCGGCGACCCATTTGAGCTCGGCGATACCACCAATATCGGCAGGGTCGGGGCCGATGACGCGCACCGCCTGCGTCTCAATCAGCTCCTTGAAATTGTGCCGCAAGTAAATCTGCTCGCCGGTATGGATTGGCGTCGAGGTGGAGGTGGTCAGCTCCCGATAGGCCTGCGGATTGACCCACGGCACGTAGTCGCCGGTCAGCATGTCCTCGAGCCACATCAAATTGTACTTCTCCACCGCGCGAGCGAACTTGATCGCATCGGGCAGCATCCAGCCCGGGCCGCAGTCGAGCGCCAGGCTGACCTTGTCACCCAGCACTTCCTTCATGGCGATCACGCAGTCGAGCATGTGGTTGAAACCGCGCTCGCTGATCACGCCCTGATCCATGGCACCGTGATAGCCGGCCTTCTTCTGCGTCACGCCATAATGGAAGTCCTCGATGCTGTCCTTCATGTTCGAGTGGAACGAGATTCCTTGCTTGACCATGAAGAAATTCTGCGGCTGCTCCATCATCCATTTGACGTCGGCCGCATAATCCTCCGGGCGATCGCCCGCGCGTTTCCGGCGGATCGAGCCGTTATAGACGCGCACCTTGTCGCGAACCTTGCCGCCGAGCAGTTTGTAGGCCGGCACGCCAGCGGCCTTGCCGGCAATGTCCCACAGCGCATGCTCGATCGCGGAGACGGCGGCGCCATAGGGCTTGAACGAACCTCGCTGGCGGATCTTCAGCATCACCCGCTCGACGTCGGTCGGATCCTCGCCGATCAGCGCCTCGCGAAAATGCAGCACAAAGGGCTTAAGGTAGGTCTTGGTGAACTCGACCTCGCCAAGGCCATGCAGGCCCTCGTCGGTCACGATGCGGACGATCGGGTGCTTGCCGATGACGGCGCAGCGCAGGTCGGTGATCTTCATAGCGCGGTCCTATTTCACAGACGAGAAAGCTGTCGGCGTGAGCAGCTGGCTGCCGATATTGGCAACGATCTGCCCGTCACGCTCAGACTCGTCCCGGGCCCTGTGCCATGCCGGATCGGTGAGAAAAGCCGCCCATTTCGCCTCACGCTCGGCCAGCGATTCCCAGGCGAGGAAATAGGTAAGGCGATTGCTGCTTTCGCCGATCGCCGTGGTGAAAAACCCGGCTTGGCGGATGCCATGCCTCTCCCAGATGGCCAGCGTTTGGTCGGAAAAGCGCTTGAGCAAAGCCGGCAGCCTGCCCGGCAGGCAGTCATAGATACGCAGTTCGTAGATCATGGTTTCGTCCGTTTCTTTCTTCGCCTCTTCCCTCGGAGAGGTCGACACGAATGGTCGGTCGTTGGCCCTGTGAGCTTGAGGAATGCGGGCTGGAGGTCTGGGCTAACTCCAGGTCCGGTCCCAGCTATATTCATTGTCCCAATGCTCGGTGGATTGCCAGATGCCGGCGACACCCGGCTGCAGATGCTGCGAGATCACTTCGTCGACGACGTCGTCGATCCCCAGACCCGGCTTGTCCGGAACAGTGATGAACCCGCCCTTCACGAGCGGCTTGGGCAGGCCGGTGACGATATCGTCCCACCAGTCGACATCGGCGGAGTGGTATTCGAGCGCCATGAAGTTCTCGGTCGCGGTCGCGACATGGGCGGCGGCCATCGCCGCGATCGGGCTTTCGGCCATATGGATGGCCATGGCGACCCCGTGGTCCTGCGCCATGTCGCCGATCTTCTTGGTCTCCAGGATGCCCCCGCTGGTGAGCAGGTCCGGGTGGATGACGGAGAGACCCCCGCTCTTGAGCAGGGGCTCGAAGGCCTCCTTGAGGTAGATGTCCTCGCCGGTGCAGATCGGCACCGAGGTGGCCTGCTGCAGTTGACGGTACTGCTCGGTGTATTGCCAGGGAATCACGTCCTCGAGCCAGGCAGGAGCGTATTTCTCGATACGGCGCGACAGGCGTATGCCGTCCTGTAGCGAGATGTGACCGACATGGTCGATGGCGAGCGGGATCTCGTATCCGATCACCTCGCGGACCTCGTGGATATACTGCTCGAGCAGGTCGATCCCCTTTTCGGTGAAATGCAGGCCCGTGAACGGGTGCGGCACGTTCTGCGCATCGTAGGCGAGATTGCGCGCCTTGCGCTCCCCGAGGGATCCGCCGCGGCCGCGCGGGTTGGCGTAAAACCCTTCGAGCGCGCCGGCGGGAGCGGCCACCGCACCGGGGACATGGGCGATCTGCATCAGGCCAAGGTCCATCTTGAGGAAGGTGAAGCCGCGGTCCATGCGCTCCTTGAGGCGTTTTCCGGTTTCGGTGCCGCTCGGTTTCTCGGCATCGGTATCGCAGTAGACGCGCACCCGATCGCGAAACTTGCCGCCGAGCATCTGGTAGACGGGGACGCCATAGGCCTTGCCGGCGAGATCCCACAGCGCGATCTCGACCGCCGACACGCCGCCGCCTTGCCGGCCGTGACCGCCGAACTGCTTGATGCGGCGAAACAAACGATCGATATCGCAAGGGTTCTCGCCAAGCAGCCGGCTTTTCAGCATCAGCGCGTAGGTGGCGCTGGCGCCGTCACGCACCTCGCCAAGCCCGACGATGCCCTGGTTGGTGTAGATCTTGAGCAGCGCCGTGGTGAACGGTGCGCCGACGATCTCGGCCACCCGCATGTCGGTGATGCGAAGGTCGGAAGGCTTGGAGTTCATGTTCACCCGATCAAGGGCTTCGTCGGCTCCGCCGGTCTTGGGCATCACTCGTCCTCGTTCTGGTTGGGTTTGTCGCCCCCGACGCGGGCCGGCATCGAGCGTTGCTAACTCAGCTCGATCTCATGGGCTTGCAGGTAGTCCCGGTTCATCTCGACACCGAGCCCAGGCTTCGACGTCAGTTTGAGGCTGCCGTTCGAAACGTCGAGCGGTGCGTCGATGAGATGATCGTATTTGCCCAGGTTCCACTCCGACGTCTCGAGTTTGTAGAAGTTAGGAACGGTCATCATCACCTGCGCCCCCGCAACCACGTTGATCGGCCCCGCGGCGTCATGCGGCGAGACCGGGACGTAGTAGGCTTCGCACAGGGCAGAGATCTTCTTGAGTTCGGTAATGCCCCCGGTCCAGGTGACGTCAGGCATGATGTAGTCAGCGAGCTTGTTTTCGAGCACCGGCACGAAGTCCCACTTGGTGTGGCCGCGCTCGCCCCACGAGATGGCGGCGCTGACCTTCTCACGCACCTGCTTGAGGGCGTTGAGGCTCTCGGGCGGGCAAGGCTCCTCGAACCAGTCGATCTGGCCGGCTTCCTCGAGGCTTCGACAGAGGCGAATGGCGGTCGGAACGTCGAAACGGCCGTGCGCATCGATCAGGATATCGACATCAGGGCCCGCCGTTTCGCGGATCAGAGCCGTGAGTTCGGCCGCTTCGCGCTCGTCCTTGCGGGTCATGCTGCCATCGAGGTAGCCGTCCCGCTGTTCGCGCGATACGCCATCGGCGCCACGTCTCTGATGCGGGAAAGGATCAAACTTGAGCGCGGTGTGTCCGGACTCGACGATGTCTCGAATTTCGCGGACCACCGCCTCCTTGCTGGTAAATTTGGACTGGTTGGGATGGGTGTAGAGCGCGATTTCATCGCGCACCGGCCCGCCCAGCAGCTCGTAGATCGGCTTGCCCAAAACTTTGCCCCGGATATCCCAGAGAGCTATGTCGATAGCGCTCACGCATTCGACCGCGGCGCCGCGGCTGCCCATATAGGTGAAGCTGCGGAAAATCTTGTGCCAGAGGTGCTCGATCCGGGCCGGGTCCTCGCCGGTCACAGCGACGCCGATCTGCCGCAGGATCGTGCAGAGCGCGCGGTTGGCGAGCCTGGTGGTGGTTGTAATCTCTCCCCACCCGCTCACCCCCTCGTCTGTCGTCACTTCGACGAACAGGTACTCTCCCCAATAGGACGCATCGGACTTGATCAGCCACGGCCGAATGCTCGTAATTTTCATGTCAGCTACCTCTGTCTGATCGTCGGGCTAGCGATGTTCCGGATCGGGCATTCTATCCGGCCCGAGCGGCGTTGCGCGCACGCATATGTTCGAGGATGTGCCGGCCGGAGCCCTCGACATGGCGAGCAACGAGTTCGGCCGCCTTGTCGGCGTCTCCCGCCTTTACCAGCGCGATGAGCTCGCGGTGCTCGCGAATGATCGCGGCACGCCGGGCAAGCGTGAAATTGAAACGCCGGCTCACGGCTCGCAGCACTTCACGATGCTTCCACCAAAGCTCGGCGGCATGGCGGTTGTAATGCCGCTGGTACATCACGGTGTGGAAGGCGGTATCCAGCTCGCTATGCCTGAATGTATCGGCGAAGTTGTTCTCTTCAATCAGGTCCTGGAGACGTTGGAGTTCGGCGATGTCCTCGCCGGTGGCCATGTTCACAAACCACCGCGTCAGGGCCGGCTCGATCAGAACGCCGATCTCGTAGATGTCGCGGACAAACTCCTGATCGATAGGCCGGACGCGCGCCCCGCGGTTGGGAAGAAAGATGACAAAGCCTTCGCCCCGCAACAGCTGCAGAGCCTCGCGCACGGGGTTGGTCGAGGTGCCGTGGCGCCGGGCGAGATCAGTGACCACAAGCCGTTCGTTGGCGGCAAGCCGTCCCTCGATGATGTCTTCCCTGATCAGCTCATAAAGCGAGGCGCCCTCGCTGGACGCCCCTATGGGGTCAATCCCCACCGGCGGCTTGGCTTTGAAATCGTCTGGTTCGGCCAAGGCCGGCTCCCCCTGGATTAATACACACTCTTTCCGATTAACACGCAAAGTTTCGATAAACAATGTACGATCTAACGCGTTGACAGGCAATTCATGATCTGAAAACGTACAAGGCTCCCGAACGGGTACACAGATACAAAGACGTCCTGCGATCAAACGAGCAAAAACCGCTTTTGCCTCGCCGCAAAGCGGCATGGGAGAACCAGGGAGGATACCTATGACGAGGATTATACTCGGCAGTGCGGTCCTGCGCGGCACTGTCGTCAGTGTCTTGGCGGCATCGCTGATGTCCACATCGGCGCTGGGCGCGCCGCCGGTCGACCTCAGCAAATGGTCGCCGGAATATGTCCGCGCCATTGCGGGCACACAGGATTTCGACACGGCGGCCGATTGTGCCAAGGTCACCCCGCTGGACTATAAGGGGCGACTGACCTTCTGGTATCAGGGCGTGTTCGAGGGCGACCCCGACCTCCTGCGCCAGTACTACAAGGATTTCTTCGAAACCTTCCGCAAGACCTATCCAAACATCCAGCTCGAGGAACAAGCCCTCACCTATAACGACCTTCTCGACAAGTTCCGCACGGCGCTCCTGGGTAATGCCGCGCCGATGGCGGTCCGCCTGCAAATCCTGGGTGGGACTGAATTCGCTTCAAAAGGCTATCTGCAGCCGCTCAAGCCCGAGGATGTCGGCTATTCGACCGAGGACTTCTGGCCCGGCGCCATGAAGGCCGTGACCTGGGACGGGGTGACCTACGGCATTCCAACCAACAACGAAACGATGGCGTTCATCTGGAACGCCGACATCTTCAAACGCGCTGGTCTCGATCCGGAAAAACCACCGGCAACCTGGGACGACGTCGTCAAATATTCCAAGCAGATCCACGACAAGCTCGGCATTGCCGGCTACGGCCTCGTGGCTCGCAAGAATGCCGGCAATACGCCGTATCGCTTCATGCCTCAGCTATGGGCTTATGGCGGCGGCGTCTTCGACGAAGCGGCGGCAAATCCGACCTATGAGCAGGTCGAGCTCGATAGCCCGCAGAGCAAGGCGGCGCTGCAAGCTTCCTACGACATGTATGTTCGCGACAAGTCGGTTCCGGTTTCGGCACTCACCAACCAGCAGGCCGATAACCAGCCCCTGTTCGTCGCCGGCCAACTCGGCATGATGATCTCGCACCCGTCCGACTACAATGTCATGCTCGACCTGCAGAAGAAGGCGACGGGCACCGACAAGGACAAGGCGCAGACCGTCATCGACAACATGCGCTACGGCCTGATACCGGCTGGGCCCGACGGCAAGCGCGCCGTCGTGTTCGGCGGCTCGAACATCCACATCCTGAAGCCCGAATATGTCGAAGGCGGCAAGGTAGACGAGCCGGCCGCGAAGGCTATCATCTGCATGTGGACGAGCCCTGAGTGGTCGCTGAAGATGGCCTATGCCGGATCGAATCCCGGCAACCTGAACGGCTTCAAGACCAAATGGATGAAGGAACGTCTGGACAACATCAAATTCCTCGATGTCACGACCTCGATGCTGCCATACGGCATCCCCTTCCCAGCGCTGCCGCAGGCCCCGGAGATCATGAACATCATCGTCCCGGACATGTTGCAGAATGCCCTGACCGGAGCGATGACCGTCGACCAGGCGGCGGACGACGCGGCCAAGAAGGTGAAAGACCTGATGGGCGGGCTCTAGTCCGCGCCTGACCTAAGACCTGACCGGCTGCACCGACAGTGCGGCCGGTTCGTTCCGAAGAAACAAGGGCATACCATCGTGACGATCGTGACCGGCAAGGCCGAGGCGCGCCGAAAATTGCAACCCGGCAGGTCCGACGCGCTGCGGAAGATCTGGGAGCATCGCGCAGACTACGCGTACGTGCTGCCCGCGATCGCCGTGATGCTCATCGTCATCGCCTATCCGATCTACTACACGATCGAGCTGTCGTTCTATAAGACGCCGCCCGGCCTGCAGCTCCGTGACAAGACCTTCATCGGCTTCGACAACTACACGGCCATCCTCACCAGCGAGGTGTTCTGGAAAGTCACCTGGAACACGCTGGTCTGGACATTCGGATCCACCTTCATCTCCTTTGTCCTGGGGTTTGCCACGGCGCTGGCGCTACACCGCGACTTTATCGGCCGCGGTGTGCTGCGCGCTATCCTGATCATTCCCTGGGTCATCAGCGCGGTCGCCGCCTCCTATATCTGGAAGTGGATCTACCATTCGGATTTCGGCATCATCGGCGCAGTGCTGGTCGGCCTCGGATTGGCCGACCGACCGCCGAATTTCATCGACAATGTCAGCACGGTTCTCCCCTCCCTGATCGTCGTCAACATCTGGCGCGAGTTTCCGTTCGCCATGATCATGATGATGGCGGGCCTGCAGACAGTTCCCGAGCAGTTGCTGCTCGCCGCGAAAGTTGACGGAGCCAATGCGTGGCAGCGCTTCTGGCACGTCACCTTCCCGCATCTTCGCAACGTCTCGGTGGTGACGATCCTGCTGCTGGCAGTGGCCAACTTCAATTCCTTCATCATCCCCTGGATCATGACCGGCGGCGGGCCGTCGAACGCGTCGCATATCTGGATCACCCACATTTACGAACTCGCTTTCGGCCGGCAGCGCTGGGGCGTGGCATCGGCCTATTCGGTGCTCCTGTTCATCATCCTGATGACGCTGGGCTACTTCTATGTGCGTGCGCTGAGCGGCAACGAGCGGAAGGAGGGCGGTGCATGAGCGCGATTGCCGAGACGGCCTCCCGAGGCCAGGCCCGTCGCCGTATGCGCGTCGACGGGTGGCGTTGGGCCGGGCGCATCTTCCTCGTTTTCATGCTGCTTTATACGGCGTTGCCGATGATCTGGATGCTGATCACCTCGATCAAATCCGGGTTCGCGGCGACGCAATTCCCGCCGCAATGGTGGCCGGACGAGCCGACCCTCGCCAGCTATCAGAAATTGCTCGATCCGCAGAACAGCGTCGGCCAGGACTTCCTCCGCTTCTTCTGGAACAGCCTGTTCGTGTCGACCGTCACGACAATCCTTTCCGTGATCGTGGCTGTCCCCGCGGCCTATGCTTTTTCGCGCTTCAGTTTCCCCGGGCGGAACTTCCTGTTCTTCGCCGTTTTGCTGCGCAACATGTTCCCGGCGGTGATCTTTCTCGTGCCGCTCTTCATCCTGATGCGCGCTATCGGCCTGGTGAACACCCACGGCTCGCTCATTCTCACCTATCTCACCTTCGGGCTGCCGCTGGCGATCTGGCTGCTCAAGGGCTTCTACGACAACATCCCGGTGCAGCTCGAGCAGGCGGCGCGCATCGATGGCGCAACGCGGTTCCAGGCCTTCATCCTGATCGTGATGCCGCTCTCGACGCCCGGGATCATCGCCACCGCGATCTATTCCTTCATCGGCGCCTGGAACGAATACATCTACGCCTACACCTTCCTTTCCAAGAACGAGCAATTGACGCTGCCGGTCGGCATCCAGCGCTTCTTCTCGGAAAACACGACGGACTTTCCGGGGCTGATGGCGGCCAGCTTCATGATGAGCGTGCCCGTCGTGGTGCTGTTCCTCGTCCTGCAACGATACTTCGTACGCGCCCTTACAGAAGGCGCGGTCAAGCACTAGAGCCGGATGATTTCAGGTCGAACCGACCTGAAATCTGAATCCGGCTCTCAATCAAGGAGATAGTGCATGATGCCGCCCGAAAGCCGCTTCACGCTTTTCAGCATCCTGCTCTAGGGAGTTGCCTATGGCCCACGTGGTCCTCAAAGATCTCGTCAAGACCTATGGCGGCTTCAAAGCTGTCAACGATGTTTCGCTGACGGTCAATGACGGCGAGTTCGTTGCGCTGGTCGGCCCTTCAGGCTGCGGCAAGACAACCACGCTCAATCTCGTCGCGGGACTGACCTCGATCACATCGGGTGACATCGTCATCGGGGACCGGGTTGTCAATGATCTCGACCCCAAGGACCGGGATATCGCAATGGTGTTCCAGAACTACGCGCTCTACCCGCAGAAATCGGTTTACAAGAACCTGGCGTTCCCGCTGCAGATGCGCAAACTCTCCAGGGACGAGATCGACAAGAAGGTCAGGGAAGCTGCGCGCGTTCTCGACATGACCCACCTGCTCGAGCGCAAGCCGCGGGAACTTTCGGGCGGACAGCAGCAGCGCGTCGCCCTTGGCCGTGCCCTCGTCCGCGACCCCGCTGTGTTCCTCATGGACGAGCCGCTCTCCAACCTCGACGCCAAACTGCGCGTGCAGATGCGGTCCGAGATCAAGCGCTTCCACCAGGACCTCAAGGCAACGATCATCTATGTGACGCACGACCAGCTCGAAGCCGTGACCATGGCCGACAAGATGGCGGTGATGAATGGCGGCTATCTGCAGCAATACGATTCACCGGCGCAGGTCTTTGCCCATCCGGTCAACATGTTCGTCGCCAGCTTCATCGGCAGCCCGGCGATGAGCCTCATTCCGCTGGAGGCTTCAACGGCGAACGGCAGCACCGCGTTGACCAGCGCGGAAGGCTGGACGCTTGAGCTGTCGCACCTCAACGCGCGCAAGGTTGAGGGAGCGACCACCAAGAAGGTCGTGCTCGGAGCGCGGCACTCGACGATCAAGCTGCACAAAAGCGCGGTCCCCGGCGCCATTCCGGCCAAGGCCTATACGGTGGAGCCGACCGGAGACGTCACTTTCGTGCAAGCATTCCTGTCGGGCGCCATCGTCAATATCAGCGTGTCGCCCAACGTCGCCGTCAAACCTGATGAGCGGATCTGGCTCGAGTTCGACCAGGAGCGGATGCATCTGTTCGACGGCGAAACTGAAATGGCCCTAAAGGTCGACTGAGATAGGGGATGCGCGTGGAACGCGGGCGTGGATGACTGAGAACCTGAAGATCACCGCGATCAAGCCCTACCCAGTGTGGGTGGGAACGCGCAACCAGATGCTCGTCAAGGTCGAGACCGACCAGGGTATCTTCGGCTGGGGCGAGAGCGGCTTGAGCGGTCGCGAGAAAGCCGTGGCGGGCGCGGTCGAGCACTATCGCGAATTTCTCATCGGCCGCGACCCGATGCAGATCGGGCGTATCTGGCAGGAGGTTTATCGCAGCCAGTACTTCGAAGGGGGTCGGGTCCTGCAGGCGGCGATTTCCGCCATCGACATCGCCCTTCATGACATCAAAGGCAAGGCGCTGGGGGTGCCAGTCTACGAGCTGCTTGGCGGCAAGCAGCGCGACCGCGTGCCCACCTTCGCCTCGACCGGAGACGAGGCCGAGGGTGATGTTGCGATCGAACGCGCCCGCGAACTGCGCGCGCAGGGGTGGCAGGCGATCCGCTTCTTCCCCATCGGGCAAGGCAGCAAGGACGTCTTCGAGCCGCGTGAATCGATCGGCCCTACGGCGAGCATGCTGAACAAAGCGCGCGAGGCGCTGGGCGATGAGGTGGTGCTCGGCGTCGACTATCATCACCGGTTGTCGGTGGCCGAGGCGGCGAGCTTCTGCAACAAGCTCGGCCGCGGCGTGCTTGATTTCCTCGAGGAGCCTATACGGGCCGAGACGCCAGAGGCGTACGAGTCCCTTCGTACGATGACCGACATCCCCTTTGCCATCGGCGAGGAATTTGCCAGCAAGTGGCAGTTCCTGCCTTACATCGAGCGCGGCATCCACCAGTTCAACCGGCTCGATGTCTGCAATGTCGGCGGGCTCACCGAGGCGATGAAAGTCGCTGGCTGGAGCGAGGCGCACTATGTGGACCTGATGCCGCACAATCCGCTTGGCCCGGTGTGCACGGCCGCAACCGTGCATCTCGCCGCCGCAGTGCCCAACTTCGCGTGGCTAGAGACCAGGATCCCCGAAAGGAAGCTGGGTTTCGACAATTCCGACTTTTTTCCTGTACAGCCAAGGCTCGACGGGACCGATTACCCGGTCAGCGACCTGCCGGGGCTCGGCGTCGAGGTCAATGAAGCGGCGGTCCAGGCGCAGAGTTTCCGTTTCTGGGAAGCGCCACATCTCAAGCGCCGCGACGGCTCTGTCACCAACTGGTAATTCAATTCAACCGGAGTCCGAAAATGACGCATACTCCCGACATCACGCGGCCGCCCAAGGACCTGATCGACGCGCTAAGGGAGATCGGCGCCGCTACGGTCGCGGGCACACTTGGCCATATGGGCTTTCGCAATCCGCACATGGTCGGCCCGGTGCCGCAGAACCATGGGAAGTCGATCGTCGGGCCGGCACTGACATTGCAGTTCATGCCGCAGCGACCGGACCTCTTCACCGAGGGAGAATATGCCGATCCGGAGACGCAACTTCACAGACATGTGCTCTACCATGCGCAGGAGGGCGACGTGGTCGTCGTCGACGCGCGCGGCGACATGAGCTCCGGTGTCTTCGGCGATATGATGTCGACCTATTTCAAGGGCAGAGGCGGCGCGGGCATCGTCATCGACGGGTGCATGCGCGACCGGCCCAATGTCGAAAAGCTCGACCTGCCTCTTTGGCTGCGCGGCTGGACGCCCAATTATCATGTGCAGACCAGCATCTATCCCAATGCGGTCAACGTTCCGATTGCCTGCGGCGGTGTCACGGTGATTCCCGGCGACATCATCGTCGCCGATGACGACGGGGTGGTGGTGCTGCCCGTCGCAATGGCCCCGAAGGTCATCGAAGAATCCCAGAAACATCACGATTGGGAGGAATTCTCACGAATGAAGCTCATGGGGGGAGCGCCGTTGCAACGCTACTACCCACTGCACCCAAGCGCTAACGACGAGTACGAGGCTTGGCGGAAAGCCAACGCCAAACCTTGATAGACAGGATGAGCTGACAGTCGCCGGCGCGCGTCAGCCATTCCCCCAAATTTATCCTGGTGCCGCATTGTGCATCGAACAGGTGCGCCTTTGCACACCATCATCTCCAGCCCGATCTCCTGATCAGGTTTGAATGGCGGCCGATCCGGCTCTCCGCCCGCTCGTTGACCTAAGCTGGATTTAGTCCCTAGCCACTCCAGACCTGTCCCTGCCGAAAGCCGGCGGCTTTTGCATCGGGAGATACCTGACCGCGCTGGTGGCGACACATTACCGTAACGGAAGCGGCCCTATCATTCATTCGGTGATTTTGGGCGGGGGCCGGAGGATCGCAGGCCGGGACCGTCAGAATTAGGGGACCTGATATGGCCACGCAGCTTTGTCACATAGAGACAGCATCCTCGGGAACGGGCTCGGCAATGGCTCCAAAGTTCGCGGAATCATGCGCTTGGGCGAATGCACGAGGCGTAACAATCTATCAGCGTTCAAAAACGGTATGGATCGCGGCCGGCGGCTATCGAGGCCGCGATTTGAAAGTAAAGGGACGGTCGCCGGCCACCGCGCTCGCACTATGGATTGAGGCTGTCCAGTACAGAGGTTCGACATGGGGCTGACCAATGAGGCGTCCAGAGCACGCAACGAGATCAGCATCCATCGTATCGCCGCCCTGATACCAGCTTAGGGTATCGCAGGCCGTCACCGAAATTCGATCCCGGGCCGAGCTTTGTCCATGCGATCAGCCTGGACCGCTTTCGTCGAGCTTGGTTCATCAACCCCTGGAGCTGAACATTTTGAGGGGCCGCGCCTGGCGCCGCGGCTCCGGTCGCGTAAAAATGCTTCTGCCGAAGCCGAATCAACTCCGCCATCATGTTTTCTCCAGAAGAAGCGCCCATATTTAAAAACAGGTTGGCGGACCGTTGTCATTCGGGCAGACACCGTTGGAGTTGCGGCGATGATCCGAACCCGCCAAAACGGTTGGCGCGCCCCGCCGGAACGGTTTGATATCGCGGTCAACACGTAGGGAGAAACACGCGATCGGGTTGCGCTCGGCATGTGTTGATGGTTTGTTGCCGGTCAGCGGAGAACGAGTGATGCGAGAATCCATCGGTCAAGACGAATACGGGTCGACCAGCCCCTTCGATCCGGACGACCTGCCGAATTTGAATGCGATCGGTCCGGCGATGGGCGGCGGTAACGACTTCGAGAGATACGCGGTCGCCGTCATAATCGTGTTCGGCGCCCTGATCATAGGCGGGCTGATGGCCGCGTCGATGACCTTCGGCCACCGCAACGGCTTCCTGTTCGCGCTCGGCGGCGCCACATCGGCCTGGATATCGGGAAACGCGCTTCTGCTCGACCGGCCGCGCATCTACGCACTGTTCGTCGGAATCGCGGCCCTGATGCTGATCGCATCCACCGTCACGCTGATTTCGTGACGGCTTGATCGTCAATCAGGGCGGTCGTTTCACGGAAACTCAGGCCGCCCTGTCTTTTCGTTTTCGACGCGATTGCGGACGCGGGTTCACGCGCCTTCGGAGTGCGCCAGTCAGTAGCCGAGCGCCTCGCCGGAGGCGGCGCGGCTGTCGATGGCGCCGTTGTAACGGGCGCCACCCCCCTTCTCGATTTCCGCCAGGCTCTTGCCGCCGACCAGGATGCCGGCCGCCTGGCCCCAGGTCTTGTCGCCGAGGTCGAGATGATAACCCATGCCGGCCAGCAGCCTTTCGGTGTCGGGCGAGAGTCCGAACGGCTCGATATACACTGTGTCGGGCAGCCATTGGTGATGGATGCGCGGCGCGTCGATCGCCTCCTGGATATTCATGCCGTGGTCGATGACGTTGACGATGGCTTCCAGCGTAATGGTGATGATGCGCGAACCGCCGGGGCTGCCGATGACCATGAACGGCTTGCCGTCCTTGGCCACCACGGTCGGGCTCATCGACGACAGCGGCGTCTTCTTCGGCTGGATGGCGTTGGCCTCGCCCTGGACCAGGCCGTAGAGGTTGGGCACGCCGGGCTTCTGGGTGAAATCGTCCATCTCGTTGTTGAGCAGGATGCCGGTTCCGTCAGCGACGACGCCGGCGCCAAACGAGCCGTTGAGTGTGTAGGTGACCGCGACCGCGTTGCCGTCCTTATCGACGATCGAATAGTGGGTCGTCTCCTTGCTCTCGCCGAACCCCTTCGGCATCAGGTCCTGAGAGACGCCGGCCCGGAACGGATCGATCTTGTCGCGGATGTCCTTGGCGTAGGCCTTGTCCAGCAGTTTCGAGACCGGATTGTCGACGAAATCGGGATCGCCGAGCGCCGAGTTGCGATCGACATAGGCGTGGCGCATGGCTTCGACCATGACATGCACGGTCTCTGCCGAACCGGCGCCGAGATAGGAGAGCGGATAACCTTCCAGCACGTTGAGGATTTCGCAGATGATCACGCCGCCGGAGCTCGGCGGCGGCGAGGAGATGATCTCGTAGCCGCGATAGGAGCAGGTCACGGGTTTCAGCTCGCGCACCGCATATTGTTCGAAATCGCCCTTGGCCAGGATACCGCCCTTGGCGTCGCTCGCCTTGACGATCGCATCGGCGATGGCGCCCTTGTAGAAGGCGTCGGGGCCTTTCTCGGATATCGCCGAGAGCGAGGCGGCGAGGTCGGGCTGGACCAGCCGCTCGCCGATGTCATAAGGCTTGCCGTCGGGTTTCAGGAAGATGGCGGCCGCTGCGGGGTCTTTCGCCAACCTGTCGGCATTCCCGGCAAAAGACGCGGCGTCGCCCTGGTTGAGGATGAACCCATCCTTGGCATAGCGAATGGCCGGCGCCATCAGGTCCTGCCGGGACAAGGTGCCGTATTTTTCGCGCGCCATCTCGAAACCGGCGACGGAGCCCGGCACGCCGACGGCGAGGTAGCCATCGAGGCTGGCACCCTTCACTGGGTTGCCGTCCTTGTCGAGATACATCGTCTTGGTCGCCGCCAGCGGCGCACGCTCGCGGAAATCGAGGAAGGTCGACCTGCCGTCCTTGAAGCGGACGGTCATGAAGCCGCCGCCGCCGATATTGCCGGCATTGGGATAGACGGCGGCGAGCGCATACCCGACAGCGACCGCCGCATCGACAGCGTTGCCGCCCTTCTTCAGGACTTCGACGCCCACCTCCGACGCCAGATGCTGCGCGGTGACAACCATGCCGTTCTCGCCCTTGGCAGGCGCTGGCGAGGCGGCGATGGCGGCCGCCCATGGCGTGAAAGCGATCGTGAAGGAGAGGCTGACGGCGATCAGCGTGCGGCGAGTGATATGCATGGCGGGGCTCCTGGCGAGGACGCCTAGGAAAACCCGTTAGGGCGGGTGAGTCCAGCCAATAGTAAAGGTTTCACACCCCCCGTCTTATCGACGGAGAGCCTGAGCAAGGTCTACACGATCCCACCGCTGCCGCCGGCAACCGCCGGGCGTTCCGCCGCGACCTTGGCGCGGTAGCCTGCCGCCCGGTAGGCGGCGACCGGGTCGATGGCGCCGCCGGCGTTCAGCCGCGCCATGGCCAGGATCGGCTCCACATCGGTGCGGTAGGCCGCCTTCAGCGTCTGCGTCGCCATAAGCGCATCATTGGCCTCCTGAAAGCCTTCCAGCGCCTTGCGGTCGACCAGCAGCGCCTGCGCGTAGGCGCGTTGCACCTCGACCGCGGACAGCATCAAGCTCTCGATGGGATCGGTGACGTTGTGGCTCTGGTCGAGCATATGCGCCGGATCGAACCCTTCGGCGCCGGCCAGTTCGGCATCGACCAGTTCGTTGAAGACCAGGAACAGCCGGTAGGGGTCGATCGAGCCGGCATCGAGGTCGTCGTCGCCATATTTCGAATCGTTGAAATGGAAGCCGCCCAGTTTCCTGAACTGGATCAGCCGCGACACGATCATCTCGATGTTGACGTTGGGCGCGTGGTGGCCGAGGTCGACCAGGCAGAAGGCCTTGTCGCCCAATTCCTTTGATATGATGTAGTTGGTGCCCCAGTCTTGGACGACGGTGGAATAGAAGGCCGGCTCGTACATCTTGTGCTCGGTGAACAGCTTCCAGTCGGCGGGCAGTCCGGCATAGACCTCCTTCATGGCGTCGAGGTAGCGCTCGAACGCCTTGGCGAAATTGACCTGGCCCGGAAAATTCGAGCCATCGCCGATCCACACCGTAAGCGCCTTCGATCCAAGCGTCTTGCCGATCTCGATGCATTCGAGATTGTGCTCGACCGCTTGCCGGCGCGTTCCGGCGTCGGCATGCGACAGCGAACCGAATTTGTAGGACAGCGTCTGGGCCCTGGCGTCGGAGAAGGTGTTGGAGTTCATGGCGTCGAAGCCGAGGCCGAAACGCGAGGCCGCCTGCTTCAGCCGGTTCGGGTCGGCCTTGTCCCAGGGAATGTGCAGCGAGACGGTCGGTGTCGCCTGCGTCAATTGCTTGATGACGGCGCAATCCTCGATCTTGTCGAAGATGTCGCGCGGTTCGCCGGCGCCGGGGAAACGGGCAAAGCGCGTGCCGCCGGTACCGACTCCCCAGGAGGGGATGGCGACGGCGAATTTCTCGACCTTGTCGCGGATGACGTCGATGGCGATGCCGCGGCGGTCGAGTCGTTCGCCGAGCGAGGCGTAGTCGCGATCCAGATTGGCCTTGCGCGCGGCATTGTCCTTGTCGACGACGTCGGCGGAGATGATGGTTTCGGACACTGCTGTTCCTCCCAGATATGTTCGGTCGGCGTTGCCCCTCACCCTTACCCTCTCCCCGTGAAGAACAGGGAGAGGGGATCACCGGCGTTGGAGCGCATCCCTTCTCCCCGTCACTACACGGGGAGAAGGTGCCGGCAGGCGGATGAGGGGCGGCGCAACCCTCAAAGACCGTCGCTTATCGCGTAAAGCTCTGCGCGTTGCCGGCGTCGACGTTGATGATGTTGCCGGTCGATTTGGCCGACATGTCGGAAGCGAAGAAGTAGATCGCTTCGGCGATGTCTTCGGGAAACACCGAGCGCTTCAGCATCGAGCGCGAGCGATAATGTTCCTCGAGATCGTCGGTCGACATCTTGTAGGCGGCGGCGCGCTGTTCCTTCCACTCGCCGGTCCAGATTTTCGAGCCGCGCAGCACGGCGTCCGGATTGACGACGTTGACCCTGATTTGCGCCTCCGCGCCCTCCAGCGCCAGACAACGGGCAAGATGGATCTCGGCGGCCTTGGCGGTGCAATAGGCGGCAGCGTTTGGCGAGGCGGCAAGGCCGTTCTTGGAGGCGACGAAGACGACGTTGCCGCCGATCTTCTGCACCCTGAACAGCCGGAACGCTTCCCGCGACACCAGGAAATATCCCGTCGACAGGATGTCCATGTTCTTGTTCCACAGCGCCAGCGTCGTGTCCTCGATCGGCGCCGAGGAGGCGAGACCGGCATTGGAGACCAGAATGTCGATGCCGCCGAACTCAACCGCTGTCTCGGCAAAGCCCGAAACGACCTGGTCTTCCGAGGTGACGTTGATCACCACCGGGCGGACGAAATCCTTGCCAAAGGCTTTCGCCAACTCCTCGTTCGCGCTGGCAAGTGCTGTCTCGTCGATGTCGGCTAGCACCACGCAGGCGCCTTCGCGCAGCAGGCGGCTCGCCGTCGCGCGGCCGATGCCACCCGCGCCGCCGGTGACGAGCGCGATCTGGCCCGCCAACGACTTCGGCTTCGGCATGCGCTGCAACTTCAGATCCTCGAGCAGCCAGTATTCGATGTCGAAGGCTTCCTGGGCGGGCAGGCCGACATAGGAGGAGACGGTGGAGGCGCCGCGCATGACGTTGATGGCGTTGACGTAGAACTCACCCGAAATGCGCGCGGTGGCCTTGTCGCCGGCGAAGGTGAACATGCCGACGCCGGGCATCAGATAGACCACGGCATTGGGGTCGCGGATGGCGGGAGAGTCCGGATGCTTGCAGCTGTCGTAATAGGCCTGATAGCCGACCCGGTATTCGGCGATATCGTCGGCCAGGCGCGCAATCACCGCATCGACATCGGGCTTCGCCGGATCGAACTCGATGACCAGCGGGCGGATCTTGGTGCGCAGGAAATGATCGGGGCATGAGGTGCCGAGTGCCGCCAGCGGACGCAAATCCCTGGAATTGACGAATTCGAGCACGGCGGCGGAATCGTCGAAATGGCCGAGCTTGTGGCTCTTTTCCGAGATCAGGCCGCGGATTTTCGGCATCAGCTTCGCGGCGATGGCGCGGCGCTCGGCGGGGTCGAGCGACTTGACCGCTTCGCCACCGAAAATGGCGACGCCTTCGGAGCGCCGCTCGAACCACTCGATCGCCTGGTTGATCACCGAGATCGTCGTTTCGTAGCATTCCTTCGGGCTGTCGCCCCAGGTGAACAGGCCGTGGCTTTCCAGGATAACGCCCTTGGCGGCCGGATGGTCGAGGCAGAATTTCTCCAGCCACAGGCCGAGTTCGAAACCAGGGCGCTTCCACGGCAGCCAGCCGATGGCATCGCCAAAGATCTCTTTCGTCAGGGCCTTGGAATCTTTAGCGGCCGCGATGGCAATGATGGCGTCGGGATGCATGTGATCGACATAGGGCTTCGGCACGTAGGCATGCAGCGGCGTGTCGATCGAGGCGGCGCGCGGATTGAGATTGAAGGTGCAGTGGGGCAGGTAACCCACCATCTCGTCTTCATGCTCGACGCCGCGATAAAGGCCTTTGAGGGCCTGCAATTTGTCCATGTAGAGCGTGGCAAACCCATCAAGCTTGATCGAAGCGCTGTCGCCGCCCGAGCCCTTCACCCACAGCACTTCCACGTCCTGGCCGGTAAGTGGATCCTTTTGCCGGATTTTCGACGATGTGTTGCCGCCGCCGTAATTGGTGACACGCTTGTCGGAGCCGAGCGTGTTCGAACGATAGACCAGAAGCTCGGGATCGCTCATCCCCCTTGCCTTCGCATCATCCCAAAGATTGGCGAGGCGCGAGCCGGAGCGCTTGTCGAGCATGGGTAATCCTCCCTTGAAGCGCGGACGGTGCGCTCCTCTTTTCGTCGGGAATGTCTACGCAAGACGCCGCCTTGTCAATCACAAACGATCAACATCAATCATATTGCACTGCACAATGAAATTATATGATCGGAAATGATTGACACTGCGCGATTTCTAATGCCAGATGGCCGTGCAGGGAGGAACCATGCACGAAAAAGAGCGCCACAGGATCATTCTGTCCGCCGTCCAGGAAAAGCCTGTGGTGACGGTGCAGGAAATGGTCGACCTGACGGAGTCGTCCGAGGCGACGATCCGGCGCGATATCGCGGCCCTGCACGTGCAAAAGCGGCTGCGCCGGGTGCGCGGCGGCGCCGAGGCAATCACGCCGCCACAGTTCATCGGCCTTGCCGGCCGGCCTTTTTCCGTCAACGAGACGCTCAATGCGGCGCAGAAGCGGGCGATAGCGCGGGAAGCGGTGGAGCTCTGCAAGGACGGCGAGCCGATCATCATCAACGGCGGCACCACCACCTTCCAGATGGTGCATTTCCTGACCGGCCGCCGCATGCCGATCTTCACCAATTCCTTCCCGATCGCCGAAAGCCTGCTCAAGCACTCCAAGAACACGGTGATGCTGTCCGGCGGCACCATCTATCGCGAGCAGAACATCATCCTGTCGCCCTTCGACAATGACGTGACGCGCAATTTCTACGCGCGCCGCATGTTCATGGGCGCGCAGGGGCTCGGGCCGCTCGGCCTGATGGAAGGCGACCCGCTGTTGATCCAGGCGGAACAGAAGCTGATCGACCAGGCCGACGAGCTGGTGGTGCTGGTCGATTCCTCGAAATTCCGCAAACGCTCCAGCCTGATCCTGTGCGGCCTCACACGCATCGCCACCGTCATCACCGATGACGGCATAGATGACCGCGAGGCAAAGATGCTGGAGACAGCAGGGGTAACGCTGATCGTCGCCCGCAAGTCGGCAAAGGAAGAATCTTCGCTGCAAGCCTGAAACACCCTCACGCCCGCAGCGGCGATGGAATGCAACGCTCAAGGGAGGAATATTCGATGAGCTTTCTGAAAAAACTGATGGTAACGGCGGCCTTTTCCGCCGCCATGTTCGTGAATGCCGCCTATGCCGAGAACGTCAAGATCGCGCTGGTGGTGAAGTCGCTCGGCAACGGCTTCTTCGACGCCGCCAACAAGGGCGCCGAAGAGGCGGCCAAGGAACTCGGCGACGTCGACATCATCTACACCGGCCCGACCAAGGCGACTGCCGAAGCGCAGATCGAAGTGGTCAATTCGCTGATTGCGCAAAAGGTCAACGCCATCGCCATCTCGGCCAATGACGCCGACGCGCTGGTGCCGGTGCTGAAGAAGGCCATGGAGCGCGGCATCACCGTCATTTCCTGGGATTCGGGTGTCGCCAAGGAAGGCCGCCAGCTTCACCTCAACCCGTCCGACACCGGCCTGATCGGCGAGACCATCATCAAGCTCGCCGCCGACTATTTGCCCGACGGCGGCGACGTCGCCATCCTGTCGGCCTCCTCGACCGCGACCAACCAGAACGCCTGGATCGACGCGGCCAAGAAGGTGCTGCCGGAGAAATTCCCCAAGATCAAGCTCGTCGCCACCGTCTATGGCGATGACGATTCGGCCAAGAGCACCGACGAAGCCAAGGGCCTCTTGAAGTCCTATCCGAACCTGAAGGCGATCATCGCGCCGACCACCGTCGGCGTCGTTGCCGCCGCCCAGGTCGTCACCGATGAGAAGCTGATCGGCAAGGTCAACGTCACCGGCCTCGCTCTGCCATCGGAGTTCAAGAAGTTCATCGACAACGGCGCCAGCCAGGCGGTTGCGCTGTGGAACCCGATCGACCTCGGTTACTCCGCCGTCTACCTCGCCCACGATCTGGCGGTGAAGAAGGAAGAGGCCAAGCCCGGCGCGACGCTGTCGATCGGCCGCGTCGGCAAGGTCACGCTCGACGACACCAATTCGGCTGCGATGGCTCCGCCCTTCCAGTTCGACAAGACCAACATCGAGAAGTTCTCCAAGATCTATTGATCTCGGACTGACGGCGCTGCCCCCTCATCCGGCCGCTTCGCGGCCACCTTCTCCCCAGTGGGGAGAAGAGCCTGGCGCCAAGCTCGGCAGTCTCCTCTCCCCTCGGGGAGAGGTCGACCGAGCGAAGCGGAGGTCGGGTGAGGGGAGTCAACACGGAATAGATTGACCGGGCTTGATACAACCATGGACACGACAGCCCATCACGGCACAAAAGAGGAGCAGGCTGAGAGCCCGAGCCCACGCCTGACGCTGTCCGGCATCTCGAAGAGCTTTCCCGGCGTGCGCGCGCTGCACAATGTCAGCCTGTCGCTCTATCCGGGCCAGGTGACGGCGCTGATCGGGGAAAACGGCGCCGGCAAGTCGACGCTGGTCAAGATCATGACCGGCATCTACCAGCCCGATGCGGGCATGATCAGCATAGACGGGCAGGACGTCACCCTGCCCAGCGCGCACGCCGCCTTCGGCCATGGCGTTACCGCCATCCACCAGGAAACCGTGCTGTTCGACGATCTGAGCGTCGCCGAAAACATCTTTCTCGGCCATGCGCCGCGCACCCGCTTCGGCACCATCGACTGGCGCACGATGCGCAGAAATGCGCGCGAAGTGCTCGACACGATGCACGCCGGCCATATCGACGCCGACGCAAGGCTGAAGGACCTCGGCATCGCCAACAAGCATCTTGTTGCCGTGGCGCGGGCGATGTCGATCGACGCGCGGATCGTCATCATGGACGAACCGACGGCCGCCCTTTCGATGAAGGAGATCGAAGAGCTCTTTTTGCTGATCGAGTTCCTCAAGAGCGAAGGCAAGGCGATCCTGTTCATCAGCCACAAGTTCGACGAGATCTACCGCATCGCCGACCGCTACACCGTGTTTCGCGACGGCGAGATGGTCGGCGAAGGGCTGATCAAGGATGCTGCCCAGAGCCAGATCGTGCGCATGATGGTCGGCCGTGCGGTCGACCACATTTTTCCGCAGCGCAAGGCCGAGATCGGTGCGCCGGTGCTGTCCGTCGCCGGCCTGTCGCACCCCACCGAATTCAACGACATCGGCTTCGAGTTGCACAAGGGCGAGATTCTCGGCTTCTACGGCCTTGTCGGCGCCGGCCGCAGCGAGGTGATGCAGGCGATTTCAGGGATCACCCGCACCTCCGGCGGCACGATCACGCTGGACGGCAAAACGATCGCACCGAAATCGGCGGCGGATTCGATCGAGGCGGGCATCGTCTACGTGCCCGAGGAACGCGGCAAGCAGGGCGTGGTGATCGGCCTGCCCATCTTCCAGAATGTTTCTCTCCCGTCGCTGGCACGCACGTCCAAATCCGGCGTGCTGCGGCTGGCGGAGGAGTTTTCGCTCGCCCGCTCCTACACCGAGCGGCTCGACCTCAGGGCCTCCTCGCTCAGCCAGGATGTCGGCACGCTGTCGGGCGGCAACCAGCAGAAGGTGGTCATCGCCAAATGGCTGGCGACCACGCCCAAGGTCATCATCCTGGACGAGCCTACCAAGGGCATCGACATCGGCTCCAAGGCCGCCGTGCACGGCTTCATGGCCGAGCTGGTGGCGCAAGGCCTGTCGGTGATCATGGTGTCTTCGGAGCTGCCCGAAATCCTCGGCATGTCCGACCGCGTCGTCGTCATGCGCGAGGGCCTTGTCGCGGCCGTCTACGACAACAAGGGACTGGACGCCGAGACGCTGGTCCGGACGGCGGCGGGGATTGCGGCATGAAAACTTTGCTGAAATACCGCGAAATCTGGCTGCTGGCGGCAATCGTCGTGCTGATCGGGCTGATCTCGACGCGTTTTCCCGCCTTCGCCGACCCCGGCAATTTGCGCCAGGTGTTCAACGACACCTCGATCCTGATGATCCTGGCGCTCGGCCAGATGGTGGTCATCCTGACCCGGTCGATCGACCTGTCGATGGCGTCGAACCTCTGCTTCACCGGCATGGTGGTGGCAATGCTGAACGCCGCTCACCCGGCGATCCCGATCCCGCTGCTGATCGTCATCGCGCTGGCCGTCGGCCTGGTGCTCGGCGCCATCAACGGCCTTCTGGTGTGGCGGCTGAACATCCCCTCGATCGTGGTGACATTGGGCACGCTGACCATCTATCGCGGCGCCACCTTCGTCCTGTCCGGCGGCGCCTGGGTCAATGCCGACAAGATGAGCCCGGAGTTCATCGGCTTCCAGCGCGCGGCCTTGCTCGGCATCCCGGTGCTGTCCTGGATTGCCATCCTGGTCATCGCGCTGTTCTTCATCCTGATGACGCGCACCGCGCTCGGCCGCTCGATCTATGCCATCGGCGTCAACCCGACGGCGTCGGTCTATGCCGGCATCGATGTCGGGCGGACGAAATTCATCGTCTTCTGCATCTCCGGCATGATCGGCGGGCTCGCCGGCTATCTCTGGATCTCGCGTTACGTGATCGCCTCGGTCGAGGTCGCCAATGGCTACGAGCTCAACATCATCGCCGCTTGCGTCATCGGCGGCATCTCGATCGCGGGCGGCATCGGCTCGGTCGGCGGCGCGGTGTTGGGCGCGCTGTTCCTCGGCATCATCTCCAACGCGCTGCCGGTCATCAACATCTCGCCCTTCTGGCAGATGGCGATTTCGGGCAGCGCCATCATCCTGGCCGTCGTGCTCAACGCGCGCGGCGAACGCCAGCAGGGCCGCGTCATCCTGAGAAAGGCGGAAGCGGCATGACCGACATCGCCAACACCCCTGCCCCGCGCCACATTCCCGACCGGTTGGACAAACCGCTCAGCTCGGCGATCTTTTCCTGGGAAGCGCTGCTGGTCGTGGTGGCGCTCGCCATCTTCGCCATCAACAGCTTCGCCTCGCCCTATTTCCTCGACCCCTATTCGCTGTCGGACCTGACCTTCAACTTCACCGAGAAGGGCCTGATCGCCTTCGCCATGGCGCTGCTGATCATTTCGGGTGAGATCGACCTCTCGGTCGCCGCCATCATCGCGCTGGCCTCGACCATGATGGGCATGGCGGTGCAGGCCGGCGCCGGCACGCCGGTGCTGGTGGCGATCGGCATCGTCGTCGGGCTCGGCTGCGGCGCCTTCAACGGGCTGCTGGTCACGAGGCTTGGCCTGCCCTCGATCGTCGTGACCATCGGCACGATGAGCCTGTTTCGCGGCATCGCCTTCATCATCCTCGGCGACCAGGCTTACAAGGGTTACCCTGGGAGCTTCGCCTTCTTCGGCCAGGGCTATGTCTGGTGGGTGGTGTCGTTCGAGCTGGTGCTCTTCCTCATCGCCGCTGTCGTCTACTGGTTCCTCCTGCACCGCACCAGTTTCGGCCGCCGCGTCTTCGCCATCGGCAACAATCCGGTGGCGGCGCAGTTCTCCGGCGTGCGTGTCGGCCGCATCAAATTCATCCTGTTCTGCCTGACCGGCCTGATGTCCGGCATCGCCTCGGTGCTGATCACCTCTCGGCTCGGTTCGACCCGGCCGTCGATCGCACAGGGCTATGAGCTGGAAGTCATCACCATGGTGGTGCTTGGCGGCGTCAGCATCCTTGGCGGCGCCGGCAGCATTGTCGGCGTCGTGCTCGCCGCCTTCATCATGGGGCTGGTGACCTTCGGGCTCGGCCTGCTCAACGTACCCGGCATCGTCATGTCGATTTTTATCGGCCTGCTGCTGATCATCGTCATCGCGCTGCCGATCGTCTGGCGGCGGCTGCGTGGGGGACGATGATGGCTGAAAAATACGCGTTCAAGATGAGGCTCAAGCCCGGCATGAAGGCGGAATACAAGAAGCGCCATGACGAGATCTGGCCGTCGCTGGTCGCGCTGCTGAAGCAGGCCGGCATCTCCGATTATTCCATCCATCTCGACGAGGAGACCAACATCCTGTTCGGCGTGCTGTGGCGGCGGGACGACCATGGCATGGCAGACCTGCCGAAGCATCCGGTGATGCAGCGCTGGTGGGCGGACATGGCCGACCTCATGGAGACCAAGCCTGACAATGAGCCGGTGGCCGTGCCCCTGGAAACCGTGTTCCATATGGCATGAGCGCCCCGCGCCACATCGCCGTCATCGACATCGGCAAGACCAACGCCAAGGTGGCGCTGGTCGACCTCGCCACGCTGAGCGAGGTCGCGCTGCGCCGAATGGCGAACGCGCCGGTGCGGCAAGCCCCCTACCCGCATCACGATGTCGAGGCGCTGTGGGCCTTCATCCTCGACAGCCTTGCCGATCTCAACCGCAAACGGCGCATCGACGCCGTTTCGATCACCACCCATGGCGCCACCGGCGCGCTGGTCGATGCTTCGGGCGAGTTGGTGTTCCCAGTGCTCGACTACGAATTCGATGGTCCCGAGGAACTCGCGGTCGAGTATGACGCGATCCGTCCGCCGTTCGCTGAAACCGGCACGCCGCGGCTGCCGCTCGGCCTCAATCTCGGCGCGCAATTCTTCTGGCAGCAGAAGCGCTTTCCGGCGGAATTCGCCAGGGCAACGGCGACGTTGATGTATCCGCAATATTGGGCGCTGCGGCTGACCGGCATCGCCGCCAACGAGGTGACCTCGCTTGGCTGCCACACCGATCTGTGGAACCCATGGAAAGCCGATTTTTCGGCAATGACCGACCGCCTCGGTTGGCGCGCGTTGATGGCGCCGGTGCGGCCGGCAAGCGACCGGCTCGGCCCGCTCCTGCCGGCGCTTGCCGCGCGGACCGGGCTCGATCCGCAGACGCCTGTGTTCTGCGGCCTGCACGATTCCAACGCCTCGCTGTTGCCACATCTTCTCGCGGACGCGCCGCCTTTCAGCGTCGTCTCGACCGGCACCTGGGTGGTGTCGATGGCGGTCAGCGGCAGATCGGTCGCGCTCGACCCGGCGCGCGATACGCTGGTCAACGTCAACACGCTGGGCGATCCCGTGCCGTCGGCGCGCTTCATGGGGGGCAGGGAATTTTCCATATTGACGGAAGATCAGCCGGAGAACTGGACCGAAGACGATGTCGGGGCCGTGCTGGCAAAAAGGACGCTGCTGCTGCCGTCGATGCATCAGGGGTCGGGACCGTTCCCGCATCATGCGGCGGCGTGGCTCTACGCCGACGGCATGAACAGCGGCCAGCGCTTTGCCGCCATCTCTTTTTATCTGGCGCTGATGACGGCGACCTGCCTCGATCTGATCGGTGCCGACGGCCCGACCATTGTCGAAGGCCCTTTCGCGCGTAACCGGCTGTTTGTCGGCATGCTGGCGGCGGCGACCGCCAGAAGCGTCGTCGCCTCCGAAGCCGCGACCGGCACCAGCATCGGCGCCGCGTTGCTGGCATCGGACCAGGCAAAGGCGCATGGCAAGGGCTCGAGACAAGAACTGCCGGCTGACCTCGCCTGGACGGATTATGCAAGCACCTGGCGGGCGGCAGTCGAAAGGCCGGGCTGACTACGGATCCGCTTGCCTAGCCTTGAAAGACCAGTCCTTGCGGATCGATTTCGGGCCTGCGGCCCGCGACGAGGTCGGCGAGGAATTTGCCTGAGCCGCAGGCCATGGTCCAGCCGACATGGCCGTGGCCGGTGTCGAGATAGAGATTTTTGTAGCGGGCCCGGCCGATGACCGGCACGGAATTGGGCATCATCGGCCGCAAGCCCGCCCAGAACACAGCCTTCTTCTCGTCGAACGCGCCCGGGAAAAGATCCTTGCCGGTGCTGATGATGGTGTTGAAGTCAGCGGGCTTGAAGCTTCGGTCAAAGCCGGTGAACTCGGCCGTCGAGGACATCCGCAAGCGGTTGCCCAGCCTGGAATAGCCGATCAGCCGGTCCTCGTCGGCGCCGCCCATGGTCGGCCCCTTGCTTTCATCCTCCAGGGGAATCGTCGCGGTATAGCCTTTCACCGGATAGACTGGCAGGTCGATGCCGTAGCGGCGGCCGAGCAGGCCGCTTTCCGGGCCCATTGCGATAACAACCGCATCGCCGGCCACCGGACCTGACGAAGTGATGACGGCCCGTACCCTGTCGCCTTCGATATCGAAGCCTTCGACCGTGGTGCCGAACCGGAACTCGACACCAAGCTTCTCGGCCGCATAGGCGGCGAGCCTGTCGACAAACAGTTTGGAATCGCCGGTCTGGTCAGTGGGCGAATAGACCCCGCCGGCTATCTTGTCCTTCACCCCGGCAAGTCCCGGCTCCAGTTCGACCAGCCGGTCGCGACCGACAATCTCGATCGGCAAGCCATGCTCGGCAAGATAGCGATAATTGTCGGTTCCGGTGTCGAGACTCTTCTGCGAGCGGAAGAAGTAGAGGATGCCCTTCTTGCGCTCGTCATAGTGGATGCCGGTCGCCTCCGACAGCGCATTGATGCAGTCGCGCGAATAGAGCGCGAGCCGCAGCTTGATGTCGGTGTTGGCGCGCAGGCGCGCCACCGTGCACTGGCGCAGGAAGCGCAGGCTCCAGGCGAGAAAATAGGGATCAAAGCGCAGCCGCACCTTGATGCCGAGATCGTGGTTGTAGAGCCCGCGCAGGAAGGTCTTCAGCGCCGCCGGGGAAGCCCAGGCGGTGGCATCGCCGGGCGACACCAGCCCCGCATTCGACTGGCTGGTGCCCCGCGCCGGCGCCGGATGGCGCTCGATGACGGTGACCTCATGGCCGTCGCTCGCCAGATAGTAGGCGGCCGCCGTGCCGACGACGCCGGCCCCGAGCACCGTTATCTTCATGCCATCCCCCAAAGCTCGACACGGCGCGGCGCTTCCGCGCCCTCGCCAACGCCTTCCATAGCGCTTCGCGGAATGGCTTGCGAGCCCTTGGGAAAACCAGCTCAGCCTCGGGCGGAGTTCTTCCCCGTCAGGATGCGCTCCCAGGCAAGCGCGTCTGCAACGATCTGATCGAGGTCGTCGCGCTGCGGTGTCCAGCCGAGTTCCGTCCGGGCGAGATCGGAATTGGCAACCACCGCGGCGGCGTCACCGGCGCGGCGCTCGCCCGTCCTCACCTCGAAATCATGGCCGAAGGCGCGGCGCACGCTCTCGATCACCTCCAGCACCGAGTAGCCGTGGCTGTAGCCGCAATTGGCGACGAGGCTCGCGCCCCCGGCGCGCAGCCGCTCAAGGGCCAGGCGATGCGCCGCGGCCAGGTCGCTGACATGGATATAATCGCGCATGCAGGTGCCGTCCGGCGTCGGGTAATCGGTGCCGTACACCTGCATGAACGGCCGCTTGCCGAGCGCCGTCTCGCAGGCGACCTTGATCAGATGCGTGGCGCCCGGCGTCGACTGGCCGGTGCGCCCCCTGGGATCGGCGCCCGCGACGTTGAAATAGCGCAGTGCCGTATAGCGCAGGCCATGCGCTATGGCCGCATCGCGCAGCATCCATTCGCTCATCAGCTTGGAGAGGCCGTAGGGCGATTCCGGCGCCAGGCGGGCATCCTCGCGCACCGGTTCCAGCCCGGCGCCGCCATAGACGGCGGCGGTCGAGGAGAAGATGAAGTTCGGCACGCCCTCGCGCACCGCCGTTTCGATCAGCGTGCGCGTCTTGCAGGTGTTGTTCTCGTAGTAGCCGAGCGGATCGGCGACGGATTCGGGAACAACGATCGAGCCGGCGAAATGGATGATCGCATCGACATTGTTGTCGCGGATGATGGAGCCGACCAGTTCCTTGTCGGCGACATCGCCGACGACCAGCTTTGCCTCCGGTGCCACCGCCCATTCGAAACCGGTCGAAAGCCGGTCGAGAACGACCACGCTTTCGCCCGCATCCAGCAATTCCCAGACCATATGGCTGCCGATATAGCCGGCGCCGCCCGTCACCAAAACCGTCATTCCGCGTCCTCGCATTCAAGATCTATCGGAAACTGTCTCAACAACCGCTCTACTGGAAAGCCGGCCCTATGACCAATAAAACCCTGCGTAACCGACTTGGCCGGCATATGGCATCATGTCGAAACAAAAGCGCCCTACAGGCCGGTGTTGCCAGGAAATAGGCCATGATCCACCCTCGTTAGAAACAGGTGCGGGGCGTGGCATTTTGACCAAAACGGGCCGGTGGACGGCCAATCGGGCAATGATTATGATCCAGCGCAAAACTGGGAAGCCGACATGAATTATCAGCGGTTCTTCGAGGACGCGATCGACCAGCTCCATGCGGAACGACGCTACCGCGTCTTTGCCGACCTCGAGCGCATAGCGGGCAAATTTCCGCGCGCCATCTGGCGTGCCAACGGCCGCGCAGAGGAAATCACCGTCTGGTGCTCCAACGACTATCTCGGCATGGGCCAGCACCCGGATGTCATCGCAGCGTTCCAGAACGCGGCGGGCCGGATGGGTTCGGGCGCCGGCGGCACCCGCAACATCTCCGGCACCAGCAATCCGTTGGTCGAACTCGAGCATGAGCTCGCAGACCTGCACGACAAGGAAGCCGCACTGGTCTTCACCTCCGGTTTTGTCTCCAACGAGGCCTCGATCTCCACCATCGCGCGGCTTTTGCCCAACTGCCTGATCATTTCGGATGAGCTCAACCATGCCTCGATGATCGAAGGCGTGCGGCGCTCGGGCGCGGAAAAGAAGATTTTTCGCCACAACGATGTCGCACATCTGGAAAGCCTGCTGCAGGCGGCGGGCCGCGAACGCGCCAAGCTGATCGTGTTCGAGAGCGTCTATTCGATGGATGGCGATATCGCGCCGATCAGAGAGATCGTCGACCTCGCCGAGCGCTATAACGCCATGACCTATATCGACGAGGTCCACGCCGTGGGCATGTACGGTCCGCGCGGCGGCGGCATCACCGAGCGGGAAGGGCTTGCCGACCGCATCGACATCATCGAGGGCACGCTGGCGAAGGCTTTCGGCACGCTTGGCGGCTACATCACCGGCACGAGTGCGGTCATCGACGCCGTGCGCTCCTATGCGCCGGGTTTCATCTTCACCACCGCGCTGCCGCCGGCCATTGCCGCCGCTGCCACCACGTCGATCCGTCATCTCAAGCGCTCGCAGGCCGAGCGTGACGCCCAGCAGCAGCAGGCGACGCGGACCAAGCAGATCCTCTCCGCCGCCGGCCTGCCGGTGATGGAATCGGCGACCCACATCGTGCCAGTGCTGGTTGGCGACCCCGAGCTTTGCAAGATGGCGAGCGACCGGCTGCTCGGCGTGCACGGCATCTACATCCAGCCGATCAACTATCCGACCGTGCCGCGCGGCACGGAGCGGCTGCGCATCACGCCGACGCCGTTCCATTCGGATGCGCTGATCGCCGAGCTGCAGGACGCCCTGGTCGAGACCTGGGACGCGCTCGGCATTTCCTATGGTTCGGCAGGACGACCTTCCGTGGCCAAGACCGACCGGATCATTCCCCTGCTGGTGCCCAAGTCAGGCGGCTGAAGCCGTTTGAAACTCTACTCCGGCGGCCATCTGGCGCGCCGGAGCGACTTTCAATTCGGGCTTCGTCAACCTCTCAAACAGCCGTCATCCACTTCGCAAGCCGGTGCGCTGCCTCCTCGAGCTGGTCGAGGCGGCGGTGGAAGCACAGCCTGAGGAAGGCTTCGCCGCCCGGGCCGAAGGCCGTGCCCGGCGCCAGGCCGACATTGGCCTTGTCGACGATCTCGAAGGCGGCGCTGCGCGAATCCGTAATGCCGTCGACCCTGAAGAACAGGTAGAAAGCGCCTTGCGGCACGGTGAATCGAGCGCGGTCGGTGGCGCCGAGAATGCCGCAGACCAGATCGCGCGCCTTCCTGGCCCTCTCCACCTGTTCGGCGACGAAGACATCGCCTTGATCGAGCGCCGCGACCGCGCCGCGCTGCATGAACTGGGCGACACCTGAATTCGAATATTGGATGAGGTTCTCGAACACCTGCTGCAAGCTCGGATGGGTCTTGATCCATCCGACGCGCCAGCCGGTCATCGCCCAGTTCTTGGAGAAGCTGTTGACGAACAGGATGCGGTCCTCTCCGGTCGCGACGTCGAGGAAGGACGGCGCGCGGCCTTGACCATAATGGAACAGCGAATAGATCTCGTCGGCGATGATCCAAAGGCCATTTGCCCGGGCGAGATGGAGAATGGCGCGCAAAGTCTCATGGTCGGCGGTCCAGCCGGTCGGATTGGACGGCGTGTTGATGAACAGCGCCCTGGTCCTGGGCGTGATGGCGGCCGCGATCTTCTCGACATCACACGACCAGCCATTGCCGGATTGATCGAGCGTGACCGGCACCGGCACGGCACCGGCGATGGCGGCGGCGGCGTCGAAATTCGGCCAGGCAGGCGACAGATAGATCACCTCGTCGCCGGCACCGGCGAGCGCGTCGAGCGCAAGCTGGATCGCATGCATGCCCGAGCCGGTGACGATGAATTCGTCCTCGGCGAAGTGTTTGCCGAAAAGCCTGTGGTAATAGCGGGCAAGCGCCTGCCTGAGATCCGGAATGCCCTTCTGCCAGGTGTAGAACGTCTCGCCCCCGGCCAGCGCCTTCGACGCGGCATCGGTGATGAAGGACGGCGTCGGCAGATCGCCCTCGCCGGCCCAGAGCGGGATCAAGCCGTCGCGCAGCCTGCCATAGTTGACGACGGCGACGATACCGCTTTCAGGCGCAGCCAGGGCCTCCGGGCGCAGGTTCTGGATCAGGGTCATGGGCGGGTCCGTTCCAATAGGGATAGCATGCCGGCTGTTCTACTACGGGCGAAAGCAAAAAACCCCGGCCGTGAGCGACCGGGGTTTTGGTCCAGAAGAACCTGATGCCTCTATCTCCTGGCGAGGAGATCGCGGATTTCGGTCAGAAGCTGCACATCGGCAGGCGGCGGCGCGGCGGCAGGCGCGGGCTTTTCGGCCTCCAGGCGCCTGCGCAGGTTGTTCACCGCCTTGACCATAAGGAAGATGATGAATGCGAGGATGAGGAAGTTCAGCACGACGGTGATGAAGCTGCCATAGGCGAAGACCGCGCCCTCTTTCTTTGCCTCGGCCAACGTGGCCGCGTGGACGTTCGAGGACAATCCGAAGAAGTAGTTGTTGAAGTCCAACCCGCCGAAAATCGCGCCCACGATCGGCATGATGATGTCGTTGACAAGGGAATCGACGATCCTGCCGAAAGCAGCGCCGATGATGACGCCGACGGCCAAGTCCATCACATTGCCCTTGGAAATGAATTCCTGGAATTCTTTCAGCATTTCGACCCTCCGTTATGACCGCCCGCCTGCCGCCTCACCACCGTTCTCCAGCGCCGGCCAAGTCGACAATAGCAAAAACCTCCGGTTGCAAAACCGGAAAAAGGGCCAAGGCACCGGTTTGTTTTTACCGCATCATTAGACGTCCATGCGCCGAACGCCGCGATGGACTCAGCTTCCAAGCTGTGATTGCGTACGCGGTGAGCGGGCGTCATGCCGGCCAGGGAGGAAGCGCGAGCCGTGCAGGGCTTGTTCATCGTTGTCATCGCGATCGCTTATGTGACGCTTCTGTTCGCCATCGCGAGCCTTGGCGATCGCCGCTCGGCCAGCTCCGGGCCCGGCCGTGCACGGCCGTTCATCTACGCGCTCAGCCTGGCCATCTATTGCACCTCCTGGACCTTCTTCGGTTCTGTCGGCCTGTCTTCCGAACGTGGCCTTGAATTCCTCGGCATCTACACCGGCCCGGTGCTGGTGTTCGTGTTCGGCTTTCCCTTGCTCAACCGCCTCGTGCGGCTGGCCAAGACAGAGAAGATTACGTCGATCGCCGACTTCCTCGGCGCGCGCTACGGCAAGAGCTTCACCGTGGCCGCGATCGCCACGCTGATCGCGACCATCGGCGCGGTGCCCTATATCGCGCTGCAGCTGAAGGCGATCTCCGGCTCCGTCAGCCTGATGGTCGAGCACTACACCGGCTCGCCGCCCTCATTCGACCCCTTCGTCAGCGACATCTCGCTGGTGGTCGCCATGCTCCTGGCGCTGTTCGCGGTGCTGTTCGGCACACGCCACGCCGACGCCACCGAGCACCAGGACGGGCTGGTGCTGGCGGTGGCGGTCGAAACCGTGGTCAAGCTTGCCGCCTTTCTGGCGATCGGCCTGATGGTCACTTTCCTGATCTTCGGCGGACCCGGCGACATGTTCGGCAAGCTGGCCGAAAATGGCCAGGTGCGGCAGGCGATGGGCTATTCGACGTCGCTCGCCACCTGGCTGGTGCTGACCTGCCTGAGCGGCTTCGCCATCATCCTTCTGCCCCGGCAATTCTACGTCACCATCGTCGAGAACCGCAGCGAGGCGGAACTGCGCACCGCGACATGGGTGTTTCCGCTCTATCTGGTGGCGATCAACCTGTTCGTGCTGCCGATCGCCTTCGCCGGCCTGTCGCTGGTCGGCACGAAGACGAGCAGCGACCTATATGTGCTGTCGCTGCCCTTGTTCAGCGGTCACGATTTCCTGGCCATGGCTGCCTTCATCGGCGGCCTGTCGGCGGCAACCGCCATGGTCATCGTCGAGAGCGTGGCGCTGTCGATCATGATCTCCAACGACCTCATCATCCCGCTGTTCGTGCGGCGGCTGCTGAGGACGACGTCTTCCGAAAACGAGGACTGGTCGACGCTCATCCTCAACGTGCGGCGAGCATCGATCTTCATCATGCTTTTCATCGCCTTCCTCTACTACCGCGAGAGCACCGACAGCGCGCGGCTGTCGTCGATCGGCCTGATGTCGTTCGCGGCGATCGCGCAATTCGCGCCGGCACTGATCGGCGGGCTGATCTGGCGCGGTGCCAATGGCAGGGGCGCGGCCCTCGGCATGGTCGCGGGCATCCTGATCTGGGGCTACACCCTGCTGTTGCCATCGCTCGTCGCGCCCGAAACCGGCATATTGGTGCACGGTCTGTTCGGCTTCGAAGCGCTGCGGCCGCAGGCGCTGTTCGGCACCGTCGCGGAGCCGTTGAACCACGGCGTGCTGTGGAGCCTGTCGATCAACGCACTGTTTTTCGTGCTGGGCTCGCTGTCCCGCGCCGCGGTGCCGCTGGAGCGCATCCAGGCGTCGATCTTCGTGCCGCGCGAGGCAGGGCCGATGCCCAGCCTGCGCCGCTTCCGCACCGCCGTCACCGTCAACGACCTGAAGGACACCATCGCGCGCTATCTCGGTGTGCAGCGCACCGAGCGGTCGTTCCAGTCCTTCGAGAAAAACACCAACGTCATCCTGCATGGCAACGAGCAGGCCAGCATGGACGTCATCCGCTTTTCCGAGCAGCTTTTGGCCAGCGCCGTCGGCTCTTCGTCGGCGCGGCTGATCCTGTCGCTGCTGTTTCGCCGCCACGACCGCGACTCCAGGGATGCGTTCCGGCTGCTCGACGACGCCACGGAAGCGTTGCAACACAATCGCGACCTGTTGCAGATCGCGCTCGACCAGATGGAACAGGGCATCACCGTCTTCGACCGGGATTTCCGGCTGATCTGCTGGAACCGCCAGTACCGCGAGCTGTTCGACCTGCCCGACGACATGGGCCAGGTCGGCGTCTCGCTCGACCGGATCCTGCGCCATCTGGCGGAACGCGGCGATATCCCGACCGACCAGCGGGTGACGATGCTCAACCGGCTGACCAGCTTCGTCAGCCCCTGGCAGATGGAACTGAAGACCAGCGGCCGGATCCTGGAGCTGCGCTCCAACCCGATGCCGGACGGCGGCATCGTCGCCACCTATGCCGACATTTCCGGCCGCGTCGAGCAAGACCTGGCGCTGAAGCGGGCGAACGAGTCGCTGGAACAGCGGGTGAAGACCCGCACCATCGAACTGACCAGGGTCAACGAGGAACTGGCGCAGGCGCAGATGCTGGCCGAGGAGGCCAATCTGGGCAAGACGCGCTTCCTCGCCGCGGCAGGCCACGACATCCTGCAACCGCTCAACGCCGCCAGGCTCTACTGCTCGTCGCTGATCGAAAAAGCCGGCAAGGGCCCGGCCGGCAAGGCAGCGGTCAACATCGACTCCTCGCTGGAATCGGTCGAGACCATTCTGGGCGCCGTGCTCGACATTTCCCGCCTCGATGCCGGCGCCATGAAACCGGACGACACGGCTTTCAATCTCGACGGGCTGCTGCGCCAGATCGGCAACGATTTCCGGCCGCTTGCCGCGGAAAAGCAACTCAAGCTGACGATCATGCCCTCGTCGCTGACGGTGGTGACGGATCGCAACCTGTTGCGGCGCCTGATCCAGAACCTCGTTTCCAATGCCATCAAATACACACGTCACGGCCGCATCCTGGTTGGCGTGCGACGGCGTGGCGAACTGGCGGAAATCCAGGTAATCGACACCGGCATCGGCATTGCCGGCGACAAGCTGAACACGGTGTTTCGCGAATTCACCCGGCTGGACGAAGGCGCGCGCGAGGCCGAAGGCCTCGGCCTCGGCCTTTCGATCGTCGACCGCATCGCCCGGGTGCTGAGGCTTGAAATCCGTATTTTCTCCAATCCGGGCAAGGGCACGCGATTTTCCGTCATCCTGCCGGTGGCGGCCGTGCAGGAACCGAAACGCGAGGTCGAAACCAGGGCGCCGGCCCGCGTGGCGGCGTCGCTGTCCGGGCTGGGCGTGCTCTGTATCGACAACGACGCCCGCATCCTTGAAGGCATGCGGCTGCTGCTCGAAGGCTGGGGCTGCGCCGTCGAGACCGTGTCCGGCACAAAGAGCCTGGATATCGCGATCCGCCGCCCGGACGTTGTCCTTGCCGACTATCACCTCGATGGCGAAACCGGCCTCGATGCCATCGTCAGGCTGCGAGCGATCCACGGCGACGACCTGCCCGCCGTGCTGGTCACCGCCGACCGCTCCAACGAGGTACGCACGGCAGCAGCCGGGCTCGACATCCCGGTGATCAACAAGCCGCTCAAACCGGCCGTGCTGCGCTCGATGATGGCCAGGGTCAGGCCGCTGACGTCGGCGGCGGAGTAAGATCAGATTTGCTTCATTTCGGCCCCGCCGACGTAGCCCAGGCTTCCGAGATAGGCGCAGAACATGTCGGCCATCGCGTCGGCATAGGCTTCTATCTCTGCCGACGTGCGAGGCGTTTCCGAAAAATCCTTCCCGACCGCGGCGAGGGTCGTGGTGATCAGTTCGCCCGCCAATGAGCGGGTCGGCTCCGCGGCTTCAGGCAGCGCCTCTCGCATGAAGGCCTGGACGGTGCGGTCTCCCGAAGCCTTTGCCTGCTGTGCCTCGGGCGCGTCGCGGTAGAGCGGTGCGGCGTCGTTGAGCGCGACGCGCACCGCGGCCTCGTCGCATTCGGAGCGGATGAAGGCGTGGACCAGTGCGCGCAGCCGTTCGAGCGGCGCGCGCCGATCGTCCTCGAGGATGTCACGCAGCAGATCGGTGGTCTGGCGCCATTCGTCGCTCTGCAGCCGGAAGAGAAGCGCGGCCTTGTTGGGGAAATACTGGTAGAGAGACCCGACACTCACGCCGGCCTTTTCCGCCACACGCGTGGTGGTGAAACGCTGCGCGCCTTCCCGTGCCAAAACCTGAACAGCAGCTTCCAGGATCGCCTCGACGAGCTCCGTGGCACGGGCTTGCCTGGGATGTTTTCGTGAAGAAATCGAAGGGGTTAAGCGTTCGCTCATGGCTCGGTCCGGTAATGCGAATTGGAAAACTGAAGGATTATTCGTATTTCTAGCCCAACACAAGGACGCAACAAACTTTCGACCGGAGACACCCATGACGACGCTCACCAAAGCCCCGCTCACGCCTCTGCTCGCCCGCCTCTTCGAGGAGGCCAAGGCGGCGGCGAGCCCCGCAATGGCGGAATTCTCGCAGGAGGAACGGGACCGCCTGCTGCGTAGCAAGACCGATTATCGCGATTTCTACGGCAGACTGAAGGATCTTTGGCTCGCCGTTTCGCCTGAGACCGGCACGCTGCTTTACATGCTGGCGCGCGGCAGCGGCGCACGCGTCATCATTGAATTCGGAACCTCTTTCGGCATCTCGACCCTCTATCTTGCCGCGGCGCTTAGGGACAATGGCGGCGGCCGCCTGATCACCACCGAGTTCGAGCCGTCAAAGGTGGTGCGGGCCAAGGCCAACCTTAGGGAAGGCGGCCTCGTCGACCTCGTGGAGATCCGCGAGGGCGATGCGCTGGAGACGCTGAGCGCCGACCTGCCCGACCGGATAGACCTGCTGCTGCTCGACGGTGCCAAGGCGCTCTATCCGGAGATCCTGAACCTGGTCGAGAGCCGGCTGAGGCCCGGCGCGCTGGTTATCGCCGACAATGCCGATTTCTCTCCCGACTATCTGGAGCGGGTGCGCTCACCGGCCTCGGGCTACATGTCGACGCCGTTCGGCGAGGACGTGGAGCTGTCCGTGCGGCTCGGCTGAGCAAGCCTCCGTACGAGCAAACAATCAGGATCGATAGCTCATGCTGCTCCTGGAGCGGCCGTAGGCGTTAACGTCAGCCAACGCGCAATCCCGGCCGTCGGGCCTTTGACGCGTAGGCAACATCATGATCACAATCTCATCCTCCTGGCGCGCGATGCCGCGCCCGGCGCTGCTCGGCCTTTTCCTGTTCTTCTGCGCGGGTTTCGCCGATGGGGCGCTTGTACCCTTCTTTCCGCTCTGGGCGACCGGCGAGGCCGGCATTCCCACCGGCGCCATCGGCCTGTTGTTCGGCTGCTATGCCGGCGGGGAGCTTGTCGCCGCGCCGCTGATCGGCGGCATCGCCGACCGGATCGGCCGCCGGCCGGTACTGATTTCCTCATCGCTCGGCGTCGGCTGCGGCTTCATCGCCCTGTTCTTCGTCCACGGCGTTGCCGCCACGGCGACCGTGCTGCTTTTGACCGGCGTGTGCGAATCGGTGCTTCACCCGACGATCATGACCGCGATCGCCGATGTGACGGCGCCGTCCGCGCATCCGCGCTGGTTCAGCATGGCGCGGGTGAGCTCGAGCGCGGGGCAGATTCTCGGACCGGCCTGCGGCGCCCTGCTTGCGCTGATATCGCTCAGCACGGTCTTCCTTGCCGCCGGTGGAGTGCTCATTTTCGGCGGCATCGTAATGCTGGCCGCATTCGCCGAGACGATCGGCGGCGGACATGCCGTCGACAGCGATCAGGACGAGGAGGAGGGACTTTCCGCGCTGCTGCCGGCGTTCCGCGACGGCCGCCTGGCGAAGCTTCTCGCCTGGGTCGTGCTGTTCGAGATCTCCGGCAACTGGATCGAGGCCATCATCCCGCTTTACGCGCGTGACGCCGGCACGCTGAGCCCGTCCGGCATCGGCACGCTGTTCGCCTATGCCGCCGCCCTCACGGTTGGCCTGCAGATGGTGGTGAGCCGTTTCGCCGAAGCGCGCCCCGCCGTCTGGTTGGCAGCCGGCGCGGGTACCTCGACGATTGCGGCCTTCGCGCTGCTGGCGGCCTCGCCGGCACCGTTATCGCTGATCGCGGCCGTCAGCCTGTGCTCTGTGGCGCAGATGCTGGTCGGGCCGCTGGTGCCGACAGCCGTCAACGCGCTTGCGCCTCTGGCTCGGCGCGCCTCCTACATGGCGGCTTCGTCGGTGGCGGTGGACCTCAAGGACTCGCTGGGACCTTCGATCGGCACGGCCCTTTACGCGCTGGCGCCGCGCCTGCCCTGGATCGCCGGCATTCCGCTCGTGGCGATCGCTTCCCTCGGGCTGGGCGCCGCGATCGGCCGTGCGTCGAGCCCTTCAACATCCGCTACCGACGGGAGCACGGGTGCGGACGCGATCAAGCCGGAAGAGCTGCGCACTCTGGTCGCCGAGCCGACATCCGAATAACCATCCGCCAGACTCAGGCGATCAGCTCACCGGCTGCAGCGGATCGCTGCCGATCTTGGACAGGAGGATCACCGCCTGCGTGCGGCTGTCGACGCCGAGCTTCTGCAATATCGCCGAGACATGCGCCTTGATGGTCGCCTCGGAGACGCCGAGCTCGTAGGCGATCTGCTTGTTGAGAAGGCCTTCCGCCAGCATGCCGAGCACGCGGGTCTGCTGCGGGGTCAGCGCCTGCAGGCGCTTGATCAGGTCCGATATTTCGGGGTCGCGCTCGACACCGAGATCGATGCCGGCAGGTGCGGCGATGTCGCCCGCAAGCACCGACCGCACGGCGTCGCGGATTTCCTCCATGCTGGCCGATTTGGAGATGAACCCGGACGCGCCGAGGTCGAGGGCGCGCCGGATGGTCGCCGGGTCGTCATGGGCTGAGACCACCACCAGCGGCACCGCCGGATGGATGCCGCGCAACGAGATCAGGCCGGAAAGGCCGCTCGCGCCCGGCATCGACAGGTCGAGCAGCACCAGATCGACGTCCTCGTTGGCCACGAGCAGCGCCTTGGCGCTTTCGAAATCGCCGGCTTCGTGGATAGCGGCGACATTGCCAATGCCGGCAAGCGCTTCGCGCAGCGCACCGCGAAACAGCGGATGATCGTCGGCGATGACGAAAGAATAGCCTGACGGCAAATATCCCTCCCCGGGTCCCTTGATGGTCTTCTGTTTTCTGGGACCTGACGCGACGATTATGCGGCGCTTCGCGCTGTTTTCAAGCAGCAAAGCCGGCGCATCGGATTTTCCCCGGACGGCCTGTCTTCAGGTCTTCTGCGAGTTGGGCTTGGCTGAATCGCCGCTGTCCTTGTCCATATCCTTGACGATCCCCATGAAGCCGCGCAGGAATCGTTCCATGTAGCTCATCGTCTTGTTGAAATCCTCCTCGCTCGGCAATGTCGATTCGAGGCGGGCCGAGAGCGAATTCTCGAGCTTGGTGACGCGCTCGTCCATCGCCTTCATCGAGGTTTGCAGGCGGTCGATTTCATCCTGGAAAGCGGCGCGTTCATCGGCCGCCATCTTGCAGACGAGTTGGCCGGAGCGCTCCTCGCAGATCGACATCGCGCCGGTCTGTGTGTCCATGCGGACATAGCCGTTATCAGACTTTTCCAGCCGGTAGCGGTCGGTTTCTTCCGAATAGGCTGACGCCGCGACCAGCGAAACGAGCGCGGCGGGGATCAAGATGTGCTGCAGACGCATGTCGTCCTCCATGGCCAAAGCCTGAAATATCGCATGTTTGCGCCGGAAATGGGGAACACCCTTTGCATGGCCTTCCCCGCACGGCTGGTTCGGACTATAGCGCAACCATGTCTCAGATTATCTACAAGATAACCCCGGAAGCGCCCTGGCGCGAGGCCGAAGCGAAGGGCCGCTTCACCGGAGCGCCGATCGATGTCGCCGACGGCTTCATCCATTTCTCCACGGCGGCACAGGTCAAGGAGACGGCGGCGAAGCATTTTGCCGGCCAGGCGGGGCTTCTGCTGGTCGCCATCGACGGGACCAGCCTGGGCGACGCGCTAAAATACGAGGCCTCGCGCGGCGGCGCGCTGTTTCCGCACCTCTACGGCGTGCTCGACCTGAAAGCCGTGCTTTGGGTCCGGCCGCTGCCGCTCGGCGCCGAGGGCACCCACCAGTTCCCGGCGCTGGAGGCCGAATGAGCGTGCTCGACCGGATTGGCCAGAAGCTGCTCTTCACGTTCGACCCGGAAACCGCGCATGGCCTGTCGATCGCGGCGCTGCGCTGTGGCCTGCCGGTCGGCGCACGGACGGCGCGCGATGCGCGGCTGAAGGTCAGCCTTTGCGGCCTCGATTTTCCCAATCCGCTCGGCATGGCTGCCGGTTACGACAAGAACGCCGAGGTACCCGATGCGCTGCTCGGCCTCGGCTTCGGCTTTGCCGAGGTCGGCACGGTCACGCCGCTGCCGCAGCCTGGCAATCCGAAGCCCCGCATCTTCCGGCTTCCGGTGGATGAAGCGGTGATCAACCGGCTCGGCTTCAACAATGAAGGCCATGCGGCCGCCGAAAAGCGCCTTGCCGGCCGCAAGGGGCGCTCCGGCATCGTCGGCGTCAACATCGGCGCCAACAAGGACAGCGCCGACCGCGTCAACGACTATGAGCGCGGCGTCATCCGCTTCGCGCCTTACGCCAGCTATCTCACCGTCAATGTTTCCTCGCCCAATACGCCCGGCCTGCGCATCATGCAGGCGCGCGAACAGCTTGGCGAGCTCTTGTCGCGCGTCGTGGCCGCGCGCGCGACGGCGGCAAGGCAGCCGCCGGTGTTTCTCAAGATTGCGCCGGACCTGGTCGAAGCCGAGCTGGAAGACATCGCCGCCGAGGTCACCCACAAGGCCATAGACGGCATCATCGTCTCCAACACCACCATTTCTCGCCCGTCGCTACGCTCCAGCGGCGCGGCAAGCGAGACCGGCGGGCTTTCCGGCCGGCCGCTGTTCGAGCGCTCGACCATCGTGCTGGCCCGTATGCGCAGGCTGCTGGGGCCGGACATGGCCATCATCGGCGTTGGTGGGGTCGACTCCGCCGAGACGGCGCTCGAGAAGATCCGCGCAGGCGCCGATCTCGTCCAGCTTTACACCGGCATGATCTATGCCGGGCCGGCGCTGCCGGGGCGCATCGTCGCCGGCATGGCGCGTTTCGCCGACACGGAACGGCTCAAGTCCATCAGCGACTTGCGCGACCGCCATCTCGACCAATGGGCTTCAAGGCCGCTCAACTGAACGCCGTCCGCAGCCGCAGCCGCAGGATGGCAGCCAAGCTGAGGCCACGCACCAGCAGGAAGACATGCAATGCCGCCCACAGGCCATGATTGCCGAAAGCGGGCGCCAGCGTAACCAGCGCTGCGGCGAAGACCAGGAACGACAGCAGCATCATGTTGCGCATGTCGCGCGACCAGGTCGCGCCGATGAAGACGCCGTCCATCTGGAAAGCCAGCACACCGCTCAGCGCGGTGAAGGCCGCCCAGGGCAGGTAGGTGTCGGCCACCAAGCGGACCTCCTGCGACGTGGTAACGAGGGCAACCAGATTAGCACCGGACACGAGCAGCACCAGGGTTGCGGCCCCTGCCAGTCCGAACCCCCAGAACAGGGTCAACCGCACCGCGCGCCGGAAGGGATGCTCAGCCCGCGCACCGACGGCGCGGCCGGCGAGCTGTTCCGCGGCGGTGGCGAAACCGTCGAGGAAATAGCCTGCGACGAGGAAAAAATTCATCAGCACGGCGTTGGCGGCCAGCGTAACCGTGCCGAATTGCGCCCCCTGGCGGGTGAACAGCGCAAAGGCGGCAAGCAGCGAGAACGAGCGGATCATGATATCGCGGTTGAGCGACAGCATGCGCAGGAACGCGCTCATGTCGAGCAGGCGTTGGCGTGGCACGGGCGGGCTTGCCCTGAACCGCCTGACGACGATGGCGAGGCCAAGCAGCATGACAAGGAATTCGCCGGTGACGGTTGCCCAGGCGACGCCCGCGACACCCCAGCCAAGCTCCAGGCCAAGCAGGATGCAGAGCGCGATGTTGATGCCGTTCAGCACCAGCTGCAGCACCAGCCCGAGCCCGCCCTCGCCTCGGCCGAGGACATAGCCGAGAATGGCGTAGTTTATCAGCGAGAAAGGTGCCGCGAGCAATCTGATGCCGATATAGACGCCCATCGCCTCGCTGACGCGCGGCCCGGCATCCATGAACCACCGCCCGCCGGCCGCGATCAGCGGCGAAAGCGCCGCCAGCACGAGGCCGGCGACAACAGCGATCAGCACGGCGCGCCAGAACACCGCCTGTTCCTCCAGCGCGTCGTTGCGCCCGAAAGCCTGGGCGACCAGACCAGTGGTGCCGGAGCGCAGGAAATTGAAGGTGGTGAAGACGACGTCGAAGACCAGCGCGCCTGCCGCCAGGCCGCCAAGCAAGGCGGCGTCGCCGAGCTGTCCCACAACAGCCGTATCGACCATGCCGAGCAGCGGCGTCGTCAGGTAGGCGAGCGTCATCGGCACGGCGATGACGAGAACCGTGCGGTTGGTGACGACAAAAGAGCCGGCATCGGCTGGGATTGCACCCTTGTCCAAGAATTGCTGCCTTGCTGATTGCGGCTTGATCGAACAGCCGGTGTGCCCCATTTTCCGGCCACCGCGCAATCCATCCTTGCCATGGCGGCCAACCGAAATCCCGGTCTGGCGCGAGCCGCCGGATCCGGTTCATGCCCCTCCACATCGTCCATCACCCCGACTACGACGCCGGCTTCGCCGTCAACCATCGCTTTCCGATGAGCAAATATCCGCTACTGATGGAGGCTTTGCGCGTACGCGGACTGGCCGTGCAGGAGGCGCTCAGCATGCCGGAAGCAGCGCCGGCGCCATGGCTGAAGCTTGCCCATGCGGCTGACTATGTCGACCAGGTCATCAGCTGTTCGGTGCCGGAAAAGATCGAACGCGAGATCGGCTTTCCGGTCGGCCCGCGCGTTTCGCTGCGCGCCCAACTCGCCACCGGCGGCACCGTGCTGGCGGCCCGGCTGGCCTTGCGCCGCGGCATTGCCTGCAACACAGCCGGCGGCAGCCATCATGCCCGCCGCGCGCAAGGCGCGGGCTTCTGCACCTTCAACGACGTCGCCGTGGCTTCGCTGGTGCTGCTCGCCGAAGGCGCGGCCCGGAACATACTGGTGGTCGACCTGGATGTGCATCAGGGCGACGGCACGGCGGACATCCTGGCCGCCGATCCGCGCGTGTTCACCTTCTCCATGCATGGCGAGCGCAACTACCCCGCGCGCAAGATCGCCTCCGACCTCGATGTCGCACTGCCCGACGGCACGGGCGATGCCGCCTATCTCGAAAGGCTGGCCGCCATCTTGCCGGAGCTGTCCGCCCATGCGCGCTGGGACATCGTTTTCTACAATGCCGGTGTCGACGTCCATGCCGAAGACCGGCTCGGCAGGCTGGCGCTTTCAAACGACGGGCTTCGTGCCCGCGACGCCATGGTGATCGGTCACTTCCGCTCGCGCGGCATCGCGCTATGCGGCGTCATCGGCGGCGGCTATTCGACCGACGTAGCCGCGCTCGCGGCGCGCCATGCCATTCTGTTCGAGGCGGCGGCGGACTACGCCTGACCGCTATTTCCTGTAGTTGGCGATTCTGAGCAGGATGAACGCCGGAACCACGATCGCCGCACCCAGCAGAATGTAACCCAGGAAGCGGTCGATGGCATGAAAGCCCAGATTCCAGAGATCCAGGAAGAATTTGCGGATGCCGTAGAGCACGTCCATCGGCGACCAGCCGAAGGCGGTCATGACGAGGCCGACGAGGAACGACACCACCAGCAACTTCAGGAGTACCCTGAGCGGGGTGTCGCCGAGAAAGCGCGTCAATGCGGACAAGACCTGTCTCCGGCTCTGATCGCCCGATTCGGCGACAGGATGAGAAATACGCACTTGGCCGCCTCGCTTCAAGCCGGGCGGGCCAAGGCGCCGAACCCTGGCCGACAAAGCCTGTGACGGCCAGTCCGGCTGTGCCGGCGGTTTTCTATTAGGAAATTTTTCCTTGACCGGGTGAAGGCAACTATGGTAGATATTCCGTTATGGTGCTGAGTTGCGCCAAGGGACCCGCCGCACCGGCGGGTTTTTCCGTTCAATGCTCCGTCAACAGCGCGCCGTCGAAGGCTCCGAAGGAACTCGTTAACGCGGATCGTGCCCTGGCACCAAGCCGGCGACCACGGGCGCATGGCAGGCGAGCGGCCGGCGGCGGCAGATCGCGGCCGGTTTATCTGTTTTCTAACCAATTGCCGCTATTGCCCTTCCTGGAGCGGGAGCCAGGCTTTGATGGAAGCGGAAAAAATCGGCGCGCGCCGCGCGGTCATGCTTTCGGTTGTCGTGCCGTGCTATAACGAGCGGGACGGCGTGGCTGAGCTTCACCGACGCGTCACCGCCGCTTGCCTGGCGCAAAACCCTTCCTACGAGATCGTGCTCGTCATCGACGGGGCGACCGACGGCACCCGCGACGCCGTTTTCGAACTGGCGCAAACGGACGACCATGTCGTCGCCATCGACCTTGCCCGCAACTATGGCCACCAGATCGCGCTGAGCGCGGGGCTGGAGTTCTGCCGGGGCCAGCGCATCCTCATTCTCGATGCCGACCTCCAGGATCCGCCCGAACTGCTCGGCGCGATGATGGCGAAGATGGATGAAGGCTTCGACGTCGTCTACGGTCAAAGGGTCAAGCGTGATGGCGAAGGCTGGTTCAAGCTGGCTTCCGCGTCGATGTTCTACCGGCTGCTGCGCCGGATGGTCGACGTCGAGATCGCGCCGGACACGGGTGATTTCAGGCTGATGAGCCGCCGCGCCCTCGACCATCTGAACGCCATGCCGGAGCGCTACAGGTTCATTCGCGGCATGGTGAGCTGGATCGGGCTGAGACAGGCCGCCTTCTCCTATGAGCGGCAACGGCGTTTCGCCGGCGCCACCCATTATCCGCTGAAGAAGATGGTTCTCCTGGCTGTCGACGCGATGACCAGCTTTTCCATCGCGCCGTTGCGGTTTGCCTCGCTTCTGGGAATGCTTTCCGGCGTGCTGGGGATGGTCGTGCTCGGCTATACGCTGCTCGAATGGTCGCTGGGAAACGTGCTGCCGGGCTGGACCAGCCTTGCCGCGATCATGCTGATCCTGGGTAGTGTTCAGCTTCTGGTGCTTGGCATATTCGGCGAATATCTCGGCCGGATGTACATGGAGACGAAGCGGCGGCCGCTCTATTTCGTCAACGAGATCGTTTCGCGAAGCGATGTGGCCGTCGAAAACCAGGACCTGCCTGTCCACCGCCTCCAGGAAATGGTGAAGAGAGCCGCGCGTGGCTAAGGCGACGATCGACCGGCCGCAACGGGACCTCTCGACCGGAACGAACGCGAAATGGTCGGGAGCCGCGACATGAATCAGGCCACGGCAATCGCGATGGCTACGCCGTCGCTCGAAGACGCACAGCGCAGCAGACTATTGTTCTGTCTTTTCTGCGCCTGCACCGTTGCCTACGTGCTGATGAGGCATGCCAACTCCCTCCTTCTGGATCCTGACAGCTGGTGGCAGGTGAAGGTCGGGCTGGATTTCCTGGCGAACCGGACATTTCCGACCGTCGACCCCTATTCCTATACCTTCGACGGCCAGCCCTGGATCGCCAAGGAATGGCTGGGGCAGGTGCTTCTGGCCCTCGCCTATGGCGCCGGAGGCTGGAATGGCGTCGTCACGCTGATCATCGCCACGATCGGCCTGACAGTCTTCCTGATGGGATGGTTCCTCAGCGCATGGCTGAAGCCGGTGTTAGCGGTAGTGCTGGCTTTCGTCACGGCTTTCCTCGTCGCCCCGATCTATACGGCGCGCCCCCACGTCTTCACTTTGCCGATCATCGTCATTTGGACGGCGATTCTGTTTCGCGCGGCGCAGGACGAAAGAGCGCCATCCCCGTGGCTGCTCGCGCTCGTCGTGTTGTGGGCGAACCTGCATGCCACATTCACCTTGAGCTTCGTCATCGCCGGCTTTGCCGGTCTGTATCTCCTGTCGCGAACAGGCCTGTCGAAACCGGTTCTCCTGGCGAAATGGATCGCGTTCGGCCTGCTTTGCCCAGTGGTCAGCCTGGTCCATCCCTATGGCGTCAAGGCCATCCTGGCGACGCTTACCGTCGCCTATGGCAACGAGGCGGTGCCGCTTATCCTGGAGTGGCGGCCCTTCAACGCTCAGGAAGAGCTCATCAAGGAAGCTGTGATGCTGCTGGCGCTTTTCGGGCTGTTGGTGTCACGGCTGCGGATCGGCTGGGCCAAGGCGCTGTTCATCGTCTTCACCTTGCATGCCTTTCTCAGCCATCAGCGGTTCATGTACCTGTTCTTCCTGCTGGTTCCGTTGGTGATCATGGTTGAGGTCGCACAGCAATATCCCGCACTTTCAGCCGCCACCTGGCTGGCGCAAAAGCGCGACGGATTGGAAAAATTCTTCGCCAGGCATTACTACGCGATCTCGGGCGCGGTGGCCGTCCTGCTGATCGGCGCGGTCTCGGTCCTCGGCAGTGTCCAACAGATCGCGCCGAGCCCGAAGACGTCCGCCAGCGGAGCGCTCGCCTTCGCAAGGGATCAGCACCTGTCCGGCAACGTGCTGAATTCCTACAATTTCGGCGGCACGCTGATCTTCCACGGGATCAAGACCTACATCGACGGCAGGACGGACCAGCTGTTCCTGGACGGGTTCACGAAAACCGACGACGCGACCGGACACAGTGACGGCAAACCGCTGCTCGAAGCCCGGCTGAAGAAATACGCCATAGGCTGGGCGCTGCTGGCGGCCGGCGACACCCGCATTCCCTTCTTCGAGGAACTGGGCTGGAAGCGGGCCTATGCGGACGACTACGCCGTGATCTACCTGCCCGGCGCCTGATCTGCGACGCCGGCCCAAACAGGCTTCGGCCCTCCAGCATTCGCCTTGACACCGATGTTGCGGTGCAGCAAATTGCACCGGAGAGGACGAACAAGTGGGACCGAGAACCAAGGTTTTCTCGCATCGCCGTAACGCCGCAGCATGGGCCGGTGTATCGGGTGCGCCGCGACTGCCGCAGGCCACGGCGCGCGAACCGGTCGCATGAATTACAGGCGCGACATCGACGGCCTGCGGGCCATAGCGGTGCTGCCTGTCGTCCTCTTCCATTTCGGCTTGTCCGCCATCCCAGGCGGCTTCACCGGCGTCGACATCTTCTTCGTCATATCGGGCTATCTGATCAGCGGCAGCCTGCTCGACGATCTCGAACGCGGCCAGTTCTCGATCGGCCGCTTCTATTGGCGCCGCGCGCGGCGCATCCTGCCGGCGCTGGCCTTCGTCATCGTGCTTGCAAGCATTGCCGCCTGGTTCATCCTTTTGCCGTCGGACCTGCACGAATTCAGCCTCAGCGTCATCGCGGCCTCGACCTTCTGGTCGAACATCTATTTCTGGAAGACGACGAACTATTTCTCGATCGACGCCGAGCTGCGGCCGCTGCTGCACACATGGTCGCTCTCGGTCGAAGAACAATATTACATCTTCGCGCCGATACTGGTGTACCTGATCTATCGCTATGCCTCGAAACGCTGGCTGACGATATTGCTGCCGATCGCGATCGGCAGTTTTGCCCTGGCGGTCATGGCGACCTCGATGGCGCCCACGGCGGGTTTCTACCTGTTGCCGACGCGCATCTGGGAACTGGCGCTGGGGGCCATGCTGATGCTGAGAAAGCCGCCGGCACTTGCCAGCCGGCCGGCGATGGAACTGATCGGCCTCGCCGGCTTCGCCATGATCGCCTTCGGCTTCGTCACGATTTCGGAGAGCGACCCGTTTCCGGGCTACAATGCCTTGTTCCCCTGCATCGGCACCACCCTGCTCATCTATGCCGGCCACGACAGGGCGGGCGAACAGGGGCCGGCAACCATCGCCACGCGGGTGTTGCAGTTCGCCCCGCTGGTCTGGATCGGCCTCATTTCCTATTCGCTCTACCTCGTTCACTGGCCGATCAATTCCTTCGTCCATTACGTTTCGCTGAAAGCCCTCGGCGTGCCGACGATCATCGCCATGACCGTGGCGAGCTTCGCCCTGGCGACGTTCTCGTGGAAATATGTCGAGCAGCCGTTTCGGCGGAAACGGGCCTACACCGCGCCGCTGCCCATCTTCGCCTTTTCCGCGACGGCTATCGTCCTGCTCTGTGCCGGCGGCATGGCCGGGGCGCTCGGCAACGGTTTTCCGCAACGCTTCCCGGACTTTTCAACGGAACGGATCCAGGTTGGCGACTGGCGCAACGGCATCTGCTTCAACGAAGGCTCGAACCGGGTCGAGGACTGGAACCTTGCCGCCTGCACCCGAACAAGCGGCTTTGCCACCAATGTGCTGTTATGGGGCGATTCCTTCGCCGCCCACTATGTCTCGGGACTTGAAGCCAATGCCCAGAAAATCCAGGCCAACGTCATCCAATACACCTATGCCGGCTGCCCCCCGGACCTGACCTATTTTTCCTATGCCCGGCCTGCCTGTACCGACTTCAACGAACGGGCCCTGTCGATCATCCGCGAAGCCAATATTCAGGCGGTGGTCCTGAGCGGCCGATGGACCGACTACGAGGTCAGGGGCTTCGGCGGTCTCCAGAAGACGATCGACCGGCTTCGCCAGATGGGCGTCAAGGTCTACGTCATCGGCCAGTCTCCCGAATTCATCGCCGACGTCCAGAAAATCGCCTTCTTCGCAAGACGAGGAGATGCCGCGAACATGTCCTGGCCGATGGCCATGGATCCGGACATCAACAAGCGGGTGCTGCCTTTCGTCAAAGGCGCTGACTTCATAGACCCGCTGACATATCTGTGCGACGCCGCCGGCTGCTCGTATGCCGATGCCGGCAACAAGCAATTTCTCTATTTCGATTATGGTCACTTCTCTTCCGCGGGCGCAGCACTCGCCATCTCGAAATACTGGCCGAGCTTTGCCGCCGGCACCGAGATCGCGAAAGTGAAATAGCAGACAGAACCGGCGTGCGGCACGCTGACCGCTGGAAGGTAGCGTGTGGAAAGCGAGCCGCTTTGCGATTGCCCGATGGCCAGCCCTCATGGTAACGAGGCTGCTGCGCGGGTATGATGTAATGGTAGCCTGTCAGCTTCCCAAGCTGAACGCGCGGGTTCGATTCCCGCTACCCGCTCCAGCTTGCAACGCAAGGGCTACGCCCGGCCCAAGCCGCTTCAACTATCGGTTTCGTGCGCAATTCCGGGAAAACCGCTCAAGCCGTTTTCCCGGCATGGCTTCAGAGCCAGACCCAGACGCGCCTGCGCCAGCAGCGGACACGACGGCGGCCGCGGCGCCAATAGCTACGGCAGACCCTGCGCCAGACGCGGCGACGCCTACGGCGTCCATAGGGACGATGCCACCGGCGATGCGAGATCTGCTCCACCTCGGCTTGATCGTCTCCTTCGAAGACGGCCGCATCCGCCCTGTCGAGGTCGTCCTTGTCGAGCTCGTCAAGGATTCCGTTGCCGTTCGGGACCCCGGCAACTGCTCTGCCGGGCCTGGCCAGGCCTGCAAAAGCAACTGCCCCCGCGACGCCAAGCATTCCAGTAAGAAACAACCGACGTTCCATCAAATCTCCCGAGTTGTTTGCCATCGGCGTATCGTTCCCCAGCTCAAAACGACCCCCAGCGCGAACGCCGACTGGCCTTTGAACGCACTTACCTGGTTTTTGTTCCGGTCACCCGACTTCGCGCAGGATGAAGTCATGCAGCATCTTCGCCGCCGGCGACAGCGCGCGGTTCTTCACCGTGATCAGGCTGTAAGGCCGGACCTCGATGTCGAATTCGGTCTGGACGACATCGATGGCGCCGGCCAGCCCCTCGGGATTCTGGATGAATTTCGCCACCTGGACCGAGACAGGCGCGATGGCATCGGAGTGCGCGACCATGACCAGGGTCAGGAGCAGCGAGCTGGTGTTGAGGATGCGGTCCGGCAGCGCGATGTTGCGGTTCAGGAAATTGCTCTCCATGGCCTGGCGCAGCGGCGAGCCGCCGGACTGGAAAACCCAGTCATAGGCCGCGGTTTCCTCCAACCGCACCGCCTTGCCCTCGGTCAGCGGATGGCCCCGGCGCACGATCAGGCAGGCTTTCTCGACGCCGATGACACGGGACTCGAACAGCCGCGGGTTGAGATCGTCGGGGATGCGCGCGATGATGAAGTCATGGCGCGATGCTATCAGCTCGCGCGCCAGCACGTTGGAGGTCTCGACCTGCATGGTGATCTCGATGCGCGGGTAGATGCGGCGGATCTCCCGGATCGCCGGCACCGCGAGCTCGATCGCGGGCGCCGTCACCGCACCAAGGAACACCGAGCCGCCCTTGCCCGCCTTGAGTTCGGAGATCTCGCGATCGACCTCGCGCATCTCCAGCAGGATGGAGCGCGCGCGCCTGGCCAACGCCTTGCCATAGGGCGTCAAGGTGACGCCGCGCGGCAGCCTTTCGCAGAGCGTGACGTCCAGCACGGCTTCCATCTCGGCGATCATGCGCGAGGCCGCCGGCTGTGAGATATTCATGACCTGGGCGGCGGAGCTGACCCGGCCGTGATCGTCCAGTGCTACGATCATGCGCATATGGCGCAGGCTGAGGCCGCTGCGCAGCAGGGTCTCGCCGTCACCGGGGAGCACCTCGTAACCTTCTGAAATCCCACCAGGATTGCGCAACGTTGCCATGGATTTCCCTTCGCTCCCAATGCCCCTTGAGTTCAGCATCAACGTATACCAGTTTCGGTATAGCAATCATCAAAGATCGCATTTGACAGTTATGGCAAAGGGACACACCCTTCGCGCGTCCTGGGGCGTGCCAGTCGATGACGAGGAAAATCGTGTCGGTTGAAATCAGTCCCAGGGCCGATTGGGAGGATACCGGAGATCGATAGACGACAGCGGCGCTTGCGCTCCTGCTCGCCTGCGCGGCCCGCGAAGCCCCGAGGTGTCGCGTCCATCAACCAGGGAGAGTAATTGTGAAGATCATCAAGACGCTGGCCGCCGTCGCGGCCCTTGGCATCGCTGCCATGACCTATTCGGCGCACGCCGCCGACAAGGGTCTCGTCGGCGTGCTGATGCCCACCAAGACCTCGCAGCGCTGGATCAACGACGGCGACGCCGTCAAGTCCCAGCTCGAGGCTTTGGGTTATACGGTCGACCTGCAATATGCGCAGGACGACATCCCCAACCAGCTCAGCCAGCTGGAAAACGAAATCACCAAGGGTCCGAAGGCGCTGATCATCGCCTCGATCGACGGCACCACCCTGTCGGATGCGCTGCAGAAGGCCGCTGACGCCGGCGTCGTCGTCGTCGCCTATGACCGCCTGATCAAGAAGACGCCCAATGTCGACTACTACACCACGTTCGACAATTTCGGCGTCGGCGTGATCCAGGCGAATTCGCTGGTGAAGGGCCTCAAGGAGCGCTTCCCGAATACCAAGCCGTGGAACGTCGAGCTGTTCGGCGGCTCACCCGACGACAACAACGCCTTTTTCTTCTACAACGGCGCGATTTCCGTGCTCCAGCCGCTGATCGACGACGGTTCGATCAAGATCAAGTCCGGCCAGACCGGCATGGACAAGGTCGGCACGCTGCGCTGGCTCGCCGCCACCGCCCAGGCCCGCATGGACAATCTGCTGTCGGCCAACTACTCGGACGGCAGCCGCGTCGATGGCGTTCTGTCGCCCTATGACGGCCTGTCGCGCGGCATCACCGCGTCGCTGCGCGCCGTCGGTTACGGCACGGAAGCCCAGCCGTGGCCGATCGTGACCGGCCAGGACGCCGAGACCGCCTCGGTGAAGCTGATCATCTCGGGCGAGCAGTACTCGACCGTGTTCAAGGACACCCGCGAACTGGCCAAGGCCACCGTCGAGCTCGTCGACAAGGTGCTCTCGGGCGGCAAGCCGGAAGGCCTCGACACCAAGACCTACAACAACGACGTCAAGGTCGTTCCCTCGATCCTGCTGACGCCGCATGAGGTCGACAAGTCGAACTACCAGGCTCTGGTCGTCGACTCCGGCTACATCAAGGCCGACGAACTGAAGTAAATTCGGTTTTATAGCCAGGGGTCCTGCGCAACGCAGGGCCCCTTTTCGTTCACCAGCGACCCCGGTATTGTTGCGGGTCTCGCAGGAGCACTTTTACCATGGCCTCGACGATTTTGGAGATGCAGGACATCACCAAGACGTTTCCCGGCGTCAAGGCGCTGTCGAACGTGAACCTTCGGGTCGAGGAAGGCGAGATCCATGCCGTGGTCGGCGAGAACGGCGCCGGCAAATCGACGCTGATGAAGGTGCTGTCCGGCGTCTATCCCTCCGGCACCTATGACGGCCAGATCATCTTTCAGGGCCAGGAATGCCAATTCAAAGGCATTCATGATAGCGAGCGCAAGGGCATCGTCATCATCCACCAGGAGCTTGCGCTGGTGCCGATGCTGTCGATCGCCGAAAACATCTTCCTCGGCAACGAACACGCCCGATACGGCGTCATCGACTGGAATGCCAACGAGGCGCGCACCAGCGCCCTGCTGAAGAAGGTGGGCCTCAAGGAGGACCCCAAGACGCTGATCACCAATATCGGGGTCGGCAAGCAGCAGCTGGTCGAGATCGCCAAGGCGCTGAGCAAGGAGGTCAAGCTCCTGATCCTCGACGAGCCGACGGCGTCGCTCAGCGAGAAGGACAGCCAGGCGCTGCTCGACCTTCTGCTCGAATTCAAGCGACAAGGCATGACCTCGATCCTGATCTCGCACAAGCTCAACGAGGTAAACCGGGTCGCCGACAAGGTGACCGTCATCCGCGACGGGCGAACCATCGAGACGCTGTCCAGGAAGGACATCTCGGAAGACCGCATCATCACCTCGATGGTCGGCCGTTCGCTCGACGACCGCTATCCGCCGCGCGAGCCTGCTATCGGCGAGGTCGTGTTCGAAGTGAAGAACTGGTCGGTCTTTCACCCGCTCCATGCCGAGCGGCAGGTGATCAAGGGCATCGACATCAATGTGCGCAAGGGCGAGGTGGTCGGCATTGCCGGGCTGATGGGCGCCGGGCGAACCGAATTCGCCATGAGCCTGTTCGGCCGCTCCTATGGGCGCCGCATCACCGGCGAGGTGCTGCTCAAGGGCAAGCCGATCGACGTCTCCTCGGTGAGCAGGGCGGTCGAACACGGCATTGCCTATGTGACCGAGGATCGCAAGACTTACGGCCTCAATCTCATCGACCACATCAAGCACAACATTACGCTGGCCAATCTCGGCGGCGTGTCGCGCCACAGCGTGATCGACGATTTGCGCGAGCTTGCCGTCGCCAACGACTATCGCAAGCAGACCAACATCCGCGCTTCCAGCGTCTATCAGATGACCGGCAATCTTTCCGGCGGCAACCAGCAGAAGGTGGTGCTGTCGAAATGGCTGTTCGCCGACCCGGAAGTGCTGATTCTTGACGAGCCGACGCGCGGCATCGATGTCGGCGCCAAATATGAAATCTATACGATCATCGCGCGCCTTGCGGCCGAAGGTAAGGCGATCGTGGTCATCTCGTCGGAAATGCCAGAACTGCTCGGCATCACCGACCGCATCTATGTCATGAACGAAGGCCGCATCGTCGGCGAAATGCCCGCGGCGGACGCAAGCCAAGAAAGAATAATGCGCGCCATCGTTCGGGGAGAAGGAAAAGCAGCATGAGCACGGAAAGCGCCCCCGCCCCGCAGAGCAACGTCGCCGAAGATGTCGGGCAGCGTCCACGCATCGCCGTATCGGCGCTGGCGACGAACCTGCGCGAATACGGCCTGATCCTGGCGCTGATCGCCATCATGGTGTTCTTCCAGTTCACCACTTCGGGAACGCTGTTCAAGCCGGTGAACCTGAGCAATCTGGTGCAGCAGAACTCCTTCATCATCGTGATGGCGCTCGGCATGCTGCTGGTCATCGTGTCGGGCCATATCGACCTCAGCGTGGGGTCCGTGGCGGGCTTCATCGGCGCGCTGGCGGCGATGATGATGGTGATCTGGCCTCTCGGCATATTCAGCAACCCGCTGGTGGTTTCCATCGTCTGCCTGATCGTGGGCGGCCTGATCGGCGCGGCGCAAGGCTACTGGATCGCCTACCATCGAATACCGAGCTTCATCGTGACGCTGGCCGGCATGCTGATCTTCCGCGGCATCTGCCAGGCGCTGCTCGGCGGCGGATCTTCGGTCGGACCGCTGCCGCCCGAGTTCAAGGCGCTCAGCTCCGGTTTCATTCCAGATGTCATCGGACCGCTGACGCTGATCCCGCCAACGGTGAATGCAGCCGGCAAGACGATTATGGGCAGCGGCCTGACGCTGCACATGACGACGATCGTGCTGGGCCTGGTCGCCGTGCTGGCCTATGCCTATTTCGGGCTGCGGACGCGACGCAAACGCGAACGCCACGGCTATGAGGCCGAGCCCTTTACCCTGTTCGTCATCAAGACACTGGTCGGCAGCGCGCTGGCGCTGTTCCTGGTCTACCAGTTCGCCAGCTACCGCGGCCTGCCGGTGGTGCTGCTCGTCATGGGCCTGCTGATCTCGCTGTTCGTCTTCGTCACCAAGCGCATGACGATCGGCCGGCGCATCTATGCGATGGGCGGCAATGCCAAGGCCGCGCAGCTGTCGGGCATCAAGACCGAGCGCCTGACGCTCTACGTGTTCGTCAATATGGGCGTGCTGTCGGCGCTTGGCGGCCTGATCATCGCGGCGCGCCTTGGCCAGGCCGTGCCGGCGGCAGGCCTCGGCAGCGAGCTCGACGTCATCGCCGCGGTGTTCATCGGCGGCGCCTCGGCGATGGGCGGCGTCGGTCAGGTCATCGGCGCGGTGGTCGGCGGCTTCATCATGGGCGTGATGAACAACGGCATGTCGATCATGGGCGTCAATGTCGACTGGCAGCAAGTGGTCAAGGGCCTGGTGCTGCTCGGCGCCGTTATCTTCGACGTCTACAACAAGAACAAGGCCTGAACAGGCTTCAGGCGAGGCAAGCAGGAGGCATACGGTCGCGGCATTGCCGGCAATTCGCCGGCTTGAAGAAGTCCTTCAGGGACCGGGCTCGCGAGCGCAATCCGGACGAAGAGTTCAACCCGTGGCACGGCCAGTCCGAGCCGCGCAGGTCAAGGTTTGCCAGAAGGCAGCCATGCCAAGATATGAGAGAGGACTGATCATGCTGATCTCGCAGATTCTCGACGACGCCGAGACCATCCGTGTCGTTGCCCGCACGGGCGGCAAGACCCGGATCATCAACGGCGCGCGCAGCGTCTATTCGCTGGCGATGGAAGCCGCTCGTACCGGCGTCGGCCTTGCCGCGCTGATCGAACGCAAGGGGCTGGGCGAGGCCGTCGATCTCGACGCCGCCTACAAGAAGGGGCGGCTGCTGTCGCCGATCAATCATCCCGATCCGGCGCATCTGCATCTGACCGGCACGGGGCTGACGCATCTCGGCTCGGCGGCGACGCGCGATTCCATGCACAAGAAGCTCAGCACCGACGGCGAGGAGCAGCTCACCGATTCCATGAAGATGTTCCGCATGGGGCTGGAAGGCGGCAAACCCGCGAAAGGCCAGATCGGGGTGCAGCCGGAATGGTTCTACAAGGGCAATGGCACGATGGCCGTGGCGCCGGGTGCCGCGCTCCTGTCACCGGCCTTCGCCAAGGACGCCGGCGAGGAGCCCGAGGTTGCCGGCATCTATGTCATCGGCGACGACGGCGCGCCGTTCCGGGTCGGCTTCACTCTGTCGAACGAATTTTCCGACCATGTGACCGAACGCGTGAACTATCTCTTCCTCGCCCATTCCAAGCTGCGCAACGCCTCCTTCGGACCGGAGATCCTGGTCGGCGACCTGCCCGCCGACATCAGAGGCTCCTCACGCATCTGGCGCGACAGCAAGTTGATGTGGGAAAAGCCGTTCCTGTCGGGCGAAGCGAACATGTCGCACACCATCGCCAATCTCGAACACCACCATTTCAAATATTCGGCTTTCCGCCAGCCGGGCGACGTGCATGTGCACATGTTCGGCACCGCGACCCTGTCCTTCGCCGACGGCATCAAGACCGAAGCCGGCGACGTGTTCGAGATCGAAGCTGCGGATTTCGGCCTGCCGCTGCGCAACCCGCTCGAAATCGAAAAGCCGGTGAAGGTGGCGGTGAAGGCGCTGTGAGATGAGCGTGATCTCCTCCCTGGTGGGAGGAGATCGGCGGCTTCCATCTCAATAAATATCGAAGTCGAAATACTTGTCCTGGATCTTCTTGTAGGTGCCGTCGGCGACGATGGCGTCGATGGCTGCGTTGAGCTTGTCGCGTAGCGCCGTATCCTCAAGACGCACGGCAATGCCGGCTTCGGTCTCGGTGCCCTTGACGTCGCCGACCATCTTGCAGCAACCGTCGCTCGCCTTCTTCATCCAGTCCATCAGCACGAACTTGTCGGAAAGGACGGCATCGAGGCGGCCGTTCTGGAGATCGGTGATTGCCTCTTCCTGGGTCGGATAGAGCTTCGCTTCGGCGCCGGCCTTGCCATAGACGTCCTGGGCGTAGTTGGCCTGCGTGGTCGCCGCCTGGGCGCCGACCGTTTTGCCGGCGAGCGCCGCCGGTTCGGTCGAGGCGATGTCGCTGTCCTTCAGGGCGACGAGCGAGAGCGGCGTCGTATAGTATTTGTGGGTGAACGCGACCTGCTTCTTGCGCTCCTCGGTGATGCTCATCGAAGCGATGATGGCGTCGAATTTCTTGGCCTGCAGCGCCGGGATGATGCCGTCCCAGTCCTGGGTGACGATCTCGCATTCGACCTTCATCTGCGCGCAAAGGGCGTTGGCGATGTCGATGTCGAAGCCCTCGACCTTGCCGTCGGGCGTGATGGTGTTGAACGGCGGGTAGGCGCCCTCGGTGCCGATCTTGATTTTCTCCGCCGCATGCGCCGACAGGGCGCCGGCGCCAAGCGTCAGCATGGCGGCGGCCGCCGCCGATAGGATCCATTTCGAAATCTGCATTTTCATTCCCCTTGAGCACCGCCACGTCGGCGGCCGGCGAGGCAGCCAAGCATGGCGGGCCGGCGCAGGCAAGTATCTTGCCTGACGGTGATGAGCGTTCAGGACGCGGCGCGAAAGTGCTTGGACAGCTTCAGGCCCTGCGCCTGGTAGTTGGAGCCGAGCTCGGTGCCGTAAAGCGCCTGCGGCCGCTTCAGCATATGCTCGTAGACCAGCCGGCCGACGATCTGGCCATGATCGAGGATGAACGGCACCTCATGGCTGCGCACTTCGAGCACGGCGCGGCTGCCGGTGCCGCCGGCCGCCGAGTGGCCGAAGCCCGGATCGAAGAAGCCGGCATAGTGGACACGGAACTCGCCCACCAGGGGATCGAAGGGCGTCATTTCGGCCGCGTAGAGCGGCGGCACATGCACCGCTTCCTGGCTGACGAGGATGTAGAACTCGTCCGGATCGAGCACCAGCTCGCCGGCGCCGCTCTTGTGGATCGGCTCCCAGAAGTCGACGATCTCCTGCGCCGCGCGCTTGTCGACATCGACGAGGCCGGTATGGTGCTTGCCGCGATAGCCGACCAGCCCGTCACTGTCGCCGTTGAGATCGATCGACAATGCGATGCCGCCGCCGGAGATGTTCGGCGGTTCGGTGGCGACCAGCATTTCGGCCCGGTGCAATTGATGCAACTCTGCTTCCGAGAGCAGCGCATTGCCGGTGCGGAAGCGTATCTGCGAAAGGCGCGAGCCGGCGCGTACGACGATCGGAAAGGTGCGTGGGCTGACTTCAAGATAGAGCGGACCGTGATAGCCGGCGGCGATCTTGTCGAACTCGTGGCCGCGATCGGTCATCACGCGGGTGAAGATATCGAGCCGCCCGGTCGAGCTCTTGGGATTGGCGGACGCCGAAATTTCCGCCGGCAGCGCCAGGCTTTCGAGCAGGGGCACGATGTAGACGCAACCGGTTTCCAGAACAGCGCCGTCGGCCAGGCTGATCTCATGCAGCTTCAGCCGGTCGAGTTTTTCACTGACCTTATGATTGGGACCCGGCAGGAAGGACGCGCGCACCCGCCACGCCTTGTCGCCGAGCCTCAGATCAAGGCTGGCCGGCTGGATCTGGTCGGCATCGAGCGCACGCGACGACTTCAGCGCGCCGGACTGGAACAGCGCCGCAATGTCCTGATCGGGAAGAATTCCTGTCTGCCGCAAAGTCTGGCTCCGCTCTGCTGGTACAAGTCTCTTAATGAAGCCGGCAATTGACGCAAGCGTGACGCGGGTCTAAAGGGTCGTTATCCCGTGGTGATTTGGCCGGTCGGCTTGCAGCCACGTTAAACAAGTCGCTAAAGGACCGTCGGGCCGCAAGGCTGTATGGACCGGTTGCGACTTTTTCGCGGCCGGTTTTTTTGTGTTTGGATAGGACGATGACGAGCAAGACGCGCAACTGGAAGCCTCAGACCGCACTCGTGCATGGCGGGACCCTGCGTTCCGGCTTCGGTGAAACTTCCGAGGCGATATACCTGACCCAGGGCTATGTCTATGAGACGGCCCAAGCCGCCGAAGCCCGCTTCAAGGGGGAGCAACCGGGCTTCATCTATTCGCGCTACGCCAATCCGACCGTAGACATGTTCGAGAAGCGCATGTGCGCGCTCGAAGGCGCCGAGGACGCGCGCGCCACCGCGTCCGGCATGGCGGCGGTGACGGCGGCACTCCTGTGCAGCGTCAAAGCCGGCGACCATATCGTTGCGGCGCGCGCGCTGTTCGGCTCCTGCCGCTGGGTGGTCGAGACGCTGGCGCCGCGTTACGGCATCGAGGCGACGCTGGTCGACGGCACCGACATCGCCAACTGGGAAAAGGCGGTGCGGCCCAACACCAAGCTGTTTTTCCTGGAAAGCCCGACCAACCCGACGCTTGAGGTGGTGGACATATCCGCCGTCGCTTCGCTTGCCAATTCGATCGGCGCGCGGCTGGTCGTGGACAATGTCTTCGCCACGCCGCTGCAGCAGAAGCCGTTGCAGCTCGGCGCGCATGTCGTGGTCTATTCGGCGACCAAGCACATCGATGGCCAGGGCCGCTGTCTCGGCGGCGTCATCCTGTCGGACAAGAAGTGGATCGACGAGAACCTGCACGATTATTTCCGCCATACCGGCCCCAGCCTGTCGCCGTTCAACGCCTGGACGCTGCTCAAGGGCCTGGAAACGCTGCCGCTGCGCGTGCGCCAGCAGACGGAAAGCGCCGGCAAGATCGCCGATTTCCTGGCCGAGCAGCCGGAGATCGCCCGCGTCATCTATCCCGGCCGCGCCGACCATCCGCAGGCCGATATCGTCAAGAAGCAGATGTCGGGCGGCTCCACCCTGATCTGCTTTGACGTCAAGGGCGGCAAGCAGGGTGCCTTCGCCTTGCAGAATGCGCTCGACATCGTGCTGATCTCGAACAATCTCGGCGACGCCAAAAGCCTGATCACCCATCCGGCGACGACGACGCACAAGAACCTCAGCGACGAAGCGCGCGCCGAGCTCGGCATCGGACCCGGCACGCTCAGGCTGTCGGTCGGGCTGGAAGATACCGACGACCTGCTGGACGACATCGCGCAGGCGTTGAAGGCCGCCAAATAGAGGGCGACCTCAACCGCCGACATCAAGCGCGCGACGGCGTCTCTTCGAGCTCGGCCGCCTTGGTGCCGATGGTCATGGCGTTGCCGCGCCAGTCGACGGCCCCGCCCAGCCAACCGCGCACCCAGATCGCGGGCAACATCAGGTCGCGTGCAATCATCGCGGTGACCATGCGCGGCGACAGATACCAGCCCTTTGCCGAGGCGAGCATGCATTCCGGCAGGTAGGCGAGCGCCAGCACGCAAAGCGCTGTCATGGGCAGGCTGACGCCGGCGCTGGCCGCGGCGATCAGCGCCAGCACGAGCGGGGCCGCCACGCCGGTCAGGATCTCGGGTGCGAAGAACAGCGGAAAGGTGACGCGGCGCAGGCGCGCCCAGCGGGCCTGGCGCGACCAGATCTCACCCGGCATGCGCCGCCCGAGCGGCTGCTCGAACGGCGAAGCGACGAGATTGACGCGCAGGCACAGCCTGTTGACCAGTTTGGTCGACGCGGCATCCTCCGCGATCTCGGCGGCGAGCGCACGGATGCCGCCATTGGCGTCGAGCATCTGCTTGTTCCACAACATGCTTTTGCCCTGGGCAAAGCCGAGGCCAAGCGCCTCGCCGGCATATTGCCAGCGCGCCTGCAGCGTGTTGAGGAAGGCGCATTCGACTTCTGCCCAGAAACCGTCAGGGCGTGAACCGATCGGCGTGGAGCAAACCAGGCCGGTGTCCCGCCGCCATGCCGCCATCAGGTGCTGGACGTAGTCTTTCGGCATCAGCACGTTGGAATCGGCGAGAATGACCCAGTCGTGGCGCGCAGCCTCCCAGCCCTTGACGCAATTGTTCAGTTTCGGGTTGGCGCTGATGCGGTCGTCGCCGGTGAGCAGGCGTGCCGGTACGGCTGGAAAGCGGGCGATGGCGGCCCGGATCGGCTTGACCGCGGGGTCGTCGGCATGGGCGACACAGAAGATCAGTTCGTAGCGCGGCCAGTCGAGCGAGAAAGCGCGCTCAAGCGTCTCATGGGTAAACGGCTCGACGCCGCGCGCCGGGATGACGATCGACACAGGCAGCGGCTTGCCGGCCGGCGGCGCGATGGCGGCGCGCCGTTTCAGGCGCGAGCAGGCGAGCAGGATGCTGGCGAGATTTGAGGCGATGAGAGCGATCGAAAGCGAGCCGGTTATGAGAGCGAGTTCCATCGATATCCGGTTACTCCAGAAAAACCGGCCCGCTGGGCCGCCGTTTTCGACAGTTCGACAGAGCGCCCGAGTCGCCCGGCATTGCTGGCGCACACCATCATTGTCATGTGTCACTCAAATGACATTGTTTGTCGGCACTTGCCCCCTCGAGGTGGCAACTCGGACGCGCACGGTTGATCGAACCGCAAAGAGCGTCGAATGTTCCACACGGATGTGTTTTGGAGCCGCTCATGTACCGCGCCGTCACGCGCAACATCGAAGTGCAGGTCAGGCCGTTCTATCTCGAGGATCGCTCGGATCCTACGGAAAACCGCTATGTCTGGGGCTACCAGATAACGATCGACAACCAGTCCGACGAATTCGTGCAGCTGTTGTCGCGCTATTGGCACATAACCGACGGCGCGGGCCGGGTCGAGGAAGTGCGAGGCGCCGGCGTGGTCGGCGACCAGCCCGAACTCAATCCCGGCGACAGCTACCAATACACGTCGGGCTGTCCGCTCTCGACGCCGTCGGGGATCATGGTCGGCCACTACACCATGCGCAACGAGCGGGGCGAGACATTCGACATCGCCATCCCGGCGTTTTCGCTGGATATGCCAGGGACGAGGCGAACGGTGAATTAGCGAAAGCGGCGGCGACAGCCTCCTTCTCCCCGTCACTATACGGGGAGAAATGTCCGGCAGGACAATGAGGGCCGGCGCCGACTCTGGAGATCTATCTCGCGCACCGAATGAAGACTGCCCTAACGCCGAACTCAGCGCTGCCCCTCATCCGCCTGCCGGCACCTTCTCCCCGTATAGTGACGGGGAGAAGGAAGCACTTCACTGCGCCGCAAACTCGGCCGGGTCGAAGTCATATTGCGTCGAGCAGAACTCGCAGGCGACGTGGATGCCGCCGTCCTCGGTGCTGTCCTTGATCTCCTGCGCGGAGAAGCCCTCGAGGATGCCGCGGATCTTGTCGCGGGAGCATGAGCACTGATCGGCGACGGGAACGCCGCCGAAGACGCGCACGCCATGCTCGTGGAACAGACGGTAGAGCAGCCGCTCGGCGCCGATGGTCGGATCGATCAGTTCGGTCGGCTCGATGGTGCCGAGCAGCGCCAGCAATTCCTGCCAGGAATTGTCTGTGGGATTGTGGATCTCCTCGCGCGGATCGCCATCCCCGCCGGGCAGGTCAGGAACGCGCATGCGCTCGGAGGCCTGCGGCAGGAACTGCGCCAGGATGCCCCCCGCCCGCCACTGCTCGCGCGCGCCGCCGGGGCCGGGCGTCAAAAGCTTGGCGACGGAAAGCCGGAGATCGGTCGGGATCTGCTCCGACTGGCGGAAATAGGTGCGCGCGGCCTCTTCCAGGGTCTCGCCGTCGAGCTGGACGATGCCCTGGTAGCGCTGCGTGTGAGCACCTTGATCTATGGTCAGCGCCAGCACACCGTTGCCGAGCAGCGTTTGCTGCGAGGTCTCGCCGGCCGCAATTAGCGCCTCCAGCCGGTCGGCATCGAAGCGCGCATAGGCACGCAGCGCCGAGGGCGTGGAAAAATCCGCGACCAGCATGTCGACAGGCCCGTCGGTGCGGGTCTGCAGGATGAACTTGCCCTCGAACTTGAGCGAGGTGCCTAGCAGCACCGTCAGCACACAGGCTTCCGCCAGCAGCCGGGCCACCGGCTCGGGATAATCATGGCGGCCAAGGATCGCATCAAGCATCGGCCCGAGCTGAACGGTGCGGCCGCGCACATCGAGCGGGCCGACCTCGAAGGGCACGACGTGATCATCGCCGGCGTAACCGAATTCGCCGAGTTTGGGGTGATGTTCAGCCACTTGATGGGTTTCCAGCATGACAAAGCTCCAGGGCGCGGCCATGCCGCCCTTTGGGGAGCATGCGTCTAAACGCGCTTGATTTGCGTGATGCCGCGCAGATAGGCATCGCGCCTCCGGAGATCAAGTTCCCCGGCACGTCAAGCGCCAAGACACTTCAAGTCCACTTCAGGCCCCAAGACACCAGGCAAGCACGGCCTTCTGGGCGTGAAGCCGGTTCTCGGCCTCGTCGAAGACCACCGAATGCGGACCGTCGATGACCTCGTCCGTCACTTCCTCGCCGCGATGCGCCGGCAGACAATGCATGAACAGCGCGTCGGGCTTTGCCTTGGCCATCAGCTTGGCGTTGACCTGGTAGGGCGAAAACACGTTGTGACCGCGGGCGCGGTGCTCCTGGCCCATCGATACCCAGCAGTCGGTGACGACGCAGTCGGCCTGGTCGACGGCTTCCTCTGGCGAGCGGGTAAAGGAGAGCTTGCCGCCATGAGCCTTTGACCAGTCGACATGCTTCTGCGCCGGCTCGCTGCCTTCGGGCACCGCGACGTTGAGGTTGAAGCGGAACCGCGCCGAGGCTTCCAGCAGCGAATGCAGCACGTTGTTGCCGTCGCCGGTCCAGGCGATGGTCTTGCCGGCGACCGGACCGCGATGCTCCTCGAAGGTCATGATGTCGGCCATCAGCTGGCAAGGATGGGTATCGTCGGTGAGCCCGTTGATCACCGGGATGGTCGCATTCTCGGTCAGCTCCAGCAGCCGCTCATGCGAGGTGGTGCGGATCATGATGGCATCGACATAGCGCGACAGAACCTTGGCTGTGTCGGCGATGGTCTCGGAGCGGCCGAGCTGCATCTCGGTGCCGGTCAGCATGATGGTCTCGCCGCCAAGCTGACGCATGCCGACATCGAAGGAGACGCGCGTGCGCGTCGACGGCTTGTCGAAGATCATCGCCAGCACCTTGCCTTCGAGCGGTTTCGAGCGGTCGCCCGCCTTGAGGCGCGCCTTGCGCTCCACTGCGTCGGTCAGCATGGAGCGCAGGTCGCCTTCGGAAACGGCGGAGAGGTCGGTGAAATGACGAAGTGACATCAGGAGCTTTCGAATTTACTTCGCGGCTTCAGCGGCGATGGCCTCGGACAGGGCCTTGGCGCCGGCGCGAATGCGCTCGAGCGCTTCATGGATCTCGCTGTCCGTGACGGTGAGCGGCGGCAGCAGGCGAATGACGTTGTCGCCGGCCGGAACCGCGAGCAGATGCTGGTCGCGCAGCGCCATGTTCACCTTGCCGTTGGGCATGGCGCATTTGAGGCCCAGCATCAGCCCCGTGCCCCTGATGTCCTCGATGACCTCGGGGAATTCGTCGGCCACCCCCGCCAGCCCTTGCTTCAACAACAGCGCCTTGCGCTGCACATCCGCCAGGAAGCCCTCCTCCAGCACCACGTCGAGCACGGCATTGCCGACCGCCATGGCCAGCGGGTTGCCGCCGAACGTAGTGCCGTGGACGCCCGCGGTCATGCCGACAGCCGCCTCGTCGGTGGCAAGGCAGGCGCCCATCGGGAAGCCGCCGCCAATGCCCTTGGCGATGGCCATGATGTCGGGAGCGACCCCCGACCATTCATGCGCGAACAGCTTGCCGGTGCGGCCGATGCCGCACTGGACCTCATCGTAGATCAACAGCAGGCCGTGCTGGTCGCAGAGCTGCCGCAACCGCTTCAGCGACTGTGTCGGCACCGGGCGGATACCGCCCTCGCCCTGCACCGGCTCGATCAGGATGGCCGCGGTTTCCGGCGTGATCGCTTTTTCGGCGGCGTCGACATCGTCGAAGCCGACCTGGTCGAAACCCTCGACCTTGGGGCCGAACCCTTCGAGATATTTGTACTGGCCGCCGGCCGCGATGGTCGCCAGCGTGCGGCCATGGAAGGCACCCTCGAAAGTGATGACGCGGAAGCGCTCGGGATGCCCCTTGACGAAATGGTAGCGCCGCGCCGTCTTGATCGCGCATTCAAGCGCCTCGGCGCCCGAATTGGTGAAGAACACCTTGTCGGCGAAGGTGGCATCGACCAGCCGCTCGCCGAGCCGGTTCTGCCCCGGGATCTCGTAGAGGTTGGAGACGTGCCAGAGCTTGGCAGCCTGCTCGGTGAGCGCCGCAACCAGATGCGGATGGCCGTGACCCAGCGAATTGACGGCTATGCCGCCGGCAAAATCGAGATATCGCTCGCCCTTGTCGGTAACCAGCCAAGTGCCTTCCCCATGGTCGAAGGCCAGGGGTGCGCGAGCAAAGGTCTCGAAAAGCGCCGAACCGCTCATTATATGCGTCTCCGGAACCGGAAAATCAAAAAAGCCGCCAAAGCGGCGGCCTTTGCGGCTTATCGGGTTTTTCAGCCATGAAGTCAACGAAAACGTCGCGTAGTGGCGCGCGGCAAGCCTCCCGACGGGACGCCGGCTCATAAGTGAGCTGGCAAGTTGGGGAAAACCGAAAAAACCGATTCGTGTTGCACTTCGGACTCTTGTCACCGAGTCAGCGCATAAGGTAGTTGTAGTCGGGGAATAACTAGATTTCGTGCGGCGGACCTAATCACCAGATATATGTGGTGTCTGCCCCAGCAGTGGTGCTGGGCCGGGAATGGATTCCGATTGCCGTACGCTTAGCAGGAGCGCGGTCATGAATTGGACTGACGAGCGGGTCGAACTTCTCAGGAAACTGTGGTCGGAGGGTCTGAGCGCAAGCCAGATTGCTGCCCAGCTTGGAGGGGTCAGCCGCAATGCGGTCATCGGCAAGGTGCACCGGCTGAAATTGTCGGGCCGCGGGCGCGCCACGGCGGCGCCGGCACGCCAAAAGAAGACGGCGCAAGGGTCGGGCGCGCAGAAATCGGTGTCGCGCGCCGCGAGTGCGACCCGCCACGTCACGACGTCGATCGGAGCAACGGCGCTGCAGGCGCAGTTCGATGCCGAGCCGGTGGCCCGCCACTATATCCGCCCGGTCGAGAATGTGGTGGTGCCGATCTCGCGGCACCTCCAGCTCACCGAACTCACCGAGCGCACCTGCAAATGGCCGAACGGCGATCCGCTGTCGGAGGACTTCAATTTCTGCGGCAACGAAGCCGCCGAAACCGGGCCGTACTGCAAATATCACGCCCGTGTGGCTTTCCAGCCGGCGGCGGAGCGGCGGCGGAATAGATAAGGGAGTAAGGCAGTAGGGCAGGATGTGCGCTCGCGAGCGTTCTCTTAACCTACTGCCCTACTGCCCTACTGCCCTACTGCCCTACTGCCCTACTGCCCTACTCTCACAGCCATCCATTCTTGCGAAACCGCCAGTAGAGGAAGCTGCAGATCAGCGCGATCGCCAGCAGCACCATCGGGTAGCCGTATTCCATTTTCAGTTCCGGCATGTCGCTGAAATTCATGCCGTATATGCCCGCGAAGGCTGTCGGCACAGCCAGGATTGCCGCCCATGAGGCGAGCTTTTTCGAGATCGCCGTTTCCTGGCTCTGGCCCACCAGCAGGCTCGCCTCGAAGGCGAAGGCCAGCACTTCTCGCAAGCTGTCGATCTTTTCCTGGACGGTGCGGATATGGTCGGTCACGTCGCGAAACAGCGGGTGCATGGCTGAATGGATCTGCGGCAGGTCGGCGCTGGTCAGCCGGCGGCAGACCTCCACCAGCGGCAGTGCGGCATTGCGCAGCCGCAACAGATCGCGGCGCAGCATATAAAGGCGTTCGATATCGGGGCCGCTCATCGGCTTCAGCAGGACCCGGTCCTCGATTGCCTCGACCTCATCCTCGATCTGCTCGAGCACCGGCATGTAGTTGTCGACGATGAAATCAAGAATGGCATAGAGGACGAAATCCTCGCCCTTGGCCAGTGAATGCGGGCAGCTTTCCCAGTGCTGGCGCACGACAGCATAGGATGTCGAAGGGCCGTGCCTGACGCTGACGATGTAGCCGCTGCCCACGAACAGATGCGTCTCGCCGAAGGTGACGCGGCCCTCGATCAGCTGCGCGGTGCGGGCGACGATGAACAGCGCATCGCCATACTGCTCGATCTTCGGCCGCTGGTGCGGATGCTCGGCATCCTCGATCGCGAGCTCATGCAGATGAAATTGCGCCTGGACGCGCAGCAGAAGCTCGCGATCGGGTTCAAGCAGCCCGATCCACACGACGTGGCCCGCTTTCCTGGCCCATTCGCCGGCTTCCTCGATCGGGATGTCGGCGATGCGGCGCCCGGCTGTGTAGACGCTGGAGGCGATGACGGCCGATGTCGGCGGCGCGGGCTTGAAACCCCGGACATATTCCATCGCAGCCTCCCGAAGCACTGCCTTTCCTGGGGAACCAGCAGGCTTGCCTCAGGGATATTCTAGCGCAATACGACCAAGCGTTCGAGAGAAAGTGCGTTCACTTGACCGGCTGCGTTGCGGAAAGGCCGATCTTGTCCGTCTTGTCGCCCTTCGGCCGCTCGGCAGGCATCTGGTCGCCGGTGACGATATAGTAGATCGTCTCGGCAATGTTGGTGGCATGGTCACCGATGCGCTCGATGTTCTTGGCGCAGAACAGCAGATGCGTGCAAGGCGTGATGTTGCGCGGATCTTCCATCATGTAGGTCAGCAATTCGCGAAACAGCGACGTGTACATGGCGTCGATCTGGTCGTCGCGGTCACGTACGAAGCCGATCCTTTCAACCGAGCGCGAGGCGTAGACGTCGAGCACTTCCTTGAGTTGGGTCAACGCCAGGTCGGCCAGGGCTTCGAGGCCGCGGAACAGGCTGGTCGGCTGGCGCCCGTCGGCAACCGCCACCACACGCTTGGCGACATTCTTGCCGAGATCGCCGACCCGCTCGAGATCGGCCGAGATGCGGATTGCGCCGACGATCTCGCGCAAATCCGTCGCCATCGGCTGGCGCCTGGCGATGATGATGATTGCCCTGTCGTCGATTTCGCGCTGGCCTTCGTCGAGGACGGCGTCGTCGCGGATCACCTTCTGGGCAAGGCCGGGATCGGCGTTGACCAGGGCGGAGATCGCCTGTTCGACCATGCGTTCGGCATGTCCGCCCATGGCGGCGATGCGCTTCGACAGATCTTTCAGCTCCTCGTCATAGGCGCTGACTATGTGCACGGACTGCATGACCGGATGCCTTCCCACGGATGATCTGATTTTGAGTCGTTTCCTCGAATCCCCGCTGATACGCTAACCGGATGACAGAAAAAAGAAATGGCACCTTGGAAACTAGGGCGGCTCAGGCCGCCGGCAAATGGACCGAGAAGGCGGCGCCCTTGCCGACTTCGGACTTGATCGAGAGCCTGGCGTTGTGGCGCGTCAGGATATGCTTGACGATCGACAGGCCAAGGCCCGTACCCTTCTGGGTTCGACTGCTCTCGACGTCGACGCGATAGAAGCGTTCCGTGATGCGCGGAATGTGCTCCTCGGGAATGCCAGGGCCAAAGTCCCTGATCGTCACGTCGATGCCCGCTTCGCCCTCGGCGTCGCCGCGCGCGATCGACACCACCACGCGGCCGCCCGACTGGCCATATTTGCAGGCGTTTTCCAGAAGGTTCTCGAAGACCTGGAACAGTTCGTCGCGGTCGCCCGGCACGTCGAGAGGGCCGTCGGCGAAATCCCGCTCGATGACGACGCCGTTTTCCCGCGCCAGCGGGGCCAGCGAATCGACGACGCTGTCGACGGTCTGGCGTAGATCGACCTCGGTCCCCGGCCGCAGATAGGGCTTCATCTCCAGCCGCGACAGCGACAAAAGGTCATCGATCAGGCGTGCCATGCGGCCTGTCTGGTTCTGCATGATCTGCAGGAACTGTTCGCGCGCCGCCGGATCGTTGCGGGCCGGTCCGCGCAACGTTTCGATGAAACCGGATATCGAGGCGAGCGGCGTGCGCAATTCGTGGCTGGCATTGGCGATGAAATCTGCGCGCATGCGGTCGATGCGGCGCGCTTCGCTCTGGTCCTTGAACACCATCACGTAGAGATCAGTGCCGTGGCCGACCGAGGAGGCACTGACCCGGTAAGTCCGCTCGACCGGCAGCCTCTCGGTGTAGTCGATGACATCCGATGCGACCTCGCCCGACAGCACGCCGTCCAGAAGAGCCTGCATTTCGGGCGCCCGGAATTTCAGCGACAGCGATACGCCCGGGGCGATGCCGCCAAAGGCGGCGAAGGCGGCCGCATTGGCATGGACGATCGCCGCGGCATGGTCGAAGATGATCAAGGGGTCGGCGACGGCCGCCGCCAGATATTCGCCGGACAGGCGTTGCAGGCCGATGGCCTCGATCGCCGCGCCGCTTTCGCCGGGCTGGCGCGTGGCTCCAGCCGGCATCATCGCCGCCACCAGCAGCAAAGCCAGGGCCGGCAGCAGCACATAGGCGGAAATGCCCGCAAAGGCATAAACCGCCATGACCGCGACAAGACCGGCGACCAGCAACCACCGGCTGTTCCACAGCCGCGCGGCAAGCGCTTGCGCCATACCCTTCTCGTCTGCGCCCTGGTCAGCCATTCGCGCCTGCGCCCCGCTCCCGGTCCGGCAATTTCGCTGGACCGGCCTAGCGCATGACGCCGAAAAATCAGAATCGATTTTCGGAAAGGATCATGCGCAAAATCCAAAAGTGCAGCGCCCTTTGCGTCTGAAGCGGCGCGCGGCACTGCAATGGCTCAATAGCACGAGTCCGTAAGCTGGAAAGGTTCGTCTCGATGAAAAAAGCCAAGGAAAACACCGCCGCGCCGACCCCGGGGCCGCTGAAGCTCAGGATCGACGGCAAGGAGCGGGAGTTCGACATCGAGAATCCGGCACTGCCGGACTGGGTCGAGGAACGCAAGCTGACCGCGGGGGGCTATCCCTACGACAAGAAGATGAAAAGCGACGAGTACGACGAGACGCTCGAGGCATTGCAGATCGAGCTGGTCAAGGCGCAGGCGTGGCTGCTGTCGACAGGCAAGCGGATGGTGGCGCTGTTCGAGGGCCGCGACGCGGCCGGGAAGGGCGGCACGATTTTCGTCCTGCGCCAATACCTCAACCCGCGCACGGCACGCAACGTGGCGCTGACCAAGCCGACGCCGACCGAGTTGGGGCAATGGTACTACCAGCGTTATGCGGACCATTTCCCGACCGCGGGCGAATTCGTCACGTTCGACCGTTCCTGGTACAACCGCGCCGGCGTCGAACCGGTGATGGGCTTCTGCACGCCCGAACAGCACGAAAAGTTTCTCGACGAGACGCCGCACTTCGAAAGGATGATCGTCAATGACGGCATCCACTTCTTCAAATTCTGGCTGAACATCGGCCGGGAAACGCAGCTCGAGCGATTTCACGATCGCCGCCACAGCCCGCTGAAGAGCTGGAAGTTTTCGCCGATCGACATTGCCGGCATCACCAAGTGGGACGATTACACCCGGTCGCGCGATACCATGTTCGAGCGCACCCACAAGGAATTCGCTCCGTGGATCATCGTGCGGGCCAACGACAAGCGCCGCGCGCGGCTGGCGGTGATGCGGCGCATCCTCCTGTCGCTGCCTTATGACCGCCGCGACCTCGACATCATCGGCAAGGAAGACAAGAAAATCATCGGCGAAGGCCCGTCATTCCTGGCAAAACAGGACTGACGGTGCCTGCGCCACGCGGCAGTGCACCGCGTGGCGCAACGCCTTCGGCGCGACGCTCAGGCCGCCAACCGGGCAATCCGCTGCAGCCGCCGCAGCGTGGTGTCGTCCTGCAGCGCCTGCTGGAACAGCGAAATCTCCTGATCGATGCGTTCGCAAAGTTCCGCGGGGTTCCCCTTGAGCAGGCCGCGCGTCTGCAGCAACGCGGCGACCGGTTTCCTGGCGAGCTGCCTTGCCCGGCCGAGGGTTGCCTCCTCGACGCTGCCTTCGGAGACGATCTCGGCGACCAGGCCGAGCGCCCTGGCGTCGTCGGCGCGCAGCGTGTCGCCGAGGCAGAAAAAGCGGAAGGCGCCGGCATAGCCGAGCTTCTGCGGCGCCAGGATGCTGGTCGCGGCATCCGGCACAAGGCCGAAATCGACGAACGGCACCCGGAACGTGCTTTCGGCGGACGCGATCACCATGTCGCAATGGAACAGGATGGTGCAGCCGACGCCGACCGCATCGCCGTCGACACAGGCCAGTATGGGTTTAGGGAATGTCGCCAGCGTGCGGAACATGTCGGTGACGGCGGCGATCAGCTTCTGGTGCTTGGTGGCGTCGAGGAATTCGGAAAAATCGCCGCCGAGGCAGAAGCAGCCCGACAGGCCCCGCAGCACGACGACACGCACATCGTCATTGTCGGCGGCTTCATGAAATGTCCTTGCCAGGCTCTCATAGGCCCTTCTGTCGAGCACCGGCCGGCCGTCGGTCGACGATACCGTGACGATCAGCGTGTGGTTGCGCAGTTCGGGTTGCGGGTGCGGGCTCATAGCCGTTTCCGATCTCATGACGCCCGCCTTTGCCCGAACATATCGGGATATCCCCTGGCCAGAACGGGAGCGTGGTGATTGCGGCGCGAACGCACAACATCCAGCGTGTGCTCGTTGAAGGTGAGCAGCGTCGCGACGACTTGTTGGTTGCCATAGGTCCGCTGATAGCCCAGCGGCGTGGCCAGGAAATGCAGCTGCAGCGCGCGCAGCACCCACATCGGCTCGAACTCGATGATCACCTTGTCGACGCCGCGCTTCAGCCCCCACTCGACGAAGCCGGCAATGAGCTCGGTACCGACGGTCGAGACGCCTCGGCGGCCGTCGCGAAAGCCGGGGGCGACCGCATAGCGGGTCAGTTCCCAGATGTTCGGACCCGATGGCGGCGTTCCCACGGAAAGATCGGCCAGCACCTCGGTCAAGAGATGCGGCCGCGTGGTCGGCAACATCCTCTGATAGCCCGCGACCTCGTTGCCTCTGATGACGATCTGATGCACCGCTTCGTCATGATCGAACTGGTCGATCTCGAAGCCATCGGGGCGCCGCAGGTCCTCCCACCCCATTTCCTCGACAAAAATCCTGTAGCGCAGCCGATGCACGGCCTCCCACAGATCGGGATGTTCCATCAGTTCTTTTGTTGTAAGGGAAAAAATCATTTTGCCGTCTCCTGTTCAAGAGGAAGATACGGCCGTGCCCTCGCAAGAAAATTACGCGATCACGTAGGCAGGAATTTCTAGGCCGACCCGGCCGACCTAACTAATATAGCCGCGCCTTATCGCTTCAGCGACTGCCTGTACGCGGTTGACGGCGCCGAGTTTGCTTTTGGCGTTAAGGAGGTGTTTCTCCGACGTGTGTTCGGAGATACCGAGGATTTGCGAAATCTCCCATTCGGACTTGCCGACGGCGGCCCATTGCAGGCATTCGCGTTCGCGCGGCGTCAGCTCGACGTTATCGATGGTCTTGCTGGCCTTCGTGTGGAGTTGCATGGCCCGGCCCACCGCATAGGTCGACACCAGCGACACCAGACCGAACTCGGCGGCGGACAGTTCCACGGCCTCGCCGCCCAGTGACACCATGACGATCTGGCCGTCGAGCGTGATGAGCGGGAAGGCCAGCCCGTCGCGCAGCTTGAACACGACGGCGTCGCCCATCACTTCGCCGCTGCTTCTGTCGATGCTAACGCCCTGGGCCGCTTCCCTCCACTGGAACGGCGCCTGCAACTGTTTCATGTGGCTGACGATCGGGTCGTGATCGACATAGTTGCGCGCCACGTAGCGCTCCAGCCATTCGACAGGCCAGTCGCAAAGCAGCACATGCTGCTTTTGCTGGCCGGTCGGCGTGCCCGGTTGCGGCACGGTGCCCGCCATCAGAGCGGTCAGGCCAAAATCCGACGTTATGCCCAACAGCCTCTCGCAAACCGCAGCCGCCGTTCCGGCATGCTGCAGATGATCTATATATTCCAGCGTGCGATCGAACTGACCCATCGCAACATCAACCCCATGTTGCCTCGTTGAAATCGATGATCCGTGCCTTGTTGGCACTTCGCCACCGACCAGGGATTGCAAAGCGTTGCCTTGTGGTTGTGGTTCTCGACCCTGGTCCCCCACCAGGGCAGCCACCGCTGTTTGCAAACCTGCTAAAGCATATCCTGAAATCGACGCGTTGAAATCAAAAAGCATTGTGCCTGTACTATTTTCGTACCAGAACCGATGCGAACACAGGTGCGGTGGAAGTTAATCATGGCGTTCCAGCGGAGGTCCCTCGTCCTTGCGTCGATGCTGATCGCGTCGCTGGCGTTGGGTGAAGGCGCGCACGTGGCCGAGCCGCAGGTGCCGGTGCTGTGGGATGCCAAGGAGCGGCTGCCGAAACCGGACCTCTCCGCACTGCCGCGGCTGCGGTTCCTGACCACAACCGATTTCCCGCCCTTCAACTTCCTGGACGGCACGGGAAAGCTGTCCGGTTTCCATATCGACCTGGCGCGCGCCATCTGCGCCGAGCTCGGCATCGTCGACAAATGTCAGATCCAGGCATTGCCCTGGGCCGAGCTCGAAGGAGCGCTTGAGAAAGGCGAAGGCGAAGCGATCATCGCCGGCATCGCCGCGACGCCGCAGTCACGCCAGACATACGCCTTCTCGCGCTCCTACCTGCAATTTCCGGCGCGCTTCATCATGCCGAAGGGCGAGGCGCTGACCGAGCCGCTGTTCGCCAGGCTGCGCGGCAAGCGTGTCGGCGTGATATCAGGCTCGGCGCATGAGCGCATGCTGCGCGATTATTTCAATACCGTTCAGGTCGTCACCTTCGACAGGCCGGAAGACCTCTACGCCAACCTCAAGGCCGGCAAGATCGACGCCGCCTTCGGCGACGGCATGCGTTTCGCCTTCTGGCTGGGCGGTTCGGATGCGGCCGGCTGCTGCCGCTTTGCCGGCGGACCTTATCTGGCGCCGGAATATCTGGGTTCGGGCATGGCCATCGCCGCCCGATCCGATGACCCGGCGCTGGCCGCCGCTCTCGACTACGCGCTGCAAGAGATTTCGCTGAAAGGCACGTTCGCCGAGTTCTACCTGCGCTATTTCCCGGTCAGTTTCTTCTGATCCGGTCCCGGTCAGCTTTTTCTGATCCGGTCCCGCTCAGTTTCTTCCGATCGGCTTGAGTTTTGCGCTCAGGTCAGCGTGCGCAAGCGCGCCTTGGCCGCGCGGGCGATCGCCGCGACGGTTAGCGTGTCGAGATCGAGCTTGAGGCGAATGAGCTGGAGCACCCGCACCTCCTCCATCCGCATTTCGAGATCGACGGCCGCGACCTCGAAGGCGGCCGCATAAGCGGTGTCTCGCAGGCGCTCCGGCAGGGCCTCGGCCACGCCTGCCAGAACACCGTCCAGCCCGCCCTTTTCATGCAGCTTCTTCTGGCAGGCCTGGGCGACACCAACCAGACGGTCGTGGTCGAAATCCTCGAACACCGGCCATGAGCGCACGACCTCGCCGATCCGCGCCAGCTCGACATCCGTCATGTCGCGGTCGGAGGCGGAGGTGATGACCATCAGGTAGATCAGCGCTTCATGCGGGGTCGGCATTCAACAACTCCTCGATAAGGGCTGCGAAGGTAGGAATGCGTTGCCTGCGCTGCAAGGAAAAAGCGCCGCGCTCGTTGACGCTCCGGTCAGGCGCGCATAGAGACCGGTTGAAAACCCTCACTTGCGGCTTTGCCGGCGTCTAATTTTGGAAAACAGTGACATGGCGGGATCAAACATCATCGATCTCAATCCCGAAGTGCTGGCGGCGGCCGCCGAAAGCAAGGCGTGGCCGTTCGAGGAAGCCCGCAAGATCATCGAGCGCTACAAGGGCCGCGAACTCCCGCAAACCGTGCTCTTCGAAACCGGATATGGCCCGTCCGGCCTGCCGCATATCGGTACGTTCGGCGAGGTGGCGCGCACCTCGATGGTGCGGCATGCCTTCCGCGTCATCACGCAGGACAAGGTCGCTACCAAGCTGCTCTGCTTTTCCGACGACATGGACGGCATGCGCAAGATACCCGACAGCGTGCCGGATCGCGCGGCGCTGGAGCCGCATCTGCACAAGCCGCTGTCTTCGGTACCCAACCCTTTCGGCGGCGACTATGCGAGTTTCGCCGACCACAACAATGCGATGCTCTGCCGCTTCCTCGACACGTTCGGCTTCGACTACGAGTTCGCCAGCGCGACGCAGTACTACAAGACCGGCCGCTTCGACGCGATGCTGTTGCGCGCGGCCGAACGCTACGACCAGATCATGGCGGTGATGCTGCCGACGCTGGGCGAGGAGCGGCAGGCGACCTACAGCCCGTTCCTGCCGATCTCGCCGAAGAGCGGCCGCGTGCTCTACGTACCCATGAAGCATGTCGATGCCAGGGCGGGCACCATCACCTTCGACGATGATGGTACCGAGACCACGCTTCCGGTTACCGGCGGCAAGGTGAAGCTGCAGTGGAAGCCCGATTTCGGCATGCGCTGGGCGGCCCTCGGGGTCGATTTCGAGATGTTCGGCAAGGACCATCAGACCAATGCAGTGGTCTACGACCGCATCTGCAACATCCTGGGCGGGCACGCGCCGGAGCATTTCGTCTACGAGCTGTTCCTGGATGAGAACGGCCAGAAGATCTCCAAATCCAAGGGCAATGGGCTGACCATCGACGAGTGGCTGACTTATGCGCCAACGGAGAGCCTGGGCCTCTATATGTACCAGCGGCCGCGGCAGGCCAAGAAGCTCTATTTCGACGTCATCCCGCGGGCCGTGGACGAATATTACACCTTCCTTGCAGCCTATCGGAGGCAGGACTGGAAGGAACGGCTGGGCAACCCGGTCTGGCACATGCACGACGGCAATCCGCCCGCCGTCGACATGCCCGTGCCGTTCTCGTTGCTGCTCAACCTGGTCAGCGCCTCCAATGCGCAGAACAAGGACGTGCTGTGGGGCTTCATCTCGCGCCACGTGCGTGGGGTGACGCCGGCGACCCATCCTGAGCTGGACAGGCTGACGGGTTATGCGATCCGCTATTTCGACGATTTCGTGAAGCCGACGAAGACCTTCCGCGCGCCCGACGACGTCGAGCGGCAGGCGCTGGAAGCGTTGGAACAGGCGCTTGGCGCCCTGCCGGCGGGCTCGGACGGCGAGGCGATCCAGAACGCCGCGCTCAACGTCGCACGCAAGGTGGAACGCTATCAGGATCATTCCAAGAAGAGCCCCGAAGGTGGTCCCGGCGTTTCAGGCGCCTTCTTCCAGATGATCTACCAGGTGCTGATCGGCCAGGAGCGCGGACCGCGCTTCGGCTCGTTCGCGGCACTCTACGGCATCGCCGAGACGCGCGGGCTCATTCAGAAGGCGTTGGCTGGTCAGCTGGCTTGAGGATGCCGCCGACCTCTTCCAGGATCGAGCCCGGCGCTTGTGGCGCCGGGGCGGGCGCGGCCGGCATCGAAGGCACGCCTGAAAGGCTTGGCGCCGATCCAAAAATGCCTTTCCTTTCGCTGCGCGCCTTTTCCCCGGCTTCGACATAAGGGCCGCCTTTGGCGGCGCGCGCCCAGCCGTTCTCGACCAGCCATTGGCCGACATCCTGCTTGCCGATCCGGCAGTCGGCCGCGATCAGGTCGCGGCCGCCTTCCGGCGGCACGGCGCAGACCACCGCCCGGCCGCGCAGGAAGGCGCGGAACGCCGTGCGCGCACGGACACCGCAGGGCCAGGATTTACCGTCCGAGGTGCAGGTCTCGTCCTGCCCGATGATCTCGATGCCCGAAACCGCGACCGAATAGCCCTTCGCCTCGATCAGTCCGGCGGCGGGCGCGACCGGCTGGAACAGCTTCGTCCCTTTCCAGTCGTCCGGCATTTTCGGCTTGGGCGGCATGGCCAGCGCCAGCTTGCTCAGCGGCGCGCGCGGCTCCACCCGCTCCAGCTCCTTGCTGGGAAGCTCCGGCGGGGCGACGACCTGGGGATCGATCGCACGCGAGTGCGGGCTAGCGGCAGACGGCGGCGGAGCGGCAATGGCCGATGTGGCCGGCTCCTCCGGCACGCCGTCGGTGCCTGGCTCGGAGACCATATCGGCGCTCGGATCGATCTGTTCCACCGCGACGGCAGTTTCGCCGCCCTTCAGCGCGCGGCCGCCGGCGACCACCAGGGCGGCCATCACCGGGATCATCAGAACCGCAAGGACAAGATGAGGAAGCCGCACCCGCCCGCACCCTATTGGCTTGCCCAGACGATCCGCGCCACCCATTCAACCTCGCGCATGGGAATGTCGCGGTCCGGATGATCGGGATTGAGCGAAACCAGTGCGATCGACCTGGCGGTCTGGCGATCGAGCACCTTGGCCATCACCTCGCCGCCCGTCGTCTTGACGACGACGCGATCGCCCTTGCGGATGAGGGCTGCCGGCTCGACGATGAGCACGTCGCCATTGCGGTAGAGCGGCAGCATGGAATCGCCTTGCACCTGAAGGGCATAGGAACTCTCGGTCGACTGCGCCGGCAGTTCCACCAGATCCCAGCCTTGACCGGCCGGGAAGCCGGCATCGTCGAAAAAACCGCCGGCGCCGGCCTGGGCAAAGCCGAGCAACGGAACGGCCCGCCCGCGGGCGGGCATCGCGCCGTGGCCGGCCCGACCTTCTATCAGCCCGGTGAATTCGTCGAGCGAAGCGCCCGTCGCCTCGATGATCTTGGCCAGCGATTCGGTCGAGGGCCAGCGCGGCCTGCCGTCCGACGACAGTCGCTTCGACTTGTTGAAGGCGGTCGAATCAAGGCCGGCCCGCTTCGCCAGGCCGGAAGCCGAGAGCGAATACCGCTCGGCCAGAGCGTCGATGGCGGCCCATACACGATCATGCGAGAGCAATTCCGCTCTCCTTGCAAAAAGGAAAAAATGCCTTTCCTTTCTAGTCTTCGAATGAAGGTTTGTCCACCGGCTGTGCCATCGCACCACATCTTTGCTGGCCGCGCCAATTCCAGTTTCCAGGTCAACCCGTCCGCTTGGCCTGATCGCGCAGGTTTTGATGCGAGGCCATGAACGCCCGCTCGGCTTCGCTGGGCGGACGCGGCTGGGCGGAGCGGCCAAGCGCGGCGACGACCTCGTCAATATCGAGAAAGCGCCGGGCGTTGCGGTCGTAGACGCCGGCCGTCGTCATGATCAATGCGGCGGTCTCGCCGTTGTCGAGGACGAAACGGTGCTTGCCGATGACCTGACTGTCTTCCCAGGTCTCGATCGAAGACACCACTTCGAAACGCCGCCACAGTTTGATCTCACGCACATAGGCCGATTGCAGCCCGCCGATCATCGGCGCCCAGCCATTCGTTCTCGCCAGCCTGATGAGGCCGGCACGGATGAAGATATCGATACGGCCAAGGTCCGCCAGCATCATATAGCGGGCATTGTTGAGATGGCGGTTGAAATCGATGTCCGTCGGCAGGCAGCGAAAGGCCAACCGGCTTTCGTCACCCATCTGGTAGGAGCCACGGCTGCCCGCCGTTGCCATCATACGCGCAAGGCGTCCCCAGACATACATTAGGGCGCGGCGCGTCTTTTCGGACGCGCAAGGGACGCCGCGACACCTTTGATTCCGGCCACGCTCAGGCCGCCTGCTTCACGTCGCCCTTCGCGTAGGGGTCGAAGCGCTGGTAGAAAGTCTCGCCCTTCTCGGCCATGTCGAGCAGCAGCCTGGGCGCCTTGAACTCGGCGCCGTATTTCTTCTGCAAGCCCTTCGCGATCTTGACGAACTGCCCGGCGCCGATGCCATCGATGTAGGACAGTGCGCCGCCCGTATAGGGCGCGAAGCCGAAGGCCAGGATCGAGCCGACATCGGCCTCGCGCGGATCGGTGACGATGCCCTCCTCCATCACCCGAGCCGCTTCCAACGCGATGGTGACCAGCAGGCGCTGCTGCAATTCCGCATAGTCGACCTTCTCCGGCTTGAGCTGCGGATAGAGCTCCTTGAGGCCCGGCCACAGCTTCTTCTTGGCCGGCTTGGCCGGATAGTCGTAGAAGCCCTTGCCGTTCTTGCGGCCGAAGCGGCCGTGGTCGTCGACCATGGTGTTGATCAGCGCCATCTGCTTCGGGTCAACCGCCTTGTCGCCGAGATCCCTGATGGTCTGCTTCATGATCTTCTGGGCGAGGTCGATGGCCGTCTCGTCGGTCAACGCCAGCGGGCCGACCGGCATGCCGGCGGCCTTGGCGGCGTTCTCGATCATCGGTGCCGGAACGCCCTCGATCAACATCTTGTAGGCTTCCGACATGTAGCGCAGGACGCAGCGGTTGACGTAGAAACCGCGCGTATCGTTGACGACGATCGGCGTTTTCTTGATGGCGCGCACGAAGTCGATCGCGGTGGCCAGCGCCTTGTCACCGGTCTTCTTGCCAAGGATGATTTCGACCAGCATCATCCTGTCGACCGGCGAGAAGAAATGGATGCCGATGAAATTCTTCGGCCGCGCCGAATTCTTGGCCAGGGCGGTTATCGGAATGGTCGAGGTGTTCGACGCGAAGATCGCCGACGACTTCAGCACCGCTTCCGCCTGTTCGGTAGCGCTTTTCTTCACCGCGGAATCCTCGAACACCGCCTCGACCACGAGATCGCAGCCGGCAAGCTCGGCATAGTCCGATGTCGGCGTGATCAGCGACAGGAGCCTGTCCTTGTCCTCGGGCTTGGCACGACCCTTCTTCACCTGATCCGAAATCAGGCCATCCGAATGGGCCTTGCCCTTCTCGGCGGACTCCATGTCGCGGTCGAGCAGCACCACCGGAATGCCGGCTTTGGCCGTGACATAGGCGATACCGGCGCCCATGAAGCCCGCGCCGAGAATACCGATCCTCTTGAACCTGGTTTCCGGCACGCCGGCCGGGCGGCGCGCGCCCTTGTTGAGTTCCTGCAACGACACGAACAGCGAGCGGATCATCGCCGCCGCTTCCTTGGTCTGCATCATCTCCGTGAAATAGCGCTGTTCGATCCTGAGCGCGGTGTCGAACGGCACCAGCAGGCCCTCATAGACGCATTTCAGGATCGCCGCGGCGGCCGGATAATTGCCATAGGTCTCGCGGCGCAGGATGGCGATGGCCGGCGGCCACAGATTGGCGCCCGCAGCCGAATAGACCGGACCTCCGGGCAGCTTGAACCCCTTCTCATCCCACGGTGCCACCGGCTTGAGGCCGTTCCTGATCATGGCCTTCGCGGTCTCGACCAGCTTGGCAGGCTCCGCGACCTCGTGGATCAGCCCCATCGACTTAGCCTTTTGCGGCGACAGGTTTTGGCCCGATGTCAGCATTTGCAGCGCCTGCTGCTGGTCGGTGAGACGCGGCACACGCTGGGTGCCGCCGGCGCCCGGGAAAATACCGATCTTCACCTCGGGAAGCGCCATCTTCACCTTGTCGGAATCGGCGGCGACGCGGCCATGGCAGGCCAGCGACATTTCGAAGGCACCGCCCATGCAGGTGCCGTTGATTGCAGAAACCCACGGCTTGCCCGATGTTTCCAGCTTCCGGAACAGGGCGGTCATGGTGCCGGCATTTTCGAACAGCGCCCTGGTGGCCTTTTCGAGATCCTTGCCCTTTTCAGCCGCGAAGGTCGTCAGCATCTTCTGGAGCATGGTGATGTCGGCGCCGCCTGAGAACGTATCCTTGCCGGAGGTGATGACCGCGCCCTTGATGGCGGCGTCGCCCGCCACCTTGTCGACAATGGCGTTCAGCTCGCGCATCACCTCCTCGGTGAAGACGTTCATCGAGCGGTCCGGCATGTTCCATGTGACCAGTGCAATACCGTCGGCGTCGATATCGAGGGTGAAATTGGTGTAGCTCATCGTTTCTCTCCCCGTCAGACGCGTTCGATGATGGTTGCGGTGCCCATGCCGGCGCCGATGCACAGCGTCACCAGCGCGGTGTTCAAATCGCGGCGCTCGAGCTCGTCCAGCACGGTGCCGAAGATCATCGCGCCGGTGGCGCCGAGCGGGTGGCCCATGGCGATGGCGCCGCCATTGACGTTGATCCTGTCGTGCGGGATCTCGAAGGCCTGCATGTAGCGCAGCACCACCGAGGCGAAGGCCTCGTTGAGCTCGAACAGATCGATGTCCGACAGCTTCATCTTGGCGCGCTTCAACAGCTTCTCGGTGACGTCGACCGGGCCGGTCAACATGAGCACCGGCTCGGAGCCGATATTGGCGAAGGCGCGGATGCGGGCGCGCGGTTTCAGCCCCATGGCCTTGCCGGCCTTCTTCGAACCGAGCAGCACGGCCGCCGCGCCATCGACGATGCCCGACGAATTGCCGGCATGGTGGACGTGATTGACCTCCTCGACTTCCGGATGCTTCTGCACCGCGACGGCGTCGAAGCCACCCATTTCGCCGGGCATGACGAAGGAGGGATTGAGCGAGGCCAGCGACTGCATGTCGGTCGATGGGCGCATATGCTCGTCATGGTCGAGGATGGTGAGACCATTCTGGTCCTTGATCGGGATCACCGAATTCTTGAAGCGGCCATCGGCCCAGGATTTTGCCGCGCGCTTCTGGCTCTCGACGGCATAGGCGTCGACATCGTCCCGGCTGAAGCCGTATTTGGTGGCTATCAGGTCGGCCGAAATGCCTTGCGGCACGAACCAGCCGGGCAGGCCGACTGAAGGGTCCATGAACCAGGCGCCACCCGAGGCGCCCATGCCGACGCGCGACATCGATTCGACACCGCCGGCAATGACGATCTCATCGGCGCCCTGGGCTATCTTGGCGGCGCCGAAATTGATGGCGTCGAGGCCGGAGGCGCAGAAGCGCGAGATCTGCATGCCGGGCGCCGAGGTCGCGTAGCCGGCCTCGAAGGCCGCGGCGCGCGGAATGACCGACCCCGCCTCGCCGACCGGGTCGACACAGCCGAAGATGATGTCGTCGACATTTCCGGTATCGAGCCCGTTGCGGTCGCGCAACGCCTCGAGCGTCCTGGCGGCGAGCCGCACCGCCGGCACTTCATGCAGCGAGCCATCCTTCTTGCCCCTGCCGCGCGGCGTACGAACGGCGTCATAGACGTAAGCTTCGGCCATTTTCCTGCTCCTTGGGTTTGCCGATCGATGCTCAGAGAGAGCGGCCGATCAGCAATTTCATGATCTCGTTGGTGCCGCCATAGATGCGCTGGACGCGGGCGTCGCGGAACATGCGGGCGATCGGATATTCATTCATGTAGCCATAGCCGCCATGCAATTGAAGGCATTCGTCGACGACTTTGCCCTGCAGGTCGGAAAGCCAGTACTTGGCCATCGACGCCGTCACCGGATCGAGACCGCCATCGATGTGGCGCGCCACGCAATCATTGTAGAAGACGCGGCCGATCGTGGCCTCGGTCTTCAGTTCGGCCAGCTTGAACTGGGTGTTCTGGAAATCGATGACCGCCTTGCCGAACGCCTTGCGCTCCTTGACGTATTCGATGGTCAGCGCCAGCGCGCGCTCGACCATGGCAATCGCGCCGGTGCCGATCTGCAAACGCTCCTGCGGCAGTTGCTGCATGAGCTGGATGAAGCCCTGTCCCTCCTCGTGGCCGAGCAGGTTGGAGGTCGGCACGCGCGCATCGTTGAAGAACAGTTCCGATGTGTCATTGGCCTTCAGGCCGATCTTGTCGAGGTTGCGGCCGCGCTCGAAGCCGTCGACCTCGTCGGTCTCGACGACGATCAGCGAAGTCCCCTTGGCGCCCTTGTCCGGATCGGTCTTGGTGACGACGATGATGAAATTGGCGAGCTGGCCATTGGTGATGAAGGTCTTGGAGCCATTGATCTTGTATTGGTTGCCGTCCCTCTCGGCCCGCGTCTTGACGCCTTGCAGGTCGGAGCCGGCGCCGGGCTCCGTCATGGCGATGGCGCCGATCAGTTCGCCGGTGGCGAGCTTCGGCAGCCATTTCTTCTTTTGCTCCTCCGAGCCGTAGTGGAGGATGTAGGGGGCGACGATCGAATTGTGCAGACCGATGCCGAAGCCGTCGACGCCGACATGGCCGATGGCCTCGATGATGGCGCTCTCATGGGCGAAGGTGCCGCCCGATCCGCCATATTCCTCCGGCATGGAGGCGCAGAGCAGGCCGGCGGCACCGGCCTTCAGCCAACTCTCGCGGTCGACCATTTCGTTCTTCTCGAACTCGTCGTAACGCGGCGCGATCTCTTCGGACATGAAGCGGTGCGCCATGTCGTAGAGCATGCCGACCTCCTCCGCCGCCCAGGCGGGCTTCGGCAGGCCTAGGATTTCGGCTGGGTTGGTCATGCGATGATCTTCCTCCCAAGGTCTGCCATCGAAATTGAGATCCGCGAACTGTCGCGGCGCCCCCTCCCGGCCCTTTGGACCGCCCTCCCCTCAAGGGAGAGGATATTTCTAGAACGCTTCCGCCGGCAGTGCCATCAGCGTGTCGGCGCCACTGGAGATGCGGGCGAGACGCGTCGCGGTTTCCGGCATGATCCGCTCCATGAAGAAGCGCGCCGTCACCAGCTTGTTGTCGTAGAAGGACGACGCGCCGTTGGCGCCCGCCTTGCCTTGAGCGGCCCTGGCCATCTGCACCCACATATAGCCGAGCGCCACGAGGCCGAAGAGATGCATGTAGTCGGTCGAGGCGGCGCCGGCGTTGTCAGGCTTGGCCATGCCGTTCTGCAGCAGCCACATGGTCGCCGCCTGAAGATCGTTGAGGCTCTTCTTCAATGCCTTGGTGAAGGGGGCCATCTTCTCGTCGGCGCGGTTCTCTTCGCAGAACTCGCCGACTTCCTTGAAGAAGGCCTGCACGGCGCGGCCGCCGTTCAGACCCAGCTTGCGGCCGACGAGGTCGAGCGCCTGGATGCCGTTGGCGCCTTCATAGATCATGGCGATGCGGGCATCGCGCACGAACTGGCTCATGCCGTGCTCTTCGATATAGCCATGGCCGCCGAACACCTGCTGCGCCATCACGGCGTGATAGAAACCCTTGTCGGTGAGCACGCCCTTAACCACCGGCGTCATCAGCCCGGTGTAGTCGTCGGCCGCCTGGCGGTCGTTGTCGTCTGCGGAGCGATGGGCGATGTCCGACTTGATCGCCGTCCACAGCGCCAGCGCGCGGCCGGCCTCGTTGAAGGCCCTCATGGTCATCAGGCTGCGGCGGATGTCGGGATGGACGATGATCGGATCGGCCTTCTTGTCCGGCGCCTTCGGCCCCGACAGCGAGCGGCCCTGCAAGCGGTCCTTGGCGTAGGCGACGGCGTTCTGGTAGGCAATCTCCGACAGCGACAGCCCCTGAAGGCCGACGCCGAGCCGCGCCTCGTTCATCATCGTGAACATCGCCTTGAGGCCGCCATTGGCCTCGCCCAGCAGCGTGCCTTGCGCCTCGTCATAATTCATGACGCAGGTCGAATTGCCGTGGATGCCCATCTTCTGCTCGATCGAACCGCAGGAGACGGCGTTCCTCTCATCGGGATTGCCAGAAGCATCGAGCTTGAGCTTCGGCACGATGAACAGCGAGATGCCCTTCACCCCTTCGGGCGCCCCCTCGATGCGGGCCAGCACCAGGTGGACGATGTTGTCCGCCATGTCGTGCTCGCCGGCCGAGATGAATATCTTCTGGCCCGAGATCTTGTAAGTGCCGTCGCTATTCGGCACGGCCTTGGTGCGCAGCAGGCCCAGATCGGTGCCGCAATGCGGCTCGGTCAGGTTCATGGTGCCGGTCCAGGCGCCCTCCACCATCTTCGGCAGCCATTTGGCCTTCTGCTCGTCGGTGCCATGGGTGATGATCGCCGCGATCGCGCCCTGCGTCAGGCCCGGATACATCATCAGCGACATATTGGCCGACACCATATACTCGGCCACGGCGGTATGCACGGCATAGGGCAGGCCCTGGCCGCCGAACTCGACGGGCGCCGCCAACCCCATCCAGCCGCCCTCGCGATACTGGTCGAAGGCTTCCTTGAAGCCCTTCGGCGTCGTCACGGAGCCGTCGTCATGGCGCACACAGCCTTCCATGTCGCCGACACGGTTGAGCGGATGCATGACGTTTTCCGCGAGCTTGGCGCCCTCGGCGAGGATCGCCTCCAGCACGTCGGGCGTTGCATCGGAAAAGCCGGGGAGATTGGAATAGCGCTGGTAGCCCAGCACCTCGTTGAGCACGAACAGCGTATCCTGCACCGGCGCCCTGTAGATCGGCATGCTCTTCCTCCACCCTGCGGACCTGATCCGAAACCCCCGAATTCATGTCAGGGTGGCATGCGGACCCGTGTTGCAGCGGGAGATAACAAAAATTGACGTTTGCGTAAACGTCAATTCAGCTAATGCGACAAAATTTCTCCTGCATCGCAGCAAACGGGACGCGATGCAGTGCATGCGGTGGAACCCTCAATGAAAAAAGCCGCGTGGCGCTCGCCACACGGCTTTTTTCGATCATGGATGTTGCGCCGCAAGGCGGCGGGGCCAAATCAGCCGGCGACGCTCGCCTGCGGCGCCGAGCGCTCGACCAACATCTGCCGGACGGCAGCCATGGAGGTGCTCAACTCGCTGATGGCGTCATCGATGAGCGTGCGCTGCTTCTGGAGGCGGGCAAGCTGCTTCTCCGACTTGTCCAATGCCAGCCGCAACTGCTTGGTGTTGGAGCCGGTGGGATCATAGAGATCCATCATCTGCTTGACGTCGCGCAACGAGAACCCGACCTTGCGGCCGAGCAAAATCAGTTTCAGCCGAACCCTGTCGCGGCGCGTGTAGAGGCGGGTTGAACCGTCGCGCTGCGGGTTGAGCAGGCCCTTGTCTTCGTAGAAACGCAGCGTGCGTAGCGTCACGCCGTATTTCTTGGCCATTTCGCCGATGCGGACGAGGTCCTCGCCCGAGTCAACGGATATAGTGTTGGTATTGGCCGCGGTCTCGCCGGCCGAGATAAGCTTCATGGTCACTGGCTTTCCCCGTCTGTGGCGTCGCGGTCCTGGACCAAGCGATGCCTGACTGAAAGCGGGGGCGTGCTTCCAGCCGTGGTTTCGACAAACAAATCGCAAACAGCACGCTTGATGCGCCTTTTACGTTTACGTCAATTCTATACCGATAGCCCTCTCATGACGCAAGGGCGTTGTGCGGGCGGCGCTTTATGCCGCAGCGGCCGGTTCACCGCGAACTTCGTCGCAACTTCTTAAGCTTGGTTAACGCGTTGTTTACCACGTTGGGCGAATTGTGCGCATGTCGGCTACCCGTGTTTATCCTGTATCGAATTTTTCACGGTTTTTCGGAGCGCGGGTGAACCCCGGGAAGCTTGTCTTCCACCGTGGTGCGGCCGCCTTCGTTCCGGCGAGGATTTGGGGAGCTGGTCGCAAACCGGCCAATCTGAAAGACGGACGCACCGATGAACAGCAAGCGGTCCTACCTCGATACACTCAACGCCGGCAGGCAGCGCAGGCCTCAGACCACGCTTGAGCAGCTGAACCGCTCGCTGGAGACGCTGGAACAGCGCCTCGAGAGGACGCGCGAGGACACGATAGGACGTCCCGACCCCCGCCAATATGGCGCCGAACCGCGTTATCCCGCAGCACAGCCTTCCGCTCAGCCGCGCTGGTACCAGGAGCCGGCGCCGCACCCGCAGGCTCCGATGCCGGCGCCGGCCGTCGGCCAGAACTACCAGAACCTTGCCCGCGATATCGACCGCATCCGCGGCCAGGAAGACAGCGTTGCCATGGTCGGCAAGATCGCCGGCGAGCTGCGCGGCATGCGCGAGGAATTGCGCCACCAGATGACTGCCGGGCTGCAGAGCGAATTCGAGGCGCTGCGCAAGGACATCGACCGCGCACTGCTGGCAAACGCCAAGTCAGGCGCTTCGGGCAAGGGCAGCGCCGAACTTGGCCTCGAATTCGAGCGGCTTTCCGGCGCCATCAAGACGCTGTCGGAAAAAAGCGACGACAGAAGCGTCAACATGCTGCGGCTCGAACTCGAACAGGTCAAAGCCGCGCTCGACACGCTGGCGCGCGAGGAGAGCGTGCAGAAGGTCGACCGCCGCTGGGATGATTTCGATCGGCGCTGGACGGCCTTCGAGGACCGCGTCGACGCCGACCAGCGCAACCGCTCACCGGACCCGGCCATTTCGGGCCTGAACGATCGGCTGGAGCAGATCAGCAATGCCGTCAACAACCTGCCGGAATCGCTGTCACTGCGCTCGCTGGAGGAAAAGGTCCGCACGCTGGCCAGCGCGGTGGATCATTTCGCCAGCCAGCAGGACAATCGCGGCGGCAGCACGCTGGCCATGATCGATGAGCGGCTGGACGAGATCTCCCGCGCCATCGTCGCGTCAACCGTCGCGGCACAGGCCAATTCGCTCGACCATGAAGCCTTCGAGCGCATCGAGAAGCGGATCGATTCGCTCGCCCGGCAGATCGAGGAAGTGGCGCAGGACCACCCCGGCAACGCCGTCGTCGACCGGCTGAACACGCTGTCGAGCCGGGTCGACGAACTCGCCGGACGCGCCGCCCTGCCCGAGCAGGCAATGGAACGGCTGGCCAAGCAGATCGCGCTCATCGCCGACAAGATCGACCAGGCGCCGGCCGTGCCCGACGCCGACTATATCTTCCACGGGCTGGAGCAACGCTTCGACGTGCTGTCGTCGATGATGGAACGGCGCCAGGGCGACGCCATCGAACAGGGCAACATGTTGTTCCGCGATCTTGAGCGCCGGCTGGACGAGGTCGCCGACCGGCTCGACCAGCGCATGCCGCAAGTCGACGGCGCCGGCATCATGGAAGCCATCGATGCCCGCTTCACGGCGCTAGCCAAGCGCATGGAAACACGCATTCCCGATCCCGCCGGCGAGGCCGCGATCCGTGGCCTGGAAAGCCGGCTCGAAGACATTTCGAGCCGGCTGGACTCGTCCGCCGCCCAAGTCGCCGGCATCGATCCGGCGCTGATCCGCAGCCTCGAGGCGCAAGTCGCCAGCCTGTCCGCCCACCTGTCCAGGCCCAGCGCACCGCTGCCGGAATTCGAGGACATCAGCCCACGCCTCGATGAAATCGAGAAGGCGCTGGCGGGAACGCGCGATTCCATCCTTGGTGCGGCGCGCGAGGCGGCCGAGAACGCGGTGCGCTCGCTGGCCGGCTCAGGCGCCGACACATCGGCGGTTTCCGGCCTTGCCCAGGATCTGAAGACGCTCGAAACGCTGACGCGCCGTTCCGACGAGCGCAACTCGAGAACGTTCGAGGCCATCCACGACACGCTGCTCAAGATCGTCGACAGGCTGGGTTCGCTGGAAACAAGCGAACCGTCCGAGGCGATGAGCGAGCTCCTGGACGCGCGCCCGGATGAAGCAATCGGCAGGCGCCGTGCGCGAGCCGGCAAGATGGCCGTGGATGCTCCGTCGATGGATATCGACGAGCCCATGCCGCTGACCGGGGACATGGCCGATCTCGACGGCCGCGCAGCCGCGATCATGCGCAGCCAGCCGGCTTCGCCACGCGGGCCGGGTGCGCGCTCGCCCGCGGAGGCCGCCGCCGCTGCCGCCATGGCCGCGCTTGGTTCCGATCCGATCGCCGGGAAGGGCGAGCCGGCAGGCCGCCGCAAATCGATGTTGGGCGGCCTGGCGCGCGCCTTCAAGGGCAAGAAGGAAGCAGACGTTCCGCCGCCGGCGGGCTCGGTGCCGGGCGTGGAAATCCCGAGCGTCGATCTCGACGAGCCGCTCGACCCGAAAATGGCCAACCGGCCACTGGAGCCCGGCTCCGGCGCGCCCGACCTCAACGCCATCATGAAGCGCGTGCGCGACGAGCGCGGGCAACCGGCAAAGCTCAGCGACAGCGATGCCGCGAAATCGGACTTCATCGCGGCTGCCCGCCGCGCGGCGCAGGCCGCCGCCGCCGAGGCCGACGCCTTGAAGCGCCAGTCGACGATGAAGGGACCGGTGAAGGCGCTCAGGATCGGCGACCTGCTCAAGGCGCGGCGCAAGCCGATTCTGATGGCGGCCGCCGCGATCATGCTGGCGCTTGCCGGCCTGCAGCTTGGCAAGGCGTTCCTCGCCGATCCCGCCCAGGTGGCAAGCAATGACGAGCCGGCCGTTGCCTCGCAACCGCTGCAAACCGCATCCGTCGACCCCGCGAGCCCGCCGAAGGCGGAAACCCAGTTGGGGGCAGCGAACAGCGAACCTGCCCGTGAGGTCAGGCAGGCCGAGCCCTCCGCTCCGGCGGCCAAGGACGACATGGTGGCGCAGACCGCGCTCGCCATGCCGTCGGACGGCGATGGGCCGACGAACGCCGGCCCGGCGGCGGAACCGGCTCCGGCGGCGATGGCTCCCATTCTGCCTGCCGGCGCGGCAGCTTCCGACGCGATGGCTTCGGCAGAACCCACTTCCGCCGGTCCCGTCACAGCGGCTCCGGCTACTCCGGCACCGGCCGTTGCAGCCGGCGAGGCGCAAACGGCGGATGTGAACGCCGGTATCCAACCGACAGTGGCTGTACCGGCCATGGCCAAGGACAGCACCGGCGCCGTCGTGTCCGCCGGCACTTCCGCGGCCACGGCCAAATTCGACATTCCCGCCGATGCAGGCCCGGTCGCGCTGCGCGACGCCGCAGCCACCGGCGACGCCAAGGCGCTGTTCGAGATCGGCTCGCGCTATTCCGAGGCACGCGGCGTCAAGGAAGACATGGCGGCTGCGGCCAAATGGTATGAAAAGTCCGCGGAACTCGGCTTCGCTCCGGCCGAGTATCGCATCGGCAATTTCTACGAGAAGGGCATCGGCGTCCCGCGCGACATCAAGAAGTCGAAGACCTGGTACCAACTCGCCGCCGAGCAGGGTAACGCCAGCGCCATGCACAATCTGGCCGTGCTGTTCGCCATGGCCGCTGACGGCGTGACCGACAATGAATCGGCCGCGCACTGGTTCCAGGAGGCCGCCGATCTGGGCGTGAAGGACAGCCAGTTCAATCTCGGCATCCTCGCCGCCAAGGGCGTCGGCATGAAGCAGAACCTTGAAGAGTCCTACAAATGGTTCGCGCTCGTCGCCAAGACCGGCGACAAGGACGCTGCCGCCAAGCGCGACGAGATCGCCAATGCGCTGCGTCCCGAGCAACTCGAGCGCGCCCGCGCCGCCACCGAATTGTGGAAGGCCAAGCCGCTCGACCAGGCTGCCAATTCGGCCGACATCCCCGAATCCTGGCAAGACGGCACGCCCCAGACGACGGCCAGCATCGATATGAAGAAGGCGGTCAAGAACATCCAGCTCATCCTCAACAAGAACGGCTACGACGCCGGCGGCGCTGACGGCGTGATGGGCGCGAAAACCAAGAACGCGATCGTCGCGTTCCAGACCGACAACAAGCTGCCTGCGACCGGTGCGGTCGACGAAAAGCTGGTCAAGGCGTTGCTGGCGCGCAAATAGCGGCAGGAGCGTCGTATCCGCGACGCCCTGCCACACATTTGCCTGTTAACTGCTTGAGATGTTTTTTGTTTCGGGGCGGCGGCGGGGGTTTACCCCCCCCCCGCTTCGGCGCAAGGAAAAATTGGCTTTTCGGTGGGATACTATCCGCAACGGCGGTATTCGCCGACTGGCAAACTGATCGAGACCGACGGGTGGGCATCTATCTCCCGATTGCGGAAATTTCCGTCAACGTCTTCGTGCTGCTGGCCATGGGCGCTGCGGTGGGCTTTCTGTCGGGCATGTTCGGCGTCGGCGGCGGTTTTCTCATCACGCCGCTCCTGATCTTCTACAACATCCCACCGGCAATCGCGGTGGCGACCGGCGCCAACCAGGTCATCGCCTCGTCCTTCTCCGGCGCGCTGTCGCATATGAAGCGCGGCACGCTCGACTTCAAGCTCGGCGGGGTGCTGCTTGCCGGCGGCATCGTCGGCTCCACCGGCGGCATCTACGTCTTCGCTTTCCTGCGCAGCCTCGGCCAGCTCGACCTGTTCATCTCGCTGCTCTACGTCATACTGTTGGGCACCGTCGGCGGGCTGATGCTGGTCGAAAGCATCAATGCGCTGCGCGCCACGCGCAGCGGCGCGGCGCCGGTGCTGAAGAAATCCGGCCAGCACAACTGGATCCACCGCCTGCCGCTGAAGATGCGGTTCAGGGCCTCGAAGCTGTTCGTCAGCGTCATCCCCGTACTTGGGCTCGGCGCTGCGATCGGCTTCCTTTCGTCGATCATGGGTGTCGGCGGCGGCTTCATCATGGTGCCGGCGCTGATCTATCTGCTGAAAGTGCCGACCAACGTCGTCATCGGCACCTCGCTGTTCCAGATCATCTTTACCTCGGCCTACACCACTCTGGTCCACGCCACCACCAACCAGACAGTCGACGTGATGCTGGCCTTTCTTTTGATGGCCGGTGGTGTTGCCGGCGCGCAATACGGCGCCAAGGCCGGCCAGCGGCTGCGGGGCGAGCAGCTGAGAGCGCTGCTGGCGATGCTGGTGCTGGCGGTTGCGATAAGGCTTGCCATCGACCTCTTCGTGACGCCGCCTAATCTTTATTCGCTGTCCGGCGCGGGCTTCAACTGATGAATGGCCTGAAAGCGCTCGCAACCGCGGCTCTCCTATCATTGATCGCCGCCGCAGCCGCGAAGGCGCAGATGCCGCCGACCGAAGGCATCCAGATCGGGCTCTCCACCGACAGCGTGTCGATCACGGCCGGTTTTTCCGGTGCAGACCTGACCATTTTCGGTTCGCTGGAAAATCCCGATCCGCTGGTGGCACGCCAGGGCCGCTACGACGTCATCGTCGTGCTCGAAGGCCCGCCCAAGCCGGTGGTGGTGCGCCGCAAAGACCGGGTGCTCGGCGTCTGGGTCAATCTGGAATCCGAGACCTTCGAAAACGTACCGGTGTCCTATTCGGTGGCGACGACGCGACCGTTGCAGGACATCACCGAACCGAACAGCTACAGGCAGTTGTCGCTCGGCGCTTCCAATCTCTACATGCAGCCGGCCGACGCCGGCGACAGCCCGGCCACGATCGAGGAATTCACCGCGGCGTTGCGCGAACGCAAGGCCGCGACCGGCCTTTACAGCGAGAATGTCGGCGGCGTGCAGTTCCTGTCGCAGACCCTGTTCCGCGCCACTGTGCGGCTGGCGCCGAACGTTCCGGTCGGGACCCACAAGGCGCGCGCCTTCCTGTTCAAAAGCGGCCTGTTCATCAAGGAGAGCTCGGCCCAGCTCGAAATCCGCAAATCCGGTTTCGAACAGTCGATCTTCCGTGTCGCCCACGACTATTCCTTCCTCTACGGCGTCTTCGCCATATCGCTGGCCATGGTGACGGGCTGGCTCGGAAGGTTGATATTCCGCAAGGACTGAGGCTCCTACAAAGGGGTTTCCCTTTCCCGGATCATGCTATAGACCGCCACCTCCCGGCCCCCGGGCAACATGCACAATTCAATTCGGCAGAGCGGTCCGGCCACCCGGACGACAGAGAGCGCACGCTTCACGGGCGGCGCCGAACCGCTGCCTTGGCAGAGATGACAGGAGGCTGCGATGCGATCAGCATTCGCCGGCATCGATTTTGGCACTTCCAACTCCACCGTGGGCGTGGTCAGGAGCGGCCAGCCGCACCTCGTCGCGCTGGAAGGCGGCGAGGTCACGCTGCCAAGCGCGGTGTTCTTCAATTTCGAGGACAACCGCACCTGTTTCGGCCGCCACGCCATCGCCAATTACACCGACAGCGTGGAAGGCCGGCTGATGCGCTCGCTGAAGAGTGTGCTCGGCAGCGCGCTCGCGCAGGAAAAAACGCGCATCAAGGCGCGCTCGATCGGCTTCATGGAGATCGTCGGCCTGTTCCTCGGCCATCTGCACAAAAGGCTGGAGGAGGATGCCGGCGGCGCCGTCGAGAGCGTGGTGCTCGGCCGGCCGGTGCAGTTCGTCGACGACGACGCCGAGGCCGATGCCAGGGCACAAGGCGAGCTCGAAGGGGCTGCCCGCGCCCAGGGCTTCAAGCATATCGCCTTCCAGTTCGAACCGATCGCGGCGGCCCTCGACTACGAGCAGAAGGTGACGCGCGAGGAACTGGCGCTGATCATCGACATGGGGGGCGGCACATCGGACTTCTCGATCGTAAGGGTCTCGCCGCAGCGAGCCCGCTCGCTTGACCGCAAGGACGATATCCTGGCCAGCCGCGGCATACATATCGGCGGCACCGACTTCGACCGATTGCTCAGCATTGCGCATGTGATGCCGGAACTCGGCTACCTCAGCCCGACCAAGGACGGCAAGCGCAACCTGCCGGCCAGCTACTTCATCGATCTTGCGACATGGCAGCGCATCAATCTGGTCTATACGGCCAAGGCGATGACGCATCTGCGCCAGATCCGCTACGAGGCCGAGCGCGCCGATCTCGTCGACCGCTTCATCCATATCGTCGAGCACCGGTATGGGCACGCGCTGGCCGCTCTTGTCGAAAGGGCCAAGATCGAGCTGACCGACAAGGTCTCGGCCGATGTCGAGGTGATGCTGCCGGAAGTCCAGTTCGCCGCCGAGATCACCCGAGAGGCGCTGGACGCCACGATCGCCAGGGACATCGAGCGCGTTGCCGCCACGGTCGGCCAGACCATCGGCGACGCCGGGGTCAGGCCGACCGACATCACCGCCGTGTTCCTGACCGGAGGATCCACCGCGATCCCGCTGGCGAGACAAAAAATCCTGTCGCTGGTGCCTCAGGCTTCGGTCATCGAGGGCGACATGTTCGGCTCGGTCGGACTTGGCCTTGCGCTGGACGCGCAGCGAAAGTTCGGCTGATATCCGGACAATTCACGAACGCGCGGACGCCTTCTCGTCGGCCCCCAAATGGGCCTTGAGCGCCATCTGGGCCAGGCTTGCCTGGCGATCGCGATGTGTGATCATGGCGAAGTCGCGTTTCGGCAGTTCGAGTGGCACGGACCGCAAGCTGCCTTCGGCGACGGCGCGTCCAACGACGAGCTCCGAAATGATGGTAGCTCCGGCACCGGCCTCGACCGCCTGGCGAACCGCCTCGTTGCTCGGCAGCACCAGGAATATCTGCAGATCGTCAAGCGAAATCCCTTCGCGGCGCGCCAGATCCTCCAGCACCTCGCGCGTGCCGGAACCGCCCTCGCGGATGATCCAGCGCAGCCCTTTTATGTCGGGGCGGCCCGGCGCGATTTCGGCGATCTCGGGATGAGAACTGGCAACCACTAACATCAACCGGTCGATATCGACCTTGGCGCGGCGCAATATATCGGACTCGGTGCGCCCCTCGACCAAGCCAAGATCGGCGGTTCCATCCAGCACGCTGGCTTCGACCTGCCTGGTGTTGCCGATGCTGACGCTCAGCCTGACCGCAGGATAGGCTTCGTGGAAGGACGCCAGCCGACGCGGCAGCCAGTAGCTGGCGATGGTCAGACTGGCGGCGATGGAGAGGCTGCCGGCAACCGTCTGCGAGACATGTTCCAGCACATTGCGTGCTGCGGCGGCTCGCTCCAGCACGGCCTTGGCTTCGGGCAGGAACCGGTGACCGGTCTGGGCAAGCTCTATGTTGCGGCCGACGCGGTTGAACAGATGGACGCCGTGCTGCTCTTCAAGCGCGCGGATGGCGGCCGATGCCGCCGACTGGGAAATGCCCAGCAACTCCGCCGCCTTGGTCATGTGGCCACGCTCGGCGACAGCGACGAATATCCGCAACTGGTCAAGTGTCATAAGGCATTAAGAACCAATATCGATCGAATTTACAAGAACAACTGATTAGACGGGTTGATAGCTTTATTCTAAGTTTTCAATCGAAGTTAGAAAAAATTCGCCACCGATTGACAGAGAATGAAATGATCGGGCGGTTCAAGTCCCTGTTCGCGCATTGGACCCGCGGTCTGCGGCGGCGGCTGTCCGGCGATCGCTATCATCCGGAAGAGCATTACATGCGCGGTCCCGGGCCGAAAACCAGGGCCAAAGCTGCGAACCGCAAAAGCGCTCGGGGATCATGACCCAAGGACCCCTCCGCGGCGCGAATTCCGCCCCGTCCCAACGCCCGCTCGCCGACACGAACGCACCCGACGAGGACGATGGCGTCGACACCTCGCCCGCCGTCTCCGACCGCGTCGCCAAGACGACCTGCTATATGTGCGCCTGCCGCTGCGGCATCGACGTGCACATCAAGGACGGCAAGGTCCGCTACATCAACGGCAACAGGGATCATCCCGTCAATCGCGGCGTGATCTGCGGTAAGGGCAGCTCCGGCATCATGCAGCATTACAGCCCTGCCCGGCTGAAAAAGCCCCTGCTGCGCACCGGCCCGCGCGGCTCGGGAGAATTCCGCGAGATCGAGTGGGAGGAGGCCTTTTCGATCGCGACCGGGCGGCTGTCGAATATCCGCCGCAGCGACCCGAAGAAACTCGCCTTCTTTACCGGCCGCGACCAGTCGCAGTCCCTGACCGGCTGGTGGGCAAGCCAGTTCGGCACGCCGAACTTCGCCGCGCATGGCGGCTTCTGTTCGGTCAATATGGCGGCAGGCGGGCTTTATACGATCGGTGGCTCGTTCTGGGAGTTCGGCGAACCCGACTGGGACAACACCCGATATTTCATGCTTTTCGGCGTCGCCGAGGACCATGATTCAAACCCGATCAAGATCGGCCTCGGCAAGCTCAAGGCGCGCGGCGCCAAGGTGGTGTCGGTCAATCCATGCCGCACCGGCTACAACGCAATCGCCGACGACTGGATCGGCATTCGGCCGGGCACCGATGGCCTGTTCGTTTTTGCCCTCATCCACGAGCTCCTGAAGGCCGGCCGCGTCGATCTCGACTATCTCCTGCGCTACACCAACGCCCATGTGCTCGTCATCCAGGATCCGGGCGCGGCCGATGACGGGCTGTTTGTCCGCGACAGCGCCGGCAACCTGCTCGCCTGGGACAGGGTGGCGAAGGTGCCTGTCCGCGCTACCGACGCCAGCGCCAAACCGGCACTGACCGGCAGCTTCACCCTCGACGGCCGTCGCTGCGTTCCGGTGTTCCAGCTCATCGCCGATCGATACCTTGATGAGAGCTATTCGCCCGATGCGGTCGCGGAGCGCTGCGGCATCGCCGCCGACACAATCCGCGGGACCGCCGCCGAGCTCGCTCATGTCGCCTTTGAGCAGACGATCGAACTGCCGGTGGCGTGGACCGACTGGGCCGGCCGCCGCCACGAGACGATCAAGGGGCGGCCAGTGTCGATGCATGCGATGCGCGGCATCTCAGCCCATTCCAACGGTTTTCATTCTTGCCGCGCGATTCATCTGCTGCAGGTGCTGCTCGGTACGGTGGACGTCCCTGGCGGCTTCCGCTTCAAACCGCCCTATCCGCGTTGTGCGCCGCCAGGACCGAAGCCTGCCGGCAAGAACGTCCGGCCGATGACGCCGCTCGAAGGGGCGCCGCTCGGCTTCGTCTGCGGGCCTGACGACCTTTTGGTCGACGAGGCAGGCGTGCCGGCCCGCATCGACAAGGCCTATTCCTGGGAGGCGCCGCTCGCTGCGCACGGCTTGATGCACACCGTCATCCGCAACGCCTGGGCCGGCGATCCATACAAGATCGACACGCTGATGATGTACATGTCGAACATGGCCTGGAATTCCTCGATGAACACCGTCGAGACCATCTCCATGCTGACCGACCGCGACGAGACGGGCAATTACAAGATCCCCTTCATCATCTATTCCGATGCCTATTATTCCGAGACCGTGCCGTTTGCCGACCTGGTGCTGCCCGACACAACTTATCTCGAGCGCCATGACTGCATCAGCCTGCTTGACCGGCCGATCAGCCATGCCGACGGACCGGGCGATGCCATACGCCATCCCGTCGTCGAGCCGGACCGCGACGTGCGCCCATTCCAGTCGGTGCTGATCGAACTGGGCGCGCGGCTCGGCCTGCCCGGTTTCGTCGGGGAAGACGGGGCCGTCAAATACGCCGACTACGCCGACTACATCGTCAATCACGAGCGCACGCCCGGTATCGGCCCGCTTGCCGGCTGGCGCGGCAAGGACGGCAATTCGACCGGCAAGGGCGAGCCAAACCCGGACCAGTTGCAGCGCTACATCGACAATGGTGGCTTCTGGCACCACGATTTCGCTGAGGACCAGCGCTATTACAAGATGGCCAACAAGTCCTATCTCGATTTCGCGGTGCAGATGGGCTTCATCGCCAAGGCCGAACCCGTCGTCTTCCAGCTCTATTCCGAGCCATTGCAGCGCTTTCGGCTGGCCGCTCGCGGCCATGGCCGTGTCCTGCCGCCGGAGGGTGAGCGCCAGCGCATCGAGACCTATATGGACCCGCTGCCCTTCTGGTACATGCCCTTCGAGGAAGCGGCCGGCGACCAGCAGAAATATCCGCTGCATGCGCTGACGCAGCGGCCGATGCACATGTACCACTCCTGGGGTTCGCAGAATGCATGGTTGAGGCAAATCACCAGCCAAAACCGGCTGTTCGTGCACGAGAAAACCGCCGCGGGGCTCGGCCTTGCCGACGAGGACTGGGTCTGGATCGAAAGCATCAATGGCAGGGTCAAGGGGCAGATCAAGCTGGTCGACGGCGTGAACGAAAGTACGGTCTGGACCTGGAACGCGATCGGCAAAAGGCGCGGCAGCTGGGGGCTGAAGGACGATGCCGCCGAGAGCAATCGCGGCTTCCTGCTCAACCACATAATCGGCGACCAGACCACGGCAGACACCAACGGCAGGCGGTATTCGAATTCCGATCCGGTGACCGGCCAGGCGGCATGGTTCGATCTCAAGGTGCGCATCGTCAAATGCGCGGCGCAGGAAGCCGGTTTCACCGAGCCGCAATTCGAGCGCTTCCATCAGCCGCCGCAATTCCAGCCATCGCCGGACACACTTCGCTTCGGCGCCGAATTTCGCATGAACAGGGAAGCCGCCAAATGACCTGCGTCCCCGCCCATACCGGAAAAAAACTCGGGCTGGTCATAGACCTCGACACCTGCGTCGGCTGCCAGGCCTGCGTCACCGCGTGCAAGGAATGGAACACCGGCGGCCACATGGCGCCGCTGACCGACATCGACCCCTATGGCGGCCATGTCGACGGCGTCTGGTTCAATCGCGTGCACAGCTACGAGCACACGACCGCGATGGGCGGCCGCACGGTGAACTTCCCGCGCTCCTGCCTGCATTGCGAGACGCCGGCCTGCGTCACCGTGTGTCCGACCGGGGCTTCCTACAAACGGGCCTCGGACGGCATCGTGCTGGTCGACGAGAACAAGTGCATCGGCTGCAAACTGTGCAGTTGGGCCTGCCCCTATGGTGCGCGCGAGTTCGACACCGATGTCGGCGTGATGAAGAAATGCACGCTCTGTATCGACCGCATCTACAATGACAATCTGGCCGAGGAGGACCGCGTGCCGGCCTGCGTCGCCGCCTGTCCGACCAGCGCCCGGCATTTCGGCGATCTCGGCGACCCCGCCTCGGCGGTGTCGCAACTGGTTGGGGAGCGTGGCGGCGTCGACCTGATGCCGGAACTCGGTTATCGCCCGACCAACAAATACCTGCCGCCGCGCGCGCATACCGAACGCGCCGCAAAGGTTTCAGCGCCAACCCTGGAGCCGGTGCGGGCCGAGGGTGGGTTCCTCGGCTGGGTCGACCGCATGCTCTCGAACTGACCACCCATGCATCCAGCCTTCTCCGTCGTCTTCTTCACCACCGCCACCGGCGCCGGCTACGGCCTGCTTGCGCTGCTTGGCGTGCTGGCGCCACTTGGCGTCATCGCACCCGATTTCTGGCTGGGCTTCATCAGCATGGGACTGGCGATCGGCCTGATCACCGCCGGCCTGTTGTCCTCGACCGGACATCTCGGCCGCCCCGAACGCGCCTGGCGCGCCTTCTCGCAATGGCGCAGTTCCTGGCTGTCGCGCGAAGGCGTCGCCTCGATCGCCACCTTCGTCCCCGCGGGACTGTTCGGCGTCGGCTGGGTCATACTTGGCCGGCTCGATGGCTGGGTCGCCGCCGCCGGACTTCTGGCAACGACAGGCGCCATCGTCACCGTGTGCATGACCGGCATGATCTACGCCTCGCTGAAGCCGATCGCCCAGTGGCACAGCCGCTATACTTTGCCTGGCTACCTCATCTTCTCGGCGATGACCGGCAGTGTGCTTCTGGCCGCGCTATGCCAAGGTTTTGCTGTCGGCTCGAAAATGCTTCCGGCGGCCTGCGTACTGCTGATCCTGCTCGGTTGGGCCTGGAAGCTTGCGACCTGGCGGTACAACGACCGATTGGCAATCCCCACCAACGCCAACACCGCAACCGGGCTTGCCGGGGGGACGGTTCGGTCGCTGGAATGGCCGCATACCGAGGAAAATTATTTGCTCAAGGAAATGGGTTTCCGCATCGCGCGCAAGCACAGCGCAAAGCTGCGGCGGATCACCCAACTCCTGGGCTTCGCGCTGCCCGCCTTGCTGCTGATTGCGGCCTTCGCCTTGCCGTCACCTTTGGCGGCCCTCGCATCGGCGTTCGCCGCTGTCGCACAATTTGCCGGCATGCTGGTCGAGCGTTGGCTGTTCTTCGCCGAAGCGAAGCACACGGTCACCCTCTACTACGGGAAATAGGGTCTTCAGCCGGGCCGCAGCATCGAGCCTGAGATCGCAAAGATGCGGTCCGTGCCGAGCATATAGGCCATCAGCGATTCCAGGCGGAACAGGCCGGCATAGGCGCGGTCGAGCACGTTGAGCGAGCCGGTATAGGCGCCGAAGGCGGGCATGATCATGCGGCCGCCGTCGCCGGCGAAGCAGCGCCGCCGCACGGAGCGGCCCTGCTGGACGATGCGGGCGCAGGGATGGAGATGGCCCGATATTTCACCCTCGACGCGCAGCTTCGACGGCTCGTGCCGGAACAGCAACGAGCCGATGGCGAGTTCGCGCACCGTCTCGCCCGGCAGGTCGGCCGGCGCCTCCGGGTCATGGTTGCCGGCCACCCAGAACCAGTCGCGGCCCGCCATCAGCGCCTCCAGCCGTTCGCGGAAACTTCGATGCATGCGCTCGGCGCCGCCGCCATCGTGGAAGGAATCGCCCAGGCTGATGACGATTGCCGGCTGGTAGTCTGAGATGACGGCCTGCAATCGCAGCAAGGTCGCGCCGGTGTCATAGGGCGGGAGCAGCGTGCCGCGCCTTGCCAGCGATGAACCTTTCTCCAGATGCAGATCGGAAACGGCCAGAAGCTTGAGCTCGGGAAAGTAGAGCACGCCGCGCGGATCGCAGACCGCACGTTCGCCGGCGATGCCGACCAGATCGGCCTCGGCGATCAACGATGCGCGTGCCAGCGAAAAATTCATTCCTCAGCCATCTCCGGTCCCATGGCTTCCTCAACCAGCGTCGCCGCGTCCATCAGCAGCGTTTCATCGGCTTCGCCGTGGACCGGCATCTTGCCGATCTCGAGCATGATCGGCACGGCGAGCGGTGATATCTGTTCGAGGTTCTTATGCATGATTCGACCTTGAATGCGCGAGAGCATGTCCGCAAGTCTGCTGACATCGAGCAGGCCCGCCGCCGCATCCGCGCGCGTCGCCTGAAGCAATATGTGATCCGGCTCATGGCTGCGCAGGACGTCATAGATGAGGTCCGTCGAGACGGTCACCTGACGCCCACTCTTCTCCTTGCCGGGATGACGCTTTTCGATCAGCCCTGAAATCAGCGCGCAATTGCGGAAAGTGCGCTTGAGAAGCCAGCTGTCTGCCAGCCAGGCCTCGAGATCGTCGCCCAGCATGTCCTCATCGAAAAGCGCGCCGAGCGAGGGTTTTCCGGCTTTGAACATCGCGCCCATGTCGCCCAGCGACCAAATGGCCAAGGCATAATCGGTGGCGACGAAGCCAAGCGGCCTGGCGCCGACCCTGTCGAGACGGCGGGTAAGCAGCATGCCGAGCGTCTGGTGGGCCAGCCTGCCCTCGAAGGGATAGGCCACCAGATAATGGCGGTTGCCGCGCGGGAAGGTCTCGATCAGCAGATCGTCGCGTTTAGGCAGCACCGATTTGTCGGCCTGGAAGCGCAACCAGTCGGCCACCTGCTCGGGCAGTTTCTTCCACCGCTGCGGATCGTCCAGCATGGCGCGGACCTGTTCGGCGAGATAGGTCGAAAGCGGGAACTTGCCGCCGCCATAATAAGGCACCTTTGCGTCGCTGCCGGGCGCATTAGAGACGAAGCACTCATTCTCGCGAATGCCTTCGAAGCGAAGAACTTTGCCGGCAAACATGAAGGTGTCGCCATGCGTCAGCGTCTCGAGAAAAGCCTCTTCGATCTTGCCCAAAACCCGGCCGCCGCGCGACGCGGAACCCTTGCTGCCGGCCTGAACATAACGCACGTTGAGTGCCGGCACCTCGATGATGGTGCCGACATTCAGCCTGTATTGCTGGGCCACGCGCGGATTGGATACCCGCCACAACCCATCCTTGTTGAGGCGGATGCGGGCGTATCGCTCGTAGCTCTTCAAGGCATAGCCACCGGTGGCGACGAAATCGACGACGCGGTCGAATGTCGGCCGATCGAGGCCGGCATAGGGAGCGGCCGACCGCACCTCCTCGTAAAGATCATCCGCGCGGAACGGCGCGCCGCAAGCGCAGCCAAGGACATGTTGCGCCAGCACGTCGAGCCCGCCATCGACCAGTGGAGGCGTATCCTGCGCGCCGAGATAGTTGGCATCCAGTGCTGCCCTGCATTCAAGCACTTCGAAGCGGTTGGCCGGAATGAGGATGGCTTTGGACGGTTCGTCCATGCGGTGGTTGGCGCGGCCGATGCGCTGCGCCAGCCGGCTCGCTCCTTTCGGTGCGCCGACATGGACGACGAGATCGACGTCGCCCCAGTCGATGCCGAGGTCGAGCGTCGAGGTGGCGACGATGGCGCGCAGCGCATTGTCGCCCATCGCCTTCTCGACCCGCCGCCGCTGCGCGACGTCGAGAGACCCATGGTGCAGGGCGATCGGCAAGGTATCTTCGTTGACGCGCCACAATTCCTGGAACAGCAACTCCGCCTGGCTGCGCGTATTGACGAACAGCAGGGTCGTCTTGTGGCGCTTGATCTCGCGGTAGATTTCGGGGGTCGCGTAGCGGGCCGAATGTCCTGCCCAGGGCACGCGCTCTTCCGAGTCCAGGATGGATATTTCGGGCTTCGCGCCGCCGGTAACGACGATCAGCTCGGCCATGTCGGGGCTCGCCGTATTTTCGGACGGATTCTGGCCGACCAGCCAGCGGCGCAATTCGTCCGGTTCGGCCACCGTGGCGGAAAGGCCGATGGTCTGAAGCTCGGGCCTGAACTGGCGCAGCCGCGCCAGACCAAGCGCCAGGAGATGACCCCGCTTCGAAATCACCAGCGAATGCAACTCGTCGAGCACGACATAGCGCAGGTCTTCGAAGAAACGCCTTGCATCGGGTGCCGCGATCAGCAGCGCAAGCTGCTCGGGCGTGGTGAGCAGGATGTCGGGCGGCACCAGCTTCTGCCGCTGGCGCTTGTGCGCCGGCGTGTCGCCGGTGCGGGTCTCGATGGTGAGGGAGAGCCCGATCTCTTCCACCGGCTTGCCGAGGTTGCGCTCGATGTCGACAGCCAGCGCCTTCAGCGGCGAGATGTAGAGCGTGTGGATGCCGCGATGGGCCTGCCCCGGCTTTCGCCTGGCTCTGACGGCCAGTTCAGTCAGCGAAGGCAGAAACCCGGCCAGGGTCTTGCCGGCGCCGGTCGGCGCGATCAGCAGCACCGACTGCCCTGCTTGGGCCCTCGCCAGCAATTCGAGCTGGTGCGCGCGCGGCGACCAGCCCTTCTCGCCGAACCATCTGAGGAATGGCTCGGGCAGGACGACGGCGGCATTCTGGTCGGCAAGGCGCGGCTTCTCTGTCACGCGTCAGAGGTAGCGCGACGGCGCGCGAACGCCAAGAACAATCGGAACAAAAGGTGATCGAGCAGTTTTTCCTTTCCCCGGGGAAAGGGAGGATCGCCTACGGCCGCCGGAACCCCGTCGGCCCGCCGTAGAGATAGCCGATGCGGGCGACGGCTTCCTTTAGACCTTCGCGCGACACCAGCATGGTGTGGCCGTTGGCGTGGATCATGGTCTCGGCGTCGGCCATGATGGCGACATGGCCTTTCCAGAAAACGAGATCGCCGCGGCGCAGGCCGGAATAATCCGGGCCCGGATCGAGCGGCTCGCCGATGCTCTGCGCCTGCATGTCGGAATCGCGCAGGACATCGGCGCCGGCCATGCGCATCGCCAGTTGCACGAGGCCGGAGCAATCTATGCCGAAGCCGGAAACGCCGCCCCAGAGATAAGGAGTGCCGAGAAACATCTCGGCCACAGAAACATAGTCGCCAGCCACATTGCTGACAGGGCGCAGATGACCGGCGATGATTGCCTGACCGGAGGGCAGGACGGCATAGTGGGTGCCGCGCGTTTCGGCGGAACCCGTCACCGTGACGGCGGACCCCATCGACAGCTGACCCGCGATCGGAAGGCGCAGATCCGGGCCCGGATAGAGGAAAGTTCGGGGCACGGAGACGATATGGGTGAGCGCATGATCCCGCCCGCCCAACATGGCGTCGGCGACATAGCCGACATAACCGTCCCGTTCGGCCTGGATCCAGGCCCAGCCCTCTCTGTCCTCGAAAACGAGCACGTCATCGCCGAATAGGGCTTGCGTGTTGACACCAGAGTCTGGACGCGGAGCCTTGCGGATATCGGCCACTGGGACCGAAATCCGCGCCGGCCGGCCGGCGACAAAGCGGTCGGCAGCGACCTCTCCTTTCAATCTCGCATCGGCAAGATCGGGCCGAAAGGCGTGGAGGCGGGCATCCCTGGCGGTCAAATCAGTTCATCCATTGAGACGGCTGGTCGTCAGATAGGCAGCTCTTGTGCCTTGGCGATGATACCATCACCGAAGCGCTCGACAAAGAGCGCACCCTCGACCGTACGCTTGATCAGCACGTTGCGCTTGTCGAGTTCGTCGCGATGGCGCGACACCAGTTTGAGCGCACCCATCGTATCGAGCGCGCGGGTGATGACCGGTTTGGTGACGTTGAGACGGGCCGCCAGCCCGCGCACCGTGTGCGGCGGCGGATCGAGATAGATGGTGAACAGGATAGCCGTCTGGCGCATGGTGAGATCAGGCGCGTCGTCGCGCACCTGCGACAGCATCACTTGCTGCCACAGTCGCAAGGCCTGGCTCGGGCGCATCGAAATCGACATCGCACGAGAATGACGGCAAATTGTTTCGGTTCCGTTTCAGTTTCGGCAATCTGCCGGCCCTGAAAATCACCTCCACATCAGCCAAAACGCTTCGAGATGACGTGCTCCAGTGCGCGGATGCCTTGCGCTTCGCCGCCGGCAGGTCCGTGCGGACGATCGGCGGGGTTCCAGGCGAAGATGTCGAAATGCGCCCAGCTTGCCGTCTTCTCGACAAAGCGCTTGAGAAACAGCGCCGCGGTGATGGAACCGGCGAACCCATCCGTGGTGACATTGTTGATGTCGGCGATCTTCGACGACAGCTTCGCATCATAGGGCCGCCACAGCGGCATGCGCCACAGCGGATCCTCGACCGCCAGCGAGGCGGCCGCCAGTTCCGAGGCCAATGCCTCGTCGCCGGTGTAGAAGGGGGGCAGGTCCGGACCTAGCGCGACACGAGCAGCGCCGGTCAGCGTCGCCATGTCGACAAGCAATTGCGGCTCCTCCTCGTCGGCCAGCGCCAGCGCATCGCCCAGAACCAGTCTTCCCTCGGCATCGGTGTTGCCGATCTCGACTGACATGCCCTTGCGGCTCGCCAACACGTCGCCAGGCCTGAAGGCATTTCCGGCGATCGAATTCTCGACGGCCGGGATAAGCACGCGGAGCCGCACGTTCAATCCGGAGGCCATGATCATCGAGGCCAGACCCAGCACATTGGCGGCACCCCCCATGTCTTTCTTCATCAACAGCATGCCGGACGACGGCTTGATGTCGAGGCCGCCAGTGTCGAAACAGACGCCCTTGCCGACCAACGTCACTTTCGGCGCGCTCCTTGGCCCCCAGCCCATGTCGATAAGGCGCGGCGCACTGGACGAAGCCCGGCCGACGGCATGGATCATCGGGAAATTCTGCTTGATGAGATCGTCGCCCTTGATAACCGACACTTCGGCCTTGTGAATTTCGGCCAGGGCTCGAACCGTTTTCTCCAGCTCGTCCGGCCCCATGTCGCTGGTCGGCGTGTTGACAAGATCGCGCGTCAGGAAGACGCCTTCGACGATGCGGCGAACGCGTTTTGCCTCTACGCCGGCCGGCAATTCGAAGCGTAGCGCCTTGCCCGGTTTCTTGCCATAGCGGATAAAGACATAGCCGCCGAGGGCCAGCGCGATTGCCGCCAGTTCCGGCCGGGCCGGCGAGGAGGCGAAGTGCCAGTCGCCCTCCGCCAGGCCTTTCGCCAGCGCGCCGACGGCCAGCGCGCCCTCGCCGTCGCCAATACCGAACAAGGCACCGCCGAGCGCGCCGTTTTCTGCAGGCACGATGAGCGTCCTGCCCGCTTCGCCGGAGAAGCCGTTGGCCCTGGCCCACGCCACGGCAGATGACGCCAGACCGGCCGTCTCCAGACCGTCCTTGGCCACCAGGTGGACAGGAAGCGGGTTGTTCAGCTTGTTCTCGACCAGTTCCACTGACATTCGATGTTCTCCTGCCGACGTCCGTCGATTCGGCGCTTCTTAACCGTCCGTTAGGGTTAACAGAATATTTCTTCGACAGGGAAGATGGCCACGCAATGGCCGCGCGCATGAATGGAGGCCCAGGGTGCCGATGCCGACGAACCGCACGATTAACGCCACCGGAAAGCGGCTCATCACCACGGCCTTCATGCTCGCCCTCGCCGCAGGTGTTGCCGGCTGCGGAACCGACAAGATCAGCACAGGCTCGATCGGACGCACCAGCGGCAAGCCGTTGGAGACCATGTCGGCGGGAGAATTGCACAATGCGACGGCAGCGCTTGGCCAGTCCTATTCCAGGAATCCCAACGACAAGCGGATAGCGACCAACTTCGCCGCTGCGCTGCAGATGGATGGCGATGCCGACCAGTCGCTTGCCGTGATGCGCAAGCTGGCGATCGCCTATCCCAAGGATCGCGATGTGCTTGCCGCCTACGGCAAGGCGCTGGCCGCCAACGGCCAGTTCGAGGCGGCGCTTGACGCGGTGCGCCGGGCGCAGACGCCGGAATATCCCGACTGGAGGCTGGTGTCGGCGGAAGCGGCCATTCTCGATCAGCTCGGACAGAAGGACGACGCGCGCCAACTCTACCGCAAGGCGCTGGAGCTCAAGCCGAACGAACCTTCGGTGCTTTCCAACCTTGGCATGTCCTATGTGCTGGGAGGCGACCTGCGCACTGCCGAAACCTATATGCGCTCGGCCGCACAGCAGCCGAATGCTGACAGCCGCGTGCGACAGAACCTGGCGCTGGTCATCGGCCTGCAGGGCCGCTTCGACGAAGCCGAGAAGATCGCCTCGCAGGAGCTGTCACCCGAACAGGCGCAGGCCAATGTCGCTTATCTCAGGCAGATGCTGGCTCAGCAAAATGCCTGGAGCCAGCTCAAGGACCAGGACAAGGCGAAAGCCGCGACCAACTGAGCGACACCCAGCCACCAAACCATGCATAAGAGAACCGCGCTGCGTCGGCCGCGCGGTTTTTCTTTGGATCGGTCAGATCCACCTACTGGCTGCTGGTTTCGTGCGCCTGGCCGAAGATGCCGCGCTGGCTGACCTGGATACCGGCAGGGCCGAGGATGATGGCGAACAGCACCGGCAGGAAAAACAGGATCATCGGCACGGTGAGCTTGGGCGGCAAGGCGGCGGCCTTCTTCTCGGCGGCATTCATGCGCTGGTCCCGGCTTTCACCCGCGAGCACCCGCAACGCATGCGCCACAGGGGTGCCATAACGCTCGGCCTGGACAAGTGCCTGCGACACCGACTTGACGGATTCCAGGCCGGTGCGGCTGGCGAGGTTCTCATAGGCCTGCTTGCGCTCCTGCAGATAGGAAAGCTCGGCGTTCGTCAGGATGAATTCTTCCGCCAAGGCCACCGATTGGACGCCGATCTCGTCGGCGACCTTGCGCAGTGCCGCTTCCACCGACATGCCAGACTCGACGCATATCAGCATCAGGTCAAGCGCGTCCGGCCATGCCATCTGGATCGATTGCTTGCGCTTGGTGGCGCGGTTGTTGACGTAGACGACCGGTGCGTAGAAGCCGCCATAGGCAACGAGGACGCAGACGAACAGCCGAATGAACAATGGCTGCTGCGGCAGTCCTCCGAGCACGAATATGTAGATCACGCCCAGTGCGAAGCCGGCAAACGGAAGCACGAGGCGGAAGAAGAGGAACCGCGTCAGCGGGTTCTGCCCACGAAAGCCGGCAACCTTGAGCTTCTGCAAGGTACCCTCGTCGGCGAGGGCGCGCCGCAGGTCGAGCCGGTCGACGATGTTGCGCATGCCGATCGACTGTTCCTCGCGCAGGCCCTTGCGGCGGCGATCCGCCTCGCTTGCAAGCCGCGCGCGCTGCTTGGCGCGCAATTCGTCGCGTTCCAGCGCGACCGACTTCATGCGCGCCTTGAGCTGGTTTCCGCCAAATGCCGGCAGCAAGGTGAAGACCGTCGCGAACACGGCGATACCGACCAACAGCGCGATCAGGAGGCCGGGATCCGTCAGTGATTTGACGACTTGTTCGGTCATGCCGCGGCCCTAGACTTCAAAGTTCATCATCTTGCGCATCACGAAGATGCCAATCGACATCCAGACCGCCGAAACCCCCAGGATCAGGTTACCGATGCTCGTGGTGAACAGCGGCATCAGGTAGTTGGGGCTGGAGAGATAGACGAGAAACGCGACGATGAAAGGCAGCGCGCCGATGATGGCGGCGGACGCCTTGGCTTCCATCGACAGCGCCTGGACCTTGGCCTTCATCTTCTTGCGGTCGCGAAGCACGCGCGAAAGATTGCCCAGCGCCTCGGAGAGATTGCCGCCGGCCTGCGACTGGATCTGAATGACGATGCCGAAAAAGCTGGCCTCGGTGCATGGCATGGTTTCGGGCATGCGCAAGGTGGCATCCGGGATCGACAGGCCCATCTGCTGCGAATCGACTATGCGGCGAAACTCGGCCTTGACGGGCTCGGGGGATTCGTTGGCGATCAGGCGCACCGCATCGTTCAGCGGCAGGCCGGATTTGACCGCGCGCACGATTATGTCGAGCGCGTTGGGAAATTCGTTGAGGAATGCCTTGACCCGCCGCGCGCGGCGAAATGAGACGAACCAGCGCGGCAGGCCGAGCGCACCGGCCAGCAGCACGCCAGGCAAAACAAAAAGCGGCGCCCCCACCACAAAGGCGACGATCGTCAGGGCTAGGCCGCAAATGGCGGAATAGATGTAGAAGCGTTCGATGGAAACCTTCAGGCCGGCTTGGCGCAGTTGGGCTTTCAGCGGCGGTTTCTTGACCGCGCTGTCCTTGGATTTCTGCTTCTCGTCGAGTTCCTTCAACGAATCCTGGACCGACTTGCGTCTTTTGGCCGCCTCCGCCACGCGATCGCGCGAGGCCTTGACGACGGAGCGATCCGTCTCCGCGGCCTTGATCGTTTCCAGCCGCTTGCCCGCCTGCTTTTCGTTGCTGATCCGGGTGAACAGGAATGCATAGGCGACCGCGCCGGCGCTGAAGCCGGCGAGCACGACAAACGCCAATACGGTGCCGTCAATTCCAAACATCGATCAGAACCCTTAGGCCTGCAGCAGCGTCAGTCAGCGCGTTTCTCCATCGCCTCAAGCGCTATTGCGAGGCGCTGCTCCTCGCCATAGTAACGAGCGCGGTCCCAGAAATGGGGGCGACCGATGCCGGTCGATACATGCTCTCCCAGCAGCCGCCCATTCGCGTCCTCGCCCTTGATGTTATAGAGGACGATGTCCTGCGTGATGATGACGTCGCCTTCCATTCCGATCACCTCGGTGATGTGAGTGATGCGGCGCGATCCGTCGCGCAGGCGTGCCGCCTGGATAATCACGTCGATGGAGCCGACGACGATTTCGCGCACGGTCTTCTGCGGCAGCGAAAACCCGCCCATTGCGATCATGGATTCGATACGATTCAGGCATTCGCGCGGGCTGTTCGAGTGGATCGTTCCCATCGAGCCGTCATGGCCGGTGTTCATCGCCTGCAGAAGGTCGAACACCTCGGGTCCGCGCACTTCGCCGACGATGATGCGCTCGGGCCGCATGCGCAGGCAGTTCTTGACCAGATCCCGCATCGTCACCTCGCCTTCGCCTTCAAGGTTGGGCGGGCGGGTTTCCAGACGGACGACATGCGGCTGCTGTAGTTGCAGTTCGGCCGAGTCCTCGCAGGTGATGACGCGTTCCTCGCGGTCGATATAGTTGGTCAGGCAGTTGAGCAGTGTCGTCTTGCCCGAGCCGGTGCCGCCGGAGATGACGATGTTGCAGCGAACACGGCCGATAATCTTGAGAACCTCGGCTCCTTGCGGTGAGATGGCGCCGAACTTCACCAGCTGATCGAGCGTCAGCTTGTCCTTCTTGAATTTGCGGATGGTGAGCGCGGTGCCGTCGATGGCGAGCGGCGGCGCGATGACGTTAACGCGAGAGCCGTCGGGAAGACGCGCATCGCAGATCGGGCTGGATTCATCGACGCGGCGGCCGACCTGACTGACGATGCGCTGGCAGATGTTGAGAAGCTGCTGGTTGTCACGAAAACGAATGCCGGTCTGTTCGACCTTGCCGTTGACTTCGATGTAGACGTTCTTGGAGCCGTTGACCATGATGTCGGCGATGTCGTCGCGAGCCAGCAATGGCTCGAGCGGCCCATAGCCAAGCACGTCGTTGCAGATATCCTCGAGCAGCTCTTCCTGTTCGGCTATCGACATCGCGAAATTCTTGATCGCGATGATGTCGTTGACGATGTCGCGGATTTCCTCGCGCGCGCTTTCGGGATCGAGCTTGGCAAGCTGCGACAGGTCGATCGTATCGATCAGGGCGGCGAAGACCTGGCTCTTGGTATCGTAGTAGGTTTCGCTCTTTTCGCGCGCCGCCCGCTTCGGCTCCGGTGCTATCGGCGGCGCCTCGACCGCGCGGCGGGCCGGCGGTGCAACAGGAGCGCTCGACGCAGATGCGGCCGCCGGCCTCGCAAGAACCGCCGTATCGGCCGAATCCGCGACGGCTGGCGCGATCGGCGCCGGTGCCGGCTGGCGGAATTCCGGCTTGAACCGGTTGCCGTCGTCGCTGCCTCTCTTACCAAACATGATCGACTACCGATTCCACTGAAGAAGCATCATTTCTTGTTGCGCGAAAGCTTGCCGAGCAGATTTCCGAGACCCGCTTTTTTCTTCACCCGGATTTCGCTGCGGCCGGTCAGCACATGGGCAATTTCGTTGATCGTGCCGACAACCGGGTTCTTGGCGTCCATTTCACCAAGCATACGTCCGTTGTTGGCGGCATTGCCGAACAGCAGCGGGTCAAAGCCGATGATCGCCATTGCGGCCAAGCCGAGCGGCTCAGCGAAATCGGACGGGGAAATCTCCGGCCGTTTGGGCACGCCGGCCTGATTGATGATGAGTTTGGGCGGCGCGTCGTTGGGACGAAGCCGTTTGAGCATGTCGACCAAATTCTTGGTGTTGCGCAAATTGGCCAGTTCCGGCGTCGCCGTGATGACGATCTCATCGGCCTTGATCAGTGTGTTCTTAGTCCAACCCGTCCAGACATGGGGAACGTCGAGCACCAGGAGCGGCACGGTGCGCTGCGCGGTGTCGACAAGCTGCGTAAAGGCGTCGGGATCGAAATCATAGACGCGTTCGAGCGTCGAGGGCGCGGCGAGCAGCGAAAGGTGTTCGGCGCACTGAGTCAGCAGCCGGTCGAGATAGACTTCATCGATGCGCTCGGGCGAAAATACCGCTTCGGCGATGCCTTGCGCGGGATCCTGGTCGAAATTGATGTTGGCCGTGCCGAAAGCGAGGTCGAGGTCCGCGACGACCACCTCGGATTTGAACAGGGAGGACATCGCCCAAGCCACGTTGTGGGCGATCGTGGAAGAGCCGACGCCACCCTTGGCGCCGACGAAGGCGATCGAGCGGCCGAGCGGCTCGGCTTCCGGATCGACGAAGATCGAGGATATGACGCTGACGATGTCGGCCATCGACACCGGCGCGATGACATATTCGGAAATGCCGGAGCGGATGAGCTCGCGATAGAGGCCGACATCGTTGTAGTGGCCGATCACCACCACTTTGGAAGACGGGTCGCAATATTCCGAGAGCTGCGCGAGCTGTTCCAGCAACTGCTTGGGTTCGCTGCGCGACTCCAGCAGGATCAGGTTCGGCGTTGGCGCCGACTGATAGAATTCGATGGCCGTGGGGACGCCGCCCATATGGACCTTGAGATGGGCCTTGGTCATGCGGCGGTCCTCGCCGGCGCGCTCGACCGGATTGGCGACACCCTCGGTCTCGCAGAATGCCTGGATCGAGATGCGCGGAACCGGCCGCAGCGCCTGCATCGCGGCGATGTCCTGCGGCGAGGTCTCACCGCCGTCCATGGGGGCGTCATAGGCAAGGTTGCTCATGGTCATCTTTCCGTGACTTCTCTTTCCCTTAGGGCGCGGCTCAGTACGTCACTTCAGAATTGCCGAGGAACTCGTCCGAAATACCCCTGCTGCGGTAGACATCGATCACCGCGCCACGATTTTCCGCGTCGATGGTGGTCTGCTTGCGCGGCCCGATCAGGTCGGCCGGATTGGCCATCTGGGCTGCGAGATTGTTTTGATAGGAGCAGCCGAAATCGGCATAGTGTTTGTTCTCGGACGTCTCCAGCAGGTCATCTGGCCATCGTCCGCATTTGTCGGTCTGGGCCTTCACCGCGATATAGGCGACCCGGATCGGGGCGGATGTCTCGCTCGAGGCAGCCTGATACGAGACGACCACGATCCGGCTGCGCTTGACGCCCGCGGCAACCGCGAGCCGGGCGAAATCGCGCGCGGCGGCGGCGGCGGCGATCTCGTTGGCCGAGCCGCTCGGAACCTGGATCGTCAACGTCGGGGCAGCACTCTTGTCGTAGCCGTCGAGGAAACCCAGGAGCGTGTCGCGCTGCGAGCCGGTCATGCCGCGGTCACCCGCGCCGACAGGTAGGTCTATCTTTAGGTTCTTCTCGGCGATCACGATCGGATGGTTGGTGCGGTAGTCGTCTGGAATGGCGCCGACGGTGACACTGTCGCGCTGGGCGCAGCCGGCCAGCAATGCTGCCATCGCCACCGCTAGGGCAGGAATGGCGCGCCGGAGAATTCGCGAACGGCCGAAGCGCGTGGTCATGACGATGGTCCTTGCCTGCAATGCTGACTGAGACATGTCCGCTTCCCCGTTCACTTGTAGATGAAGCCGACGACGCCGTGATAACGGCCGCTGGGCTTGTCCGTCTGCATTGTGCCGTAGACACGATTGACTCGGCCCAGGAACATACCGGCGCCATCGCTGGCGGCGTTGAAATTGTCGTCAGGTTTGGCAAGGTCGTTTCGTGCCACCGGTTTCACCAGATAGGGGGTGATGATGATGACCAGTTCGGTCTCGTTGCGCACGAAGTCTCTGCTTCGGAACAGTGTGCCGAGCACCGGGATCTTTGTCAGCCCGGGCAGGCCGGCGACAGCCTGCCTGACGTCATCGCGGACGAGGCCGGCGATCATCATCGAACCCCCTGACGGCAATTCGACGGTCGTGTCGGCAAGTCTCTTGCGGATGGACAACAGCGTGGTTCCGGGCAACCTGCCCGCCGCTTCCAGCGTGGTGGCGCCTTCGGCAGTAGGCTCCGACACGGACGTCCGGACCTTGAGGCTGATCCGACCCGCTGACAGCACAACCGGCTGGAACTCCAGGCCGATGCCGTATTCGAGTTTATCGTTGGTGTATGTGACCTGCCCTGTCTTGTTGTCATCTGAAACATTGTTCGTACGGCTGGTGATGAGATTGAACTCGCCACCGACCTTGAATGTTGCCTTCTCACCCGAGACGGCGGTGAGGGTCGGCTCCGCCAGCGTCTTCATGACGCCGCCTTGCTCCATTGCGTTTAGATACGCCTGAAGCGCCGAGGTGCCGATCGAAGCTCCCGAGAATTGCGACAGCGGTTTCCCAAGCCCGTATGCCGGGGTGCTCATCGCGTCGTAGCTGATACCGTTGCTACCGCCGCTGCCCACCATATTGACGCCAAGCTGCTTCATCACGGAGCGGCTGACTTCGGCGACCGTCACCTTGAGCGTGACCTGGTCGTCGCCGATGATCTGCAAAAGATTGACGATCTTGGAGACGCGGCGTTCCTGGTCCGGATTGTTGATGTCGACACCACTCTGGGCCGAGCCGCCGGCCGCGGTCTGCGAATATTGTCCCGTCGTCGCTTCACCGCCCGAGACGAAGATCGTCGCCAGGTCGACGGCGCGTTTGGCGTCCAGCGGCGTGTCGACGGTTCCTGTCAGGACGACGTTGTCGTTCAGCAGTTCGACCTTGATGGCCGATGTCGGGATGAAGCGCTTGATATAATCCTCCAGGCCTGCGACGTCGCGTTCGACGGCCAGATCGAGGCTGACGATCTGTTCGCCATTCGGCCCGAAGACAAAGATGTTGGTCTCGCCAACCGCCTTGCCGAACAGGTAGATGCGCCTCGCGGTGCGGGTCACCGCATCGGCGACGGTCGGATTGGCGACAAGAATGTCGTAGGCATCACTCGGCAGGTCGATGACCACCGACTTGTTGAGGCCGAGCTTGACGCGCTGGGTGGCCGCCGAAGCCGAAACCTGGGCATTCTTGGCCTCGACCACGCTCTGCACGTTCGTTCCGACGAGCAGCAGGGCGAAAGCCGCTGCCACGACCGCCGGCAGTTTACCGCTTAGCCTCATTTTCTTGCCCCCACTTCGGAAACTTCGCCCGACTTGATCAGCCTCACCGTTCCCTTGCGGCCATTGCCGGAAACGAGATAGTCGGCCTCGTCCACATTCTTTTCCTGGGTGTCCGTGATCGACCGCAGCGCGAGCGTCAGGCGATCCGCCATCTGCTGGGCGACGGTGATGATCTCCGCCTGCTTGGGCGTCAGTTCCAGCGTGGCGGTCTGGCCCACCCTGGTCTTCTTGCCTTCCTCGTCCTCCTGGATGGTCTGGTCGATCGCCAGGACGCGGATGTTCTTGAGGATGGTTTCGGTGTTGAAGCCGGAGCCGCCGCTGTTGGCATCGGCCCGGCGGGTCATGATGACGTCGACGAAATCATTCGGAAGGATGAAACCGCCGGCAGAGGTGTCGGCCGATATCGTCGTAGCGACCGCCCGCATACCAGAAGGCAGGATCGACGACATGAAGCTTTGCCCCTCGCCGATCAGCTTGGAACGCCGCACCGGCTCGCCCGCGTACATCGGAACACGGGCTATGGACCCCTTCAGTTTCTCCAGGGCATCGGGAGCAGTGGCCTTGGTGATGAAATTGGCGTTGATGCCGTCAGCCGGCCAGGATTGCCAGGCAATGTTGTTCTCGAGCTGGCTGCCCATGGTGACATCGCCCGACAGGACAAGCACGTCCTGCAATGCCACGGCGGGAGCCGCTGGACCGGACTCGACGATCTGCGGTGGCGGCGCTGCGACCATGTTCTTCGCGACATAGCCAGCACCACCCGCCGCGGCGACCGCCACGCTCAGAATAATCAATCGGGATGCTGGCATCTGTCCGAACCCTCGCCTTGGCAAACCACCTAGCCAGGCCGGACTTTGCAGCGGCAATCGTCAAAACAAGGTTAATGTAATGCTTACGATCGTGATTAATTTAAGGTTTACATAAATTAGCTGTATTGCGCCGTCAGGGACAAACAGCCAGCCCGCTCCGCAGAGCCAGCCCGCAACACAGCCAAGGAATGATCGGTAAGTTCAGGCCGCCAGCCTGGCCAGCGCCCAGACCATTAGGGGCGAATCCGGGTAGGTCAGCAATCCGCCCAAACCGAGCGCGATGCCGTAGGGAACCCCGGTCGTCTCATCCGCGAAGTGACGCAGGAACGGATTGCGGCCGGTAAAAACCGCAAGCGGCGACTTCCGGTAGACGAGAATGGCGAGCGTCAGCAAGCCGCCTATAAAGGTCGAGACCAGGAGATACTCGACGAGTTGGATGTCGAGTCCCATCCACACGGCGGTCGCGGCCAGCAGCTTGGCATCACCACCGCCCATGCCGCCCATTGCAAAGAGGCCGAACGTCACGGCAAGAACAAGGGCTCCGGCAGCAAAGTGCCAGCCATAGGCCGCCCATTCCATGCCGGTCAGCGGCGCAACCAGTGCGAAGACGACGACAAGCAGCACCGGCACGCGATTGGCTATCGTCATCGACAGCATGTCGGAGATAGCGGCGAACAGCATGCAGAACGGGAAGACGACGAAGATCAGGGCTTCAAGCATCGGCGCTATGCCTATTGTCGGATCAAGCGGCACTCAATCTAGGCATGTTCGATTAATGATTGATGAGGCCCGGAACAAAAAGGCGATTGATACGGGCTGCGAGACAGAACAAGGGCCGCCGTGTGGCGGCCCTTGTTCTGAACTCAAGCTGAAAGTCAGCAATAAGGCAAATCAGCCGCCGGTAGTGTTCAAGGTGGTGCCGATGGCACTGAACTTGGCGTTGATTGCATTGCCGAGCGCGCCAGCGCCGACGATGATGGCGAGCGCGATAAGGGCGGCGATCAGACCATATTCGATAGCGGTCGCGCCGGATTCGTCCTTTACGAAACGTGCAATGAGATTAGACATTCGAGAGCTCCTACTCCACGTGTTACAGCACTTCCGTCAACTTCTGTGATGGTTGATCGGATGCTGCCAATCTAGGGAGAAGCTCTTTCGATGGACTTAATAAACAGCCTTACCGATTCCTTTCCCGGTTGGAACATATTGCGTGGTTAACTATGGGCTAAGCGCCGGCCGAGGCGCAATTCCCAGTCAAGCAGCCGCAAAAAGGCATCGCTTCGCGACCTGCGATCCGCGGGAGGAACTGGACGGGACGGGCGCCTATGACGATCGCGGCACATGGCGCCGGGAGGCCTGCTTAACCGTTGGTTCACCAATCTCGTTCATGTTCCGTTGAACAGTCCGCCCGCCTGGAGCGCCTCAATGGCCGAGCCGAGATCGTCGATCCTGATTGCCGTGCTTCTTGCCGCCGTGAGCTTTGTCATGCCCGCCAGGGCCGGCACCGGCATCGAGGTCACCATGAACCAGGCCAAGATCGTCAAACTGTCGCGCCCTGCCGACACGATCGTGGTCGGCAACCCGGCAATCGCCGACGCTTCCGTGCAGGACGCCTCGACGATCGTGCTGACTGGTAAGGGCTTCGGCGTCACCAACCTCGTCGTCCTCGACCAGGATGGCAGCCCGATCGTCGATGAACAGGTCACCGTCGTGCGGCAGGCGGCCTCGTCGGTGCGCATCTACCGGCGCGCTGAAGTTCAGACCATGTCCTGCACGCCCTATTGCGAAAGCTCCTACAAGAGCGAAGCCGAAAAATCCTCGGAAGCCGAGATGAGCGTCAGCCGGTAGGCACGCGGTCCAGGTTAGCGGGTGGTTAAGACGCCCGCGGCGACTTTAACGATCATTCAAACCGGACTTCAATTGGTTTGCACTAATACACCTGCCGAGACCGTCTGGGGGTTGGGCAGGATCAGGGCATGAGCAACGAATTCGTCTCGACAGGTGATCGCACCGCAAGACGGGCACGGTTTTTTGCGCGCTTCGCCGGCGACCGCCGCGGCAGTACGGCACTGGAATTCGCGCTGCTCGCATTGCCGTTCGCGGTTCTTGTCTTCGCCATCCTGGAAAGCTGCATCTCATTTGCCGGCCAGGAAGTGATGGCCAACATCACCGACGACATCGCGCGCAAATTGCGCACCGGGCAGTTGAGGCCGGCCGACGTCGCCGGGGACAAGTTGAAGACCATGATCTGCGACAGGCTGGAGATCATCGTCTCGCAGGATTGCCCCAATCAACTGGACGTGGACCTTCGCGAATATACCACGTTCGCCGACGCGGCCACGGCCACCTTCAAGATCGACAACGGCAACATCATTTTGATGCAGGGCACCAACTCGCAGCCCTTCGCGACCACGCCGGGCCTGGCGGAATCGAAGAACATGCTGCGGGTCTTCTACAAATGGCCCGTCATGACCGATCTTCTGGCTCAGTCGATGGGCGGCAACAAGACACTGCATTTTGCATCGGTGACCTGGCAGAACGAGCCATTCGACAACTGAGTTCGCGGCGGAAGCAAAACCCAGGAAAAAGGGCAACGGGCATGATGCGTGCGGGGGCACATCCAGGAATGGCAGGATGTTGGGGGAAGTTGGTCGGTTTCATACGCGATCGCCGCGGCATCGCGGCGGTCGAGTTCGCCCTCATCGTCCCCATCCTGCTGATCATGTATTTCATCACCATGGAGGCTTCGCAGGCCATCGAGACCAGCAAGAAGGTCAGCCGCATCGGCAGCATGGTCGCGGATCTGGTCACGCAGCAGCCGACCATCGTCAAGGCGGACCTGGATGCCATTATGAAAATCGGCACCTCCACCTTGCAGCCCTACAATCGCTCGACGCCGGACATCACGATCACGGCAATACAGGTTACAACCGATACGCCGCCCGAGGTGAACGTGGTGTGGTCACGCAAGGTGGTCAATGGCGTCTACGGCGCTGACGCCGCCAAGGACACACCCACGACCGTGCCATCCACGCTCAAGGTCGCCGGCACCTTTCTCATCCGTGTCGAAAGCAAACTTGGTTACAAGCCGATAATCACTTGGTCCCCGGACAGTTCACAGAAGGCCGGATTGACGACGATCTTCAACAATATATCGATGGGCGAGACCTATTATCTGCGTCCGCGCCGAAGCCTGACGATCCCCTGCGGCGACTGCTGACGAGCTCTATCGCCGCACGCCACCGTCCGACACCAGACGCACGATGGCGTGCGCCATCTCGTAATCCTTGGGAACCACGGTGGCGAAACCGCCGGAATGCTTCGATTCCAGCAGATCGTAGATATCGGGCGTCGTCGATTTGAGATTGGTGAGAAAGACGGCCAACCGGCGCTTGGCTTCCGGGTCGAGATCGCTGCGCACCGCATGGGGACCATATCTCAGCAAACCCGACGTCCATACGACTTGAAGGGCTGTCGCCGAAAGCCCGGCAGCTTCGAGCCTTGCCTGCGTGCCCGATAGTCTTGGCTCGCCGTCGGCCGCCGCCGTCGCCCAGCCGAACAAGGCATCGGTCTGGCCATCGACCAGCATTCCTTCCGCGGCCGAGGCGGAATCGGCATAGACCAGAAACGATGCGTCCTCTGCGATCTTGACGTGCTCGGCGGCCAGTCCGGCCAATGGCAAAAGAGAACCAATGCTGTCCGCCGGCGGCATGGCGATCCGGTGGGTTTCCATCGCCGTCAGGCTGGGCACCTTGCCATCCTTCGTCAACAGCACGGCGCGGATGCCGACGGCGCCATCGGAATCGACCGGTGCCACGAGCGGTTCGATGCATTCGCAGCGCTGTGACGCCGTTGCGTAGGCAGCCGCCGAATAGATGGCATATTCGATGTGGGCGTTGGCCTGCGCATCGATCAGCGCGGCATAGTCACGGGCAACGACGAACTTCACCTTCATGCCCAGAGCGTTGGTAAAGGCCTCGGTCAACCGCGCCAGGCCTGGAACGGTATTGCCTGCTCCGGGTTCGGCGACGATGCCGATGCGAAACGTGCCGATATCCTCGCGCCAGTCGGCGCGCGCCGGGCCGGACCAGACCGCGCCCTGCGCGATGATGAGAGCGGCGCATGCGTTGAGGGCAGCTTTCATGGGAGACCCGGTCCTGCGATCCGTCAATGACTTGGTTCCAGACTATCGCGCCGAGCGGTTGCCGTTTGGTTTCCGAATTGCCAATGCCGCCGTGGAACCCTATGTCTGGATGCTCAAACCGGCAACAATGACCTCATGGCGCGTGCTTTCCTCTTCGTCCTGGATTCCTTCGGCATAGGCGGCGCCGCCGACGCCGAACGCTACGGCGATGCCGGTGCCAACACCTTCGCCCATATCACCGAGGCCTGTGCGGAAGGCCGCGCCGATCGCGAAGGACTTCGCCAGGGGCCGTTGTTTGTTCCCAACATGGCGTCGCTTGGACTTGGCAAGGCTGCCGAGACCGCGACGGGGCTGGGCTTTGCCGCTTTCGGGACGGATCTCGTCGCCAATGCTTTCCACGGCGCCGCTCAGGAGGTTTCGAGCGGCAAGGACACGCCATCGGGCCATTGGGAGATAGCAGGCCTGCCGGTGCGTTTCGACTGGGGCTACTTTCCCAATACGATCCCGGCCTTTCCCGCCGAACTGACCGAGGCGATCATCCGCGAGGGCCAGGTGCCGGGTATTCTCGGCAACTGCCATGCGCCGGGCACCGAGATCATCGAACGGTTCGGCGAGGAGCACATCCGCACGGGCAAGCCGATCTGCTACACCTCGGTGGATTCGGTCCTGCAAGTCGCCGCGCATGAGATCCATTTCGGCCTGGAGCGGCTCTACGAATTCTGCAGGGTGGTGCGCCGCCTGGTTGATCCGTTGAGGATCGGAAGGGTGATCGCGCGACCGTTCCTCGGCGAGACGGCAGCCACTTTCGAGCGGACCTACAACCGACACGACTACGCCGTGCCGCCGCCCGAGCCGACATTGCTCGACCGGCTGACGGCGCGTGGCAGCCGCGTCATCGCCGTCGGCAAGATCGGCGACATCTTTGCCCATCGGGGGGTTTCGGAAGTGCGCAAGGCTGCGGGCAACATGGCCATGTTCGACCAGGCGCTTGATGCAATGGATGCGGCCCGCGACGGCGATCTCGTCTTCGCCAATTTCGTCGATTTCGACACCGAGTTCGGCCATCGCCGCGATGTTGCAGGTTATGCCGCCGCGCTCGAGGCCTTCGACCGGCGACTGCCGGAAGCATTCGCAAGATTGCGACAGGGCGATCTGCTGATCCTGACGGCCGACCACGGCAACGACCCGACCTGGCGCGGAACCGACCACACACGCGAACGCATTCCGGTGATCGGCATCGGACCGGGTCTGACGGGCGGCGACATCGGGCTGAGAACGACATTCTGCGACATTGGTGAAACCGTGGCCGAACATCTCGGGTTGGCGCGCGGCCGCTACGGCACTTCCTTTTACCCGGATATGGGCGGTCATGCCTGAATTGCCCGAGGTCGAGACGGTCCGGCGCGGGCTGGAGCCGGTTCTGGAAGGCGCCCGCATCATCCGCGCCGAGGCACGCCGGCCGGACCTGCGTTTTCCATTCCCCGAAAAATTCGCCGAGCGGCTGACCGGCAAGACGATCACGGCGCTCGGACGCCGGGCCAAATATCTGACGATGGATCTCGAAAGCGGTCCCGCCCTGATCTGCCATCTCGGCATGTCGGGCTCGTTTCGCATCGAGACGGCCGACGCCGCCGAAATGCCCGGCGTGTTCCATCACGAGCGGTCGAAGAGTTCGACGCACGACCATGTCATCTTCGACGTCGCCTCTCGGGACGGCACCCGCTCGCGCGTGGTTTTCAACGATCCGCGTCGCTTCGGCTTCATGCTGTTTTGCGAAGGGCCGCCGGACACCCATCCGATGCTGGCGGGGCTCGGCGTCGAACCCACCGGCAACGCGCTTGACGGAGTGCTGCTGGCCTCGCTGCTGAAGGGCCGGAAATCGCCGCTGAAGGCCGCTCTTCTCGACCAGAGACTGATAGCCGGGCTCGGCAACATCTATGTCTCGGAGGCGCTATGGCGCGCCGGGCTGTCGCCGCTGCGCGAGGCCGGCACGATCGCCAAAGCCGGCAAGAAAGCCAGTGAGCAAAGCCGGGGGCTTGCCGTGGCGGTCCGCTCGGTCATCGCAGATGCCATTGCGGCCGGCGGGTCGTCGCTGCGCGACTATATGCAGACCGACGGTTCGCTAGGCTATTTCCAGCACTCCTTCGCGGTGTATGACCGGGAGGGCGAACCCTGTTCCAAGCCTGGCTGCGGCGGCCATATCGAGCGCATCACGCAGAGCGGCCGCTCGACCTTCTATTGCCGGACCTGTCAGCGGTGAGCTAGATCGATCTTCAATTGCCTGGAAGAGGAGCCGAAGCCATGGCCTATGAAACGATCGTCGTTGAAACCAGGGGCAAGGTCGGGCTGATCACCTTGAACCGGCCGAAGGCGCTCAATGCGCTGAATTCCCAGGTCATGGCGGAATTGGTGGCCGCGGTAAACGTGTTGGGGGCAGATGACGACATCGGCGCGATGGTCGTCACCGGTTCCGAGAAGGCCTTCGCCGCAGGCGCCGACATCAAGGAAATGCAGTCGATTTCCTACGTCGATGCTTACATCAAGGACTTTTTCGTCGGCTGGGAAGAGTTGACCCGGGCGCGCAAGCCGATCATCGCGGCGGTGGCCGGCTATGCGCTGGGCGGCGGCTGCGAACTGGCGATGATGTGCGACTTCATCATCGCCGCCGACACGGCAAAATTCGGCCAGCCCGAAATCACGCTCGGCGTAATTCCCGGCATGGGCGGCTCACAACGCCTGACCCGGTTCGTCGGCAAGTCGAAGGCGATGGACATGTGCCTGACCGGGCGGATGATGGATGCCGCGGAGGCCGAGCGTTCCGGCCTGGTCTCGCGCGTCGTGCCTGCCGGCGAGCTTGTCGAGGAGGCCGTCAAGGCAGCGGCCAAGATCGCCGATTTTTCGCTGCCGTCGGTGATGATGGCAAAGGAAGCCGTCAACCGGGCCTATGAAACGACGCTCGCCGAGGGGTTGCGGTTCGAGCGCCGGCTGTTCCATTCGCTGTTTGCGCTCGACGACCAGAAGGAAGGCATGGCGGCCTTCGCCGAGAAGCGCAAGCCGAATTTCACCAATCGCTGACAGCGCACCTCCGGGGCGCCAAGTGCTTCGGCGTGGCTGAAAAATGCTCCGGCGCGACGACAGCCAAAAAGAACGCAAGCCAGCGTTGACGCGCCGGGAAAGCTGAACTATAAGCCGCACCAACCGAGGCGGCCCTGTGGCTGCCCGTTTGTTTTTTGTGCCCTGCGGCATGCCGCATGCGCCGACCAGATCAGAAGAGAGGCATCATGGCCAATACATCCTCGGCCAAAAAGGCAACGCGCAAGATCGTCCGCCGCGCGGCGATCAACAAAAACCGCCGCTCGCGCGTCCGCACTTATGTGCGCCAGGTCGAGGAGGCGCTCGCCTCCGGCGACAAGGCCGCCGCGCAGGCAGCATTCAAGGCCGCCGAGCCGGAATTGATGCGCGCTGCGACAAAGGGCGTGATCCACAAGAACACCGCGGCCCGCAAGGTTTCGCGGCTGGCCCAGCGCCTCAAGGTGCTGTCGGCCTGACGTCCCTTTCCGGACTGATCTTCTGAGAACCCGGCCGATAGTGCCGGGTTTTTTCGTTTGCCGGCAAGCACTTAAAAAGAATACTCGGAAACGGCGTCGAAAGCGGAGTCTGCGGTCCGAAATGCTTTGCCGGCATATGCGTTCCGGCTGATGGTCCAGATACTTGAAAAGTGTCGGCTGAAAAATTCCCCCTCCGCAGAAATAATCAATATTTCCCAATTGGTTACAGATAGTCATCCACACGTTGTCCACAACGCAGCGGAGCGCCAGGAGAACAACTGGCTGTCAAGCGATTTATTTCACAAAATTTCGCGCCAGCCCGGCTTTTTCATATTCGCCGGAAAAGGGTTTGAATCACAATGGCTTTGTCAAACTATAGTGCTGCCGCATGGCGCTTCGGCGCGCCGGACCTAACCAGATTCCTTAAAAATCCGTTAGACGTGGCCTTGCTCTATCCACAGCGATTTCGGTAATGTCGGTCCATCGAAAGGGATGGGCCGGGTGGCCCTAACCCAGCCTGAATGGGCCAGCTTAAATTGGCGGGGTTTGTGACGCGGACCAAGTCCGCGGGCAGGTTTGGTTTGCTCTTTTTCGATACGGTAGGGGACTGGCGTAACTAGACATGGCAGGTCGACAGCGCCGGCGATTTTCGCCGGACGGTGTTGCATTGCCCTGACATACCCAACACGGACTGGCTTCCATGGGCCGGCACCGGTTCCCTGGATAATGGGCGACGTTCATCTGCCGGCGGCGGCAGCGGGCGTCGTAGCAAAGCGCAGTCGCTGGAACACGGATGCAGGAGGCGCATCCCCGGCGGAAAAACAGGTACAGAGACAAGGAATTCGATCATGCAGAGCGGCGTCGAAAGGGAGCTTATGAATGAAATCCCATTTTCAGGAAATCTGATCGGAGCTGACGAGATGGCGGCTTCCAGCGACGCGGAACAGAAGTTCGACCGGGTAAAGGCCCAGTTGAAGGCGCGCTTGGGTACCGAGGTCTATTCGAGCTGGTTCGGGCGCATGAAGGTCGCAGAGGCTTCAAAGGGCATCGTTCGCATTTCGGTGCCCACAGCGTTCCTGCGCTCGTGGATCAACGGCCATTATCTCGACCTTATCTGCGAACTTTGGAAGCACGAGGATCCCGAGATCCTCAAGATCGAGATCATCGTGCGCACGGCCACCCGCCAGGGGCGCAGCCATGCCGAACCGGAATTGGCGCCCGCACGCAAGATGACGCGCCAGACGCAGACGGCTCTGGCCGCCGGCACCGTAAGCCCTGGCAGGCTGGAGCGAGCTCCGGCGCCCCGCCCGGGCGGGCCAACCGAGAGCGAGTTCCGCCACAATGTGCTGGGATCGCCGCTTGATCCGCGCTACACGTTCGCCTCGTTCATCGAAGGGCCCTCGAACCGGGTGGCCTTCGCTGCGGCCAAGGCCGTGGCGGAATCGCAGTCGAGCGCGGTGCGCTTCAACCCGCTCTTCCTTCATGCGACGGTCGGCCTCGGCAAGACCCATTTGTTGCAGGCCATCGCCGCGGAATCGCTGAAGCAGAACCCGAAATCGCGCGTCGTCTACCTGACGGCGGAGTATTTCATGTGGCGCTTCGCCACCGCGATCCGCGACAACAATGCCTTGACGCTCAAGGAACAGTTGCGCGACATCGACCTGCTCATAATCGACGACATGCAATTCCTGCAGGGCAAGTCGATCCAGCACGAATTCTGCCACCTGATCAACATGCTGCTCGACAGCGCCAAGCAGGTCGTCGTCGCCGCGGACCGGCCCCCGTCGGAGCTGGAATCACTCGAACCGCGGGTCCGCTCGCGCCTCAATGGCGGCGTCGCGCTCGAAATGTCGGCCCCCGATTTCGCCATGCGCCTGGGCATGCTCAAGCTGCGCCTCGCCACCGCCAGGCACGATGACGCCTCCCTCGACATCTCAGACGAGATCCTCAATCACGTCGCCCGCACGGTGACCGGCAGCGGCCGCGAACTGGAAGGCGCCTTCAATCAACTCCTGTTCCGCCAGTCTTTCGAGCCGCAGATCACCATCGATCGCATCGACGAAATCCTCGGCCATATCTACCGAACCGGCGAGCCGAAGCGGGTCCGTATCGAGGATATTCAGCGCATCGTCGCGCGGCACTACAATGTGTCGAAGACCGAGTTGCTGTCCAACAGGCGCACGCGCACCATCGTTAAGCCGAGGCAGGTCGCCATGTATCTGTCCAAAGTGATGACACCGCGCTCGCTGCCCGAGATCGGGCGGCGCTTCGGCGGCCGCGATCACACAACGGTGCTGCACGCAGTGCGCAAGATCGAGGATCTTTCCGGCGGCGACAACACGCTGGCGCAGGAACTGGAACTGTTGAGACGGTTGATCAACGACCAGGCCTGAGCCGTTCGAAAACGCCTGCCGGCGTGCTTCGCCGCCTTTATCCCCAGAAAGCCCGCGTAGCCGGCCCGAACCGGTCGCGCGGGCTTGCGTTTGCTGGTTTTTTCCTGTCAGTTTACGCAGATTCTGAAGCCTGTTCAGACCTTTCGCGGGACGCCGCCAGCCGGAGACCCGCTCATTCATTCAAGCGAGCCTGGTTCGTCATGCGTGTTATCCTGGAACGGTCAAATCTCCTGAAGTCGCTCAACCACGTCCACCGCGTGGTCGAACGGCGCAACACCATACCGATCCTGTCCAACGTGCTGCTCAGCGCCGAAGGCGCCAGCCTGGAAATGAAGGCCACCGACCTCGACCTGGAAGTGACGGAAGCGACGCCCGCCAAGGTCGAGCGGGGTGGCGCGACAACGGTTCCGGCGCATCTGCTCTACGACATCGTGCGCAAGCTTTCCGACGGTGCCGAGGTGATGCTGAAGACGGACGAGGACGGCAACGCCATGACGGTGACCTCCGGCCGCTCGAGCTTCCGCCTGCAATGCCTGCCGCAATCGGACTTCCCCGAGCTTTCGGCCGGATCCTTCTCGCATATCTTCCGGCTCGACTCGCTCGCGCTCAAGGGGTTGATCGAGAAGACCCAGTTCGCCATCTCCACGGAGGAAACGCGCTATTATCTCAACGGCATCTATCTTCACACACATGAGGTCGGCGGCAAGCTGAAGCTGCGCTCGGTGGCGACCGACGGCCATCGCCTGGCACGCGCCGAGATCGACGCGCCGGCGGGTTCCGAAGGCATGCCGGGCATCATCATCCCGCGCAAGACCGTAAGCGAATTGCAGAAGCTGGTCGATGATCCCGACGTGGCGGTCACCACCGAACTGTCGGACACCAAGATCCGCTTCACCATCGGCAGCGTCATCCTGACTTCCAAGCTGATCGACGGCACCTTCCCCGATTATCAGCGGGTCATTCCCACCGGCAACGACAAGAAGCTGATCATCGACCGCCAGAGCTTCGCGGCCGCCGTCGACCGCGTCTCGACCATCTCCTCCGAACGCGGCCGCGCGGTGAAGCTTTCGATCAGTGAGGGCCAGGTGACGCTTGCCGTCAACAATCCGGATTCGGGCAGCGCCACCGAGGAGCTGGCCGCCGACTATTCAGCCGACCCGATCGAGATCGGCTTCAACGCCAAGTACCTGCTCGACGTCGCCGCACAATTGACCGGTTCAGAGGCCCGATTCATGTTGGCCGACGCCGGTTCACCGACGCTGATCCACGACATGGCCGATGAAACCGCGCTTTATGTGCTGATGCCGATGCGGGTGTAGGGCAGCAGCGGTTGCCGGCACAAACCCATATAAGTAAGCTTACACTTACAAACTTCCGCAACTATGCGGCGCTGTCGCTCGAGCTTGAGCCGGGCGCGGTGGTGTTTTCCGGCGACAATGGCGCCGGCAAAACCAATCTGCTGGAAGCGATTTCCCTGTTGACGCCGGGCCGCGGCCTGCGCCGCGCGCCTTACGCGGACGTCGCGCGCGAGGGCGGCGACGGCGGCTTTGCGCTGCACGCGCGGCTCGACGGACCTGACGGCCAAGTCGAGATAGGGACGGGCATTTCGGGTGGCGACAGTCTTGGCGAGGGCGGCAGGCGGGTGCGCATCAATGGCGCCACGGCGCGATCGGCCGAGGATATGCTGGAATGGCTGCGCGTCGTGTGGCTGACGCCGGCAATGGATACCCTGTTCACCGGACCGGCCGCGGACCGCCGGCGCTTCCTCGACCGGCTGGTGCTGGCGATCGATCCCGGCCACGGACAGCGCGCCCTCGACTATGAAAAGGCGATGCGCGGCCGCAACCGGTTGCTGACGGAAGGTTCGCGGGATTTGAGCTGGTTCGAGGCGATCGAGACGCAGATGGCCGAGACAGGCGTGGCGATCGCCGCGGCGCGCGCCGAAATGGTGCGCCTGCTCGCCGCCATGATCGACCGGCTGCCCGACAGCGGCCCGTTTCCGCAGGCCGATATCGGCATTTCGGGCGATCTGGAGGCCGAGATCGCCACCACGCCGGCCGTCGACGTCGAGGAGCGGTTCCGCCGCACGCTCGCCGGGGGCCGCGACCGCGACCGTGCCGCCGGGCGCACGCTGGATGGCCCGCACCGCTCCGACCTCGTGGTCCGGCACCGGCCCAAGGCGATGCCGGCAGAGCTGTGTTCGACCGGCGAACAGAAAGCCTTGCTTGTAGGTATCGTCCTGTCGCATGCCAGGTTGACTGGCGAGATGTCCGGCTTGACGCCAATCCTGTTGCTCGACGAGATCGCGGCACATCTCGATAGCGGTCGGCGTGCGGCACTGTTCTCGATCCTGGAGGAGTTGAACTGCCAGGCTTTCATGACGGGAACCGATGCGGCGCTGTTTTCCAGCCTGGCCGGCCGGGCGCAGTTCCTGACCGTCGATCACGGCACGGTCGCGCCGACCGCTGTGTGAACACCTGACAAGGTTATTCTCTCGCTATATGGTCGCGCCATGACCGCCGCCGCCCTCACCGACGAAGAACTCGAACGCTACGCCCGCCACATCGTGCTCCCCGAAATTGGCGGCGCCGGCCAGCAGCGCCTGAAGCGAGCGCGGGTGCTGGTCATCGGCGCCGGCGGATTGGGCGCACCGGTGCTTGAATATCTTGCCGCAGCCGGCGTCGGAACGCTCGGCGTGATCGACGACGACACGGTTTCGCTCTCCAACCTGCAGCGACAGGTGATTCACGGCACCGACACTGTCGGCATGCTGAAAACCCACAGCGCCAAGGCGGCAATCGCCCGCATCAATCCCAACACCGCTGTCGAAATCCACACATTGCGCCTGGCCGCGGACAATGCCCAAGCCCTCGTCGCCCGTTACGACGTGGTCGTCGATGGATCCGACAATTTCGAGACGCGCTATATCGTGGCCGATGCCTGTGCGGCGGAGGGAAAGCCGCTGGTGCACGCCGCCGTGGGCCGTTTCGATGGTTCCGTGACCGTGCTGATGCCATTCCAAACCGATAGGGACGGCACGTACAACCCCGGCTATCGCGACCTCTTCCCGGAGGCACCACCGCCGGGTCTGGTGCCGTCCTGCGCCGAGGCCGGGGTGCTTGGCGTGCTGACCGGGGTTATCGGTACGTTGCAGGCGATGGAAGCCATCAAGCTGATCACCGGCATCGGCGAGCCATTGATCGGGCGGCTGCTGCTCTATGACGCGCTGGCCGCGCGTTTCGAGACCATCCGCTACAAGAGACGAAACTGACGTTGAAGCGCACTGCCGATATCACCATCACCCGGATTCCGGCCGATTTCGACCGCTGGAACGAAGTGCTCGCCCTGATCCTGCGCGCTTTCGCCTTCATGGACGGCATCATCGACCCGCCGTCCTCGGTGCACCTGCTCACTGCGGAAACTTTGCGCGACAAAGCCCGCCGCGAGACCGGCCTGTTGGCGCTCGGCGGCAACAGCATCGTCGGCTGCATCTTCGCCCTGGAACGAACCGACCACCTCTATGTCGGCAAGCTCGCCGTCACGCCGGACTGTCAGGGCCAGGGCATCGGCAGGTTGTTGATGCAAGCCGTCCAGGATTTTGCCCGCAGCCGCGGCAAAGCCGCAATCGAGCTGCAGACGCGAATCGAGCTGGCCGGGAACCAGGCGGCCTTTGCCCGGCTCGGTTTTCGCGAGACCGTGAGAACGGCGCATGAAGGTTATGCGCGACCGACTTCGGTCACCATGCGCAAGACTGTTTTGTAAGTTTTCACTTACATTATATTGCGAAGCCGCTCAGGTCCTGAGCGGCAGCACGCGATCCGGCGGGCGGTGGCCGTCGACGAAGGCGCGGATGTTGATGATCACCTTCTCGCCCATGTCGATGCGGCCCTCGAGTGTCGCCGATCCCATATGCGGCAAAAGCACGACCTTGCCCTTGGTCGCGAGCTTGAGCAGTTTTCCGTTCAATGCGGGCTCGTGCTCGTAGACGTCGAGGCCGGCGCCAGCGATCCTGCCATCCTGGATCAGCTTGACCAGCGCCTCCTCGTCGATGATGTCGCCGCGCGCGGTGTTGACGATATAGGCGGTGGGCTGAAGCAGCGCCAGCCGCCGCGCCGAAAGCAAATGGAACGTCGCCGGCGTCGACGGGCAGTTGACCGAGATGATGTCCATGCGGGCCAGCATCTGATCGAGGCTTTCCCAATAGGTCGCCTCCAGCCCGTCCTCGACCGCCTGCAAAACGCGATGGCGATTGTGATAGTGGATGGAGAGGCCGAAGGCCTTGGCACGCCTGGCAACGGCGGTGCCGATACGCCCCATGCCGACAATGCCGAGCCGTTTGCCCCAGATGCGCCGGCCAAGCATCCATGTCGGCGACCAGCCGGCCCATTTCTTGTCGCCGGTGAGTACATTGGCGCCCTCCGCCAGCCGGCGCGGCACCGCCAGCATCAGCGCCATCGTCATGTCGGCCGTATCCTCGGTCAGCACATTGGGCGTGTTGGTGACGGTGATGCCTTTCTTGGCCGCGGCCGCCACGTCGATCTTGTCGACGCCATTGCCGAAATTGGCGATCAGCTTGAGGTTTTCGCCGGCCTGGGCGATCAATGCCGCATCGATGCGGTCGGTCACCGTCGGCACCAGCACGTCCGCCTCCTTGACCGCCGCGACCAGTTCCGGCTGCGTCATCGGCCTGTCCTCGACGTTCAGCCTTGCGTCGAACAGCTCGCGCATGCGGGTCTCGACAGGGTCGGGCAGTTTTCGCGTGATGACCACGAGAGGCTTCTTTTTGCCTGCCATTGTTTCCCTCGTTGAGACCTCTTTAACCAAGACCGGCGAAACTGGAAGCCGGTCGCGGTAGCCGATTTACCCATGTACCAAGCGGTGCCGCCGAAGACAAAGAAAAAGGGGCGCCGGGGCCGGCAGGCCAGCGCCGAAAGGAACGAAAGTGTCTGGTTTCGCGTCGCTTCGCCTGACCCTCAGCGCAGCATTTCTCGGCGCTCTTCTCTATTCACCCCAACTGTGCGCGCAAGGTGCAGCGGCCCCCGCCCAGAGCGTCGTTACGCTCGGGCCGAGCGGCCTGCCGCTGCCACGATTCGTCAGCCTGAAATCCGGCCGCGTCAATTCGCGTGTCGGGCCGGGCGCCAACTACTCGGTCGACTGGATGTATCTGAAGGCAGGCCTGCCTATGGAGATCATCCAGGAATTCGACACATGGCGCCGCGTGCGCGACGCCGACGGTTCGGAAGGTTGGATCAACCAGTCGCTGCTTTCGGGCCGGCGCACGGCGATCGTGGCGCCGTGGCAGCGCGGCAAGGGCGCCCAGATCAATCTCCTCAGGAGCCCCGAAAAGGACGCCAGCGTGGTGGCTATCGTCGAGCCGGGCGTCATGGGCACGATCAAATCCTGCGACGGCCAGTGGTGCGAAATGACGCTCGATGGCCATACCGGCTGGCTCGCCCAATCCGTCGTCTGGGGCGCCTATCCCGGCGAACGGGTCAAGGACTGATCGTTGGCCTTGTGCCGATTCGTTTGAACCGCAGGCCGGACCGTTTAGCGGCCGATGCGGCCGAGATGGGTATCCTGAAAGCTGCTCGACAGCTTCAAGCCGTAGCCCAGCGCGCGATCGATAGCGATGTGGGCGATCCAGATCAATGCAACCGCTATAGCGGCTGCACTGCCGAACAGGCTGCCGGCAAGCACCAAAAGCACCGGCGGGACCAAGACGTGGAAGGCATTGTAGCAGGCGGCGCCGACGCGCGGCCCGGCGAGATAGCCGAACATGGACAGATCAGGCGCCAGGATCAACAAGGCGAACAACCACCAGGACGCACCGGCGAGTGCATAAAAGACGATAGCGGACACCGCGACACCGGCCCATTCCAGCCGGATAGCCAGATCGAGGGGTTTCATTCCTGGCCGTCCATACGTGCCTGGCCGTCCATACGTGCCTGGCCGTTGATACGTGCCTGGCCGTTCATACGTGCCAGCCCCGGTCATTCGGCGCGTTTGGGGCGCAGCCTCACCACGATGTCGACATTGGCGATCTCCATCCCCTCGGGTGGTTCCGGCAGGTTGGTGACGGTGACCGGACCATTGGCGATGTCGAAAATCCGGTTTTCGCCTTCGATATAGAAATGGTGATGATCGGAGGTGTTGGTGTCGAAATAGGTTTTGGCGCCCTCGACAGCGAGAATGCGCAGCAGTCCCGCCTGGGTGAACTGGTGAAGGGCGTTGTAGACGGTGGCCAGCGACACCGGCACGCCGGCGGCGACGGCCTCCTCGTGCAGTTCCTCGGCCGACAGATGGCGGTCACCCTTGGCGAAAAGCAGGTCGGCAAGCGCAATGCGCTGCCGTGTCGGCCTCAGGCCGGCTTCACGAACCCGCTTGTCCACAGCGACATTTTCCTTCCGGCAGCCCCGGTCCATCTGGTCGTCCAAGCTCACAGTTCCGCCTCAAGACACGTCCAGAATGGCAAAAAAATGGATGTCTGCCGAAACCGGACCCCTTCCGACATATATTCTGTCGTCCGGATGCGATCAATAGCGCGCATTGACCCGGCAAGACTGGCGGGTTAAGCGCAAACGCCGGTTTCCGGCCTGAAACAGATTGTGTTAGGACACCAACGACAAGGGCGCGCCAGCGCCCGGGACATATGGGAACGAGATTGATGGCGGGTTCGAAATCCAGCTACGACTACGAAGAATTGCTGGCCTGCGCCCGCGGCGAGCTGTTCGGACCGGGCAATGCCCAGTTGCCCTACCCGCCGATGCTGATGTTTGACCGCATCACCGAGATCAGCGAAACAGGCGGGGCTTTCGACAAGGGTTTCATCCGTGCCGAATTCGACATCAAGCCGGACCTGTGGTTCTTTGCCTGCCATTTCATCGGCAATCCCATCATGCCTGGATGCCTGGGCCTCGATGCCCTGTGGCAGCTGACGGGTTTCTATCTCGGCTGGCTGGGCGAACCCGGCAAAGGCATGGCGCTGTCGACCGGCGAGGTCAAGTTCAAGGGAATGGTCACGCCCTCGGTTAAAAAGGTCGAGTATGGCGTGGAATTCAAACGTGTGATGCGTGGCCGGCTGGTGCTGGGCATCGCCGATGGTTGGCTAAAGGCGGACGGCGAACCCATATACGCGGCAACGGACCTGAAAGTCGGTCTGTCCAAGCAGTCGGCGGTCGCTTGACCGTCGCCCTGGCCGACTTCGTGGCCAGCATTCCTGGAAGGAGTTGCGAATGAGACGTGTCGTAGTCACAGGCCTCGGCATCGTGTCGTCGATCGGCAACAATGCCAACGAGGTGCAAGCCTCGCTGCATGACGCCAAATCCGGCATCAGCTTCTCCGACTCCTTCGCAGAGCACGGCTTCCGCTGCCAGGTCTGGGGCGCGCCGACGCTCGATCCCAGCGCCATGATCGATCGCCGCGCAATGCGCTTCCTGAGCCAGGGAGCGGCCTGGAACCATGTCGCCATGGACCAGGCGATCGCCGATGCCGGGCTTGGCGAGAGCGACATCACCAATGAGCGCACCGGCATCGTCATGGGCTCGGGTGGACCTTCCACCCGCACCATCGTCGAGGCGGCCGAAACCACGCTCAAGAACGGCAGCCCCAAGCGCATCGGCCCGTTCGCCGTGCCGAAGGCGATGTCGTCGACCGCGTCGGCGACGCTGGCCACCTGGTTCAAGATCCACGGCGTCAACTATTCGATCTCGTCTGCCTGCTCGACCTCGGCGCATTGCATCGGCAATGGCTACGAACTGATCCAGTGGGGCAAGCAGGACATGGTGTTCGCCGGCGGCCACGAAGATCTCGACTGGACGATGTCGGACCTGTTCGACGCCATGGGCGCCATGTCGTCGAAGTACAATGACAGGGCATCGGCCGCTTCCCGCGCGTATGACGTCGATCGCGACGGCTTCGTCATCGCCGGCGGCGCCGGCGTGCTGGTGCTCGAGGAACTGGAGCATGCCAAGGCGCGTGGCGCCAAGATCTATGCAGAGATCGTCGGCTACGGCGCCACCTCGGACGGCTTCGACATGGTTGCGCCCTCGGGCGAAGGCGCCGTCCGCTGCATGCGGCAGGCGCTGGCGACCGTCACCACCCCGGTCGACTACATCAACACCCACGGCACCTCGACGCCGGTGGGGGATTCCCGCGAAATGGGCGCGATCCGCGAGGTGTTCGGCGAGAAGATGCCCTTTATCACCTCGACCAAATCGCTGACGGGCCATTCGCTGGGCGCGGCCGGCGTGCAGGAATCCATCTATTCGATCCTGATGATGCAAGGCGGCTTCATCGGCGAAAGCGCCCATATCGAGACTCTCGACCCCGAATTCGAGGGCATGCCGGTGGTGCGAAAGCGCATCGACAACGCCAGGATCGACACCGTTTTGTCCAATTCCTTCGGCTTTGGTGGCACCAACGCAACGCTGGTTTTCCAGCGCTATTCCGCATAAGGCCACGTTTTTTCCACGAGGATTGGCGATCATGGACGGATTGATGAAGGGCAAGCGCGGGCTTGTCATGGGCGTCGCCAACGATCATTCGATCGCCTGGGGCATAGCCCGGAAACTGTCCGAACATGGGGCCGAACTTGCCTTCACCTACCAGGGTGACGCCTTTGGCCGCCGGGTCAAGCCGCTCGCCGACAGGCTCGGTGCGGCGCTGGTGGTTCCCTGCGACGTCGAGGACAGCGCCTCGGTCCGCGCCACCTTCGAGACCTTGGGCAAGGCCTGGGGTGGGCTCGACTTCGTGGTCCATGCCATCGGCTTTTCAGACAAGAATGAGCTCAAGGGCCTCTACGCCGACACCAGCCGGGACAATTTCGTCCGCACCATGGTCATCTCCTGCTACTCCTTCACCGAGGTCGCGCGCCACGCCGCGGCCCTGATGCAGGAAGGCGGATCGATGATCACCCTGACCTATGCCGGTTCGGTGCGCGTCATGCCGAACTATAACGTCATGGGCGTCGCCAAGGCCGGCCTCGAGGCCAGCGTGCGCTATCTCGCCAACGATTACGGCCCGCGCGGCATCAGGGTGAACGGCATATCGGCGGGACCGGTGCGAACGCTTGCCGGCGCCGGTATTTCCGATGCGCGCCACATGTTCTCTTACCAGCAGCGCAATTCTCCGCTGCGCCGCACCGTGACCATCGACGAGGTCGGCGGCTCGGCTCTCTATCTCCTGTCCGACCTCGCTTCCGGCGTCACCGGCGAAATCCACTATGTCGATTCAGGCTATCATATCGTTTCCATGCCGACGCTCGAGGAGCTGAAGCAGACGGATCGCGCGAGCGAATAGGCCATTTCGCGAAATAGTCTTTTCTCCTGTGAAGAAATAATTCCCTTCCAATAAAATTGGATGCATTCGCGGAAACTCATTTTAAGGGCCTATCCGCTACAAAGTCCCGCAATTTGGGGACTTTCAATGCCTGCCGTCAGCAACCCGAACCGCACACCGGTGTTCCGGCTGATCACCATAGCCAGTTCGGGCATTGGCAGTTTCATCCTCGGCATCTGGGGCCTGAAGCACGCGCTTGGCGACGGCTTTGCCGGCATGCCGGCGGACGTGATGGTGGCGATCATGGCTGCCCTTTGCGCTCTGGCGGCGGCGGGGGCCGCGATGTCTTTCTTCGCCGGCGTCGATGAATCGGCTGATTTCGTCTTCAACGAAACCCAGTTCGACAAGCTGACCGGATTGCTGGCGCGTCCGGCAATGGTCGGCAAGATCGCCGAGGCAGCCTGCGCGACGAGCCGCACCGGGGCCCCGATGTTCCTCATCGACATCGACATCGACCGGTTCAAGCAGATCAACGACGCGATCGGCTACAGCCAGGGCGACGAACTGATCCGCGCCTTCACCAAGCGGCTGCAGGCCTGCGTGCCCGAGCGCGTGCTGATCGGGCGCATCGGCGCCGGCGAGTTCGCGGTGCTGCTCCCTGATCATCAGATCCAGGGCACGATGGAAGCTATGGTGGAGAGGCTCATCGACGAGATGATGGAGCCCTATGAGCTTAGCAGCCACCAGCAATCGGTGAGCCTGTCGGTGGGCATCGTGGCGATGCCCAAGGACGGCGTCGACCCAGTCCTCATCCTGCGCCGCTCCAACCTGGCGCTGCAAAATGCGCGCGCCAGGGGAGTCGGCAACTGGTCGGTCTTCGATACCGAGATGGGCCGGGTCGCCGATCATCGCCAATGGGTCGAATCCGAGCTGCACATCGCATTCGAGCGCGGTGATTTCGACCTTCACTATCAGCCGCAGTTGGACCTGCCGAGCGGCCGCATCGTCGGCTATGAAGCGCTCATCCGCTGGAACCATCCAGAACGCGGCATGATCCCGCCTCTGGAGTTCATCCAGATCGCCGAGGAAACCGGCATGATCAATCCGATCGGCGAATGGGTTCTGCGCAAGGCATGCAGCGACGCCCGCCATTTGCCCGACGACTGCTTCGTCGCCGTCAACATCTCGCCGGTCCAGTTCATGACCAAGGACTTCATCGGCCTCGTGCGCGACACGATGCGGACCACCGGCATCAAGCCGTCGCGGCTGGAGCTGGAAGTCACCGAGACGGCCATGATGCAGGATCGCGACCGCGCCGCCGCCATCCTGAAAGAGCTTGCGGATATGGGCATCTCGGTTGCCGTTGACGATTTCGGCACCGGCTATTCCAATCTCAGCTACCTGATCGATTTCTCCTTCGGCAAGCTGAAGATCGACCGCTCCTTCGTCAGCCGCATCGATACGGATTCGAGCTCCGGCGCCGTCGTATCGACCATTGTCGGCCTCTCGCGAGCACTCGGCGTCAGTATCATTGCCGAGGGTGTCGAGACAGAGGACCAGGCGACACTGCTCAGGGCTGCCGGTTGCGAGGTGGTGCAAGGCTATCTGTTCGGCCGGCCGGCGCCGCTTGCGGTCATGGCCGGCGCGGAACATGTCGTCGAGGATTCGAGGCGCGTCGCCAATCTGCACTGAGTGCCACGCCGTTGCGTGTCAGCGACGCGCGGAAAGAACCTTGAACATGCCGTCACGGGCGAGCTCAGCATGGCTGGAGAAGGCGGCGGCCAGTACCGGCTCGTAGGGCAGCTGGCGGTTCGCCACCATGTACAGCCGGGCCCCCGGCTTCAGCGCCTTTGCCGCTGCCCGGATCAGGCTGGCGCCGATCTCCGGTTCAGCCGCCCGGCTGCGATGAAAGGGCGGGTTCATGACGACCGCGTCGTAGCGACGCTCGACCGGCTCGCTCTGCAGGTCCGTCCAGAAGAAACCTTTCGCAACCGACTGGCTGGCCATGGCAAGATTGGCTTTGGCGGCTTCGAGAGAAGCGAAATCCGCCTCATAGAGATCAAGTGCCGAGATGCCGGGCGAGCGCGCTTCCATCTCCGCCGCCAGATAGCCCCAGCCGGCGCAGAAATCGGCGACATGGCCGCGCAGGTCGGCCGGAAGATGGTCGGCCAGCAACTTCGAACCGGCATCGACACGATCAAAGGAAAACATGCCGGGCGCCGTGCTGAAGCGGCCGTCGACCAGCCCGGCGGGATTGGCGGCACGCAGCGCGGCTGCTGCCGTCGTCCCGGCCGGCCGGCGAAGCCAGAAGGCGATGCCGTGATATTTGGGCAGATGGCCTTCGAGGGGCACAAGCTCGTCGATGCGCTTGCGCAAGCTGGCGATGCCGTCATCCTTGCCGCCGGCAATGACGATCAATCCGCCCTCGGCGACGCGCTCCAGCGCTTCCGCGATGCGCAGCTCGTTCTGGCCGCGATGGCGACCCGCGAGCACCAGCGCGGCCTCAAAGCCATCGCCTTGCGTTTGCGGGGTGACAGTGAAGCCCGCGGCTTGCAGCGCGCGAAAGTGCGGCCGGAAGCCTTGCACCACGTGCAGCTCGGCATCGAAGTCCTGCGGTGTCCGCAAGCCGGATTCGGCCCCGAGAAAAAGCACGCGCTCGCCCTTTCGCGGCAAGGCGACCGCCTCGGCCTCGAATGGATGGAACAGCGTCTTCAGCGCTTCAGCGGACATGCCTTTGCTCCATAAACGAAAGCGGGCGCGACATGAGCCGCGCCCGCTTCGATTTTTCCGTCAGCCCGTTCAGGCGGCGTTTTCTTCGCTCTCGGCCTTCTTGTCGCGAACGATTTCCTTGCCGGTGGCCTGGTCGACGACCTTCATCGACAGGCGGACCTTGCCGCGCTCGTCGAAGCCCATCAGCTTGACCCACACCTTGTCGCCTTCCTTGACGACGTCCGAAGTCTTGGCGACCCGGTCGTTGGCTAGCTGCGAGATGTGGACCAGGCCGTCACGCGGGCCGAAGAAGTTGACGAAGGCGCCGAAGTCGGCGGTCTTGACGACCGTGCCTTCGTAGATTTCGCCGACTTCCGGCTCGGCGACGATGGTGTGGATCCACTTCTTCGCAGCCTCGATCTCCTTGGCGTTCGCCGAAGCGATCTTGACCGTGCCGTCATCCTCGATGTTGATCTTGGCGCCGGTCTTCTCGACGATCTCGCGGATGACCTTGCCGCCGGAACCGATCACGTCGCGGATCTTGTCGGTCGGGATGTGCATGACCTCGATGCGCGGCGCGAACTCGCCGAGTTCGGCGCGCGCGCCGGACAGCGCGTGGCCCATTTCGCCGAGAATATGCTGGCGACCGTCCTTGGCCTGGTCGAGAGCGATCTTCATGATCTCCTCGGTGATGCCTTCGATCTTGATGTCCATCTGCAAGGAGGTGATGCCGTTGGTGGTGCCGGCGACCTTGAAATCCATGTCGCCGAGGTGATCCTCGTCGCCCAGGATGTCGGAGAGCACGGCGAAGCGCTCACCTTCCTTGATCAGACCCATGGCGATACCGGCGACGGGCTTTGCCAGCGGCACGCCGGCGTCCATCAGCGCCAACGAGGTGCCGCAGACGGTTGCCATCGACGACGAGCCGTTGGACTCGGTGATCTCCGAGACGACGCGCAGCGTGTAGGGGAACTGGTCTGATGTCGGCAGCATCGGGCGGATGGCGCGCCAGGCGAGCTTGCCGTGGCCGATCTCGCGGCGGCCGGGCGAGCCCATGCGGCCGGTCTCACCGACGGAATAGGGAGGGAAGTTGTAGTGGAGGAGGAACTTCTCCTTGTACATGCCGGTCAGCGAATCGACATACTGCTCGTCCTCGCCGGTGCCCAGCGTGGCGACGACCAGCGCCTGGGTCTCGCCTCGGGTGAACAGCGCCGAACCATGGGTGCGCGGCAGGACGCCGACCTCGGACACGATCTTGCGCACGGTCTTCAGGTCACGGCCGTCGATGCGCGAACCGGTGTCGAGAATGTTCCAGCGCACGACCTTGGCCTGGAGCTCCTTGAATACGCTGCCGATCTGCTCGGAGGAATATTTCGGCTCTTCGCCTTCGGCCGGAGCGAAGGCCGCCTTGACCTTGGCCTTGACGGCGTCCACGGCGGCATAGCGCTTTTGCTTGTCGGTGATCTTGTACGCGTCGCGAAGCTCGTCGCCGACGATCTTCAGCATCTCGGCTTCGAGAGCGGAATAGTCCGGCGCGGTGAAGTCGCGCGGGTCCTTGGCGGCGACCTCGGCCAGCTTGATAATCGCGTCGATCACCGGCTGGAAACCGCGATGGCCGAACATGACCGCGCCGAGCATCAGGTCTTCGCCGAGTTCCTTGGCTTCTGACTCGACCATCAGCACGGCGTCGGCGGTGCCGGCGACAACGAGGTCGAGCTTGGATTCCTGCATCTCGTCGACATGCGGGTTGAGCACGTATTCGCCGTTGATGTAGCCGACGCGGGCGCCGCCGATCGGGCCCATGAAGGGCACACCAGACAGGGTCAGGGCCGCCGAGGTGGCGACGATCGACAGGATGTCCGGATCGTTCTCGAGATCATGCTGGACGACGGTGACGACGATCTGCGTGTCGTTCTTGTAGCCGTCGGCAAACAGTGGACGGATCGGGCGGTCGATGAGGCGCGAAACCAGCGTTTCCTTTTCGCTCGGACGACCTTCACGCTTGAAATAGCCGCCCGGGATCTTGCCGGCGGCGTAGGTCTTTTCCTGGTAATTGACGGTCAGCGGAAAGAAGTCGAGGCCCGGCTTGGGCTCCTTCATCGAAACGACCGTGGCGAGAACCTTGGTCTCGCCGTAGGTGGCGAGCACGGCGCCGTCGGCCTGGCGCGCGATCTTGCCGGTTTCGAGGATGAGCGGGCGACCGCCCCATTCGATTTCCACTTTGTGGTGATTGAACATGTCTTGTCCTTCATATGAGGAAGGGCCGCGCCGTTTCAGCGTGCGCGGGTGCCCTTTCCCCTGGCTTCCTTTCTCGGGCAGCCACGGGCAAGACAACGGGAAGCTCGATCCATGTCGGCCGGATGGCCGCACGAGCGTCCTGCAATCCTGCCCCATGACCGTCCATGGGGTGGCTTCGAGGGGGCCCTCTGCACGCTCGAAGCCGGATTTGGCCAATCGATCCGACTGGCCCTGCGCATGACCCCACAAGCAGCGGCTTGCGGAATGCGTCACGCGCAAACTCAACTTGTTGGAGCGTCCGTCCGGCATCCGAATGGGTGCGCGGCGCTCCAGTCCTGCATTCGAGATCGGATTGGTCCGGTGCTCAAATGCGCGACCGGCGGGCCCTTGTGAGGGCCCGCCGGTCAATTCGTCAACGGCGCAGGCCGAGCTTCTCGATCAGCGTCTGGTAGCGCGTGTCGTCCTTGCGCTTGAGATAATCAAGCAGGCTCCGGCGCTGGGAGACGAGAGCGAGCAGACCACGGCGGGAATGGTTATCCTTCTTGTGGTCCTTGAAATGGTCAGTCAGGTTCTTGATGCGCTCGGAAAGGATGGCCACCTGAACTTCCGGAGACCCGGTGTCGCCCTTGGCGGTTGCGAATTCAGTCATCAATTCCTGTTTGCGCTCGGCAGTGATCGACATCGTGTTTTTCCTTATCTGTTCGAGGAAACGGGTCGCCCTCAGCCGGGATGTCGTCCAGCAGGGGCCGGTGCAAGCAGAGCGTCATAGCGCTAAGCTGCGGCGCATATAGTGCAATTCCCAAGAAAACACCAGCCCAATTCACGAAGCCGGCTTTTCACGCCAAAACGGCAAGTTATCCCTGTCAAAGCCATTTCTTCCATTTGAAGAACGCAATCAGCCCAACCGCCACCACGGCCATGAACAGCAGAGCCAAGGGATAGCCGTAATAGGCCTTCAGCTCCGGCATGTTCCAGGGCGACGTCTCCGGATCGAAATTCATGCCCCAGACGCCGACCAGAAACGTGAGCGGCATGAAGATCACCGACACGATCGTCAGATAGGAGATGACCTCGTTGGTGCGTGCCTGGCTCAGCGACAGATGCATCTCGATGAGGCCGGTCAGCATGTCGCGCTGGTTCTCGACCAACTCGATCAGCCGCAGCGCGTGGTCGAGCGTATCGTTCAGGAAGACCTTGGTTTCGGCTTTCACATAGGACACGTCGTTGCGGATCAGCGTCGCCAGCGCGTCGCGCATCGGCCACAGAACCCCCTTCAACACATTGGCGTCGTGCCGCAATCCATGAAGCTGCTGCATCTGATGCTTGTGCGGCGCGTGCAGCATCTGGTCCTCGATGCTGTCGACGAGTTCGCCGGCCGCCTCGATCGGCGGAAAGTAGCTGTCGACGATGGCGTCGATCAGCGCATAGGCGAGATAGTCGGCGCCACGGGCGCGCAGCCGGTTCGGCGCCGAGCTTTCGATGCGCTTGCGCACCGGATCGAACGGATCGCCTTCACGCTCCTGGAAGGTGACGACGAAATTCTTGCCAAGGAAGACGGCGATCTGCTCGTAGCGGTGCGAGGCGACGTCGTCGATCACCCGCATGACCACGAAAGCGTGATCTTCGAAGAAATCCACCTTCGGCCGCTGGCCTGTGTTGACGACGTCCTCCAGCGCCAGCGGATGCAGGCTGAAGATGCGGCCGATCTCCTCGATCAGCTCGATATTGGCTAGGCCGGTGCAGTCCAGCCAGATGACCGGCCACTTTTCGCAATTGGCATTGACGTCGTCGATGCTGGCATTGTCGATCGTTTTGGACTTTTGCGGCGAGATCAGGGTGAGCCGCAGTTCCGAGCGTCGCGCCGCGGGATCGGCGATCAGCGTGCCGGGAGATGCGCCTACCGGCGGCCGCCTGATCCTGAGCGGCGCCCGTGTCTTGATCGCCTCAACCTTTGCCATGCGGTCCCTCGGATAGATGTCGCATAGAGATCAGATGAGGGTTCTCACCCGGCAAAAACCCGTTTGGGCTTGAACATGCCCTGCTCGACGGCGCCGATGGCCACCAGCTTGCCGCGCGCGGTCGCGCAGGCTTCTTCGGCCTCCACCGGCGCGTCGCGGCCGCGGATGATGACGGGATTGCCGAGGCGGATCTTCGTCGCCGCATCGTCGCTGATGGCGATCTGCGGCAGGCAGTCGAGTGCTGCCGAGGTGTCGACAAGCAGCGCATCGATCGCGCCAAAATCGATCGGCGCTTCTATCGTATCGGGGGACGGTTCCTGCGTGCCATGATCCTGCTCGCCGAAGCGCGCCGCCTCCAGTTCGGCGACGGTGACGAAATCCTCGGCAGTGAACGGCTCGACCTCGATCCGGCGCAGTTCAGAAATATGGCCGAAGCAGCCGAGATCGCGGCCCATATCGCGGGCCAGCGAGCGCACATAGGTGCCCTTGCCGCATTCGACCTCGAAAACCGTATGATCGGCCCCGTGCTCGACGATGTCGAGGCGGCCGATTTCGATCTCGCGCGCGGGAATATCGACCGTCTCGCCGTCGCGGGCGAGATCATAGGCGCGTTCGCCCGCGATCTTGATGGCCGAGAATTGCGGCGGCGTCTGCATGATGACGCCGGTGTATTTCGACAGCAGCGCCTGCACTTCGGCCTCCGCGGGACGCCGATCGGAGTCCCTCGTCACCGGACCTTCGAGGTCGTCGGTCGAGCGCTCCTGCCCCCAGGCGACGGTGAAGCGGTAGATCTTGGCGCCGTCCTGAACGTAGGGCACGGTCTTGGTGGCTTCACCGAGCGCGATCGGCAGCATGCCGGAAGCGAGCGGATCGAGTGTGCCGGCGTGGCCGGCCTTCTCCGCCTGGAACAGCCACTTGATCTTGGAGACGGCCTCGGTCGAGCCCATGCCGACCGGCTTGTCCAGCACCACCCAGCCCGAGACCGGCCGGCCCTTCTTCTTGCCGCGGCGCGCCATTATTCGCTGTCCTTATCGTCGTCGTTCGCATCCAGATCGCGCGATACTTCCGGCGACTTCAGGAGATCGTTGATCCTGGCGAAATTATCGAAGGAGGTGTCGAGCCGGAAGCGAAACTCGGGCATGTACTTCATCTGCCGCAGCGCGCCGGAGACACGGCCGCGGATGAACTTGGCATGCTTGTTGAGCGCCTCGACCACCGCGCCGGCGTCCGTGGCGCCGAGCGGCGAGATGAAGGCGGTTGCGATCTTGAGGTCGGGCGACATACGCACTTCCGAGACCGAAACCACGGCATTCTCGACCAGCGGATCGATGATCTCGCCGCGCTGCAAGGTTTCGGACAGCGCATGGCGCACCTGCTCGCCGACGCGCAGCATGCGCTGGGATGGGCCTGATGTGGTCGAACGGGGCATTTTTCTCGATCCTGAAAGCGTGGGGCGCGGGATAGGACCGTGCCTCATGTCTCAAATGTTAGCCAGGCGGCAGCCTCTCGGCCACCGCCTGGCATGACGGACGTCGCACGAACTCAGAGCGTGCGGGTTACCATCTCGACGCGGAAGCACTCGATGATGTCGCCGACGCGCATGTCCTCGTAGTTCTGAAAGGCCATGCCGCATTCCTGGCCGCCCGGGACTTCCGAAACCTCGTCCTTGAAGCGCTTCAGCGTCTTCAGCGTGCCTTCGTGGATGACGACGTTGTCGCGGATCAGGCGCACGCCCGCGCCACGCTCGACCTTGCCTTCGGTGACACGGCAGCCGGCGATCTTGCCGACCTTGGTGATATCGAAGATCTCGAGGATCTGCGCATTGCCGATGAAGGTCTCGCGACGCTCCGGCGAGAGCATACCCGACAGAGCCGCCTTCACGTCATCAACGAGGTTGTAGATGATCGAGTAGTAGCGGATCTCGATGCCCGCGGCCGCGGCGGCGGCGCGTGCCTGCACATTGGCGCGGACGTTGAAGCCGATGATCGCCGCACCCGACGTCTCCGCCAGCGACACGTCGCTTTCGGTGATGGCGCCGGCGCCGGCATGGACGATGCGCGCACGCACCTCGTCGGTGCCGAGCTTGTCGAGCGCCGCGTTGATCGCCTCGATCGAACCCTGCACGTCGCCCTTGATGACCAGCGGGAACTCCTTCAGTCCGCTCGTCTGCAGCTGCGACATCATCTGTTCGAGCGAACCGCGCTGGCCGGCATGGCGGGCAACCGCCTTCTCGCGGGCCAAACGCTGGCGATATTCGGTGATCTCGCGAGCGCGGGCCTCGTTGTTCACCACCGCGAAGCGGTCGCCGGCCTGCGGCGTGCCCTGGAGGCCGAGCACCTCGACCGGCATCGCCGGCGGCGCTTCCTTGACGTGTTCGCCACGATCATCGACCAGCGCGCGCACACGGCCCCATTCATTGCCGGCGACAAGGATGTCGCCCGGCATCAGCGTGCCGGTCTGCACCAGCACGGTGGCGACGGGGCCCCGGCCCTTGTCGAGCTGCGCCTCGATGACGACGCCCTCGGCGGTGCGGTCCGGATTGGCCTTGAGGTCGAGGATTTCGGCCTGCAGCAGGATCGCTTCGAGCAGCTTGTCGAGATTGGTGCCCTTGGTCGCCGACACTTCGACGTCCAACACCTCGCCGCCCATCGATTCCACGAACACCTCGTGGCGCAACAGCTCGGAGCGCACTTTCTGCGGATCGGCGTCATGCTTGTCGATTTTGTTGATCGCCACGATGATCGGAACGCCGGCCGCCTTGGCATGACTGATCGACTCGATCGTCTGCGGCATCACGCTGTCGTCGGCCGCCACCACCAGGATGGCAATGTCGGTGGCCTGGGCGCCGCGGGCGCGCATGGCCGTGAAGGCGGCGTGGCCGGGCGTGTCGATGAAGGTGATCTTCTGGCCGTTCTTCTCGACCTGATAGGCGCCGATATGCTGGGTGATGCCGCCGGCCTCGCCGGAGACGACATTGGCGTTGCGGATCGCGTCGAGCAGCGAGGTCTTGCCGTGGTCGACATGGCCCATGATGGTCACGACAGGCGGACGCGACACCAGGTCTTCCGGACGGTCGGCGATGTTGAACAGGCCTTCCTCGATGTCGGACTCGGCGACGCGGCGGACCGTGTGGCCGAATTCAGTGGCGACCAGTTCCGCCGTGTCGGCGTCGATGACGTCGCCCGGCTTCAGGATCTGGCCCTGCTTCATGAAGAACTTGACCACATCGACGGCGCGCTCGGACATGCGTTGCGCCAGTTCCTGGATGGTGATGGTTTCGGGCAGGATCACTTCGCGCATAACCTTCTCGCGCGGCTCATTGTGCATCGCGCGCTTGAACTTTTCCTGGCGGCGGCGCATCGACGACAGCGAACGGGCCCGCGCATCCTCGTCGGAAAGCGCGGAGTTCAAAGTCAGCTTGCCGCGACGGCGGTCTTCCTCGCCCTTGGTCGGCTTGGCCGGACGCGCCACTTCGGGCGTCACCAGACGGCGCACCGGCGCACCGGCGCCAGTCCGCTTCGGCTTGACCTCTTCTTCCTCGTCGGCGGTCGCCAGTTCGGCAGCCTGCGGCGCGCGGCGACGCGCCTCTTCCTCGGCGCGGCGGCGGGATTCGGCCTCGGCCTGCAACCGCGCTTCTTCCTCGGCCTGGCGGCGTGCGGATTCCTCGCGCTCGCGCTTGCGGCGCTCCTCATCCTCGGCGCGGCGCTTGGCTTCCTCGACGGCGCGCTGGCGGTCCTCGACCTCACGGGCCTTGGAGCCTTCGAGCGCCCTGCGGCGCGCTTCCATTTCGCTACGCGACAGCTCGTTCAACACCATGCCGCTACGCTCGACCGGTGCCGGCGGAGGTGGAGGCGGTGCCTTGGGTGCCTCCTGCACGACGGGAGCCGCCGCGACCGCCGGCTTCGGGGTGAACACGGGCGCCGCCACCGCCGGCTCCGGCTTGTCGCCGGGCAGCGAGAATTTGCGCTTCTTGGTCTCGACCACGACCGACTTGGTGCGGCCGTGCGAGAAGTTCTGGCGCACGGTGCCCTGTTCCATGCCGGGGCGCTTCAGCGTCAAGGTCTTCTTCGGCGTAACACTCAACGTCTTGTCGTCGCCCGATTTCGTATCGCTCATTCCATATCCTCTGCGGCCTCATCTTCGTCAGCAACGGCCGCAAGCATTGCCAGATCGTCCGGGGTACCGCCCCGATATCGGTCGAGCGCAACCATGCGCTTCTGGACCGCCTTACCCGCGTCTCCCGCGAGGACGGCAGCATGTATCACATTTGTACCCCCCAATGCCAAGCTCAACTCGGCCTCGGAGAAAAGTTTGTAGGCAAGGATGGAGGGGCCGCCAATATGGACGGTCGCCCGCCGCGCCTGGTTGATCTTGCGCACACCATCGTCTGAAGCTTCGGTCGCGTGGAGCACGAAAAGCGCCAATCCACCGCGCACCGCGCTCTCCACCTTGGTGGCGCCCAGCGCGATCGCCCCTGCCTTGCGAGCGAGACCCAGCATGCCAAGGGCGGATCTGGAAAGCAGCCCATCGACCATGCCGCCGAGATCGGGCGGTACGATCACCTGTGCCTTGAAGGCGCGGGCGAAGAGGTTCTTCGCCGCCGCCTTGTCGATATGTAGGCGGTCGGCGCTCACCCAGCAACCACGGCCGGGCAGATTTCTCTTGAGATCCGGAACGACGGCCGAATCCGGGCCGACGACGAACCGGATCAGTTCATCCGGTTCGGCCTGCTTGCGGGTGACGATGCAGGTGCGATCGTTCATCTCGTCCAAGGGCGGTTTCTGTGCGATGCGGTTTCACCTCACGCACCAACGGCTTCGTCAGCCGGCGCTTCTTCGGCTGCAAGCTCGTCTTCGGAAATCCAGCCGGCCTTGAGACGGGCCGCGAGCACCATCTGCTCGGCATCGGCGCGCGAAACGCCATGATCGGCCAGCACGCCCGGATACACCTTGGTCTCGCCGTCCTTGCGTTCCTTCCAGCCGGTGAGGTCGTCCGCGGCATAGCCGGCGAAATCCTCGATCGTCTTCACGCCGTCCTCGCCAAGCGTCACCATCATGGCGGTGGTGATGCCGGGGATTTCGCGCAGCTCGTCCTTGACGCCCAGCGCCTTGCGCTTTTCGTCGTGCTCGGCTTCGATCTTCTCCAGATATTCGCGGGCCCGGGTCTGAATCTCCGAGGCGGTATCCTCGTCGAAGCCGTCGATCGAGGCGATTTCGCCGGCATCGACATAGGCGACTTCCTCGACGCTGGTGAAGCCTTCGGAGGCGAGCACCTGGCCGACCATCTCGTCGACGTCGAGAGCTTCCATGAACAGCGCCGAGCGCTCGACGAATTCCTTCTGGCGGCGCTCGGATTCCTCGGCCTCGGTCAGGATGTCGATATCCCAGCCGGTGAGCTGCGAAGCAAGGCGCACATTCTGGCCGCGGCGGCCGATGGCCAGCGAGAGCTGGTCGTCCGGCACCACCACTTCAATGCGCTCGGCGTCCTCGTCGAGCACGACCTTGGCGACTTCCGCCGGCTGCAGCGCGTTGACGATGAAGGATGCGGCCGAGGGCGACCACGGAATGATGTCGATCTTCTCGCCCTGCAATTCGGCGACGACCGCCTGGACGCGGCTGCCGCGCATGCCGACGCAGGCGCCGACCGGATCGATCGAGCTGTCGCGCGAGATGACGGCGATCTTGGCGCGCGAACCGGGATCGCGGGCGACCGACTTGATCTCGATGATGCCGTCATAGATCTCCGGCACTTCCATGGTGAAGAGCTTGGCCATGAACTGCGGATGGGTGCGCGACAGGAAGATCTGCGGGCCGCGCTGCTCACGGCGCACGTCGTAGACATAGGCGCGGACGCGATCGCCATATTTGTAGTTTTCGCGCGGGATCAGCTCGTCGCGGCGGATGATCGCTTCGCCACGGCCGAGATCCACGATGACATTGCCGTATTCGACGCGCTTGACGGTTCCGTTGACGATCTCGCCGATACGGTCCTTGTATTCATCATACTGGCGGTCGCGCTCGGCCTCGCGCACCTTCTGCACGATGACCTGCTTGGCCGACTGGGCGGCGATGCGGCCGAAATCCATCGGCGGCAGCTGTTCGGCGATGAAGTCGCCGAGCTGGGCGTCGGGATTGCGCTCGCGCGCCGAGGAAATGGCGATCTGCGTGGCGTAGTCGTCGACCTTCTCGACCACTTCCATCAGTCGCTGGAGCTTCATCTCACCGGTGTTGGGGTTGATGTCGGCGCGGATGTTGGTCTCCTGGCCATAACGCGAGCGTGCCGCCTTCTGGATCGCATCGGCCATGGCGGCGATGACGATCGACTTGTCGATCGACTTTTCACGCGCGACCGCGTCGGCAATCTGCAGCAGTTCAAGTCTGTTGGCGCTTACAACCATGTTTTTTCTCCCGAGCCTGTTTGCCGGCCCTTGGGGCCTGGCAGCTCAATCAACTTTCCTGTTCGTGTTCTTCCGTAGCGCCCGAATCCGTACCCTCCGGTACGTCGTCGTCCGGTTCGCCGCGGCGTTTCCTGGCTTCCTTGCGCGCCCTGTTGTCCTTCGACAACGCATCACGGATGAGGTCGTCGGTCAGGATCAGCCGGGCTTCGGCAATGGCGTCGTAGGGCACGCGCACTGTCGGCTCCTCACCGTAGGCCGCCTTGTCGCGCTCGATCAGCACATCGTTCTCACCGGCTTCGGCGATCTTGCCCTTGAAGCGCTTGCGATCCGCGACAACGACCGATGTTTCCATCTTCACCAGATGACCGGTCCAGGTCACGAAATCCGATTTGCGCACCAGCGGCCGGTCGATGCCGGGCGATGAGACTTCGAGATGATACGCCTTCTCGATGGGATCGTCGACGTCGAGCGCCGGCGATACCGCACGGCTCACCTCTTCGCAATCCTCGACGGTCATGGTGCCGTCCTCGCGCTCAGCCATGATCTGCAGCGTCAGCCCGTTCTGGCCGGACAGATGCACGCGCACAAGGCGAAAGCCGATGCCGCGCAGCACCGGCTGGACGATCAGCGCGATGCGCGCATCGATGCCGCTTTCGCGGATGGTGCGATCGTCGCTCTCGCTTGCCGTTGACGTCATTCGATTCCTGTCGATCATTCTCTAGCCGTCGGCAGGTAATAAAAAAGAGCGGGACCGGGTGGACCCACTCTTCGTCATACCGACCAAGAATTTGAGGCTGATATAAACGATCCGCCCCCGTGTTTCAAGCCCGCCGTCCCAACTGCGCGCATGTCCGGTGCATTGGGCTTGCGCCAGGTGCATGCCATCCATGCGGCAACGGCCCTTGTTGGTCCTCAAGCCGCGCTCCTATCTGTGTTGCATTGCACAAAACGATAGCGATAGCGCGTTACCGCACGCAAAAGGACATGACAATGAACAGCCGCAAGGTTTTTTCCGCCATAGGCGATCTCTTCACCACATTCGGCAGCGCCGTAGCCGCGTCGCGGGCTGTGGAAGCCGGCCGCAAGCCGCGCGTCCACGATCTGCGCAGGCTCGGCATGGATCCGACGGCTTTCGACAAGATCGGCCGTTTCTGAACTCCGGCCAGCGGGCGACATTCGATTTCTGTGCCCCGCAACAGTTGAAGATCGCGCCCTCACGAGGGGCGCCCAGATCCTGATGCCCAAATCCCGATGCCTAGGTCCCGATGCCTAGGTCCTGATGAAGGTAAGGTAGGCCGGCCGCCTGCCCTCGCGGACGGCTTTCGCCTCGTAGCGGGTGCCTGGCCAGCCATCGTAGGGGCGATGCCAGTCGGCGGCCTCTGAAGCCTGCCAGGCGAAACCGCCATGCGCGCGGCAATGCAGCAGGGTCCAGTTCACATAGGTGTCGATGTCGGAAGCGAAACGGAACTCGCCACCACGCTTCACAACGCGTGCGAAACGCTCGAGATTGACCGGACTGACGAAACGGCGCTTCCAGTGCTTCTTCTTCGGCCACGGATCGGGATAGAGCAGGTCGATGCCATCGAGCGAGGCCTGCGGCAGCCAGTCGAGCAGTCGGGTGGCGTCGTCGTCATAGACCCTGAGGTTGGCCAGCGGCTTTTCCCGCACCGCCGTCATCATCTTGGCCATGCCGTTGACGAAGGGCTCGACGCCGATAAAGCCGGTCATCGGCGCTTCGGTCGCGCGATGCAGGAGATGCTCGCCGCCGCCAAAGCCGATTTCGAGGCGAACGGCGGAAACATCGGCTTCGAACAGAGCCCGCAAATCCGACGGCGCCTCGGTCGTCAGATCGAGCCGATAGGTGTCGAGGCCGCTTTGCAGCGCCGCCGCCTGCTGCGGGCGAACCGGCTTGCCGCGCCGACGGCCGAAGAAGGCTTCTGTCGCGCGGCTTGGCCTGTCTCCGGAGTTCATCGGCTGATCAAGGCCCCGTCGCCGCCCTCAGGCAGCGACGGCATCCTTGAGCGCCTTGGCGAGATCGGTCTTTTCCCAGGAAAAAGATCCATCGCGGCCGGCCTTGCGGCCGAAATGACCGTAGGACGAGGTCTTGGCGTAGATCGGCTTGTTGAGGTCGAGGTGGCGGCGGATGCCGGACGGCGACAGGTCCATCACGCTGCGCAGCGCCTCCTCGAGCTTTGCCTCGTCGACCTTGCCGGTGCCGTGCAGGTCGACATAGACCGACAAGGGCTGGGCAACGCCGATGGCGTAGGAAAGCTGGATGGTGCAGCGGTCTGCAAGTTTCGCCGCCACAACGTTCTTGGCCAGGTAGCGCGCCGCATAAGCGGCCGAACGGTCGACCTTGGTGGTGTCCTTGCCCGAGAAGGCGCCGCCGCCATGGGGCGCGGCGCCGCCATAGGTGTCGACGATGATCTTGCGGCCGGTCAGCCCGGCGTCGCCATCAGGCCCGCCGATGACGAACTTGCCGGTCGGATTGATGTACCACATGCAATCGTCGGCGATCTTGAGGTCACCCAGTGCCTCGCGGATATAGGGCTCGACGACCTTGCGCACCTTCTTGGAATCCCAGCTCGCATCGAGGTGCTGGGTCGACAGCACGATCTGCGTCGCCTCGGCGGCCTTGCCGTCGATATAGCGGACGGTGACCTGGCTCTTGGCGTCCGGCCCGAGCTTGCCGGCATCGCCGTTGTTCTGGTGGCGGGCAGCGGCCAGAAGCTCGAGGATCTTGTGGCTGTAGTAGATCGGCGCCGGCATCAGGTCCGGCGTCTCGCGGCAGGCATAGCCAAACATGATGCCCTGGTCGCCGGCACCCTCCTCGCCCTGCCGGTCGGAGGCATTGTCGACGCCTTGGCCGATGTCGGGCGACTGGCCATGCAACAGAACGTCGATCTTGGCCTTTTTCCAGTGGAAGCCGGCCTGCTCATAGCCGATCTCGCGGATCGCCTTGCGGGCGACCGACTTGAACTTCGCCGGGTTGACGACCGGATGGCCGGCGGCATCCCTGAGGATGTTGCCTTCCTTGTCCTTCTTCAGCAGCGTCTCGGGGACGCGCACCTCGCCGGCGATGACGACGCGGTTGGTGGTCGCCAGCGTCTCGCAGGCGACGCGGACTTTCCACGGGTCCATGCCCGTCTTCTTGGCCTCACGGTAGACCAGGTCGACGATCTCGTCGGAGATCCGGTCACAGACTTTGTCGGGATGGCCCTCGGCAACGGATTCCGAGGTAAAGAAGTAGTTCTGCCGCGTCACGGGTGTCCCCTCTTGAAAAACGATCGGCAGGCTGCCGATTTGGCGCGCCACGTGTTAGCGGGGCGAAGCGCCGCTCGTCAAGCGGTGCCGCCCTTCTGGCATGAATGTCGATGTCGATATTTTGTACCACCAGCGGCCGGAATGCCGCCGGTTCGAGTACTGTTGCGGATCAGTCGGAATCTTCGGACGCCAGCGACTTCACCAGGTCTATGATCCTGCGACGCACCTTGACGTCGGCGATCTTGACGAAGGCCCGGTTGAGCTGAAGGCCCTCCGGGCTGCCGCAGAATTCCACGGCGAAAGCCATCGAAGCATCCTCCGCGAATCCGCGGCCGGCCGGGCTCTCCTGGCCCGGCGCATCCTCGAAAAAGAAGGCGACAGGCACGCCGAGTATGGATGCTATCGCCTGCAGGCGGCTTGCGCCGACACGGTTGGTGCCCTTTTCATATTTCTGTATCTGCTGAAATGTGATGCCGAGGTTCTCGCCTAGTTTTTCCTGGCTCATTCCCAACATATTGCGGCGAAGCCGGATGCGACTTCCAACATGGATGTCGATCGGATTCGGTTTCTTCTTGTTATCTTCTGTCATTTTTTCCTCGCCGAATTTTTTCGGCTTTGTGATTTTTTTCCTACCCAAACAAAGCCGGAGGCGACTGCCCCAACAGAACGATCCACCGACTTCGAGAAATTTTCAGGCGTTACAGTATGAGTTTCTAATGTGTCGACTGTCAATTCACCCGTAGCCTTTGCCTTACATTGAACAGGACGGCAGTCAGGGCAAACAGCAACATGATCAGCATTCCGTTAATGCGCAGCTGGCCGGCGGACACGACCGCCTGCCGCGAGATTGGCACACGGACGTCGATGGCCCCGCGCGCGTCGATCGCCAACGCATCGACGATGCGCCCGCGTGAGTCGACAACCGCCGAGATGCCGTTATTGGCCGCACGCAACAAGGGCAACCCGTTCTCCACCGCGCGAATCTGAGCCTGCCTGAAATGCTGATAGGGACCCGGCGTATCGCCGAACCACGCATCGTTGGTAACGTTGACAATAAGCTGCGCTGACGTTGCGTCAACCGCCACCAACTCAGGAAAGATCACCTCGTAACAGATGAAGGGCAAGGCGCGGACGCCGTCCGGCAGCGTGATCGCATGCCGCTCATTGCCTGCCGTGAAGGTCACCGGGCCAGCGACCAGTTGTTCGATGCCGAAACGGTCGAGCAGGTCGGCGAAAGGCAGGTATTCGCCGAACGGCACCAGATGGACCTTGTCGACGGCGTCAGCGATTTCGCCCTTGTCGTTGATCGCCACCACGGAGTTGTAATAGCGGCTGCCGGCACCGGCCGCCGGACCGCCTTCCTCGCGCACGACGCCGGCGATCAGCATCTGGCCGGCGTCCAGCATGTCGCCCAGTGCGGTCAACGCGTCCGGCCGCTCGGTGAGGAGGAACGGGACCGAGGTTTCGGGCCACAGGATCAGTTTCGGCTTTTCATGGCCGGGGTCCGGCGCCTTGGCCGACAGGCCTATCAAGGTGGCGAAGATGCGGTCGCGTACCGAGGCGTCCCACTTTTCCGAAAGGTCGACGGCCGGCTGGACGATGCGCACATCGATCGTGCGGGTCGCAGGCGCGGCCGGAGCGTTGAGCCTGAGATAGCCGAAGCCGGCATGAGCGGCGACCAGCACGACAAGCAGCGCGACGCCAAGACGAAGATGGGTGCGCGCCGCCAGCAGCGCCGGCAGCGAGAAGACGAACACGGCGAGCACGTTCATGCCGACCATGCCGGTGACCGAGACGCTCTGCATCAGCAGAGGCACCGGCATTGCCGCGTAGCCGATCGCATTCCAGGGAAAGCCGGTGAACAGGAAGCCGCGCAGCCATTCGGCCAAGCCGAAGGCGGCGGCCAGGGCCGCGATGCGGCCGATATCGTTGCTCCACAGGAGCCGGGCGACCATGGCCGCAAAGCCGTAGAAGAAGGCCAATGCAAAGGGAATGCCGACCACCGCGAAGGGCAGCGCCCAGGCGAAACTGTCGGCCTCTACAAGCAGGGCCGAGCCGATCCACCACAGGCCGGCGAGGAAATAGCCGAAGCCGAACCACCAGCCGACGGCAAAGGCCGGCCGCAGCCGCGCAAACAGGCTGCCCGAGGCCTCACCGGTCGCCCCGTCGAGCAGCCAGACCAGCAGCGGAAACGAAATGAAACAGGCGGCAAAGAAATCATACGGCGCCTGGCCGAGCACCGCCAGGGCGCCCGCGAGGAACGCCACGAGCGCACGCCGCCAACCCCAAAACAGAATTATCCGGCCGGCCAGGCGGTTCATGCATGGTTCCGAGTCGTGCGAATCACGGCAGCAGATTTATCAGGCCGCGGCCTGCGCTCCAAACTTCGGGTGGCCTGCCGTGAAACCCACTCACCACTGCTGGAGCCATCACGCAATTCCAGACGCAAAACCGTACACGTTTTCTGGAATTGCTTTAGCGGTGCCACCCTTCTATGCGTACGTCGCCGAGCCGTTCGGCCTCTTCCAGCGGAACCGAGCGGATGGTCTGCGTGAAGGTCCAGACATGGCCCTCGGGATCGCGCGCCCGATATTGGCGCTCGCCGTAGAACTGGTCCGCCGGCTCCTGGATTATACCGGCACCCGCCGTCCGCGCCTGCTCGCAATGTGCATCAATGCCGTCTTTCAGCCTGACATAGACCGACTGCGTGTTCTTGCCCGAGACCGAGGCCGGGCTGGCGACGTAGTCGCTCCATTCGGAATCGACGATGATGTAACAGTTGCCGAACCGCATCTCGGAATGGACGAGCTTGCCGTCGGCATCGCTGACCACCATGCTGCGTTCGAAGCCGAAAGCTGCTTCCAGCCAATCCAGCGCGGCCCGCGGATCCCTGTAGAACACGCCGGATCCCAACGCGGCATGCTTGAAGGGGTCTTCGGTCATCCGCGGGCGCTTAAGCCTGCTCGGTGCGCGCCGCGGCGCGGCGGCGGCGTTCGCCCTTCTGGTTCTGCACGATGCGCACGCGCTTGACGCGGCGCGGATCGGCGTCGAGAACATGGAACTCGAAGCCAGGGATGGCCTGCACCACCTCGCCGCGCGCCGGCACCCGGCCAAGCGTGTTGAAGATCATGCCGCCGATGGTGTCGACATACTCGCCATGTTCACCGGCGGCGAAATCCCCGCCGATCATCTTGGCAACCTCGTCGATCTCGGCCTTGCCGTCGACGATGAACACGCCTTCACCGGTCTGGGTGATCAGCGGCTCGTCGTCGTCGTGCTCGTCCTCGATGTCGCCGACCACCATCTCGACGATGTCCTCGAGCGAGACAAGCCCGTCGGTGCCGCCATATTCGTCGATGACCAGCGCCATCTGCGTGCGGGTCGTCTGCATGCGGCCCATCAGATCGGAGGCCAGCATGGACGGGGGCACGAACAGCACCGGCCGGATCAGGTTCAGTTCGCCTATGGTGCGCGAGAGATCGACCTGGGTGAGGTCGAGAACCGTGGCGGCGGGTGTCTTCCTGGTCGCCCGGCCCCTCCTGACGCGCGCAATCTTGGTGATATGGGCCAGCACGTCGCGGATATGGACCATGCCGCGCGGGTCGTCGAGCGTCTCGGCATAGACTGGCATGCGGGAATGGCCGGACTGCTCGAACACGCCAAGCAGATCGCCAAGCGTGGTCGCGATCTCGACCGCCTCGATGTCGGCGCGCGGCACCATGACGTCCTCGACGCGCACCTCGCGCAGCCGCAGGATGTTGTTGAGCATGGCGCGTTCGCCCGGCGAGAAGGATTCGACATCGCTCGTCGTCTCGGCGAGCGCGCCGGCGATCTCCTCGCGCAGGCTAGTTCCGTTGCGTTGCCTGAACAGGCCCAAAACGCGGTTGAACAGGGAGGGGCCGGCAGGCGACGGCTCACTGGCGGCGCTGCCGGTGTTGGCAACACCAGGGGTAACGGTACTCGGACTTGATCCCTCTTCCGACGTATCGGAAGCCTTGGTCGCACTGCCGGCGTCGGCGCGGGCGGCAGTCTCTGGTTTGTCGTTCATCTTCGTCCGGTCAATTGGTTAGAAGTAGTTACGCATAGGGATCGGGAATGGCAAGTCTGGCGAGCGCGGCGCGCTCGATCGCCTCCATCTCCTCGGCCTCCACGTCCGTCTCGTGATCATGGCCCATGAGATGCAGCAGGCCGTGGATGACGAGATGGGAAATATGGTTCTCCAGCGGCTTGTCTTCCAGTGCCGCCTCGCGCGCCACAGTCTCCGCGGCCAGCACGATATCGCCGAGCATCGGCGGCAGCGGACCGCCCTTGGGGAAAGGAAAAACCGGAAAAGACAAGACGTTGGTGGGCTTGTCCTTGCCGCGCCAGCCGGCGTTGAGCGCCCGGATGTGGGCATCGTCGGAAAAAACGACGCTGAGTTCGGAATGGCCAGCCACACCCATCTCGGCGAATGCCGCGGCGGCGGCGGCGCCGACCAGCCGGACAAGCTCGGCTTCGTCCGGCCAATGCCCGGCCTCGACCGTCAGATCGATGTCGACGGGCAGCGGCGGAGCCGGCCCGTTCGGCGTTTCGGGCTCAACCATGAGGTCGCTCGATCAAATCAGCCTTCGGTCCCCAAGCCGCGGGCGAGCTTGCCGTCACGGTCGTAGGCCTTGACGATCTCGGCGACCAGCGGATGCCTGACGACGTCGCCTTCATTGAAGCGGACCGTCACCATGCCGGTCACACCGTCGAGGATCCGGAGCGCCTCGACAAGGCCGGACTTGGTGTTCTGCGGCAGGTCGATCTGCGTCGGGTCGCCGGTGACGATCATGCGCGAATTTTCGCCCAGACGGGTCAAGAACATCTTCATCTGCATCGGCGTGGTGTTCTGTGCCTCGTCGAGGATGACGGCGGCATGCGCCAGCGTGCGGCCGCGCATGAAGGCGAGCGGCGCGATCTCGATCACCTCGGCGGCGATGGCGCGTTCGACCTTGTCGGCCGGCATCATGTCGTAGAGCGCGTCATAGAGAGGCCGCAGGTAGGGATCGACCTTCTCCTTCATGTCGCCGGGCAGGAAGCCCAGCCGCTCGCCGGCCTCGACGGCAGGCCGCGACAGCACGATGCGCTCGACCATGCCGCGTTCGAGCAGCATCGCCGCATGCGCAACCGCCAGATAGGTCTTGCCGGTGCCGGCCGGGCCGATGCCGAACACCAGTTCCGAGCGCTCCAGCGCCCGCATATAGGCATCCTGCGTGAGCGAGCGGGCGTAGATCGTCTTCTTGCGCGTCGATATCTGGGCGGCCGAGACCTTGCCCTTGCGCTCCAGTGTCGGCAGCGTGAGCTGGTCATCGGCGGCGACCGCCATGCGCACGGCGCCGTCGACATCGGACTGGCCGATATCCACCCCCTTCTGGAGGATGCCGTAGAGGTTGTCGAGCGCGCGGCGGGCCTGCTCGGCGGCGGAAGCCGACCCCTTGATGGTCAGCTGGTTGCCGCGCGAGCGGATGTCGACGCCCAGTTTCTGCTCGAGCCGGGCGAGGTTCTCGTCGAACTGGCCGTAAAGGGCGCTGGCAAGCTTGTTGTTGTCGAAAGTCAGTACGATGTGCGCCATGTCAGAAGCCCCAGATGCCGGTACCGGGGGCAGGTTCTTCAGCTCCGCTGCGCTCAACCGTCTCTCCTCATCTGCCGAGGCCATCAGACCAATTCGGCGAACAGGCTATTGTAGCCCGTCTTCGTGATTCGCACCTGGATAATGTCACCGATTTCGCCGGCCTTTTCATCAACAATAACGGGCTGAAGCCAAGGTGAGCGGCCGACCTTCTGGCCGGCTTGGCGACCGGGCTTCTCGATCAACGTATCTATGGTGCGGCCGACGAGACTCAAGCCGAAATCCTGCTGCTGCTTCAAAAGCAGCGCCTGGAGCCGCTGCAAACGCTCGTCCTTGACCGCTTCCGGCACATGGCCGGCCATCTCGGCGCCCGGCGTGCCGGGGCGCGGCGAATATTTGAACGAGAAGGCCGAGGCGTAGTTCACCTGGCGTACCAGTTCCATCGTCGCCTCGAAATCGGCTTGCGTCTCGCCAGGGAAGCCGACGATGAAATCGCCCGACAGCGCGATATCGGGCCGCGCGGAACGGATGCGGTCGAGCAGCGCCAGATAATCATCCGCCGTATGCCTGCGGTTCATCGCCTTCAGGATGCGGTCGGACCCGGATTGCACCGGCAGATGCAGATACGGCATCAGTTCCGGCAGGTCGCGATGGGCCGCTATCAGTTCGTCATCCATGTCGCGTGGATGGCTCGTGGTGTAGCGCAGGCGCGCCAGCCCGGGGATTTCGGCCAGCCTGAACAGAAGGCGGCCAAGGCCCCATTCCTCTCCGTTCTCGCCTTGTCCGTGCCAGGCATTGACGTTCTGGCCAAGCAGCGTCACCTCGCGCACTCCGGCCTCGGCCAGGCGCTCGGCTTCGGCGACGATCTGTGCCACCGGCCGCGACACTTCGGACCCCCTTGTGTAGGGCACGACGCAGAAGGTGCAGAACTTGTCGCAGCCTTCCTGGACGGTGAGGAAGGCGGTGACGCCGCGCTTGATCACCTCGGCGCGCTTCGGCTGCGGCAAGTGCTCGAACTTGTCCTCGATGGCGTAGTCGGTCTCGACGATCTTCTCGCCGCCGCGCACCCTGGCCAGCACGTCCGGCAGCCGGTGATAGGTCTGCGGGCCGATGACCAGGTCGACGGCGGGCGAGCGGCGGATGATCTCGGCGCCTTCGGCCTGCGCCACGCAACCGGCGACACCGATCAGCAATTCGCGGCCGGCGGCGGCGCGTTCGGCCTTCATTTCGCGAATGCGACCGAGCTCGGAATAGACCTTTTCAGCCGCTTTTTCCCTGATATGACAGGTGTTTAGCAGCACCAGATCGGCTTCGCCGATGGTCTGCGTCGCCGTGTAGCCGTCGGTGGCCAGCGCATCGGTCATGCGCTGCGAATCATAGACGTTCATCTGGCAGCCATAAGTCTTGACGAAGACCTTTTTCGCTGCCGCGGAAATCACTGCCTGCTGTCCAGCCGCAGTGCCGATGTCGTCGCTTTCAACCGTGTTCAAGTCCATCGGCGGCTTCTAACGCCTTTCCGTGACAAAAAACAGACGATTCTGCCTGGGGGTCTTCGGGATTCAGCGGCTCGGGCGCGGCGCGGCCAGTGCCGCCTGCATCATTTCGCGCACGCGGCTTTCCATCAGCTTCGCCGTTTCCTTCCGGTTCGACCCCTTGGCGAAGGCAATCGGTTCGCCGAAATGCACCTCGACATCGAGCGCGCCTTCCGCCATCAGCACCTTGAGGTGCGGCATCAGATCCTCGTCGCCGATCCACGCCGCGATCGGCCGGTGCCGGCGGCCGAGCGGCACGCCATGCAGCCGGGTATAGGCGATCGCCACCGGCTGGATGAAGACCTGCTCCGCCGCGCCCTCCGAAATCGCCATCGAGGCGGCGCCGAACAGCGTGCTCTTGAACGGCAGGACGATGTTGCCGTCGCCGGTCGAGCCCTCGGCAAACAGCACCATGGCATCGCCCTTGGCCATGCGGTTGGCGATCTCGCTCGCCTGGTCGCCGGACGAGCGCTTGCGCTCACGCTCGATGAAGACGGTGCGCTGGAGCTTCGACAGCATGCCGATCAGCGGCCAGCCTTCCATGTCGGCCCTGGCGATGAACTTCACGTCGGCAAAAGAGCCCAGCACCATGATGTCGGTCCAGGAGATGTGATTTGAGGCGATGAGCAAGGGCCGCCGGTCGGACATCGCGCCGTTGACATGGATGCGCATGCCGAGCGCCCTGACGATCAGCCTGTGCCATATCTTGAGGATGAAGGTTTCCGGCCACCAGCCGGTCTTCATCGACAGGACCTGCAAAGGCACCAGGATCAGCGACCCGGCGACGACCAGCCCTATCGCCAGGAAAATCCTGATTTTTCCGATCATCGCTCCACCCCGAAACCCTGGCTAGCGAAGATCGCGGCGCATGACAAGCGCGCCGGTCGGGCCATGCTCGGGCGACCTGTAATAGTTGGGGCGCTTGCCGACCTCGCGGAACCCGAGACGCCTGTAGAGGGCGATCGCGGCGACATTGGTCTCGTCGACCTCGAGGAAGAGCGCTTCGGCGCGCTGCGCGTGCAGTTCGCGCAGCACCGCGTCCATCAGCTGCCAGCCTAGCCCCTGGCGGCGATGCGACCGCGCCACCGCGACGGTCAGGATCTCGCCCTCGCCGGCCGCCAGCCGGGCCAGCACGAAGCCGACCGGTGGCTTGGCGCCCTGCCCGGTTTCGCGCGCGGCATAGCCGAATACGGTGTCCTGTTCGAGCAAGGCCGCGAACTCGCCATCGGTCCAGGGGCGGACGAAGTCCTCGCGGTGCAGCAGCGAGACCGCCGGACTGTCGGTGGTCCTGAGCGGTTCGAGCGCGTAATCGCGGCGGCGCGGCTGGAGAAAAGGTATGCGCATTATTTCCCTTGCCTGGAAAGTATGAACCCGGCCTGCGGCTTGGCGTCGGCGCCGCGCAGATAAAGAGGTTTCGGCCTCTCGCCCTCGCCCTTGGCGGCCGCCAGGCGGGCGTAGGTGAGAATGTCCGCGGTCGCCGTCTCGGGTCCGGTGTCGAAGGCGCGTCCGGCGGAGGCCGCGATCCGCGTCGCGGCGGTTCCGGCGAGCACCGAAGACCGCTCGCTCGCCATGGCCACGGCATCCGCCAGCGTGACCACGGCCGGACCGTAAGTCAAAACCGACATTTCATCATAGAGAGCGGCATGGATCTCCTCGCGGCCGGCATCGAGCGCGGCCAGCACGGCGCGGCCGGGAAATGCCCCTGCCGCCTCGGCCGCCAGCGCCTCGAGCGTCGTCACGCCGACTGCAGGCACCTTGAGCGCCAGCGCCAGGCCACGCGCCGTGGAAACTCCGACACGCAGGCCGGTGAAGGAACCGGGGCCGACGGAGACGGCGATGGCGCCAAGGCCGGCATAGGCGGTTGCGCCGGCCTTCAGCGCCTCGGCGATGACTGCCATCAGATGCTCGGCATGGCCCTTGCCGAGATCGAGCACCGCGCGGCCGAGCTCCTGCCTCGCCCCGGCGTCATAGACGCAGGCAGCGCAGAGGTTGGCGGCACAATCGATGGCAAGCACTTTCATGAAACGACCGGTTCGAAAACAATTCCCTGTGCCTGCCACAGCGCGCCACCGCAAGGGGATAGCGCATAATTTGTTAAGCGGCTTCGCTCCGACGCAGCGGGAAAGGTGTCTAGGCGCCCCGCTCGATGCGCAGCATGTGATTGTCCCAGACATAGTCCGGTTCCGACCGCGTCGCGCCATTGCCTTCTATGATCTCGCCTGCGCCCGTCGTCGCCATGAAGCCCCCCTTGTCCGGCGCCACGCCGCAGACCTCGACCAACGCACTGGTCGCGACCACCTTGCCGCTCGCCGCCTCGATCACCACAAGCGAATCGCCTTCCGGCGAAGAGACGGCGAGGGTGCCGGCAGCCGGATTGGCGGCGACGGAACCGATATAGTTGCGGAAGCCGGACAGGACATCCCGCGGCATGTCGAGGAGTTGCAAATCCTTGCCGCGCGCCGCGCGGCCGACCAGCAGCGGACGGTCGGTGCCGGGTCCCCTGTACTGGCAGCCGAACCAGACTGTGCCGGTCTGGTCGGCGTCCATGTGGCGGATCGACAGCTGGTGCAGCGCCGCCGGCAATTCGTGCTTCTCGACCAGGTCGCCGGTGATACGGTCGATGAGCACATAGGATGGCTTCATGGTGGCGATGTTGAGCTCGGCGCGGCCATAATCGGGATGGGTCTCGATGCCGCCATTGGCAACGGCGATCGTCCTGCCGTCGCCCAGGAACAGAACCTCGTGGGGCCCCATGCCATAGGTCGGGAATTCACCAAGGCGCTTGAATTTCGCCCGCGCGTCGTAGACGCCGACGACGCCGGCCGCGTTGTCGAAATCGTTCTCGGTGGCGTAAAGCAAGGCGCCGTCCGGGGAGAATACGCCATGACCGAAGAAATGCCGGCCGGTGATGCTGGCGATGGTCAGCGGTTCATCGCGCCCGGCGTGATCGAAGACCACGGCAAAGGTGCCGGGCTGGCGGGCGAAGACCACCGAGCGCTTCGATATGGGATCGAAGGTGACGTCGTGGCCGCGGTCGGGCAAGTCGATCGCGTGCAGGAGCTTGCCGGCCTCGGACAGGATTGCAGCGCCATAGCTGCCGTCGCGCTTGACGAAGGCGGTGGCGAAGACGGCATCGGCGGCAAGCGTGTTTGCCCAGGCCGGCGGCGCCATCGCCGCCACGAAGCCTGCTCCCGCGGCTCTCAGGAAATCGCGACGGTCGATGAGGGAGGTTTTCACGCTCAGTCCCCATCCAGCGACGAGAAGCCGGCGGTCAGGCCGAATTCGGCGGTCAGCCTAGTGCCGAACAGGGTCGACAGGCTGGAGGTGATCAGCGCGAAATGCTCGAGCTTTTCGCGCAGCGCCGGGTCGGCGAGCGCCAGATCGATCGGCCCCTGGACCGACTTCGCAGTAGCGACGCCGTTGACAAGCTGGATGTGGATCGATTCCGCCATCCAGCGCGCATCGGCCGGCAGCGCATCGCCGAGCTTCGAGGCCTCGAACAGCCCGTCGATGCCGGCAAGGTTTCCGGCCAGCGAATTGGTGGTGTTTTGCGAACGCCAGTAGATCGCCTGTTTCGGCTTGTCCGCCTCCGGCTTGTCGCCCAGGAAGCCTTTCAGGCGCACGTCGCGAACCATTTCCAGCTCGTTGATGAAGATGCCGACCAGCTCCGTCACCGCTTCCGTGCCGTCGCGATAGAGCGGATTCTGCGGCCCCGGATTGGCCCAGAGCGCCGCAAAGCCGTCCGGCTTGTTCCAGGCGTCCGCGACATCGCCGGCCATGGTTTCGATGTTGCCGGCAACCGCGGCGCCATAGGCGCAGCGATAGGGATCGTTCTTGCCGGCAAGCGCATCGGCGCCGTCACCGTAGAGCACGAACTCCAAGGCGCCGAGCCCCTGCATGGCGACGCTCTTGCCGGAAAGCTGTGCCGGATCGGTGGCGCTCGGGTCTTGGGCGGCCAACGCGGCCTGCACCTGTTTCAAGCCAATGCTTTTGCGATCCGGCCAGAACAGCATTCGCTCCAGCCGGTTGTTTTCCTTGATCGGGCCGAACCCGATGATCTCGGCCGACGACCAGGCATCCACCGTGCGCGAGAATTCGGCGCGTGCCGCATCGAGATCGCCCTTTGATGGTTTTTCGCAAAGCGCGTGCATCGCCTTGTTCAAGCCCGCCGCGCGACGGTGCAGACTGGCATAGGCCGGGCGGACAAATCCGTCGATTGCCCGCTGGATGACGTCAGTGGCCTTCACCGCCGCCGCCCATGTCGGGGTGGCGCCCAGCAGGGCCAGAGGAAGAAGGATTACCAGCGCGGAACGCTTCAACATCACAGGGACTCCAGGAAACATCACAGGGACTCCAGGAATTTAACCAAGGCATCGCGGTCGGCCGCATCGGCGGCGGCGAAGCGGTCGCGCGACTTCTGGCCCTCGCCGCCATGCCAAAGAATCGCCTCGACCAGGCTGCGGGCGCGGCCATCGTGCAGATAAAAATTGTTGCCGTTGACCGTTTCGGTGAGGCCTATGCCCCATAGCGGCGGCGTGCGCCATTCGTTGCCCGTCGCCTCGCCCACCGCCTGGCCGTCGGCAAGGCCGGGGCCCATGTCGTGCAGCAGGAAGTCGGAATAGGGCCAGACAAGTTGGAAGGCCTGCGCCTTGTTGGGCGCGTCGCGGCGGGTGACGAATTTCGGCGCGTGACATGAAACGCAGCCGATCTCGTAGAACAATCTCTTGCCCGCGAGCACATCAGGGGCGCCGAGGTCGCGGCGTGCCGGCACGGCCAGGTTCTGTGAATAGAAGGTGACGAGGTCCATGACCGGCGCCGGCGCCTCGGCCGGACCGAGCCGCTCCTGCACGCCGTTCGGCATGGCAAGGCAATCCTTCTCGGCGGCGGTGCAGTCGCCCCAGTGTTTCGGCTCCTCCGGCGTCGAGATGCCGATGTCGCCGGCAAAGGCATCCGCGGCCTGCTGGCGGATCGACGCGGTCTGCGCCTTCCAGCCGAAACGGCCGAGAGTGAGTTCGCCGCTCATGCCGTCGCGCACGATGTTCGGCCTGCCGGAAATGCCGTCGCCGTCCCGGTCGTTCGGATCGGCATGGGCGAGTATATCAGCAGGCGCGATCTGCTCGATGAGGCCGAGCCCGATCATCGGCGGCGTCAGGCGCGGCGAAAGCGTGGTGCGCGGACCGAGCGGGCCGTAGGCCAGATCATCGACCGCGTAAGCGGGTTTGCGCAGCGAAACCACGGTGCCGTCGCCGAGCCCGACCTTTTCCTCGCTGTAGTCGACGCGCATCCGGCCCTCGCCGCGCAGGCCGGGGACGGCCAGGTCCTGCAGCTGCGAACCGTAGACCGGATCGGGGATGTTGAGCAGTCTGTGGTCGGCAAGCCCAGCCTTCTCCTCCTCGCTGCTCGCCTCGCGCGCCAGCCGCAGGAACATCGACGTCGTGCCGGCCGCGTCCTGCGGCGGGCGGCCGCGGCCGTCCTTCAGATGACAGTTCTGGCAGGCGCGTTCGTTGAACAGCGGTCCAAGCCCGTCGGAGGCCTGCGTCGAGGACGGCGACGACACCCAGTTCTTGCGGAACAGGGCGTTGCCCAGCTTAAAGGTGCCTTCTTCCTCGAAGGTGATGTTGGCCGACGATTGCGAGAAGGAATCGCGGTTGACGTCCTTCCTGGATGTGCCGGCGCCGCCTTGCATCAATTCGAACTGCTCGGGTTTCGAGAAGTCCTTGGTCGGCCTGGTAACGGCTGTGACGCGCGCCTGATCCTTCGGGCTGAGGTCGGTGCGCGTGGCGGCGAAACTGGCGGGCTGCTGCGAGCCGGACCCGCCCGTGGCGAAGGCCAAAAGAACGATGGCGGCAGCACCGGAAAGCACGACGCTTCCCGGTTTTCTGTTTGACGACGGGCCTTTGGCCCGCCGCCAGCGGCGCAGCAATGCTAGGGTGCGCCGCATTCCCGCATGCCCTTACTCCGCCTCGTCCGCCGATGCGGCATTGAGCTGGCCGTATTTTTCCTCGCCGATCGAGGCAAGCAGATCGAGCTGCGTCTCAAGGAAGTCGATGTGCCCCTCCTCGTCGGCCAAGAGCTCCTCGAACAGCTTCATGCTGACATAGTCGCCGGCTTCGTTGCAGATCTCACGCGAGCGCTTGTAGGCGGTGCGAGCGTCATACTCGCCGGCAAGGTCGGATTCGAGCACTTCCTTCACGTTCTGTCCGATACGCAGCGGCGCCACGGACTGCAGATTGGGATGGCCTTCCAGGAAGATGATACGGGCCACGAGCTTGTCGGCATGGTGCATCTCCTCGATCGATTCGGCGCGTTCCTTCTTGGCGAGCTTGGCGTATCCCCAATCCTCCAGCAGACGGAAATGCACCCAATACTGATTGACGGCACCAAGCTCCAGGAACAGAGCCTCGTTAAGCCGCTCGATGATCTGTGGTTCGCCTTTCATGGGTTCTGCTCCCGTATTGGACGCGCAGGCCTCTGACGCGATCCAGATGTGAAACGATGTCAACGCCGCTCGCCTCCGAGCGGGCGTGGTATTTCTCGGTGACCCGAATGATCGTTTCGACCACATTTGGGAAGCAGCCGCAACAGCGACCGCGCTTGTGCATGGCGTGATAGACTTTTGCCGGCACGATGAGCTGCCAGGGATCCTGGTCCAGCAGCCCGACGATCGTCTGCTCAATCTCCTTCTCGGTGATGATGTTGCAATGGCAGATCAGCATAAACTTGCTCGGATGGCTGACGGCGCCTCCCGCGCCGTGTGGCTTGACTCTATCTTCCCCGGGCCGAAGCCGTGTGACCCCGGCCCGGGCTTCCAGCTTCGACGCTTACTGGAACACCTTGTCCGGCGCGTCGAGGCTGTCTGAACCCTCAAAGGCGATGGCGTTGAGCTTCAGCGCGCCGACGGCGCGTTCGACGGATTTGGTCTGGTCGATCAGTGCGTCGATTGCCGCCTGCACCGTGGCGTTGCCCTCGGTGTTGCCTTCGGCGATCTGCTGGTCGTAAGCCTCGCCGCCTTCGGCGCGGGCCTTGATCGCCTCCATCCTGGCGACAGTGACATCGAGCTTGTCAGACAGTTCCTTGTCGATGGCCGGATCAGCCGCCTTGACCATGTCGGCCACCGACGGCCCTGAAACGACGGTGCCGTCCAGCCTGGTGTAGCTGGCGTGATAGGCGGCGCGGATGCCGACGGCGTCATAGAGATGGGAATTGTAGGTGTTGTCGGAGAAGCAGTCATGCTCCTCTTCCGGATCGTGCAGCAGCAGGCCAAGCTTCATGCGCTCGCCGGCGAGTTCTCCGTAGGAGAGCGAGCCCATACCGGTGAAGATGGCCGAAATGGCGGCGTTCGGCTCGCCGTCGACCAGGTTCTTGCGCGCAGCGCCGCCTTCCTTCCAGTCGCCGACCATCTCCTGGAGGTCGGACACCAAAAGGGTGCTTGCGGACTTCAGATATTCCGCGCGGCGATCGCAATTGCCGCCGGTGCAGTTCTTGAGATCATAATCGGTGTAGGGGCGCTCGCCGGCGCCCGGTCCGGTGCCGTGCAGGTCCTGGCCCCAGAGCAGGAACTCGATGGCGTGGTAGCCGGTGGCGACATTGGCCTCCACGCCGCCCGCCTCCTGCAGCGTGCCTGCGAGGAATTCCGGCGAAAGCTTCGAGGCGTCGACCTTCTTGCCGTTGATCTCGATCTCCTTGTTGGCGATCACATTGGCGGTATAGAGCGAATTCGAGTCGGATTCGGTGCCGTAGCTCTTGGCGACATAATCGATCAGGCCTTCGTCCAGCGGCCAGGAATTCACCTTGCCTTCCCAGTCGTCGACGATCTTGTTGCCGAAGCGGTAGACCTCGGTCTGCTGGTAAGGAACGCGCGATGCCTTCCAGGCCTCGCGGGCGGCATTGAGCGTCTCGGCCGAAGGCTTGGCCAACAAGGTGTCGACCGCCTTGTCGAGCGCCTGCGCGGTGGTCAGCGAATCCTCGTATTTGGCAAGCGCGATGTCGGCATAGGTCTTGATGACCGCCTTGGGATCGTTCTCGGCCTTGGCCGGCAGCACGAACACCGCCGCCGTCAGCAGGGCCGTGGCACCGATCGCCGCAAGCCTGCTGCCATGTCGTGCCGTCATTATCGCTCTCCAGTTTTTCGGGAATCTTGTGAACGGCGCGCGCGACAACCGGCGCCAGGCCATGTGCAGGCCGCCATTCGCGGGGTATGCCGCGCTGTCGCGCGGGTCGAAGAAGAAAGACACCAAAATGCCTCCAATCGAAAGGGTTCAAGGCCCAGACATCAAAGGGATGCGCCGATGCGCGAGGCTCCATAAAGCTTCAGGACCGATGGAAGTCAACGAAAATCGACAGGAAAACTCAATCGAAACAACAGTTTAGAATTATTCTAAACTGCGATAGTCAACTTTAGCCGCCTGCACCGTGTACCGAGTTCGTCGCCGAACTGTCCGATTGACAGCCGCCGTTCCGGGTGCGACCCGCAAATGCCCCCTTGCGGCGGCGCCAGACAATTGCCACGTGGCGAGACACCCTAAAATCAAGCTGGGATCGGAATGCGATGAAGAACGGCGTGGTCATTGTCGGTGCGGGACATGCGGGCGTGCAGGCGGCGGCAAGCCTGCGCGAGGAGGGCTATGAGGGGCCGGTGGTCCTCGTCGGCGACGAGAACGAACTGCCCTATCACAAGCCGCCGCTGTCGAAGACCTTCATCAAGGATGCCGAGGCCAAGCCGCAGCCCTTGCGTGGCGAGGCATTTTACACCGGCAACGCCGTCGACTACCGGCCGGGCGTTCGGATCGACCGCATCGATGCCGGCAGCCGTCGTTTGGAGATATCAGGCGGCGGCGAACTTGCCTTCGATCATCTGATCCTCGCCACCGGCTCGCGCCCGCGCCTCCTGCCGCTGCCGGGCGCGGATCTGTCCGGCGTGGTGTCGCTGCGCTCGCTGGCGGACGCCCGCCTGATCCGGGACTTGAGCGCACGGAGCGAAGACGTCGTCATCCTGGGCGGCGGCTTCATCGGGTTGGAGATCGCGGCGACGCTGCGGGCGGCCGGCCGCACCGTAACGGTCGTGGAAGCGGTCGACCGGCTGCTTGGCCGCGCCGTGGCGCCGGTCGTGGCGAGCCATGTCCGCCAACGGCTGGAAGCGACGGGCGTTCACATTCTCACCGGCACCACGATCGCAAGGCTCGAAGGCGAAAACGGCCATGTCACGGCCGCGATCACCTCGTCAGGCGAAAGGCTGCCGGCGCGCATGGTCGTCGTCGGCATCGGCGCCGTGCCCAATGTCGAACTGGCCGGGGAAGCCGGCCTCACCATCGCCAACGGCATTCGCGTCGACCACCAGATGCGCAGCTCGGTGCCGGAAATCCTCGCCATCGGCGACGCCGCCTCCTATCGGCATTGGTTCACCGGCGGCGACGTGCGGCTGGAATCGGTACAGAACGCCACCGACCAGGCGCGGCTTGCCGCGCGCACCATCACTGGCCACGCCGACGCCTATTCGGCCGTGCCCTGGTTCTGGTCCGACATTGGCGACATGAAGCTGCAGATGGTCGGCCTGACATCCGGCGGCGACAGCCATGTCGTGCTGGGCGATCTCGCCGACAACAAGTTCTCGATCTACCACTATGCCGCAGACAGGCTGCTCGGCATCGAATCGGTCAACCGCCCCGGCGACCACATGCTGGGCCGCAAGATGCTCGGCGCCGGCTTCTCGCCGAGGCCGCAGGCGGTGGCAGCGGGGCCGGACGGATTGAAAGCGGCGCTGGCCGCGTTTCAGAACATGGAGCCAACCAGGGCCAGTGCATAGGATTGCCAATTTTGCCATTCCCCATAAAATGCCTGAATGAGCACCATGAATATCTCGCTGCCAGACAGCTTGAAGCATTTTGTCGATCAGCAAGTAACGGATCGCGGCTATGGCACAAGCAGCGAGTATGTGCGTGAATTGATCCGCCACGATCAGGACCGCCAACGCCTGCGCGGCCTGCTCCTTGAAGGCGCATCCGAGCCGGGTGTTCCCGTTGACGACAGCTATTTTGCCGCGCTGCGGAAGCGGGCGCAGGGTCAGTAAATAGGTCGCTATAAAGACAGTTGTTCCTCGAAAACTAGCTCTGCGGGATATCGAGGACGCTATCGACTACTATGTGAGCGAAGTTGGTTCGCATGTGGCATTGGGCTACGTCGAGGAGCTTCAAAACGCCTATAAATTGATAGCGAACCATCCAGCATCCGGCTCTCTCAGGTATGCCTACGAACTTGGACTGCCCGGTCTGCGCCGTGTGTGAAGCTTAAGCGCTATCCATATCTGATTTTCTATGTTGAGCAGCCCGACACTGTCGATGTGTGGCGAGTGCTGTATGCCAAGCGGGACATTCCAGCTTGGCTTCAAAATCCGAGCTCCTGACTGTGCGTCCACCCGCTTCGGCATGGGCCGTCAGGAAACTGGCGCCGCCTTTTCAGGCGGCGCGGACTTCGCGGATCGAGCTTTCCAGAATATCGAGCGCCTCGTTCATGATGCCGTCCTGGATGGTGATCGGCGCCAGGAAGCGGATGACGTTGCCGTGGACGCCGCAGGTGAGCAGGATCAGTCCCTTGTCGAGCGCCTCCAGCCTGACCGCATTGGCCATCTCGGCCGACGGCAGCCCCTTCCTGACGTCATTGAACTCGACCGCATTCATGAAACCGGGGCCACGGATGTCGACGATTTCCGGGACGTCGTCGCGGATCGAGCCCAGACGCTGCTTCAGCCTGGCGCCGAGCGAATTGGCGCGGTCGCACAATTTCTCTTCCTCGATCACGTCAAGCACCGCGTGCGCGGCGGCAACGCCGATCGGGCTGCCGCCATAGGTTCCGCCCAGCCCGCCGGGGCCAGGCGCATCCATGATCTCGGCGCGGCCGGTGACCGCCGCCAGCGGAAAGCCGCCGGCCAGGCCCTTGGCCATGGTGGTGATGTCGGCAGTCACCTCATGATGCTCCATAGCGAACATCTTGCCGGTGCGCGCGAAGCCGGTCTGCACCTCGTCGGCAACGAGCAGGATGCCGTGCTGATCGCAGATCTTGCGCAGCGCGGTCATGAAATCGCGCGGCGCTTCATAGAAACCGCCCTCGCCCTGCACCGGCTCGACGATGATGGCCGCGACCCTGGCCGGATCGACGTCGGCCTTGAACAGGCGATCGAGGGCGGCAAGCGAATCGGCCACCGACACGCCGTGCAGCGGCACCGGGAACGGGGCGTGGAAGACGTCGGCCGGCATGGCGCCGAAGCCGACCTTGTAGGGCACGACCTTGCCGGTCAGCGCCATGCCCATGAAGGTGCGGCCATGGAAGCCGCCGGCAAAGGCGATGACGGCTTGGCGGCCGGTGGCATTGCGGGCGATCTTGATGGCGTTCTCGACCGCCTCGGCTCCGGTGGTAACGAAGATCGTCTTCTTCTCGAACTTGCCCGGAAGAAGGCCGTTCAGCCGTTCGGCCAGCCTTACATAGCTCTCATAGGGCACCACCTGGTGGCAGGTGTGGGTGAAGCGGTCGAGCTGCGCCTTGACCGCCTCGATGACCTTGGGGTGGCGATGGCCGGTGTTGACGACGGCGATGCCGGAGGAGAAATCGATATAGCGGCGGCCCTCGACATCCCAGATCTCCGAGTTCTCGGCCCGGTCGGCATAGATCTGGGTGGTCATGCCGACGCCGCGCGAGATCGACTGGCTCTTGCGTTCGGAAATGGCTGAGTTCTTCATTATGTCCCTCATGGGCCGGCGCCCGTTCTGCTTGATCAGATGTCTTCTGGGCTTATTTCATGATTTCCTCAAGTCGGCACCGCCGGCAGGCGATTGGGCCTGAGGTATCGCGCCTGACCAGCCGGCGATACCTGTACCAGGGCAACGGACCGCGTAACGGGTTCGGAGCCTTCGCGGCGCGCTATAGAGGAGCATTGAACGAAAAACCCGCCTGTGCGGCGGGTCCCTTGGCGCAACTCAGCACCATGACCGAATATCTACCATAGTTGCCTTCACCCAGTCAAGAAAAAATTCCTATTGTCAGAAACCGGCACAGCCGGACTGGCCGTCGTCAGGCCTTTGTCGGTCCGAAATTCGGAGCCCTGATCCGTGTGCGAGACCGGTTTTCTTTTTCGGGAGATCGACTATCGTGCCGGGATCCGCGAGGCATCGCGATCGGCGAGCTGCCCGCGACCGAGGGAGCCCATGAGCAGGAACGCGACATCGTCCGTCTCGCCGCCATCGGCCAAACCTTCCAATTTTTTGACCTTTCCCATCGGCGCAGCGCTTTTCACCTGCATCGCCGCCCTGCTTTTGGCCGGCTGCCAAAAACAGGAAGCGGCCGAGAAAAAACTGCCGATCATGGTGCGCACCGAGACCGTGGCGATGGCCGACTATGCGCCGAGAACCTCGCTGACTGGGGTGATCGCGGCGCGCACGCTGAACAATTTGTCGTTCCGGGTCGGCGGCCGCGTCGCCGAACGGCTTGCCGATGTCGGCCAGCATGTCGACAAAGGCGCGGTGCTTGCCCGCATCGACCCGCAGGAACAGGAATCCGATCTGCGCTCGGCGCAGGCCGATCTCGACGCGGCGCAAGCGCAGTTGACCCAGTCCGCCGCCGCCTTCGGGCGGCAAAAGACGCTGCTTGCTCAGGGTTACACCACCAGGCGCGACTATGACGCCGCCGACCAGGCATTGAAGGTGGCGCAAGGCAGCCTCGACGCAGCGCAGAGCGCGTTCGCCAATGCCAAGCAGAACCTGTCCTTCACCGAACTCAAGGCAAGCGCCGCGGGCGTCATTACCGCCCGCCAGGTCGAAACCGGCCAGGTGGTGCAGGCTGCGCAGACCGTCTTCACCGTCGCCGAGGACGGCGACCGAGACGCGGTGTTCAACGTCCAGGAGACGCTGGTCGCCAGGACGCCGACGTCGCCGGCGGTGACGATCACGCTCCTGTCCGATCCGCAGATCAGGGCAACGGGCAAGGTGCGCGAAATCTCGCCGGCGGTCGATCCGGCGTCGGGCTCGATCCGGGTCAAGGTCGGCATTGCCGATACGCCCGCCGGCATGCCGCTGGGCGCCGCCGTTATCGGCTCGGTCGGCGCAAAACCGGCGAAGGCGATCCTGCTGCCCTGGCAGGCACTAATGTCCAGCGCCGGCAAGCCGGCGGTCTGGATCGTCGATCCCTCGACCGGGACGGTGACGATGGCGCCGGTCGAGGTGCTGGCTTTCAATTCCGGCACCGTCGTCATCGGCGGGGGACTGGAGGAGGGCCAAAGCGTCGTCACCGCGGGCGGACAGTTGCTCAGTGCGGGCCAGACAATCGAGGTATCGGGAGCGGGCCAATGAGCCGGCTGCAGCGCCTCCTGCTTGGCGTGATCGCGCTTGGCGCGCTCGCCGCCTGCTCGAAATCGGAGGAGAAGCCGCCGGAGATCATCCGGCCGGTGCTGTCGGTGGTGGTCGAGCCGCGCACGACGCAGGTCTTCGGCTTCGCCGGATCGGTCGAGCCGCAGGTCAGCGCCGATCTCGCCTTTCGCCTGCTCGGCCGGGTCGTGGCCCGCGACGTCAATGTCGGCGACATCGTCAGCAAGGGCACGACGATCGCGGCACTGGATCCGACCGCCTTGGAGCTGTCCGTCCAGGCGGCCAAGGCCGAGCTCTCCAATGCCGAGGCACAGTTTGCCAACGCCGCCGCCAGCGAGGAGCGCCAGCGCCAATTGCTTGCCACCGCCAACACCACACAAGCCGTCTTCGATGCCGCGCAGCAGGCGAGGAAGGCGGCCGAGGCCAGTGTCGAGCGGGCCAAGGCCTCGCTGGCCAAATCGCAGGAGCAGCTCGGCTATGCCAGGCTGTTCTCCGATTTCGACGGCGTCGTCACCGCTGTCGGCGCCGAGGTCGGCCAGACGGTCTCCCCCGGCCAGACGGTCGTCACCGTGGCGCGCTCGGACCCGCGCGAAGCGGTGGTCGATATTCCAGACCAGTTGACCGGCGATCTCACGGCCGGCACGCCGTTCCAGGTCATCCTGCAATCGTTGCCGACGATCCGGACCGAGGCCAAGCTGCGCGAGATCGCGCCGCAGGCCGAGGGCTCGACGCGCACGCGGCGCGTGCGGCTGACGCTCACGGATCCGCCGCAGGCCTTCCGGCTCGGCTCGACCGTGACGGCAACGCGCATGACCACGGTGGAGCCGACGATCGAACTGCCGCTCTCGGCGCTGCTCCAGAGGAACGGCTCCGACAGGGTGTGGATCGTCGATGCGCAGACATCGAGCGTGAGCACGCACGAGATCAAGGTTGCCTCCAGAAACGGCGGAACCTTCACGGTGGCTCAGGGACTGGAAGCGGGAATGCGCGTCGTCACCGCCGGCGTCCACAGCCTGACCGAAGGCCAGAAGGTCAAACTGCCCGCGGGAGGCGCCTCGTGAAGGGCTTCAACCTCTCCGACTGGGCGCTCAACCACCGCTCGATGGTCTGGTATTTCATGCTGGTCTTCGTTGCGGCCGGCATCTTCTCCTACCTCAACCTCGGCCGTGAGGAAGACCCCGCCTTCACCATCAAGACCATGATCATCCAGGCCAATTGGCCCGGCGCTTCGGTCAAGGAGACGGTGCAGCAGGTGACCGACCGCATCGAGAAGAAGCTTGAGGAACTCGACAGCCTGGACTACACGAAATCCATTACCACAGCCGGCCAGACCGTCATCTTCGTCAACCTGAAGGACACCACCAAGGCGCGCGATGTCGTGCCGAACTGGATTCAGGTGCGCAACATGGTCAACGATATCAAGGCGCAGTTCCCGCAAGGCGTCCAGGGACCGTTCTTCAACGACCGCTTCGGCGACGTCTACGGCAACATCTACGCCTTCACCTCGGACGGGCTGACGCCGCGCCAGCTGCGCGACTATGTCGAGGATGTCAGGACAAAAATCCTGACCGTGCCGAATGCCGGCAAGGTGGATCTGGTCGGTGCCCAGGACGAGGCGATCTACCTTGAATTCTCGACCCGCCAGATCGCGGCGCTCGGCCTCAACCAGCAGGCGATCGTGGCCAGCCTGCAGGCGCAGAACGCGATCACGCCGTCCGGCGTCATCCAGTCCGGCCCGGAACGCATCAGCGTGCGCGTCGGCGGCCAGTTCACCTCCGAAGACAGCCTGCGCGCCATCAACCTTCGCGTCAACGACCGCTTCTTCCGGCTGAGCGACGTGGCGACGATCACGCGCGGCTATGTCGATCCGCCAACGGCACTGTTCCGCTTCAACGGCCAGGACGCGATCGGGCTCGCCATCGGCATGAAGCCAAACGCCAACCTGCTCAAATTCGGCGAGGCGCTGCATGAGGCGATGAACAAGGTGCTGGCCGACCTGCCGGTAGGCGTCGGCGTGCATCTGGTCGCCGACCAGCCGGTCATCGTCGAGGAGGCGGTCTCGGGCTTCACGCGCGCCCTGTTCGAGGCGGTGGCCATCGTGCTGGCCGTGTCCTTCATCAGTCTCGGCATGCGCGCCGGCTTCGTCGTGGCGCTGTCGATCCCGCTGGTGCTGGCCATCACCTTCACGGTCATGGCCTATCTCGGCATTTCGTTGCAGCGCATCTCGCTCGGAGCGCTGATCATCGCGCTCGGGCTTCTGGTCGACGACGCCATGATCGCGGTCGAGATGATGGTGGCGCGGCTGGAGGTCGGCGACAATCTGCGCAAGGCGGCGACCTATGTCTACACATCGACCGCCTTCCCGATGCTGACCGGCACGCTGGTGACGGTCGCCGGCTTCATCCCGATCGGGCTCAACAACAGCGCCGCAGGCGAATACACCTTCACCCTGTTCGTGGTCATCGCCGTGTCGCTGCTGGTGTCGTGGATCGTGGCGGTGCTGTTCGCGCCGCTGCTCGGCGTCACCATCCTGCCGGCGACGATGAAGACGAAGCACCACGACCAGCCGGGCCGTTTCACCTCGCTGTTCCGGCGTGTCCTTGTCGGCTCGGTGCGCCATCACTGGCTGACCATCATCGCCACGGTGCTGTTGTTTGCCGCCTCGATCGCCGGCTTCGGCCTGGTGCAGCAGCAATTCTTCCCGCCTTCGGACCGGCCGGAGCTGATCGTCGACTGGAACCTGCCGCAGAATTCCTCGATCGCCGACACGGGCGAGCAGATGGAGCGGTTCGAGCAGCGGGCGCTGGTCGGCAATCCCGACATCGACCATTTCTCGTCCTATATCGGCCAAGGCGCGGTGCGGTTCGTGCTCGCCTATGACGTGCAACCGGCCAATCCCTATTTCGGCCAGACGGTCATCGTCACCAAGAGCATCGAGGCGCGCAACCGGGTGAAGCCGGCGCTGGAAAAGCTGCTGCGCGAGGAATTCGTCGGTACCGACGCCTTCGTGAAGCTGCTCGAACTCGGACCGCCTGTCGGCCGCCCCGTGCAGTACCGCGTCGGCGGGCCCGACATCCAGACCGTGCGCGCGCTGGCCCAGCAATTCGCCGGCGTGATTTCCGCCAATCCCAAACTCGCCGCGCCGACCTTCGACTGGAACGAGCCGCAGCGCGTGCTCAGGGTCGACGTGCTGCAGGACAAGGCGCGGCAGCTCGGCATCACCTCCTCCGACATCGCCAGCGCGCTCAACAGCACCGTCGGCGGCGCCACCATCACGCAAGTGCGCGACGCCACCTACCTGATCAACGTGGTGGCGCGCTCGCGCGAGGCCGAACGCGGTTCGATCGAGACGTTGCGGAACATGCAACTGCCGACCAGCACCGGCGAGGCTATCCCGCTCGCGGCGGTGGCCAACTTCCGCTACGAGCTCGAACAGCCGACGGTGTGGCGACGCGACCGCATCCCGACCATCACGGTGCGGGCCGGCCTGGTCGGCGACGTTCTGCCGGCAACGGTGGTCAGCGAATTGAAGCCTTCGGTCGATGCCTTTATCGCCAAGCTGCCGCCGGGCTATTCGATCGAGACCGCCGGCTCCGTTGAGGAAAGCGCCAAGAGCCAGGGGCCGATCGCGGCCGTCGTGCCGCTGATGCTGTTTGTGATGGCAACCATCCTGATGGTCCAGCTGCAGAGCTTCCAGCGCCTGTTCCTGGTCGTTGCGGTGGCGCCGCTCGGGCTGATCGGCGTGGTGGCGGCCCTGGTGCCGAGCGGCGCGCCGCTCGGCTTCGTCGCCATTCTCGGCGTCCTGGCGCTGATCGGCATCCTGATCCGCAACTCGGTCATCCTGATCGTGCAGATCGAGGACCTTGTCGCAGAGGGCAAGGACCGCTGGGCCGCCGTCATCGAAGCGACGGAACACCGCATGCGGCCGATTGCGCTGACGGCCGCCGCCGCCAGCCTGGCGCTGATCCCGATCGCGCGCGAAGTGTTCTGGGGACCGATGGCCTACGCGATGATGGGCGGCATCATCGCGGGTACTGCGATCACGCTGCTGTTCCTGCCAGCGCTGTATGTGACGTGGTTCAGGATCAAGGAGCCGAAGCGAGGGCAGGAAAGCACTGCGCCGGCCGATGATGCCATCCCGGAAAGCGGCAGGCCCTGAAGACAAGTGCGATCAGCGTCGCGTTCCGTGCGCCCCCCTCTGCCCTGCCGGGCATCTCCCCCTCAAGGGGGGAGATTGGCGGCTTCGGCGCCATGCTCAATCATGCCACGGTGGTGGTTGGCGAAAGCCGCAACGACTGCCGATCTCCCCCCTTGTGGGGGAGATGGCCGGCAGGCCAGAGGGGGGCGCACGGAACGCGACGTTTGAAAGTTCCGCTACACTCTCACAAACCCCTCGCTGGCCCGCAAGAGATTGCGCGTATAATCCTTTGTCACACGCCGTTCTACAAGATCGCCAGCCGCCAGATTCTCCACTGCCTCGCCGCCCTGCATCACCATCAGCCGCTCGCACATATGGGTGATGATGGCGAGGTCGTGGCTGACCATCAGGAAGGTCAGCTTGCGCCGCCGGCGGACCTCCTCAAGCAGGTTGAGCACCTCGGCCTGCACGGAGGCATCGAGCGCCGAAGTCGGCTCGTCGAGCAGCAGGATCGAAGGTTCGAGGATCAACGCGCGGGCAATGGCGACGCGCTGGCGCTGGCCGCCGGACAATTGATGCGAGTAGCGGAAGCGGAAGCCGTTGCCGAGGCCGACCTCGTCCAGCGCCCGCTGGATGCGCTTTTCGCCGTCGCCAAAGCCATGGATGGCGAGCGGCTCCTGCAGCAGGCGGTCGATGGTCTGGCGCGGGTGCAGCGAGCCGTACGGATCCTGGAAGACCATCTGCACTTCGCGGTAAAAGGCCTTGTCGCGACGCGCGCCGAGCTTCTTGCCATTGACCGTGATGCTGCCCGAAGCGATCGGCGCAAGGCCGGCGATCGCCCTGAGCAGCGTCGATTTGCCGGAACCGGATTCGCCGACAAGGCCGAAGGATTCGCCCGGCTGCACGTCCAGGCTGACGCCCTTCAGCGCGCGAAAGCGGTCGAAGACGACCTCCAGCCCGTCGACGGTGATTGCTGACGTCATGCCGCCCACTCCGGCTTGCGGTCGAGCACCGGCAGCGGGTGACGATCGGCGCCGATCTTGGGCATGCAGTTGAGCAGCCCGCGCGTGTAGGGGTGCTGGGCCCGGCCGAGTTCGGAGGCCTTGAGCTGCTCGACGACCTTGCCGGCATACATGACGATGACGCGGTCGCAGAAGGACGAGACCAGACGCAGATCGTGGGAGATGAAGATCAGCCCCATGCCGCGCTCGGCTACCAGCCGGTCGAGAATGCCCAGCACGTCGAGTTGCACGGTGACGTCGAGCGCAGAGGTCGGCTCGTCGGCGATCATCATTTCCGGACCGGCGATCAGCATCATGGCGATCATGGCGCGCTGGCCCATGCCGCCGGAGACCTCGTGCGGATGCAGGTCGAAGACACGCCCGGGGTCGCGGATCTGCACCGCCTCCAGCATGGCCAGCGCCCTCTCCCGCGCCTCGGCCTTGGAGACCTTCTCATGCGTGCGCAGCGTCTCGACGATCTGGCGGCCGATGCTCATCACCGGGTCGAGCGAATATTTGGGATCCTGCAGGATCATGGCGATGCGGTTGCCCCGCAGCGCGCGGCGCTCGCGCGCCGAGACGCCGAGCAGGTCGATGCCGTCGAAGGCCAATTTATTGGCTGATATCCGCGCCTGTGGCGGCGTCAGCCCCATGATGGCGCGGCCGGTCTGCGACTTGCCCGAGCCGCTCTCGCCGACAATGCCCAGCCTTTCGCGGCCGAGCGAGAAAGAGACGCCGCGCACCGCCTCGATCAGCCCGGTGCGCGTCGGGAAGGTGACGCGCAGATCCTCGACTTCGAGCAATGCGCCTTCTGGCAGCGTCTTGCTATTAGCGTTCATTGGTCGCCGCTCCGCGGGTCGAGCGCGTCGCGCAGGCCGTCGCCAAGCAGGTTGAAGCCGAGGCTGACGATGAGGATGGCGAAGCCCGGCGCGCCGGCCACCCACCATTGGTCGAGCACGAAACGGCGGCCCGAAGCGATCATCGTGCCCCATTCGGGCAGCGGCGGCTGCGCGCCGAGCCCGAGGAAGCCGAGGCCGGCGGCGGTGAGGATGATGCCGGCCATGTCGAGCGTCACGCGGATGATCAGCGAGGAGATGCAGAGCGGCATGATGTGGCGCAGAACGATGCGGAAGGGCGAGGCGCCCATCAGTTCCACCGCCTTGATGTAATCGGAATTGCGCACGGTCAGCGTTTCGGCACGCGCGATGCGGGCATAGGGCGGCCAGGAGGTGATGGCAATGGCGAGCACCGCGTTCTCGATGCCTGGGCCGAGGGCCGCGACGAACGCCAGCGCCAGGATCAGCTTGGGAAAAGCGAGGAAGATGTCGGTGATGCGCATCAGTATGGCATCGGTCCAGCCGCCGGCATAGCCGGCGACCGTGCCGACCACGAGGCCGATGGGGGCGGCGATGATGGCGACCAGGATGACGACATAGAGCGTCCAGCGCGAACCGTAGAGGATGCGCGAGAGTATATCGCGGCCGAGATCGTCGGTGCCGAACCAGTGCTCAGCGCTTGGCGCCAGCAGGCGCGCGTTCTTCAGATCGCCGAAGGTCGGCGAATAAGGCGCCAGCACCCCGGCAAGGGCGGCAATGACCAGCAGCGCGATGATGATGAGCAGGCCGAGAAGGGCCAGCCGGTTGGCGGAGAAACGCCGCCACGCGACATAGGCGCGGCCGAGCCTTGCCTGCATGCGCGAGGCCGGCCGCTCGCTGAGCAGCCAGTCGCGGCGGCTCTGGATCGCCTCGGCGCTCATGCGGATTTCGTCCTCGGGTCGAGCACCCGGTAAAGCAGGTCGGAGAGGAGATTGATGGCTATGAACACCGAGCCGATGACGATGGTGCCGCCGAGCACCGCGTTCATGTCGGCATTCTGCAGCGAATTGGTGATGTAGAGGCCGATGCCAGGCCAGGAGAAGACCGTCTCGGTCAACACCGAGCCTTCCAGCAGCCCGGCATAGGAGAGCGCGATCACGGTCACCATCGGCACGGCGGCATTGCGCAATGCATGAGCCCAGATGATGCGGGTTTCCGACAGGCCCTTGGCGCGCGCGGCGACGATGTATTCCTGGGTAAGTTCGTTGAGCATGAAGGAGCGCGTCATGCGGCTGATATAGGCGAGCGAGAAATAGCCGAGCAGCGAGGCCGGCAGGATGATGTGGCGGAAGGCATCCCAGAAGACGTCCCACTGCCCCTGCATAGCCGAGTCGAGAAGGTAGAAACCAGTGATCGGCGTGAAGGTGTATTCGTAGACGACGTCGAGCCGCGCCGGGAAAGCCACCCATTGCAGCTTGGCGTAGAACAGGACGAGCCCGAGCAGGCCAAGCCAGAAGATCGGCACGGAATAGCCGATCAGGCCGATGACGCGCACGACCTGGTCGATGATGCTGCCGCGCCTGACGGCAGCCAGCACACCCAGCGGCACGCCGAACAACGCGCCGATCAGCGTGCCCAACGTCGCCAGTTCCGTCGTTGCCGGAAGGGCGCGGCGGATGTCGGTCATGACCGGATTGGTGGTCAGCACCGAGGTGCCGAAATCACCATTGAGGGCATTTTTGACATAAATGTAGAACTGCTCGACCAGCGGCAGGTCGAGACCCATCTCGCGGCGCGTGCGTTCCACGACATTGGCCGGCGCCCGGTCGCCGAGCACGGCCAATACCGGGTCGATGGGAATGACGCGGCCGATGAAAAAGGTCACCGCGAGCAGACCGAGATAGGTCGTGATCGCGATCACCAGGAAGCGGCCGATCGATGAGAAAATGGCGACGGCACGGGCGCTGCCGCGCCCTGCCGCCGCCTGATTTTCAGCTACGCTCATCCGCCGGCGCTATTCCTTGGAAACCGGCCCGACGAAATTGGTGTCGAAGCTCGGGCCGAGGGCGAAGCCCTTGAGGTTCTTGCGCAACCCGGCGACTTCCAGCTGCTGGTGGATAATGACGAAGGGACTGGTGTCGAGGATCTTCTGCTGCAGATCCTTGTACATGTCGGCGCGCTTGCCCGAATCCTTCTCCAGCAAAGCCGCTTCGGTTTGCTTGGTCAGGTCCGGAATGTCCCAGGCGTTGCGCCAGGCCAGCGTCTTGGACTTGCCCTCATCCGAATTGTCCGGGTTCGAGGCAAAGGTCTGGGCATTGGAGTTCGGATCGAAATAGTCCTGGCCCCACTGACCGATATAGATGTCGTGGTTGCGGGCGCGATACTTGGTCAGCGTCTGCTTGCCGTCGCCGGGAATGATCTCCAGCTTGATGCCGGCCTGGCCGAGCGTCTGCTGGATCGATTCCGCCATGCCGGTCGTCGGCTGGCCGGTGCGCACATCCATGGTCACGCTGAAGCCGTCGGGCAGGCCTGCCTTGGCCAGCAGTTCCTTGGCCTTGGCGACGTCGAGCTTGAAGGGGTTCTTGTCCAGTTCTCCGAGCACGCCCTTGGGCAGGAAAGTCTGGTGGATTTCACCGATGCCCTTGAGGATGGTCGAGCTCAGCGCGTCATAGTCGACCAGATATTTGAAGGCCTGGCGGACTTCGGGCTTGGCGAGGTTCTGGTTCTTCTGGTTGAGGCTGATGTAGTAGACAGTGCCCTTCGGCGCACTGGTGGTGGTGAGGTCAGCGTTCTTGGCAATGGCGTCGAGGTCGTTCGGCTCGAGATTGCGGGCAACGTCGATGTCGCCGGCCTCGAGCGCCAGGCGTTGTGCCGAGCTTTCCTTCATGTTGCGGTAGATGACGCGGGCAAGCTTGGCCTTTTCGCCGTAGTAATTGTCGTTCCGCTCGAGCACGACGGCCTCGTTGGCGCGCCACTCACGCAGCTTGTAGACGCCCGAGCCGGCATAGCCCGTCTTCAGCCAGGCATTGCCGAAATCATTGTCCCATTTGTAGTCGGCGCTCGGCGTGACCGCCGCGACATGTTCCTTGACCAGCTTGGCGTCGACGACCGAGGCGACGGTGGCCGACAGGCAGTTCAACACGAAGCTCGGCGCATAGGCCTTGTCGACGATGAACTGGAAGGTGGTGTCGTCGACCGCCTTGGCCTTTTCGGCGACATTGTCGCCGCTGATGCCGAACTGGTCGATGATGAAGGCCGGGCTCTTGTCCAGCTTGACGGCGCGTTCGAACGAATAGGCGACGTCGGCCGCGGTGATCGGGTTGCCCGAGGCGAATTTCAGGCCGGGCTTGAGCTTGAACGTATATGTCAGGCCATCGTCCGAGACGGTCCAGCTCTCGGCGAGGTCGCCCTTGACCTTGGAGGTGTCGCTGAGGTCGAGCCGGACCAACAGGTCATAGGTGTTGCCGGTGACCTCGGCGGTCGACAGCTCGAACGCCTCGCCCGGATCCATGGAGATGATGTCGTCGATGGCGAAGCCTTCGACCAGCGTGTCGGCTGGGGTGACCGCGCCAGCCGGCGCTCCCGCCAGAAGCAGCGCCGACATGGCGGCACCCGCAAGCAGAATGCGGGATCGTAGAGCAAGCTTTTCCATCATCATGGTGATTGTTCCCTGTTTTGTTGACCTGAGTTCCCGGCTCAGGGTTGCGGTGTTTTCCAGGCCGACAAGGGCCCCTTTGACCACTTACCGTCGTGGTTTTTGTCCAGTTGGTCAACAGCATATCCGGCGGCCTCGCGGCGGGCAACGAGCATTTATGCGTCGGCTCACTGGATCATAGCGGCAGGCGGGCGAGCCGGAGCAGGCGAAGGCCAACAGAGGCCGGCAATCGAGAAAAAACCCTGACTTGGGAATTACTTCAGCGCGGCAACCAACCCGGCATCGGGGAAGCAGGTGGCGGGCTTGCCGTTCTTTTCCTGCCAGGCTCCGATCGAGCGGCGGGTCTTGAAGCCGGGCAGTCCGTCGGCGCTGCCGACATCGTAGCCCTTGGCCTCCAGCGCCCGCTGCAGGGCGGCGATGTCGGAGCGGTGGAGGTCGCCGACCGCGCCCCAGCTGCCGGAAAAATTGGCATCGCCATGGGCGATGCGGTCGGCGCCATGGCCGATGAACAGCGCATAGAGATCGCTGGTGTTGTATTGCTTCAGCACGTAGAAATTGGGCGTGGCGATGAAGGCCGGGCCGCTGCGGCCGGCCGGCATCAGCAGGAAGCCCTCGGCCTTCAGTTCGCTCGCCGGGAATGCCTTGCCGCCGACACGCCTGATGCCCATTGCGGCCCATTGCGAGATTGTCTTGCCCTGGTCTGGGCCCTCGAGCGAACAGGAGACGCTCTCGGGCACGGTCACTTCGAAGCCCCAGCCACGTCCCCTCACCCAGCCATAATGGACGAGATAGTTGGCGATCGAGGCGAGCACGTCAGGCGTCGAGCTCCAGATGTCGACACGCCCGTCGCCATCGAAATCGACGGCATGCTTGAGGAACGATGTCGGCATGAACTGCGGCTGGCCGAGCGCGCCGGCCCAGGACGATTTCATCGCATTCACCGGGGCCAATCCGCGCTGGACGATCTCGAGCGCCGCCAGCAGCTCGGTGCGGAAGAAGTCCTTCCTCGTCGACATGAACGCCTTGGTACCCAGCACCTCGAAGGCGTCGTAAGGCATCTTCGCCGCGCCGAACCCGGTTTCGCGGCCCCAGATCGCCAAAAGGACCTCGCCCGGCACGCCATAGCGCTTCTCGATCGCGGCGAGCGTCCTGGCGTTGGCCGCCTCGCGCGCCCGCCCGCCCGATGTGACGGCGCGGATGGTCTTTTCGGCGAAATAGGCGCCAGGCGAGCCGAACTCGGCCTGATGCTGCTTCTGCGGGGTCTTCGGCTTCTCGCCGGGCATGACTAGGTCCGGCAGCTTGAGATTGGGTTTGACCCCGTCGAAGGCGGCGGCGAAGGTTTTTTGAGAGATGCCTTTGGCCTTGGCGTCGGACCAGAGGTCGTTCTGCAGCCAGGAGCGGAACTGGTCGTCGATGGGGGCGGCCGAGGCGGGTGTGGCGAAGACATGGAAGGCGAGAGCAGCCAGGAAGCACGCAAGACAGAGCTGGCGAAGTCCGCGTTCTGTGTTGCCCCCCTCTGTCCTGCCGGACATCTCCCCCTCAAGGGGGGAGATTGGCAGTTTCGCGCTTGGCGTTTTTTGAGCGGTGGCGGTTGGCGAAAGCAGAGACAACAGTCGATCTCCCCCCTTGAGGGGGAGATGTCCGGCAGGACAGAGGGGGGCGTGTCCCACCAGCTTCAAAAGATGCGTAACAATCACGGCGCGCATCTCTCCTACCAACCCTGTCAAAACGCCGTCCTGGAGCGCAGCGCTGCCGCCAGCGTGCCTTCGTCGAGATAGTCGAGTTCGCCACCGACCGGCACGCCATGCGCCAGCCGCGTTATCTTCACCTCGAAACCGGACAGTTGATCGGTCAGGTAATGGGCTGTGGTCTGGCCCTCCACCGTGGCATTGACGGCCAGGATGATCTCCTTGACCTCGCCGCCGGCGACGCGGTCGACCAATGAGCGGATGTTGAGCTGGTCGGGGCCGATACCGTCGAGCGGCGACAGCGTACCGCCCAGCACGTGGTAGCGCACGTTCATCACCGCCGCCCGTTCCAGCGCCCAGAGATCCGAGACGTCCTCGACGACGATCAGCGTGCCGGCGTCACGGCGCGGATCGGTGCAGATCATGCAGGGGTCGGACGTGTCGACATTGCCGCAGGTCGAGCAGATGCGCACCTTGTCGGCCGCCTCGGCCATGGCGGCGGCGAGCGGCGACAGCAGCTGTTCCTTCTTCTTGATCAGATGCAGCGCGGCGCGCCTGGCCGAACGGGGACCGAGCCCCGGCACTTTGGCCAGGAGCTGGATCAGGCGTTCGATCTCGGGACCCGCGATTCGCTTGGACATTGCCCTGATCTAGAGCAATTCCACGAAAAGTGCGAAGCGGTTTTGCGTCCGGACAGCATCTCCAACCAGCGCATGCAGGCCGTCAAGTGCGGCCCGCCTCAGTTGGTTTCGAGCGGCCGGTTCTGGCTGACGATCATCGCGCCGATGGCGTCGGTGTTCTCAGGCGTCGACTGGAACCCCATCGCCGCTTCCTGCGCCGCACCCTGCACCGAGGAAATGACCCTCGTGTTCAAGGTCCCGCCAAAGCGAGCGGCATCCGGTTCCTCCATCGGCTCCTGCATCGCCACCACCGTCGGCTTCTCCTGGACGCGCGCGGACTTTGCGGCCGGCGCAGCCGATGCCGTCACGTAGGTCTGCTGGGCAGGGACAGTGCGGACAGCTGCCGTCTTGCTGGAGCGTGCCGGCTCCGCCTCGGCAGTCATGTAGACCTGTTGTGCCGCAGCGGTGCGATCGGATCTCTCGGCCGGACGCGCCGGCTCGGCGGAAGCGACACGAGTCGCGGCTACTCCGGGCAAGGCTGCCGGCGTTTCCGCCGAAGCGACCGCGACCGTCGGCTCGTCCGGCAGCGGCTGCCAGTTGCGGCCGCGCTTCTCGTAAAACGCATTGCCGCCGGCGACCATGGTGTAATGCATGTTCTTGTAGGGGAAGCGTAGGCCCGCGGTGTGGAAATACATCGTGTTCTTGAGCTTGGCCTTGCGCTCGCCCTTGAGCACGGCCTCGGCGGCTTCCTCGACATCGGGCATGGCACGCGAATTCATCGGCCTGGTCATGACGCCGGGCGCGAACTGGCCGCGCTCGCCCACCACCGCGCAGATGGTGTCGCCATGCTTGCCGGAGCGCAGCCGGTTCATCACGACAGTGCCGACGGCGATCATGCCATCGCGGCTCGAGCGGTTGGATTCGAAGAACATCGCCCTTTCCAGGCATTCCCTGTCCTTCGGCGTGTGGTAGCCGCGGGAGCTCAGGAAACTCGGCGTGATGGCGTCGGTCAGGCTGGACATGCCGTGTGACGCGGTCTGGCTGCAAGCGGCCAGGAACAGGGGAGACGTGACGACGCCGAGCAATAGCGGCGTCTTCCATCGCGTGGAAATCAACAGGTAACCCTCTCACTTCGATGCCCCGCCCCCAGGCTGCGGCAAGAATGAGACACTTTCAGGCAAAATGATGGCTAAAACGTTATTGGTGAGATGCTGTTGCCAAACTGGCACAGTTACGTGGCAAGATCCGGACTTCAAGCCTTTGTTTTATGCACGCCCTTGTCCATGCCGAGACCGCTTTTGGGCGACATGCATTATCGCCCGGCTGAAATCGCAGCCGGCCGTCCTGGCTCAATTTCTTCGAATTTCTCCGAGAACAGCCCGCGCTTCAGGAACAATGCTCGCGCATTCCGGGCGACCGGCGCGATCTTTCCCGGCCAGTCGCTGTCGATGAACTCGGACCTGGTGAAATCGGGGTTGGCCTCCCCGGCAGCCTCCAGGAAATCCGCGATCTCCAGCACGATGGCGCGTTCTTCCTTCGAGAGCGCCGAGGTGCCCGCTTCGATCGAGGGGCGATGCACGAAATCCTCAAACAGGTTGAAATAGCCCTTGATGCCGACGAGATCGACGCCGGCATCAGAATCGGCCAGGATTTCCAGGATCTCGTAGATCCTGTTGCGGATACGCTGCTCGATCAGCCTTTCGGACGGCTCTTCGGCCATGGCCAACTAGTCTTTGGCTTTATGCATGTCGTTATCCCCAAAACCCTCGCACACTCTTGGGCGACATGCATTTAGAAGGGCAGTTTCATTCCCGGCGGAATCGGCAGGCCGGCGGTCAGCGCCTTGGTCTTTTCCTGCATGATCTGCTCGACCTTGGACTTGGCGTCATTGTGGGCGGCCAGAAGCAGGTCTTCGAGGATCTCGACCTCATCCTCCTTGAACAGAGAGGGGTCGATCTTCAGCGACTTCATCTCGAACTTGCCGGTCAACGTCACGATGACCAGGCCGCCGCCGGCCTGGCCGACGGCTTCGACTGTGGCGATCTCGTCCTGCATGGCCTGGAACTTGGCCTGCATTTCCTTCGCCTTGCCCATCAGGCCGAGAAGATCTTTCATGGTCCGATCCTTTGCAGAGTCGTGGTTTCGTCAGGGTTCGTCGTCGTCCGCCGGCGGCTCGACCGGCACTTCGGCTTCGACCGCATCGGCTTCCGGCGCGTCGGGAATGCGCACGTCGATGATCCTGGCGCCAGGAAAACGCGCCAGGATGGCGGCGACCGTCGGATCGCTCCTGGCGTCGAGCAAAGCGTTCTCGCGCCTGGTCGATTCCATTTCGGCCAGCGTCTGGCCGCCCTCTTCCTTCGACAGCGATACCAGCCAGTTGCGACCGGTCCAGGCGCGCAGCTTGGTCGTCAAATCGTTGAGCAGCATTTTGGGCGCATCGTCGGTCAGGCTGACGTCGATGCGGCCGGGCTCGATGCGCACGAGGCGGATGCAGCGCTTGACCAGCACCTTGAACGCGATGTCGCGCTGCGCGTCGGCAAGGGCGACAATATCAGCCAGCGATTTCAGCGGGATTGGCTGCGCCTCCGGCGCCGGCTGCACAGGCGAAACGAAGGCGGCCGGAGCGGGCGCGGCCTCCACCAGCCGCATGGTCTGCGCGCCGCCCGACCCGCCGGGCATGCGCGTCTGCGCCACTGCGCTGGCGCCGTTGACGCCGGACGTGCCGCCATTACCGGGGCTCGCCGGCGCGCCGTTCGAACGCGGCGCGGCGCCCGGCGCCGGCAGGCCGTTCTCCAGCGACCTCAATGCCTCGTCCAGCGTCGGCAGGTCGGCCGCGTGCGCCAGCCGGATCAGCACCATCTCGGCCGCACTTACCGGCCGGTTCGAGGACTGCACCTCCGGGATGCCCTTGAGCAGCATCTGCCACGTCCGCGACAGCACCTTGATCGAGAGCGTCCGAGCGAAATCGGCGCCGCGCTCGCGCTCGTCCTGCGACAGCGCCGCGTCGTCGGCGGCGGTCGGCACGAAGCGCAGCCGGGTGACGAGATGGTTGAATTCGGCAAGGTCGGTCAGCACGGCGGCCGGATCGGCGCCGGTGTCGTATTGCGCGCGCAATTCAGCCAGTGCCGCGGCAACGTCACCCTTCATGACATGTTCGAACAAATCGACGACGCGGGCGCGATCGGCGAGGCCCAGCATCGCGCGTACGGCTTCGGCGCTGACCGTACCGCCGCCATGCGCGATGGCCTGGTCGAAAATCGATTGAGCATCGCGCATCGACCCTTCGGCGGCACGCGCGATCATTGCCAGCGCGTCGTCGTCCGCCTCGATGCCCTCCAGGCCCGCTATCCGGGCGAGATCAGCCTTCACGACAGCCGCATCGATGCGCCTCAGGTCAAAGCGCTGGCAGCGCGACAGCACGGTGATCGGGACCTTGCGGATTTCGGTGGTGGCGAAGATGAACTTGACGTGCGGCGGCGGCTCTTCAAGCGTCTTCAACAGGCCGTTGAAGGCCTGCGTCGACAGCATGTGCACTTCGTCGATGATGTAGACCTTGTAGCGGGCCGAGACCGGCGCGTAGCGCACCCGTTCGATGATGTCCCTGATGTCGTCGATACCGGTGTGCGAGGCGGCATCCATCTCGATGACGTCGACATGGCGGCCTTCCATGATCGCCTGGCAGTGCTCGCCGAGCACGGCAAGGTCAACGGAAGGCTGGTCGATTGTTGCCGTTTTATAATTCAGGGCCCGCGCGAGAATGCGCGCGGTCGTGGTCTTGCCGACGCCGCGCACGCCGGTCAACATCCAGGCCTGGGCGATGCGGCCGGTGGCGAAAGCGTTGGTGAGCGTGCGCACCATCGGCTCCTGGCCGACCAACTCGGAGAAATTCGCCGGACGGTACTTGCGCGCCAGCACGCGATAGGCGCCGGCCTTGCCTATCTCCAGGCTTTTTGGTCCCGAATTTCCGGCTTCGCTCATTCGCCCGCAAAACTCCAAATGGCCGCGCCAAAAGGCGGCCGATTCCTGCGCATAGTTTCGCCCGCGCTGCAATGCGTCGTCAACGTCGCGAGAAGGGCCGATGAGGTGGGAGGCTGGAACAATGACCCGTTCCGGGCTCGTTAGGGCTGCTTCCTTCCGGACCTGACCCGGTTGGCGAGTGGATCGTCCACCACCAACCTCCCGCCGTCCATATCGGCAATTGCGCGACGAAATGCAAGAGCGCAGGCAAATCGGCTGCACCAGCCGCGAGATTCGCTTGCAGCCTCGATGCAGCCGCTCTAGCGTTCATGAACTCTGAGGAAAACACCGAAAGCAAGGGAAACGCCGATGTTGCCGGGCCTGAAGGCCGGATTCACGCTGGATGCCCGGCTGGAGGCGGACAGCGAGCAGTTGATGTGGCTTGGGCTGTGTGAATTGCGCGTGATGAACGACCGCCGCTGGCCATGGCTGCTTCTGGTGCCGCAGCGGCCGGGCGTCGAGGAAATCCACGACATGACGCCGCTCGACCAGACAATGCTGACCTTCGAGACCAATATGGTGGCGCAGGCGCTGAAGAAGGTGACCGGCTGCACCAAGATCAACACCGGCGCGCTCGGCAACATCGTGCGCCAGCTGCACATCCATGTCATCGCCCGTTCGGAAGGCGATCCCGGCTGGCCAGGCCCGGTGTGGGGGCACGGCCTGCGCGAGCCCTATCAGCGCTCCGAGCTGCGCCGGTTTGCCGAAACGATAAGGGCGGCGCTATAAGCCTTCCCGTGTCCATCCCGAACGTGTCCATCCCGAACGCCCAGAGTCCGCATGAGCTTTAGCCTGTTTGACGCGCCCTTGCGCGAGCCGAGCCAATTCGTCGGCTTCGCCGGCAACAGTATCGACCGACAATCCGAGAACCGCGCCGACGATTCGGTCGACAAAGCGCTCGCCGATCCTGGAACCAGGCTGCTTTTGATGCAGGGCGGCCGGCTCTACCTGAAGGTTCGTGACGGCGGCTTCGACCCCTGGTTCGGCGTCGCCGAAAGCCTGCCCTTCCAGACCTTGCCCGGCAGCGGCGTACTGCTCGGATTCTCCGATCAGGGCCCGGTGCTGGCGGTGACCGCCGGCCTCGAGCCGGAACAGCTTCCGGAAACGGTCAAGGCCATCGACTACCGCTCGGTCTATATGCAAGGCCTGATCGACGAAGCGGCCGCCGGAGCGATGGCGCAGGGCGCCGCGCTGCTCGCCTGGCACGCAAGCCATCGTTTCTGCAGCAAATGCGGGACCGAGTCACAAATGCGGGCCGGCGGCTACAAGCGCCATTGCCCGAATTGCGGCACCGAGCATTTTCCGCGCACCGATCCGGTGGCGATCATGCTGACGGCGACGCGCGAGAAATGCCTGCTTGGACGCGGCCGGCATTTCGCGCCGGGCATGTATTCCGCCCTTGCTGGCTTCATCGAGCCGGGCGAGACGATCGAGGCGGCGGTGCGCCGCGAGACGCTGGAGGAGGCGGGCATCCGGCTCGGCCGCGTCGTCTACCATGCCAGCCAGCCCTGGCCATTCCCCTATTCGCTGATGATCGGCTGCTTCGGCGAGCCGCTCAACGAGGACATCCAGGCCGACCTCAACGAGCTGGAAGACTGCCGCTGGTTCTTGCGCGACGAGGTGCGCCTGATGCTGGCCAGGGAGCATCCGGGCGATCTGATCACGCCGCCGAAGGGCGCCATCGCGCACCACCTGATCCGCGCCTGGGTCGACAGCGAATAATGGAAATCAGGAGAGGGAAATGATCCGCCATACCGTCGTGTTCACGCTGAAGCATCCGCCGCACTCGCTGGAGGAAAAAAGGTTCCTGGTCGACGCCAAGAGAATCCTCTCGGCAATCAGGGGCGTCACCCATTTCGAACAGCTGCGTCAGGTCAGCCCCAAGAACGACTACCAGTTCGGCTTCTCCATGGAATTCGCCGACCAGGCCGCCTATACCAGGTACAACGACCATCCCGACCATGTCGCCTTCGTGCGCGACCGCTGGGTGCCGGAGGTAGAAACCTTCATGGAGATCGATTACGTGCCGCTGGGCTGGTAGCTCAGTCCGCCACCTTCCACTGCTCGCGTGACTCACTTGCCGGATAGACGCCGAGGATGCGCACCTCGCGCGAGAAGAAGCGAAGCTCGTCCAGCGCCAGCTTGACCAGCGGATCGTCGGGGTGGCCCTCGATGTCGGCGTAGAACAGTGTCGCCGTGAAGGCGCCGAGCTGGTAGCTCTCGAGCTTGGTCATGTTGATGCCGTTGGTGGCGAAACCGCCCATCGCCTTGTAGAGCGCGGCCGGCACGTTGCGGACGCGGAAGATGAACGTCGTCATCATCTTGACGTCAGGCGCCGGTCGTTCGGCCCATTGCTTGCTCTTGCTCAGGACGACGAAGCGGGTGACGTTGCTGTCTGTGTCCTCGACATTCTCCTCGATGATATCGAGCCCGTAGAGCGTCGCGGCCAGCGCTGGCGACAGCGCCGCCATGGTGCGGTCCTTGACCTCGGAGACCATCTTGGCGGCACCCGCCGTGTCGCCCGCGACTATCCCTTTCCATCCATTCTTGCGGATATATTTGCGGCATTGGCCAAGCGCATGGATGTGGGTGTGCACAGTCTTGATCTCGTCGCGTTTGACGCCGGGCAGCACCATCAGCTGGAAATGGATCGGCAGGAAATACTCACCGACGATGTGCATCCTCGATTCCGGCAGCAGGTGATGGATATCGGCGACGCGCCCGGCGATGGTGTTCTCGATCGGGATCATGGCGAGATCAGCCTTGCCGGTCTCGACCGCGTTGAACGCGTCCTCGAAGGTCGGACACGGCAGTGGCTGCATCGAGGGATAGACGTTGCGGCAGGCGGTGTCGGAATTGGCGCCGGGCTCGCCCTGGAAGGATATTCTGTTGGTCTTTTCAGGCATGGCCAATTCTCGATTGAGGGAGTGCCGGTTCGGCGCTCAGTTTGACAGGATCGTCCTGGCCCTTTCCAGGTCTTGCGGCGTGTCGACGCCGAGCGGCAGCGAACGCACGATCTCGGCGTCGATGCGCATGCCGGCCTCCAGCGCCCGCAGCTGCTCCAGCCGCTCGCGGCGTTCCAGCGGCGACGGCTTCAGCGCCACGAAGCGCTCGAGCGCCGAGCGGCGATAGGCATAGAGGCCGATGTGATGATAGAGCGCGCCCTCGCCCCAGGGCGCGGTGGCCCGGGTGAAATAAAGCGCCCTCAGCCTGGTGGCCGACAATGGCGAACCGACGATCTTGACCACGTTGGGATTGGTCTTTTCCTCCTCGCGCTCGATCTCGACGCCGAGCGTTGCGATGTCCACCGCCTTGTCCTCGAACGGCCTGAGCGAGGCCACGATGATCGCGGGATCGATGGTCGGCAGGTCTCCCTGCACATTGACGACGGTTTCGACCTCGTTTGCCGGATCCAGCACCGTCAGGGCCTCGAATATCCGGTCCGAACCCGATTCGTGGTCCGATCGCGTCATCACCGCCTCGAAACCGTGTGCGCGCACGGCTTCTGCCACGCCTTGCGTGTCGGTCGCCACCACGACACGGCCAAGCCCGGCCTCGGCGGCGCGGCGCGCGACATGGACGATCATCGGGGCGCCGGCAATGTCGGCCAGCGGCTTGCCCGGGAGCCGGGTCGAGGCCATGCGGGCGGGGATCAGGATCAAGGTGGACATCGGTTTGGCGGGCGTTCGAAACGAGGAGGGGAAAGTGGCAAAAGGTCTCACTGGAAGCGCCCTTATAGGTGTTGCAACGCCGGAGCAAAAGACCTAGTTTCCGCGCGATTTGACCGGCTCTGGAGGGCAGGTCTCGATACCGACGGACGGAGTGGACGGTTCGGTCCGCCGGAAAAGGGAGCAAGGGGCGTATGGATTCCAACGAAGTCAACAAGCTGCTCGCCGGATTGCTCGGAACCGTTTTCGTGGTGTTCTCGGTCGGCATCGTGTCGGACGCGCTGTTTGCCTCGCCCGCTCCGGAAAAGCCCGGCTTCGCTATCGAGGCCGCCGAGCCCGCCGAGGGCGGCCCCGCCGCTCCGGCAGCAGCCGAAAAGCCGATCGCGGATCTTCTGGCCAACGCAAGTGCCGAACAGGGCGCTGCCATCTTCAAGAAATGCCAGGCCTGCCACTCCGGCGAGAAGGGCGGCCCGAACAAGGTCGGCCCGGATTTGTGGGATCTCATCGATCGCCCGGTCGCCGAGCATGAGGGCTTCGCCTATTCGGCCGGCATGAAGGAGTTTTCCAAGGGCGGCACCGAGAAGTGGACCTACGACAACATCAACCACTTCATCACCTCGCCGAAAAAATTCGTGAAAGGCACGGCGATGGGCTTTGCCGGCCTGCCGAAGGAAGAAGACCGCGCCAACGTCATTGCCTATCTGCGCACGCTGTCGGACAATCCCAAGCCGCTGCCCGCGCCGGGCGCTGCCGCCGATGCATCCGCCCCCGCCAAGCCCGTCGAAGGGACCGCACCGGCCAAGCCGGCCGAAGGCGCAGCTCCTGCCAAGCCGGCGGCACCTGCTCCGGCCGCTCCCGCACCGGCGCCTGCTCAATAATCCGGATATCGTCTCGATGACCTTGAAAAAGCCGGGTTCAGCCCGGCTTTTTCGTTAGGAAACCGCATATGCGGCGACAAAGCCGCGCATGGCGGTTTTCACGCGCGGCAAATCATCTAGATTGCCTTTCTGGATGATGGCACGCATTGCGAAGAGGACAGTGGATGACGCTTGGCCGAGTGCTTCTCAAATCGTTGCTGGCGGCCGCCCTGCTGGCCGCGGGGTTGCAGGCGGCCCTGGCCGATGAATGGCGCACCACATCATCGCTGATCGGCCAATCCAAATACGGCGACAATTTCCAGCACTACGACTACGTGAACCCCAACGCGCCCAAAGGCGGTACGCTGAATTCGGTGGTGCTGGGCACGTTCGACAGCTTCAATCCCTATATCGTGCAGGGTTCGCCGGCCGCCGGCCTGGTCGGCTTCGGCGGCGGCCTGCTCTACGACACGCTGATGGAGCAGGCGACCGACGAGGGCAGTGTCAGCCATCCGCTGATCGCCGACGCTTACAAATACCCGGCCGACTTTTCCTCGGCGACCTATCGGCTCGATCCGCGCGCGAAATGGCATGACGGCCAGCCGATCACCGTCGACGACGTGATCTGGTCATTCCAGGTGCTGAAGGCGAACAGCCCGATGTACAGCCGTTATTTCGAGAACGTCACGGATGCCGTGGCCGTCTCGGACCGTGAAGTCGAGTTTCATTTCAACCAGAAGGGCAATCGCGAGCTGCCTAAGATCCTGGGTGATCTCGCCGTGCTGCCGAAACACTGGTGGGAAGGCACCGATGCCAACGGCAAGAAGCGCGACGTCACCAGGCCGACGCTGGAGCCGCCGCTCGGCTCCGCCGCCTACAAGATCGCCAGCTTCAAGCCGGGCTCGGAAATCGTCTGGCAGCGCGTGCCGGACTATTGGGGCGCCAAGCTGCCGGTGAAGATCGGCCGCGAGAATTTCGACAGGCAGCGTTTCACCTACATCCTTGATGACAATGCCGCCTGGCAGGCCTTCACCAAGGGCGGACTTGACGACATCAAACCGGAAAACAGTTCGAAGCGCTGGAAGACATTCTATGATTTCCCGGCGGTCAAGGCCGGCGATGTCATCAAGCAGGAATTCAAGACCACCTCGCCAGAGCCGATGCAGGCTTTCATGCTCAACCAGAGGCGCCCGCTGTTCCAGGATCGCCTGGTGCGGGCCGCGCTGACCTATCCTTTCGACTTCGAGACGATGAACCGCACGCTGTTCTACGGCTTCAACACCCGCACCAGCAGCTATTTCCAGGGAACCGAACTGGCTTCCAGCGGCTTGCCGCAAGGCAAGGAGCTGGAAATCCTGGAACAGTATCGCGACAAGCTGCCGCCCGAACTGTTCACACAGGAATTCAAGCTGCCGGTCTATGATTCACCGCAGGCCGAGCGCAAATATCTGAAGCAAGCCGTTGATCTGTTCGCCAAGGCCGGGTGGGTGATCAAAGGCGGCAAGATGGTCAACGCCAAGACCGGCGAGCCGTTCAAATTCGAGATACTCGGCTGGAACGACACCGACCAGGTCATCTCCAGCCCCTATATCGCCAATCTGCGCAAGATCGGCGTCGATGCCACATTGCGCATCATAGACCAGACCCAATATGTCAACCGGGTCAACAATTTCGACTACGATGTCATTATCGGGCAACTCGGCCAGTCGGAATCGCCTGGCAATGAGCAGCGCGACTTCTGGAGTTCCAAGGCCGCCGACCGTCCGGGGTCGCGCAACTACGCCGGCATCAAGAACCCGGTCGTCGATGCCCTGGTCGACCGCATCATCTTCGCCACCGACCGCGAGGATCTGGTTGCCGCCACCCATGCACTCGACCGCGTGCTGCTGTGGAATTACTACGTCGTGCCGCAGTACTATCGCGCCGTGGTCTGGCTGGCTTACTGGAACAAATTCGGCATTCCCGCCAAACAGCCGAGCTATATCGGCGCCGACCAGAATTCCTGGTGGATCGATCCGGAGAAGGAAAAGGCGCTGGCGGCCAAGTACAAGGGCAACAATTGATGGCGCTGCTGCCGCGTCGCGATTTCCTGGCCCTGGGCGGTGCCGCCGCAGCCACCGCCCTGTTGCCCGCAAAAGCCTTTGCCGACATTGCGACCGGCACAAAACTGCACGGCCTGTCCGCCTTCGGCGACCTCAAATACAAACCGGATTTCGCACATTTCGACTACGTCAATCCGGACGCCCCCAAGGGCGGCCAGATGAATTTCGCGCCGCCGAACGCCACGTTCAACCAGAGCTTCCTGACCTTCAACACATTGAATTCCCTGGTGTTAAAAGGAGATGCGCCGCCGCGCACCGAACTCTGTTTCGATTCACTGATGGCAAGCGCGCTCGATGAGCCGGATGCGGTCTACGGCCTGCTTGCAGAGTCCGTCACCTTGTCGCAGGACCGCAACGGCTTCCGCTTCGCGCTTCGACCGCAAGCGCGTTTCCACGACGGCTCGCCGCTGACCGCCGAGGACGTCGTCTTCGCGTTGAAACTTTACAAAGAGCAAGGGCATCCGAACCTTTCCCAGGCGTTGCGGTATATGACCGACGCGGTCGCCGAGGATCCGCTCACCCTCAATCTTACCTTCAACGGCGAACAGTCCGCGCAAAACATCCTCAGGATCGTGGCAATGCCGATCGTGTCCAAGGCCTTTTATGCGGTCAATGATTTCAATGCCTCGACGATGACGCCGCCGCTCGGCTCGGGACCGTACAAAATCGGGCGAGTGGCCGCGGGACAGACAGTCGAATATGAGCGCGTGGCCGACTATTGGGGCCGCGACCTCCCGGTAAACCGCGGCCAGTACAATTTCGACCGTATCCGCATCGACTTCTATCTCGACCGGCAGGCGGCGTTCGAAGCCTTCAAGAAGGGCGACACGCATTTTCGCGAGGAATTTACCGCACGTGTCTGGGCGACCGGCTACGATTTTCCCGCGCTGAAGGGCGGCAAGGTCGTCAAGCGGGAATTTCCCGGCGAGAAGACGCCAGACATGCAGGGCGCCGCACTGAACCAGCGCCGTCCGCAATTCCGCGATCCGCGCGTGCGACGGGCGATCGCCAGATGCTTCGATTTCGAATGGATGAAGCGGGCCCTGTTCTACGGCTCCTATGAACGCTCCCAATCGAACTTCGAACGGTCACAGTACAAGGCCGAAGGCCTGCCTTCGCCCGCGGAATTGGCCCTGCTGGAGCCGTTTCGAGCCGAGTTGCCGCCTGAGGTGTTTGGCGAGCCGGTGACGCAGCGTGCGTCCGACGGTTCGGGCCATGACCGCAAGCTGCTGGGCGAGGCTTCGAGGCTGCTTGCCGAAGCCGGCTGGAAGCGGGCGGGCAATTTCGTCGTCAACGACAAGGGCGAGCGACTGCGGGTGGAGATGCTGGCGCAAGAGGATGGCATCGTCCGCATCTTTACCCCATGGTCGGAGAATATGAGGGCGATCGGGATCGACGCTTCGATCCGACAGGTCGATTCGGCGCAATATGAACAGCGGCAGAACGATTTCGACTTTGATCTTACCCTGCTGCATTGGTCGATCGGGGCGACGCCGACTGACGACAGCCTGGAGATGCTCTATGATTCTCGAATGGCGAAAATCCCAGGGCAGCGCAACTACCCCGGGACGCAAAGCAAGGCCATAGACGCGTTGATCGTGGCAGCCGGCAAGGCGCGAAGCCGGACAGAACTCGTCACCGCGCTCAGAGCCCTCGACCGGGTCTTGCGCGCGCGGCTGGACTGGATTCCAACATACTATCTGGCGAATCACCGCGTCTCCTATTGGGACATGTTCGGCTTCGTCGAGCAAAAGCCCGATTTCGGCTTTCCGGTCGAGACGCTGTGGTGGTTTGATAAGGGCAAGGCGGCAAGAATTGGCAAAGGCTGAGATATCGCTCCGCAGAGGGCAAGAAGCCTGATGGGCGCCTACATCCTGCGCCGCATCCTTTTGATGATCCCGACCCTGTTCGGCATCATGGCGATCTCGTTCGCCGTCATCCAGTTTGCGCCGGGCGGCCCGGTCGAGCAGGTCATCGCCAAGCTGACGAACCAGGGCGGCAGCGACCGTCTCGGCGGTGGCGGCGGCGATGCGGGCGGCGGCAATTTCGATGCTGCCGGCGACGTCGGCTCAAAATATCGCGGCGCGCAGGGGCTCGATCCGGAATTCATCAAGAAGCTGGAGAAGCAGTTCGGCTTCGACAAGCCGCCGCTCGAGCGCTTCGGCCTGATGCTGTGGAATTATATCAGGTTCGATTTCGGCGACAGCTATTTCCGCGACATCTCGGTGCTCAACCTGATCCTGGAGAAGATGCCGGTGTCGATCTCGATCGGGCTGTGGATCACGCTTCTGTCCTACCTGATCTCGATCCCGCTCGGCATCCGCAAGGCGGTGAAGGACGGCAGCCCCTTCGATATCTGGACCAGCGGCGTCGTCATCGTCGGCTACGCCATTCCGGGTTTCCTGTTCGGCATCATGCTGATGGTGCTGTTTGCCGGCGGTTCGTTCTGGGACTGGTTCCCGCTGCGCGGCATCGTCTCGGACAACTGGGACCAGTTGTCGTGGCCGGCCAAGATCGCGGACTATCTCTGGCACATGACCTTGCCGCTGACGGCGCTGGTGCTGTCGGCCTTCGCCACGACGACGCTGCTGACCAAGAATTCCTTCCTGGAGGAAATCCGCAAGCAATATGTGGTGACCGCCCGCGCCAAGGGCCTCTCGGAACGACAGGTGCTCTATGGCCATGTCTTCCGCAACGCCATGCTGATCGTCATCGCCGGTTTTCCCGGCGCCTTCATCTCGGCCTTCTTCACCGGTTCGCTGCTGATCGAAAACATCTTCTCGCTCGATGGGCTCGGCCTGCTCGGCTTCCGGTCGGTGGTCGAACGCGACTATCCCGTGGTGTTCGCCAACCTCTACATCTTCTCGCTTCTCGGCCTGTTCGTCGGATTGCTGTCGGACCTCATCTACACCTGGGTCGATCCGCGCATCGATTTCGAGCGGAGAGACGTTTGATGTCGGAGGCAAGCGTTACCGCCGGGGTCGTGCCGGAGCGGATGCCGCGGCCGTTTCTGTCGCCGCTCAACAAGCGCCGCCTGGAGAACTTCAAGGCCAACCGGCGCGGCTACTGGTCGCTGTGGATCTTCCTTGTCCTGTTCGTGCTGTCGCTGTTCGCCGAATTCATCGCCAATGACAAGCCGATCATCGCCTCCTACAAGGGCGAGATCCTGTTTCCGGTGCTGGTCGCCTATCCCGAAGAGAAGTTCGGCGGCTTCTACGCCGTCACCGACTATCGCGACCCGGTCATCCAGGACGAGATCAACGCCAATGGCTGGATGATCTGGCCGCCGATCCGCTATTCCTACCAGACCGTCAACAATGCCATTCCCGAGGCAGCCCCCGCCAAGCCGTCCTGGCAGTATGACGCCAAGACGCGCTGCAACCAGTACCCGCAAGGGGCTGCCGATCCGGCCTGCAGCGTCGGTAACTGGAACTGGCTGGGCACCGACGACCAGGCGCGCGACGTGCTGGCGCGGGTCATCTACGGCTTCCGCATCTCGGTGCTGTTCGGACTGATCCTGACCGCCGGCTCGGCTCTGATCGGCGTCGCGGCTGGAGCCCTGCAGGGCTATTTCGGCGGCTGGACGGACCTGCTGTTCCAGCGCTTCATCGAGATCTGGTCGGCTATTCCCGTGCTCTATCTCCTGCTCATCGTCGCGGCCATACTGCCGCCGGGCTTCTTCATCCTGCTCGGGCTGATGCTGCTGTTCTCCTGGGTGGCGCTGGTCGGCGTGGTGCGGGCCGAATTCCTGCGCGCGCGCAATTTCGAGTACGTCAACGCGGCGCGCGCGCTCGGCGTGCGCAACCGCACCATCATGTTCCGGCACCTGTTGCCCAATGCCATGGTGGCGACACTGACCTTTCTGCCGTTCCTGCTCTCAGGCTCGATCTCGACGCTGACCTCGCTCGACTATCTCGGTTTCGGCCTGCCGCCGGGCTCGGCCTCGCTTGGCGAATTGCTCAAGCAGGCGCAGCGCAATCTCAACGCGCCGTGGCTCGGCATTTCCGGTTTCGTCGTCATCTCGCTGATGCTGTCGCTGCTGGTCTTCGTCGGCGAGGCGACACGCGACGCCTTCGATCCGCGCAAGACGTTCCGATGAGCGAGACCCCCTTGCTCAGCGTGCGGGACCTCAGCGTCGCCTTCAGCCAGGGCGGCGGCCAGTCGCTGGCCGTCGATCACATCTCCTTCGACATCGCCAAGGGCGAGACGGTGGCGCTCGTCGGCGAATCCGGCTCCGGCAAATCGGTCTCGGCGCTGTCGGTGCTGAAGCTCTTGCCCTATCCCAGCGCCAGCCACCCCTCGGGCAGAATCCTGTTCCAGGGCGCCGACCTGCTCGCCATGAACGAGAAGCAATTGCGGCAGGTGCGCGGCAACAAGATCACCATGATCTTCCAGGAGCCGATGACCTCGCTCAATCCGCTGCACACGATCGAGCAGCAGATCGTCGAGATCCTGAAGCTGCACCAAGGCATGGCCGACCGCGCGGCCAAGGCGCGCACGCTGGCACTCCTCAACGAAGTCGGCATTCGCGAGCCGCAGAAGCGGCTCGACGCCTATCCGCACCAGCTCTCCGGCGGCCAGCGCCAGCGCGTCATGATCGCCATGGCGCTGGCCAACGAGCCGGAACTCCTGATCGCCGACGAGCCGACGACGGCGCTCGATGTCACCGTGCAGGCGCAGATCCTCGAGCTGCTGGCCGGCTTGAAAAGCCGCAAGGGCATGTCGATGCTGTTCATCACCCATGATCTCGGCATCGTGCGCAAGATCGCCGACCGGGTGTGCGTGATGACCAAGGGCAAGATCGTCGAGATGGGGCCTACCAAGGACATCTTCGCCAATCCGCAGCACGCCTATACGCGCCATCTCCTGGCGGCCGAGCCCAAGGGCAAGCCACCCGCGGCCAACAGCGCCGCGGCACCCGTGATGACCGGCAAGGACATCAAAGTCTGGTTTCCGATCAAGCAGGGCTTCTTCCGGCGCACCGTCGACCATGTGAAGGCGGTCGACGGCATCGATGTCACCGTGCGGGCCGGCCAGACGCTGGGTGTGGTTGGAGAGTCCGGGTCGGGCAAGACCACGCTCGGCCTAGCGCTGGCGCGGATGATCTCGTCAAGCGGAACCATCCAGTTCAACGGGCGCGACATCAACCAGCTCTCGTTCAACGCCATGCGCCCGCTCAGGCGCGAATTGCAGATCGTCTTCCAGGATCCTTTCGGCTCGCTGAGCCCCCGCATGTCCATCGCCGAGATCATCGAAGAAGGCTTGAAGATCCACGAGCCGAAGCTGTCGCTCGACGAGCGCGACGACAAGGTGGTCGACGTGCTGAAGGAAGTCGGGCTCGATCCGGCCACGCGCAACCGCTATCCGCACGAATTCTCCGGCGGCCAGCGCCAGCGCGTCGCCATTGCACGCGCCATGGTGCTCAACCCGCGTTTCGTCATGCTGGACGAGCCGACCTCGGCGCTCGACATGAGCGTGCAGGCGCAGGTGGTCGACCTCCTGCGCAGCCTGCAGGCCAAGCATGACCTCGCCTATCTCTTCATCAGCCACGACCTCAAGGTCATCCGGGCCCTGGCCAACGATGTCATCGTTATGCGCAATGGCCAGATCGTCGAAGCCGGTCCTTCCGAACAGATTTTTGAAAAGCCGCAAACCGACTATACTCGGGCGCTGATTTCGGCCGCCTTCAAGATAGAAACCGCCCCGACCGGGGTCGTCAGCGAGTGACTTCTCCCTTCGCAATTCCGGACGGAAAGCCGCCGCGCGCCTTTCCCGCAATTGCTCCAAACCGAACAACAGGACAAAATCCATAAATGGAAAAAGGCAAAATCCTGCTTGCCGTCACCGGCTTTCACCCGCAGCGCTGGCGTGAACTGCTGTCCGCAGAGCGCGAGGTCGTGCTCGAGCCGGACGGCGCCAGCGATCCTTCCATCACCTATGCGGTGGTGTGGAAGCAGCGGCCGAACCTGTTGGGGTCGCTGCCCAATCTGCGCGCCATCTTCTCGATCGGCGCCGGCGTCGACCACATCTTCTCCGATCCCAGCCTGCCGGACGTGCCGATCGTCAAGGTCGTCGCCGGCAATTTGGCCCAGCACATGACCGAATATGTCGTCTGGCGGGTGCTCGATCATCACCGCCAGGGCCTGCTCTACCGGTCGCAGCAGCCGAAGAAGATATGGCGCGAGCCGGCGCAGCGCACCGCTGAAGACATCTCTGTCGGCATCATGGGGCTCGGCAGTCTCGGCCGCGCTGCGGCGTCGGCGCTATTGTCGCTCGGCTTCGCGGTCAATGGCTGGTCGCGCACCGACCGGCCGATGGAAGGTGTCGCGACCTATTGCGGCGAGGCCGGGCTGATCCCGTTCCTCAATGCGACAGACATATTGGTCGTGCTGCTGCCGCTGACGCCGGATACCAAGGGTATCATCAATTACGGCGTGCTGAAGGAATTGCGCAAGCGCAACGGTCTTGGCGGCTCGGTGCTGATCAATGCCGGTCGCGGTCGCCTGCAGAAGGACGCCGACATCGTGCGCGCGCTCGACGACGGCACGCTGAAGGAAGCGAGCCTCGACGTGTTCGAGGTCGAACCGCTGCCGAAGACCAGCCCGCTCTGGGCCCATCCGAAGGTGTTCGTGACGCCGCACGCCGCGGCCACGTCCGATCCCGTCCACCTGGCGCCGATCATGCTGCGCCAGATGGACGCCTTCGAGCGGGGCGAAAAGCTGGAGAACCTGGTGGACCGGAAAGCGGGGTATTAGCGGATCTCGACGCGGCTCGTGCTTCCCGCTGTCCGGCGGGACGGTGAGGGTGGGGTATCGCAGAGGCCAGCTTAGCCGGGCAGAGCGAGCTTCTTCTGCTTGTCCGGCTTGCCGCAATCGCGGCGCTCGATCGACCGGTTCATGGCGTCGATCTCGCCGCTTGCCTTGTCGGCATCGCGCTTGGCCTTGGAGCGCATGTCCGGGATGAACGGGCCAAAACCCATCGCCGGATTGGAGAATGTCGGCTTGGCCTGCTGAGAAAGGTTGTGTTGCTGCGCCAATGCGTTGCGTTGCGCCAGCAACTGGCCGCAAGGCACGCTGTCATATTGCAGTGAGGACTGGACGTTTTCATCCTGGCGCTCGGACATGGAGTTGCCGACACAGCCGGCCGTAATGAGGCAAGATGCCAAGGCCATCATGTTCCAGCGCATGGAAATCCCTCCGTACGACACCGCCCCTGCATAATCCGACACGCGATTGGGGCTTTTTCGCAGCAGAGGCGCCCCGGAAGCCTCAGACCGCGTGGCCTGACTGCTGCCCGGCGGCTGGCTGTAGGACGAGTCAGCAGTCTCTTGCAACAGGCTTCCCGCGCCCGAATTAGCCACTATCTTGGAACAATGCGCGCCAGCGACCTGCTCCATCCCCGGCCCGAGGGCCTTTACTGCCCGCCGGGCGACTTCTTCATCGACCCGGTGCGGCCGGTCAACCGGGCGCTGATCACGCACGGCCATTCCGACCACGCCCGCTCCGGCCACGGCTCGGTGCTGGCGACGCAGCAGACGCTGGACATTATGGGGCTTCGCTATGGCGAGGGCTTCGCAGGCACGACACAGGCGGCCAGACTGGGCGAGCGAATTGCCTTCAACGGCGTCGACATCAGCTTTCATCCGGCCGGCCATGTGCTGGGCTCGGCGCAGATCGCGGTCGAGCACCAGGGTATACGCATCGTCGCCTCCGGCGACTACAAGCGACAGCAGGACGCGACATGCCTGCCGTTCGAGCCGATCGCGTGCGACGTGTTCATCACCGAAGCGACCTTCGGCCTGCCGGTGTTTCGCCATCCGCCAGACGAGGAGGAGATCGCCCGGCTCCTGAAATCGGCGGCGCAGTTCCCCGAACGCTCGCATCTCATCGGCGCCTACGCGCTGGGCAAGGCACAACGCGTGATGCGGCTGTTGCGCGACGCCGGCTACGACAGGCCGATCTATATCCACGGCGCGCTGGCCAAGCTCAGCGACTATTACCAGAGCCAGGGCATCGATCTCGGCACGCTGGAGCCGGCGACGGTGGAAAGCGCCAGCAAGGATGATTTCACCGGCGCCATCGTCGTCGGGCCGCCGGCCGCCTTCGCCGATCGCTGGGCGCGGCGCTTTCCCGATCCGATCTCCTGCTTCGCCTCGGGCTGGATGCGCATCCGCCAGCGCGCCAAGCAGGGTGGCGTCGAGCTGCCGCTGATCATTTCGGACCATGCCGACTGGGACGAACTGACCGCCACGATCAGGGAAACCGGGGCAGAGGAAATCTGGGTGACACACGGCCGCGAGGAGGCGCTGGTGCGCTGGTGCGAACTTGAAGGCATCGCGGCGCGGCCCCTGCATCTGGTGGGGTATGAGGACGAGGGCGATTGATGATGGAGTGCTCGCCAACCGTCACAGCCGAGCTCTACGGCGCCCCCTTCTGGCCTGCCGGCCATCTCCCCCTCAAGGGGGGAGATTGGCAGCTTCATTGGCTCCGCTCTTTGTGCAGCGTTAGCGATTGGCGAAAGCAGATACGATATCCGATCTCCCCCCTTGAGGGGGAGATGGCCGGCAGGCCAGAGGGGGGCGCCTCGCGCCGGGTTTCGCTATTGGCGAGTTGCACCTCGCCATGAACCGCTTCGCCGAACTGCTCGACCGCCTTGTGCTGACGCCGTCGCGCAACGGCAAGCTGACGCTGCTGATCGATTATTTCCGCAGCGTCGAGGATCCTGATCGCGGGCTGGCGCTGGCTGCCATCACCGGCGATCTCAACATTGCCGCGATCAAGCCGGCGATGCTGCGCACCCTGGTGACCGAACGCATGGACCCGGTGCTGTTCGGCTATTCCTACGACTATGTCGGCGATCTCGCCGAGACCGTGTCGCTGGTCTGGCCGCAGATGCCCGGAACCATACCGAACCGTGAGCCGACGCTCGGTGAGGTGGTCGCGAAACTGCAGGCGGCGAGCCGCTCCGACGGCCCGAAAGTGCTGTCAAACCTGCTCGACAGTGCCGGCATCTCGGCCCGTTTCGCCATCATCAAGCTGGTCACCGGCGGGTTGCGCATCGGCGTGTCGGCGCGGCTGGCCAAGCAGGCACTGGCGGATTTCGGCAAGGTCGACGTCGCCGAGATCGAGGAACTCTGGCACGGGCTGTCGCCGCCGTACACAGCCTTGTTCGCATGGCTGGAAGGCAAGGCCGCAAAGCCCGAGAGGGCCGCGCGGGCACTGTTCCGGCCGGTGATGCTGTCCAATCCGGTCGGTGACGGCGATCTCGACAGGCTCGACCCCGCCGACTATGCGGCCGAGTGGAAATGGGACGGCATCCGCGTCCAGGCGGTGTCGGAAGGCGGCATCCGCCGGCTCTATTCGCGCACCGGCGACGACGTCTCCGGCGCCTTTCCCGACCTCGCCGAGGCGATGGTTTTCTCGGCCACGCTCGACGGGGAATTGCTGGTCGGCGATCCCCGGGAAACGACAGGGACGTTCTCGGATCTCCAGCAGCGGTTGAACCGCAAGACGGTGTCACTGAAGATGCAGCAGCAATACCCGGCTTTCATGCGTTGCTATGACCTTTTGCAGGTCGGCGCGGAGGATTTGCGGGGGTTGCCCTTCCGGGAGCGGCGCGGCCGCCTCGAAAGCTTCGTGAAAACGCTCGACCCGAGCCGCTTCGATCTTTCGCCATTCGTCGCGTTCTCGGACTGGCAGGCGCTGGAGGACCTGCGCCGGGCGCCGCCGCACCCGATCATCGAAGGCGTGATGCTGAAGCGCTGGGATTCGCCCTATGTCGCCGGCCGGCCGAAGGGCCCGTGGTTCAAATGGAAACGCGACCCGCACACGGTGGACGCCGTGCTCATGTACGCCCAGCGCGGCCACGGCAAGCGCTCGAGCTTCTACTCCGACTATACGTTCGGCGTCTGGTCCGGGGCGGAAGGCGAGGAGGAACTGGTGCCGGTCGGCAAGGCCTATTTCGGCTTCACCGACGAGGAATTGAGGCAGATCGACAAATATGTCCGCGACAACACGATCGAGCGTTTCGGGCCTGTGCGCTCGGTGCGCGCCGACCGCGACAACGGACTGGTACTGGAAGTGGCCTTCGAAGGGCTCAACCGTTCGACGCGCCACAAATCCGGCGTCGCCATGCGTTTCCCCCGCATCTCGCGGCTGCGCTGGGACAAGCCCGCCAATGAGGCCGACCGCATCGAGACGCTGCAGACGCTACTCGATCGTTGATCGCACCCTTTCCGGTGCCGGCCCTCAAGGCTCGATGGAGACGCGGATCTCGTAGATGTTGACCGCCTTGCCCTGCTTGTCGAAATCGGAGTTGATGGCGATCGTCCCGGCCGAGCCGGGCCGCTTGTCGGGGAATTTCACGTCGAACAGATATTCGTTGCGCTGCTGGCCGACCGCATAGCGTTTGCGGCCGCAATCACCGAGCTCGCCGAAATTGCAGTCGATGGAGATCTGCGTGTCCTTGCCATCCTCGGCGCGGGCGACGATATCGAACACGGCATGCTTGCCGGCGAGCTTCTCCAGCACGCCTTGCCCCACATCGAAGCTGATCGCCGAACCGGAAGCGCCGGACTGGATGCGCAGGAATGGCCCGGAATCGTCCTTCATCGCTTCCGCCTTGGCATCCGACGGGGCGCTGACATGCGCCGGGTCGGTGGGCGAAAACACGTTGATCCAGTTGCGCGCCTGATCGGCAGCGCCAGGCTTTTCCGGCCCGGTCTCGCCATCCGCCGGCGTGAAATCGTCGTCCTCGACGGTCGGTGGCGCTTCGGGCGGCGCGGTGTCGAGCTGGGCCTGGGTCTTGAACACGCCGGTCTGCATGGCGAAAAACAGACCGATGCCGACCGCGGCGAGCAGCGTCACGGTGAGGAAAATGGCGGTCAGTGGCAGGCGCCGGCCCCTGATGCGCCTCTCGTCGCGATCGGGCGCCACTTCAGCCGTGGCTTCGGACGAAGCAGGAGCCGACATATCGATGGACGGCACGCCGGGAAGGGTCGCATCGGGCATGATGTCTGGAACGACCGGCAAGACGCGCGAGCGCGGCGCATCGGCAGCGGGCTGTGCAGGCTCGTCGAGCGAAACTGCGGGCGGTGCGGCGCTCTCGCCGGTTACGGCGGGCGCGACCGGGCTCGCCGGAAGCTCGACCGCAGGTGCATCGGACTCAGCCTGGGGAGCGGCATCCGGCACCGCCGGCAGGAATTCGGATTCGATTTCGGTGATCTTGGCCTGTATCGCCTTACGGCGCTTGATGGCGAGTTCCACCGTCACGCCGGGATTGGCCTGGAGCGCACGGTCGAGCGCGGCGAAAGCCGAGCGATAGACCTTCTCGCGGTACCCGCGGTCCTCGGCATTGCCTCGTTCGAGGGCGTTCCGGATCGCTTTTTCGATTGCGTCCAAGCGAGATCCCTCTGTGCGTTGCCCAAACCTCGCCATGATCGTTAGCCGCAGCCGACCAATCAATCAACGGGCGAGCGTCCGCATTCTGCCTCGTTGGAGTGTCCAAAGTCCATCTTGGCGGTATTCCGGCAACGAAATCAACATGCTTCATTGATCTTTGCCGGCACGGAGGCACGGGCCAAGCGCCATGTCCCGGCCGATCGGTAAAGGGCGTGGCAGCCGGCTTTGTCGGCGATGTGTCGGGGCGGAACGACGCGCAACACGAATTGCCGGGCCGCATCCTGAATTCGCGATCGCCCATCTTGAATTCGCCGTCGGTTGAGTCTATCACCCAGCCCATCTTGGAGGCCTAACGCTTCCCGGGCCGCTTTAGCTCAGTTGGTAGAGCACATCATTCGTAATGATGGGGTCGCGTGTTCGAGTCACGCAAGCGGCACCACTTCCCGTCCGCTGCCGTCCTTACGGCATCTGTCCCTGCCACAAGGGCAATCCACTTTCCGTAGCGAATTCTTTGTCCTCGGCGTAGATCGGTTCGCCTCTTCTCACCACCCGTCGAAGCAGATCCGCATCTTCGTTGGCGTGATATCGAAAGGCATTTCGGGTGTCGTATCCATGCCCGGCCTGGGACAGGGAAAACCCGCTGACCACCACAGGGGCGAAACCGGCGAAACGCGCCAGTATGATCGCGAAGGCTCCGGTGGAGATTTTCCGGTGCCAGCCGCGGAACATATGATACTTGCCGCTAAGCTGCCAGACGACGTTGGCAAGCTGCCATTTGGTAAGCGCCTGCAAGGTTTCATAACGATAGTTGAAGGTGCGACAACCGGCTTTCAGCTTGTCCTCGACATCAGGCCAAACCGGGATGATCAGGTGCTTTGCCTGCCGTCCGTTTAACAAATCACGCTTGTAGAAATCCTGCTCGCTGGCATCGACGAAAATGCCGCGGCGGATCACGGCGATATCGGGAACGGGGAGGCCGACGGTTTCCGCCAAAAGCTGGGAAGCATTGACGGTCACAAGTGCCCAATCGGCATCATATCCCTGCGGGAGGCGAAAATTCGGCGCCGACCCCATCACCAAGGCGGGCCCCGTGGCCCTGGGCAGGCGAAGAATTGGCTTTGAGAAGGCTGGCAAGAGATCCGAAAGCGGAGTTTTCATCCGGGAATCTGGACCGCCTGTTCCTCAAACGCGCGCAGGATGCTCTCTTCCCGGCTCCACAATTCGTCCCATTGCGTGGTCCCGGACCAGCCCGCAAACCAAGGGCCGCCGAGCGTGTAGTGCGCCAGAGAGACATCGGCGGGATCGAGTTCGGAAGCCGAAGCCCCGACGAGATAGTTCCACGCCAGGGGCAATTCGCCGATCTCATGATCCTCAAGCCATTTGAAGGCGTGGAGGTCACGTCCGGGCCACGTATTGAGCATCTCCTTGGTCAACCGCTTGTTGGCGGGATGATCCAGATTCCATAAAACGACCGACGACCAGTTTTTGCGGCGATAGAACGTCTGCGTTTGTCCGTCCATCTTGACCGCTTCGGATTCGCGTTGCTGGTGCTTGACCGCCATGATCGCGTAGGAAGGATCGAGTAGATCGAGCAGCTTGACCGGATCCTTCAGGAACAGGACGTCGCAATCGCAGAACATGGCCCAGCCGCTCTGCCTCATGAACGGAACGGCAAAGCGCGATATGGCGAACTCGGTCGCCATCGGTGCCTCGGAAATCGGGCACCAGAGCTTACCGTCACGGACTTCCATCGGTCGCGTCATGATTCCTTGGGCTACAAGGTCCTTGAGCACGAGCGGCTGTATCTGCAACGGGGTGCTTGTCCGCCGGTAGGCGCTCCATCGCGCCACGTCTAGAACTCGGGATTCGCGCGGATCATAGCCAATGTAGATTGGTATCATGTGGCAGTTCTACAATCTGATGTGAATTTACACGAATCTAGCATGGCAGCACTGGACGCGGAAGACCAGAAGCACATTCGCCAATGCCGTGCGTCTGGTTGCCAGGACCGTTTCATCTCGAAAGGTGTGGATGGTGTTTTGCGCGACAAGAGCCAGCCACCGCATCGCGCCTCTTCACGACGGAGCTGTCCATCAGATCGTCGCACTCACATTTCAGACAGCTCACCAGCAAGCCACATCGACCGTTGTCATTGGACCTCACATCTCCTGGCCTGGCCCGTCCAGAGTGGCAGACCGAGTGAGTCCGCCACATGCGGATCGCTCGTATAAAGGGGGAAACCGAGCGCCAACAGCGCTAGCAGGGTGGCACGGTCGGAGCCGACGTGCATCCGGTCGATGTTCAGCTTGTTGTACACATGGCCGTGCGAACCCGGGTCAATACCCGTGATGATCACGGCCGGCGCGCCGTTATGCAAGGCGTAAAGGACCGCTGTGATCCCGGTCGAGAACTTCTCCTCCAGATGCATCTCGAAATTGGGCACACCCATCACTGCTTCGTAGAGCGCCATGCGCTGGTGGCGGGTCATCGTGCGCAGGTCGCGGCAGCGGTAGTTGAAGGCCGCGATGTTGCAGCGCAATTCCTCCATCGTGCGGTGTGCGCGCACAATCCAGAGCAGATCGGTTTCCTGGCCGGTCAAGACGGCGCGCACGGCCAAAGCGTTGGGCTTGGTCGCGTCAAGCTGGTTGACGTAAAGAAATGTTGCGTCAGGGGTCCCCATCCCCCAGCGGGCTGTGACGGTCTGCGAGCCATTCACGGTAAAGAGTGTGAAAGCATCGCGCTGAAAACCCACCGGCGGGTTTGAGACCGGCGCGGAGCCCACGACGAGGACCGGCTTTGTAAGCGGCACAGGGTGCCGTGGCGCCTGGGGGTGCAGCAGGCGATATAACAGTTTCCGCTTAACCACGAGAAGCGGGTGGTCGAACAAGCGCTTGCGCAGCGGCTTCTGTGCATCGGGATTCGCTGCGCTATGCTCTGCAATCTCTAGAGCGATCCCCTTGGCCTTCGCCAAAACTGTCCTCCTCTCAATGCTTCCCGGGCATGTACTCGCCTGCCAGCCCTCGTTGATCAGCGGCCTGATCGTTGGGACAGGCAGCAACCATGACGCGACGAATCATTTCCTCCGGCGCTCTGATGGGAACCCCTCGCCTTTCCCCAAGCGCTTCAAGTCTCTTTCAGTCAATGTCGCAACTCTACTGTATTCGGAATCAGGATGCATACGGGTTGCTTTTGTTTGTTGCTTCTGATCACGGCGCAATAAGATCCCGTTCGAAACTCACAGTGCCGGATCCGCAGCATCGCAGAAGCGATAGCAGCGCTCAATACTCGGCAGATGCCAATCTCGGCCAGCCGAACGGAAATTTCAACATCCAATTTCGACAACCAACGGCAACACACATTGCTGCATATGCGGCCGGATCTACAACCCGACCGGGCCCCAAAACGCCGCCTGGCACTGTGGATCGCGATGCTGGTCGAACGCATCCGCCATTGTCGAGACCGAGGTTTGATGTGAAACTCCCGGCGTCAGCATGGGAGGCCAAAATGCCCAACAGTTTCAAGACCGGAGACGTCGTCAAGCTGAAGTCCGGAGGCCCGAAGATGACGATAAGCGACGGTGCCGCCTCCGGCACATATATGTGCCATTGGTTCAATCGCGAGGGCGATGTGTGGACCCCGCAGCATGCCGGCTTCAAGCCGGACCAGTTGGTGATGGCGGACCAATCGACATAATTCCTGCCCTTCGGCTGAAGGGTTCGAATATGGCGCAAGCAGCGCCCGATCGGGCGCATTGTTGCGGCATTCGCCCGCCGGCACAAAAGTCACCGACGGATTTTTCCCGCCGCTGCGTTTAACGGGAGAAGCGTCGCCACGGCACAACGTGGCAGCGCGCCAACCGGAGACGCCAGCATGATACGCCGTTCGATCCTTGCCGCTGCCTTGAGCCTGCTGACCGCCACGGCGTTCGCCCAGACGGCGACACAGCCTCCGGCCGCGACGCCACCTTCTGCACCGCCCCCCGCTGCCGCGCCAGCCACGTCAAAGACCAGGCCCGACATCACGCTGGCCAAGTTCCAGAAGCGGCGTGAAAAGGCGGTCATGGCCGCCGACACGGATGGCGACGGCAAGATCAGCCTGCAGGAATGGGAGGCCTTCCAGGCAAAGCGTGGCACCAAGGGCGACCCGACACAGTCCTTCGCGCGCGCGGACTCGGACCATGACGGCTTCATCGACCGCGCCGAACTCGATGCCCTCTTCGCCAAGCGCTTTGCCAGGCTGGACAAGAACGGCGACGGCGTTCTGAGCGTCGACGAAATGCCGGGCCACAAAACCGCTCCCAAGGCGGAGCAATGAACGGGGGTAATGGCACGCGATGACCATCAGGAGTGCGCCAGCCGATGAGCGCGGATCCGGACGAGGAGCTGGTTCGCCGTGTCGGCGCCGGCGATCCGGCGGCCGTGCAAACGCTCGTCGCGCGCAAACTGCCGCGTATCCTGGCGCTTGCCGTGCGCATGCTGGGCGACGCGGCGGAGGCCGAGGATGTCGCGCAGGAGACTTTCGTCCGAATCTGGCGCCATGCTTCGAGCTGGCGGCGCGGCAATGCCCGTTTCGACAGCTGGATCCACCGGGTGACGCTGAACCTTTGCTACGACCGGCTGCGCCGCCGCCGCGAATGGGTGACAGACGATTTGCCGGAGGTGACAGACCCGGCGCCGCTTCCGGATGCCCAGCCGCGGGAAGACACGCAGCGCGTCGAACATGCCTTGCAAGCCATCGCGCCGCGCCAGCGCGAAGCCATCATCCTGGTCTACTATCAGGGCATGTCGAACATCGAGGCGGCCACGACCCTGGAGATCAGCGTCGATGCCCTGGAGAGCCTGCTTTCGCGCGGCCGCAGGGCGCTGCAGGCGATCCTGGCCAGGGACCGTGTCCATGAATGAGAACCGCGCCGGCATGAAGGCGCAGCGTTCGCGCCTTGCCGACACCGCCTGGCGGCCGGCCCCGACGATCGCCGCCCCGTGCGGGCACGCGATGCCAGCAGGCAAGGGGCCAACAGGCAAGGGAAAGACCAATGTCTGACCGATCCAGGGACGCACCGACGATGGATGCCGAACGCTTTGCCGCGCTAGCGGGAGCCTATGGCGGCGATTTGCGGCGATGGCCGCAGGCCGAACGCGCGGCGGGCAGCATCCTTGCCGCAAGCGACGCGGGCGCGGCCATTCTGAGGGACGCCGGCAAGCTCGACGCCCTGCTCGACAGCTATCGCGTCGAAGCGCCCGGCAAGGCGCTGCACGGCGGCATATTGAGGGCTGCCGACGGTCATCTTGCCCAACGCTGGCGCCAGCGTCTGTGGTGGCTGGGGCTCGGACTTGCCGGCATCGGCCTGGCCGGCGCGGTTGCCGGATCGGCTTTGGTGATCGTCGCCACTCCCCAGGTTCAGCCCGATCAGTATGTGCTGGACGCCAATGCGACGGCGTTCGGCGATGCCGGTCCCGACGGCGACACGATCGAGGAAAACCTATGAGCACGGGCCGCAAGCTCCTCATCGCGTCCGTTGCGCTCAACGTCTTCCTCGCCGGCGCCCTTGCCGGCGGGGCAGTCTGGCTGAGAAGCGGCAAAGCGGGCCAGGGCTATTCGCTGGAAGCGGCCGGAGGCCGGCTTCCGGACCAGGAACGCAGGATATTCCGCAAGGCGCTGCGTGAGGTCCGGCGCGAATCCCGCCAGGTCATTCTCGACGGCCAGCAGGCCAGGCGCGAGGCCGCCGACCTGCTGCGTCAGCCCGCCCTCGACACCGCAGCCCTGACAGCCGCGCTCGAGCGGGCCCGCAACGCCGATGTCACCATGCGCGCGCGGCTGGAGCAGCGCATCGTCGAGTTCGCCGCGGCGAGTTCCGCCGAGGATCGCGGCGTGCTGGCGGAGGGGCTGACAAGACGCGCGGGGCTGCCGCCGGCGGCAAAAAAATCGCCATAAGCACCGACGGAATGCGCCGAAGCCGCCGTTTAAGGCAAGAAGGGCACACCTGCCGGACCGCCCGGTACGAACAGGTTTTCAGCTTCGAGACCATTGGAGTATCGTCATGAACCGTCTCACACAATACGCGGCCGCCGCCGCGCTTGCCTTGACCGGAACGGCCGCGACCGTTGCGGCGGCATCCGCCGTGCCAATGATGGCCCAGCCAAGCGCCCCGGCGCTGATCGAGCATGTGGCGTGGGGTTGCGGCCCCGGCTGGCATCCCAATCGCTGGGGGCGCTGCGTGCCTAACCGGGTGGTGGTGTATCCGCGTTATTACCGGCCCGGCCCAGTATTCCACGTCTGGCACCCCCATCGTGTCTGGCACCCACATCGGGTCTGGCACCGCTGGCATCACTGATAAGTTTTGGCGGGCCGGGCGCGCTTCACCGACCGGCCCGCTCCACCGCAGCAGCCGATCCGACCTAAGCGCATCGCGCCGAAAACGGGGTTCATGCGCCGCGCTGGGCCTGAACAAGGAGAGCTGACGTGGCTATCCCGGCCAAAGGCTCCATGCCGCCAGATGCCGCCCTGGTCGCGTTCAACCGCTTCGGGCTTGGGGCGCGGCCGGGCGATCGAGACAGGCTGCTCGGCGATCCGCGCGGCTATCTCAAGGCGGAACTCAGACGGCCCGACATTGCCCTGATTTCGCTCGACGATCCGGTCTATGCGGATCTCAAGGGCAGCACGTTCGCCATCCAGGCGAGCATGGCGGAAAATCTCCAGCGCAAGCTGGACCGAAAGCGGATGGCGGCGGTGGATGGCGCCCCGGCAGCATCGCCCGCGGTTCCGGCCAAACCCGCCATGCCGCGCAGCGAGGGCACGCTGTTCCGGGCCGAAGCACAGGCACGCTTCGACAAGGCCTTGCGGGCCGAGGCCGGTTTCATCGAACGCCTGGTCTATTTCTGGTCGAACCATTTCTGCGTCTCGGCGGCGAAGGGCGCCATCGTGCGGGCCAGCGCCGGCTCCTTCGAGCGCGAAGCCATCCGCCCTTTCGTGCTTGGCCGCTTCGCCGACATGCTTCTCGCGGTGGAGCGTCACCCGGCGATGCTGTTCTATCTCGACAACCAGCAATCGGTCGGTCCGGATTCGCGCGCCGGCAGGAACCGCAAGCGTGGCCTCAACGAGAACCTCGCCCGCGAAATCCTCGAACTGCACACGCTCGGCGTCGGCGGCGGCTACACCCAGGCGGACGTCACCAGCTTCGCGCGCATCCTTACCGGCTGGACCATGGCCGGGCGGGAAGGACGGCTGGGCGAACCCGGCAATTTCGTCTTCAACGCCAATGCGCATGAGCCCGGCGATGCGATGCTGCTCGGCAAGACCTATCCGGCCGGCGGCATGGGCCAGGCCGAGGCCGCGCTCAACGATATCGCCCGGCATCCGGCGACGGCGCAGCATATCGCCGCCAAGCTCGCCCGCCATTTCATATCGGACGATCCCCCGCAGGCTGCGGTCGCCCGCCTCGCCACGGTCTTCGCCAAGCGCGACGGCGATCTGCGGGCGCTGGCCTCGGCCCTCATCGACATGCCGGAGGCCTGGTCGACGCCACTGGCCAAGATGCGCTCGCCGTTCGATTACGTCGTCGCCGTCAGAAGGGCGGCCGGCCCAGGCCCGGCGAGCGGTCCCGGCCAATCGCTTGGCTGGCTCGCCGCGCTGGGCGAGCCGCTGTGGCAGCCGCCGGGGCCGAACGGCTTTCCCGACCGGGCGGACAGTTGGGCATCGGCAGCGGGCATGAAGACCCGGCTCGACATCGCCTGGCAGGCGGCCCGCCAGATCAAGGAGATCGGCAACCCCAACGACATGGTCGACGCGATCATCGGCCCCTCCGCCTCGCCGGATACGCGGCACGCGGTCGCCCACGCCGAGTCCAAGCAGCAAGGGCTGGCGCTGCTGCTGATGGCGCCCGAATTTCAGCGAAGATAGGGAAAATGATCCCGGCGGAGACAATGCCATGACCCTGCTGTGCGAAGTGCCTCACCCTTCCCGTCGCTCCATGCTGAAGGCAAGCGGCGCCCTGTTTGCCTGGGCCTATCTGCCCCGCTTTGCCCGTGCCGCCGACAATCGCGACCCGCGCCTCATCGTCATCGTCCTGCGCGGCGCGCTGGACGGGCTTTCGACGGTCGGGCCGGTCGGTGATCCCGATTATGCCGGGCTGCACGGCGACATCGCGCTGTCGCTCGCCGGTCCGCACGCGGCGCTGCCGCTCGACGGCTTCTTCGCGCTCAACCCGGCCATGCCGGTGTTCGCGCGGCTGTTCGGGAACAAGCAGGCGGCGGTCGTGCACGCGGCCGCGACCGGCTATCGCGACCGTTCCCATTTCGACGGTCAGGATGTGCTGGAAAGCGGCTATGCCGGCCCCGGCCATGTCGCCACCGGCTGGCTCAACCGGGCGCTGGCGAGCCTGCCGCCGGGCGAGCGCGTGGCAACGCTCGGCGGGCTGGCCGTCGGGCCGTCGACGCCGCTGGTGATGCGCGGGGCGGCGCCGGTGCTCGGCTGGGCGCCGCAATCCCTGCCTGCGTCCGGCGACGGCCTCGCCGCACGGGTGCTCGATCTCTATCGGCATCGCGACCCGGTCCTGGCGGTGGCTCTGCAAAAAGGGCTCGATGCCGAGCGCATGGCGCTAGAGGGACAGATGGGCGCCAAGGCGATGAAGCCACATGCCGGCCTCGGCAGCGCAGCCGGCATGCGGCAGGCGGCAAAGGGCGCGGCCAGGCTGATGAACGCCGACGAGGGGCCTCGTGTCGCAGCGCTTGCCTTCGACGGCTGGGACACGCATGTCAACGAAGGCGGCGCGACGGGCCGGCTTGCCTCCCTGCTCGGCGGCCTCGACGGCGCCTTCGAGGAATTCGAGACAGGCCTCGGCGAGCGCTGGAAGGACACGGCGATCGTCGCGGTCACCGAGTTCGGCCGCACCGCCCGCATCAACGGCACCATCGGCACCGATCACGGCACCGGCACGGTGGTGCTGCTCGCCGGCGGCGCGATCAAGGGCGGCCGCGTCATAGCCGACTGGCCGGGCCTGAAGCCCGCCCAACTCTACGAACAGCGCGATCTGGCGCCGACCAGCGATGTCAGGGCGGTGCTGAAAGGCCTGCTCGCCGACCAGTTCGGGCTTTCGGCAGCGGTGCTCGGCGACAAGGTGTTCCCGGGGTCCGCGGCGGTGAAGCCGACGCGCGATCTGGTCGTCTGAATTCCCGTTACCTACGGCGGTTAAGGTTAAATTTACTATGGAATTGTTCGAAAGCGGCAAATGACACAAAGCTCCCCCAAAGGAACGCACAGACATGTTCGTGGGGAAAGCAATATCTCGACTTCAAGGGCCTTTGCGGGCCTTCTGCCATCCGCTGGCGTTGGTGCTGATCAGCCTTGCGGGCGTTTTTGGTGCCGGCCGGGCCGAGCATGAATGGCTGTCGGTGCCGTTCTCGCTGACATTGGTGGCGGCGCTCGCGGGAGCCGTGTTCCTGACATCGGGGCGCCTCGCCTTTTCCGTCTATCTTGCCTGGATGGCCGTTGCCCTCGTGACGCTGATCTCGGCGGTGAAATTCCGGATGAAGGGGTTCTCGCTGCACTTCTACGACACGATCTTCGTGTCAACGGATCCGGGAGTGTATCGCTTCCTGCTCGGCTCCTATCTCCACCTCATCCTGCCTGTCGCCGCGGCGTTGGTACTTGGCATCGCCGCAGCGATCCTGATCTTTCGCGCCGACCGGAAGCTTGGCTGGCCCGCATCGGCGCGCGCCCTGCTTCTGGCCGTCCTCGTCACACTGGTGCCGCTGACCTTTCCAGCCGAGGCTTCGAAGGACCGGTACTTCTACTATATGCAGGGCCGGCACATGTCGGCCTTCTTCATCTCACTGATGGATCTGCGCAACCTGGTCGTCGAGCCGGCGTTCGAGAAGCGGCTGCAGGCCGTCGCGCCACAGCCACCCTTCGCCGACACGGTCGACTGCGGCGACCGGACAGCGCTTCCCGATATTTTCTTCGTGTTGAGCGAAAGCCAGTCCGATCCAAGCTATTTTCCGCAGATCGCCAGTGGCGCGGGATTCCTGCAGCGATTTGCACCTGCCGCCGCCGAGCCTCACCCGATGCAGGTCGAGACGTTCGGCGGCGGCACCTGGATCAGCAATTTGTCGTTGATGACCGGGGTTTCGGCCACAGACTTCGGCTGGCGAAGTCCCTATCTGACGATCACGCTACAGGATAAGGTCGCCGGAGCATTGCCGGAGTTGCTGGCGCGCTGCGGCTATCGAACGGCCGTCATGACGCCGATGGACTTTACCTTCGTCAACGAGGGACCTTTTTTGAAGTCGATCGGGTTCGAGAACGTCCTCGACATCAGGGATATCGCCGCGCCCTTCTACCATCTGCGCGACAGTTTCTATTATCAGGCGGCGGAGGCATTCATCGGCAGGCACCGCCGGGAAGACGGCCGGCCACTGTTCCTCGAAATCCAGACCATGTTTCCGCACTCGCCCTATGAGGGGCGGATGGAGCCGGGATTGAAGATGGAAGGCGAGCCCTTCACGGACGATTTCCAGGCCGGCGAATATCTGCGCCGCATGGCGATCGCGCGCGGCGACTTTCAGGATTTTCTCAAGCAGCGGGAAGCGGAGGCCGGCACGCGCGGCGCCGTGGTGCTCGAATTTGGCGACCACCAGTCCTCGGCGACAAAGCCATTTGTCGATGCGACCGCAGGCAGTGACGCGCTGGCCAAGCTTGACTCGCTCGCCTATCGCACCTTCTACACCCTCACGACCTTCCATCATCCACTGCGTCATCCGATGCCTGATATGGCGTCGCTCGATATTGCCTTTCTCAGCGCAAGCCTGCTCGATGCCGCCGGCCTGCCGATGTCACCCCTCATGTCTGATCTGGTGCGGTTGCGTGACCATTGCGGCGGCAGGTTCCATGGCTGTGCTGATCGGGCCGAGGTGGATGCACATCTGCGCCGCCGCGCCGATTCAGGACTGCTGCATCTTTTCCCGCAAGCTGCGCCGCTTCATTCACAAGTCGGAACACAGTGACGTCGCGACGCGGCCTCAGCGTGTCGGCCCGGCCCCCAACGTCGCCACCGTCTTGAGGGCGCCATCGAGCATGTCGCCCTTCTCGTCCTTCAGCGCCGCCTCGCGCAGCCGGCGGATCCAGTCGGCGGCATCTTCGCGCCCCTTGAGCAGGTCGAGCGCCGACAGCACGCGGTCGAATTTCGACTGGGCACGGACATGGGTGTCGCTGTAGCCCTTGATCAGACGGCGGCAGTTGAGGATCTCGACGGCCAATGCATAGTCGTCACGCGCATGGCCCAGCGCCAGCGCGTACCAGCGCTCCAGATGCGCGGCTTCCACCTTGTGGCGCAGCAGCCGGCGGCGCCAGCGGCGCAGGCCGCCGATGAACCACAGAGCGGTGAAGCCGGCAAAACTGTCGGTACGGATGCGCCGGCCGCGATTGATGCGACGGTCAAGGAAGGCGGCGAGCTTCGGCCGGTTCTCGATGTAGCTGCCCAGCGCCGCCGGCAGCGTGCCGCAGAACTCCTCGATGCGCGGATGGAAATACTCGGTCACCTGCAGGACCGAGCCATCCTTGACGCCGACCTCCTTGCGCACGCGTTTGTCGCGGGTCGAGCGCGTTTTGAGATCGGCGACCCGGATCATGTCGTCGTAACATAGGGCGTTCGCCAGATGCTTGGCGGCGGCGATCGAGAGGGCATAGGCTCGATCAGGCCCATCCAGCACGACGGCTTTGTCCAGGCGGTCGAGATATTCGCGCCCATAGGCAATGTCCTGATAGTCCACGACCTTTCGCAGACCGCGCAATGCCATGTCGCGCACTGCCACGGGCATCACGTCGATGCGGGCGGCCAGAGCCTGCCAGCCTTGCAGGAGGTTTTGCGGGCCACGCACCTGTCCGGCAGCAAGGGCGGAGCCGACGACAGCTGCTTTCACCGGTCTTGGTGCAGCGGATGACGCCGTGCCGCGCGCGCGATCATAGGCGGCATCGAAGGCGGCGAGGCTGGCCTTGACGCCGCGGCCGCCGGCGCCGATCGCCTCCTGGTAGCTTTCGCGCGTGAACGGCAGGGCGTCAGAGCCCGCCAGCGCGCCAAGCAGGCTGGCCGAGATCATCGACCCGTTGTCGGCGGCGATCTTTTCCATGTCGAAGGCGATGAAGCGCTTCGATGCGGCTTGCGCCGTCGCGTGCACCTTCGACGATGACGCCCTGCCGTCGCCGGGCTCGATCTTTTCCGACACGGCGGCGATGCGGTGCGAAGAGGTGATCAGCGTCGTGCGCTCGGGGGTGACGAAGCCGCGGATAATGGCGCGGCCGGCTTCCATCAGTTCGGCGGCGATCAATATGTCGACGTCGCCTTGCGAGGGCGACAGCGCGAAGACCGGCAGGCGGCCGGTGTCACGGGCCATCTCGACGTAATAAATCGTGGCGCCGGTGCGCTGGGCGACGCCGGCCACCGAGGTCGATTGCGCGACGTAACCGTTGCGCTCGGCGACATCGGTGATCCAGTCGGCAAGCACGCCGCCGCCCTGGCCGCCGACGGCGAGCACCGCAAGCTTGATAACGCGTTCATCGTCGGCGGCGCCTGTCTTCGGGCGCAGTGAGGCGTTGTGATCAAGCATCGGCGAACACCAGGCGGCGGCCTTCGCGGCGACGCTGCAAAAGGCCGATGACAGCGCGCCGGGCGCTCTCGAGGAAGCGGTCCCAGCGGCTCGGATTGTGCACGACATCGGCGCGATAGAAGGACGGGCACAGCACGGCCGCATCGGCGACCTCGCCGCAATTGCCGCAGCCGACGCAGTTCTGGTCGATGCTCGCGACGGGATCGTCGCGCAGCGGATCGTCGAGCGACTTCACCGACAGCGACGGGCAGCCGGACAGCCGCATGCAGGCATGGTCGCCGGTGCAGATATCCTCATCGACGCCGAACTTCGGTTTGACGACGCGGGTCCCACCCTTGATCGCGTTGTCGACCAGAGGCTTTTCGCGGCGCTGGCGGTTGAGCATGCATTCAGACGAGGCGACGATGACCTTCGGCCCTTTCTCGTCGGTCGTCAGCGCTTCACGCAGCGTGTCCTGCATCTTGCCGACATCATAGGTGCGGTCGACATGGCGCAGCCACTTGACGCCCATGCCTTTCACCGCCTCGGTGATGGGATGCTTGGTCGACTTGGTCTTGTTGCCGGCGCGGGACGACAGGATGTCCTGCCCTCCCGTCGCGGCCGAGTAGAAATTATCGACGATGACGATGACGCCGTCGTTCTTGTTGAACACCGCATTGCCGATCGAGGAAGTCAGGCCGTTGTGCCAGAAGCCGCCATCACCGACGAAGGAGATCGAGCGGCGTTTTGCATCGGGCGAATTGAAGGCCGAGGCCGAGGCCGGGCCGAGCCCGTAGCCCATTGTGGTGGCGCCGAGTTCGAAGGGCGGCATGATCGAGAACAGGTGGCAGCCGATGTCGGATGCGATGTGGTGCTTGCCGAGGTCCTGTTCGACCAGTTTTGTCGCGGCAAAGATCGGCCGCTCCGGGCAGCCGATGCAAAAACCGGGCGGTCGTCCTGGAACGACATTGATGAGGTCCGCCGTATCGACGCCCTCACCGACCTTGTTGGGCGCCCGCACTTCGCCGGGCAGAAGGTGCGGCGCCTCGGCGCGCAGGAAGGCGCCGATGCCGTCGAGCATGACCTGCCCGGTATATTCGCCGGCCATCGGCAGGTGCTCCTTGCCGACCAGGCGGGTGCCACGCCCGGCCTTGTGCAGCATGGCGGCAAAGGCCTGTTCGATGTAATTGGGCTGGCCTTCCTCGACGACCAGCACCGCCTGCTTGCCTTCGCAGAAGGACAGGAATTCGTCGTCGATCAGCGGATACACGGCATTGAGCACGTAGAGCGGCACGTCGGTCCCGCCATAGGTGTCGGCAAGGCCGAGCCGCTGCAAAGCGCGGATGACGGAATTGTACATGCCGCCCTGCATGACGATGCCGATGGAGCCGTGATCGGAACCGAAGAATTCGTTGATCTTGCGGCTCTTGATGAAATCCACCGCCGCCGGCCAGCGCTTCGCGACCTTCTCCTTCTCGTGCAGGAAGGAAGCGGGCGGCAGCACGATGCGGCCGGTGTCGCGGCGCGGCGCTGCAAGCGCATCGGCCACCGTCATCGGCGGCCGCTTGTTGTCCTTGGCGATGAAATGGCCGTGGACATGGCAGCAACGGATACGCACCTGCAGCATGACAGGCGTGTTGGAGGCCTCGGACAGTTCGAAGCCGTCCTCCACCGCCTTGACGATCGAGGGCAGGTTCGGGCGCGGGTCGAGCAGCCAGACCTGGCTCTTCATGGCGAAGGCATGGCTGCGCTCCTGCATGATCGAGGAGCCCTCGCCATAGTCCTCGCCGACGATGATCAGCGCGCCGCCGGTGACGCCGCCGGAGGCGAGGTTGGCAAGCGCGTCGGAGGCGACGTTGGTGCCGACCGTCGACTTGAAGGTCGCCGCGCCGCGGATCGGATAATGCACCGAGGCCGCCAGCATGGCGGTGGCGGTTGCCTCCGAGGCGCTCGCCTCGAAATGCACGCCGAGTTCGCCCAGAATGTCCTGCGCGTCAGCCAGCACGTCCATCAGATGGCTGATCGGCGCACCCTGGTAGCCGCCGACATAGCCGACGCCGCATTGCAGCAGCGCCTTGGTGATGGCGAGGATGCCTTCGCCGGCAAATTCTTCGCCGGCGCCGAGCCTCAGCTTTTCGACTTCCTTGGCAAAAGACCGTTCGGCCATTTTTGGCCTCCTTCCGTTGCCGCCCGGCTTCGGCGGCGCGTAGCTCTAGATGTCGTGCTTGCGAATGTTCTTCAGCATCTTCTGCAATGTCGCGATCAGCGCGGCGTATTCGACGTCGTCCACATCGTCGAACATGGCCTCGAAAGCGTCATGCATGGCCGGCCAGGCACGGGTGAACTCGGCACGGCCTTCGTCGGTCAGGAACACATGGCGGATGCGACTGTCGCTAACCCCCTGCTCGCGCCGCACAAGCCCCTGCCCCTCAAGCGTGTCGAGCGTGCGGCTCAAGGTGGACTGCTCGATCACAGTGTAGACCGAGAGGTCGTTGACGGTGACGCCGTCGGTGACCGACAGCACGGCAAGCGCCCGCACCTGCGAAATGGTCAGGCCCTGCTTGCGGAAATCGTCGCGCAAGGTGGCGTTGTAGCGGCCCATGATGCGGTTCATCAGATAGGGCGCGAATTGCTGCAGGCCGATCTGACCCAAGGTCGAAATGCGCTGGCGCTTTTCCGCGATTTTTTGCTCCATCACAGTCTCCCCGCCAGGAGAAAGCCGGAGCCGCCGCCGAGGCCCGCGCCGGGATGGGTAGAGGCGCCGATGTGATAGAGGTTCTTGATGCCGGTCTGGTGGTTGCGGCTGGTCTTGAACGGCCGCCACAGGAAGGACTGGTCGATGGTCGAGGAACCGCCATAGGGGTCGCCGCCGACCAGGTTGATGTTCATCGCTTCGAGATCGGCCGGCGAATAGGCGCGGCGCGCGATGACGCTGTCCTTGAAGCCATCGATATGGCCGGCAAGGATCGCTTCGGCGCGATCGGCATAGGCCTCGCGCAGGCCGTCGGTCCATTGCCCGTCCGCCGGCGCCTGCAGCTTGCCGGCGGCATCACCCTTGATGTGACGGGGCGCCTCGGGCAGTTGCAGCCACAGGATCGCCTTGCCTTGCGGGCAACGCGAGGGATCGAGCGCGTGCGGCTGGCCGACACAGATGGTCGGCACTTGGGGCAGCATGCCCCGCACCGCCTCGTTGCAGGCCTTCGACACACCGTCCAACCCAGGCGTCAGATGCAGCAGCGCCACCTTGTCCAACCCCTGGCCCCGCCAGGACGGCGGCTTGTCGAGGGCATAGTGGATCTGGAAATTGCCTTTGCCGTAGCGGTATTTTTGCGTCGCCTCGATGTCATTCCCGGGGCTGTCGTTGCCGAGCAGCCGGCCGTAAAGCTGCGTCGGCGTGACCGAGCAGATGACGCTCTTCTTCGCATTGACGGTCTCGCCCGAGGCCAGCCGCACGCCGGTGGCGCGACCTTCGGTCAGGATGATCGAGGCAACGTCGGCGTTGGTGGAGATGACCCCGCCTCGCTCCTTGATGAGCGCCTCGAAGGCCGACAGCAGGTTCTTCGCCCCGCCCTTGACGACCGGTGCGCCCGCAGCCTCCAGCGCGAAGGCGATGACCTTGGCGATCTGGCCGGAGAAAGCATCTTCCGGCCCAAGTCCGGCATGCAGCACCCAGGGCGCCCACAGTGCGCGAATGGTCTCGGACCGATAGGTGCTTTCCAGCCATCCGCGCGCCGGCACCAGCGCTTCGCCGAGAAAGGCGGCCAGCCCGCGCGGGCTCCGCTGCCAGGCATCACCGGCCAGCAACTTCGCCGTCGGATAGGACCACAGGCTGCCGCCGAGCAGGCCGAACAGCAGCCCGGCATTGCGCTCGATGCCGCCGACGTCCTCGGCGTGCCGATCGCCGTCGCCTGCCTGGATCGCATTGAAGGCGGCGATGTTGGCGGCGCGGTCGGTGCCGAGCACCGCATGGCTGCCGTCCGGGCGCAGCACGCCGGTCGGGGTGGCCGCGTGACAGAACTCCAGGCCATGCCGGGCGAGGTCCTTGCCCAGCGCCGCATAGGCCGGCGAGGTGATGAACAGCACGAAGGTCGTCGCCATCACATCATGGATGAAACCGGGCGCGGTGATTTCCTCGGTGCGCATGCAGCCGCCGATGCGGTCGTTGCGCTCGAGCACCAGCACTTTGGCGCCCTTGCCGCCCAGCATCGCCGCGCAGACCAGCGCGTTGATGCCGCTGCCGACGATGATGTGGTCGGGGGCGTTCATTGGCGGTTCCCCGTAGACAGCGGATAAGCTTGGGAGGTCAGCCCTCTACGGCGCCCCCCTCTGTCCTGCCGGACATCTCCCCCTCCAGGGGGGAGATCGAATGTCGTCTCGGATTTCGTCAATCTCCAATGTTGCAAGAAGCGAGCCGTCGGCGAAGCTGCCAATCTCCCCCCTCGAGGGGGAGATGTCCGGCAGGACAGAGGGGGGCGCCGTAGAGCTCCAGCGTTGCCCTTCTCCCACCTCGTCACTGCATCATCGCCCGCGCGCATGATCTTCTCCCGAAGACCGCCACCCTCGCCTATTTGCCCGGCACCAGCGCCAGTGCGCGGATCGGGCTGCCGGTGCCGTGCTCGATCTTGAGCGGCGCGGCGATCAGGATGGCGCCCTTCGGCGGCAATTGGTCGAGATTGCACAGGCTGGCCAGGCCGTAGCGGTTGGCCTTGTGCATCAGCGTGTGGGCCGGGAATGGCGGCTCCATGCCGCCGGCCTTGCCGGCATCGGTGCCGATCGTCTCCGAGCCCCAGCCCTTGATGTCCTTGCTGATCAGGAACTGGATTGCTTCCGCCGTGGGGCCGGGCGTGTGCGGGCCGGTCTCGTTGGCGTTGAGGAATTCGGCTTCCGAGCCGTTGCGCTTGTACCAGTCGGTGCGCATCACCACCCATTCGCCTGATTTGATGGCGCCATGCTTGGCTTCCCACGCCTTGATGTGGTCGACGGTGAGCAGGAAATCATGGTCTGCGGCGGCTTCTTTGGAGCAGTCGATGACATTCACCGGACCGATGAAGTTCTGCGCCGGAATGGTATCGGTGGCGCCGTCGGGATAATCCTTGCCGCTGATCCAGTGCTGCGGCGCGTCGAAATGCGTGCCGGAATGCTCGCCGAGCTTCAGCCAGTTCCAGGCCCACCAGGGACCATTCTTGTCGTAACGGGAGATGTTATGGATCTCGACCTTCGGCGTGTCGACGGCGAGTTCGGGCGGCAGTTTGATCAGCGGCGTGTCGGGACCGAGCGGCGCCGACAGGTCGACCACCTTGATGGCGCCTGAAAGAAGCTGGCCGGCGACCTCGCCGAGGAGTTTTTGCGTGTCCATGGTCTCTGTTCCCTCTTGTCTGATGTGCTGAAGGCTCGTCTCGGCCCTTAATATCCTACTAGACGAAAACATATGCATCTGCAATTATCTTTAAGCATAAAGGAAATGGGTGCGGGGCGTGAGCGAGTTCGACGCCATCTTTGTCGGGGCGGGCCACAACAGTCTGGCTTGCGCCGCGCATCTGGCGCTCAAAGGCTGGAAAACCGCGATTTTCGAGCGCAGTGCAACAATCGGCGGCGCCGTGCAGACCCGCGAATTCACGCTGCCGGGGTTCCGCCACGATTTCGGCGCGATGAATCTGAGCCTGTTCGCCGGCTCCGCCTTCCACCGGAAATATGCAAATGAATTGAACGCCCACGGGTTGGAGTTCGTGCCGGTCGCCGACTGTTTCGCCAGCGCCTTCCCGGAGGGACGCTGGTTCGGCGTCAGCAACGATCTGGAAAAGACGGCCTCGCGCATGGCTGCCTTCTCCGCCGCCGACGCCGCCACATGGCGCAAGCTGGTCGCCGCCTTCCCGGCGGAGGCCGAGCATCTGTTTCGCCTCTTGGGATCGCCGATGGGCGCACGCGCGCTTGCCGGCACGGCGTGGAAGCTGTGGCGCAAGAAGGGCCTTGCCGGGGCGCTCGGCACCGGCCGCCTGCTGCTGTCATCGCCTCGCGCGTGGCTGGAGGAGACTTTCGAGTCGCCCCATGTGCGGGCGACGCTCGCCACCTGGGGCATGCATCTCGACTTCGCGCCCGACATCGCCGGCGGCGCCGTGTTCCCTTATCTGGAATCGATGGCCAACCAGAGCTTCGGCATGGTGCTGGGCAAGGGCGGCGCAGACACCATCATCCGTGCCTTGTCGGGCATGGTCACGGCAGCCGGCGGCAAGATATTCACCGACGCCGAGGTAGCCGAAATCACGGTTTCCGCCGGCAAGGCGACGGGTGTGCGGCTCGCGTCCGGTGAGACGCACACGGCCACAAGGGCGGTCATTGCCGGCGTTGCACCCAAGGCGTTGGCCGGCACGCTTTTGCCCAACGGTTCCGGCGACGCCGGCTTCGACACGGCGATGCGGAAATTCCGCCACGCGCCGGGCACGATGATGATCCATCTGGCGCTGGACGACCCGCCGGATTGGCGCGCCGGCGCCGAGTTACGGCAGTTCGCCTATGTGCATCTGTCACCGTCGCTGGACGCCATGTCGCGCACCTATCAGCAGGCGATGGCCGGCATACTGCCGGACGAGCCGGTGCTGGTCGTCGGCCAACCGACGGCGGTCGATCCGTCGCGCGCGCCTCAAGGCAAGCACGTTCTGTGGGTGCAGGTGCGCATGCTCCCCGCTGAGATCCTCGGCGATGCCGCCGGCAAGATCGCGCCCGCGCATTGGGATCAGGCCAAGGATCGCTATGCCGGGCGCGTGCTCGACATCATCGAAACCTACGCGCCTGGCCTGCAAGCCAAGATCCTTGGCCAGGCGGCGTTTTCGCCCATCGACCTCGAGCGCGAGAACCCGAACCTCGTCGGCGGCGACCAGCTTTGCGGCAGCCACCACCTGGCGCAGAACTTCCTTTTTCGCCCGGCACGCGGCTACGCCGGCTGGAACACGCCGGTGGCCAATCTGCATCTCACCGGTGCCGCGACCTGGCCGGGCGCCGGCACGGGTGCCGCCTCGGGCTTCATGCTCGCGCAACAGCTTGGCGGGAGGTAGGAGCCGAAACAGATTGGGGCGAGCAAGGCGAGGCGCGGTTGCCCAGCAAACCCACTGATCAGACAATGAAGCCGCGCGCAGAAAACAGAAAACCAATAAGGGGAACGACCATGACAATCAACAGACGCGAATTGCTCGGATACGGTGCCGCCGCACTGGGAGCCACTGCCATCGGCCTGCCGAAGGTCGCCAGGGCGGCGGCCGGCGAACTGACCATCGCCTACAATGTCAACCTGCCGTCCTGGGATCCGACCACCGGACCTTCGGCGGTCAATCCGACCATCCAGGGCCTTTACCAGTCGGTGTTCGACCAGTTCATCCCGCAGAAGCCGGACCTGTCCTTCGCGCCGGGCCTGCTCACCGAATGGGGCTGGAACGACGACCGCACCAAGATCATGATGACGGTCCGCGAAGGCGTGACCTGGCATGACGGCTCGCCGTTCACGCCCGAGGACGTGGTCTGGTCGTTGCAGCGGGCTGGCGATGAAAAGACCGGCAACCCGATCCAGTTCGTGTGGAAGAACGTCAACAACTTCAAGATCGACGGCAACAAGATCACGGGCGATGTCGTGCAGTTCGACCCGGTCTATTTCAAGTGGATGTCGTTCCTCACCGGCTACATCATGCCGAAGGCCTATTACGAGAAGGTCGGCGCCGAAGGCTTCGAAAAGGCTCCGATCGGCACCGGCCCCTACATGGTCGAGAAGTTCGAACGCAACGCCTTCCTGCGGCTCAAGGCCAATCCGAAATACTGGGGCGGCAAGCCGGCATTCGAGAATGTGACGATCAAATTCGTCACCGACGCGGCGAGCCGTGTCGCCGAGATCGAATCCGGCTCCTCGCAAGTGACGCTCGAGATCCCCTATGAGGAGTATGACCGCCTGATCGCCAAGGACGGCCTTGCCGGCTCGATCAAGAATGTTTCCGACATCGGCATGATCTTCTTCAACGACATCGAGGCGATGCTGGACAAGAACGTGCGCCAGGCAGCCGTCATGGCGGTCGACAAGGAGCTTCTGGTCAAGCGGCTGCTGCGCGGCTACGGACAGCCGCTCGCCACGCTGGAAACGCCGGAATACGCGGCCTACGATGCCTCGATCAAGGTCGAGCACAATCCGGAAAAGGCCAAGGAATTGCTGGCCGCTTCCGGCTACTCGCCGGAGAAGCCGGTCAAGTTCACCATTCAGACGACCAAGGGCTTCAAGCCCAAGGACTATGAGATGATCCAGGCGATCGTCGGCATGTGGCGCAAGGTCGGCATCGAGGCGACGATCGAGGTCTACGAGATCGCCAAGCACTACGAACTGCGCGCCGCCGACAAGCTGGCGCCGGCGGCCTTCTACAACTGGGGCAATGCCATCGGCGACCCGACCACCTCGACCGGTTTCGCCATGTATGGGCCGAGCCCGCACTCGGTGTGGGACAGCCAGGACCTGATCGACATGATCAACCCACTGTGGGGCGAGAAGGATGAGGCCAAGCGCATCGCCGGCTGGAAGGCGGTCGACAAATACATCGCCGAGCAGGCCTATGTGCTGCCGCTGATGCAGTACGCGCAGCCGATCGTGCATGCCAAGGGCGTCAACGTCGTCCAGCACGTGTCCGGCGCGCTGTTGCCGGCCCTGATGACCCCGGCTTGATTTGTGGCGGGAGGCACGCTGTCGCGATACGGCGCGCCTCCTCCAACGTCGCTGTTTCACTCCGACAGTCAATGGAATGCGTAGGCCTACGCTAGAATGCTCCTGCAACGATTCCTGATCCGTCTTTTGACGATGCTGATCACGCTGTTCGGCGTGGCCGTCGTCGTCTTCGTCGTGATCCGCATCGCGCCCGGCGATCCGATCGCCATGATGCTGCCGCCCGGCGCGACCGATGCCGACATCGCTCGGCTGCGGGCGCTCTACGGCCTCGACAAGACGATCATCGAGCAGTTCTTCATCTGGCTGTCCGGCGTCGTCAGGGGCGATTTCGGCACCTCGATCTCGCTGCGCCAGGATGTGCTGGGACTGGTCTTCAACCGGCTGCCGGCGACGTTGGAGCTTGCCATCGTCGCACTTGTCATGGCGGTGGCTATCGGGGGGACGACGGCAATCCTCGGCGCCCGCGAACGAGGCACGGCGGTCGAAGCCGGCATCGACATCGCCAGCGGGGCGGCACTTTCCATTCCCGACTTTCTCTGGGGCCTGGTGCTGATCCTGCTGTTCGGGGTGCTGGTGCCGATCTTCGACATTTCCGGGCGGGTCTCGCCGCAGCTAGACCTGCCCTTCGTCAGCCAGTTCTATCTGTTCGAAAGCTTGCTTCGGCTGCGCCTCGATCTCACATGGGACCTCCTGAAGCACATGCTTATGCCGGCAGTGGCGTTGGCATTGCCGCTGGCGGCGATCATCTCTCAGCTGCTGAAACAGTCGCTGAAGGAAGTGCTCGACCTCGACTATGTCGTGCTTGCGCGGGTGAAGGGTTTTTCGGAAACGCAGGTCATCCTGCGCGAGGCGCTGAAGAATGCCGCACTGCCGACGCTGACGCTGGTCGGCGTGCAGTTCACCTTCCTGATCGGCGGCACGGTCATCGTCGAGCGGCTGTTTTCCTATGAAGGCCTCGGCAACATGGCGATCGACGCCGTCATCAACCGTGACCTGCCGCTGATCCAGGGCATCGTGCTGGTCTTCGCGCTGCTGTTCGTGCTGATCAATCTCGCGGTGGACATGATGTATGCGCTGCTCAATCCGAGGCTGCGCCATGGATGACGGCCGCATCTCGAGACACGGCTCAAGCGCCAGGCTTTGGCTGGCCGGCGGCTGGCTGCTGCTGGCGCTGGTGGCGGCCATCCTGGCGCCGCTGGTCGCGCCACAGGATCCGTTGGCGCAGGATCTGATGCTGGAACGGCTGCCGCCGTTCTGGCTCGATGGCGCCGAGCCCGGCTATTGGCTAGGCACCGACAGCCTCGGGCGAGATCTCTTGTCTCGCCTGATCTTCGGCGGGCGCATCGCCTTCATCGTTGCCTTCGCCGCCGCCGTCGCTGCATGCCTGGTCGGCTCGACCCTTGGGCTGATCGCCGGCTATTTCGGCGGCTGGGCCGACCGCATCATCTCGCGCATCGTCGATGTCTGGATGGCCTTCCCGCCGGTGCTGTTCGCCATCCTGCTGGTCGCGGTGCTGGGGACAGGCCTCAGTTCCGTCATCCTCGCCATCGCCATCATCGACTGGACGCGTTTCTGCCGGGTGATCCGCGCCGAGGCGATGGGCCAGTCGCGCATGGACTATGTCGAGAACGCCCGCATCGCCGGCTATGGCCGCATCGGCATCATGCTGCTCGAAGTGCTGCCCAATGTGGTGCCGTCGATCGTGGCGCTGCTGTCGCTGGAAATGGGCATCGCCGTCATCGTCGAGGCGATCCTGTCCTTCGTCAACCTGTCGATCTCGACCGACGACCCGACCTGGGGCGGCATCATCGCCGAGGGCCGGCTGTCGATCCACCAGGCCTGGTGGGTGCTGGTATTCCCGCTGATCACGCTGATCCTGACCGTGCTGTCGTTCAGCCAGTTCGGCGAAGCGCTGAAGACGCGTTTCGATCCGGTGCTGCGATGAGCGCCTGTCTCGACATCAAGGAGTTGAGCGCCGTGCTGCCGAACGGCCAGCGCGTGCTGCGCTCGGTGTCGCTTTCCGTGCAGTCCGGCGAAGTCCGCGCGCTGGTCGGTGAAAGCGGCGCCGGCAAGACGATGATCGGCAAGGCGGTGCTGGGCGTCTTGCCGTCGAGCGTGCGTGTCGTCGAGGGCGCCATGCAGCTCGAGGGCGAGGACCTCGGCAAGCTCACCCCGAAGGCACGGCGCACGCTGATCGGCGCGCGTACCGCACTCATCCCGCAGGATCCGCTGACCGCGCTCAACCCGTCGCGCCGCATCGGCCCGCAGATGACCGACCGGCTGGTGCGCATCCTGGGCTGGAGCGGCGGGAGGGCCGAAACCCGCATCCGGCAATTGCTGGACGAGGTGCAGATCCGCGACCCCGACCGCGTGCTGAAAAGCTATCCGCACGAGCTCTCCGGCGGCATGCGCCAGCGCGTGCTGATCGCCGCCGCCTTCGCCGCCGAGCCCCGGCTGATCGTCGCCGACGAGCCGACCACGGCGCTCGACGTCACCGTGCAGAAGCAGATCCTGAGGCTCATCGCTGCATTGCAGCGCGAGCACGGCACGGCAATCCTGTTCGTCACCCACGATCTCGGAGTGGTCGCAAAGATAAGCCAGAAGGTCTCTGTGCTCTATGCCGGCAAGGTGGTGGAAGAGGCCGAAACGGCTGCTCTCTTCGCCGCCCCGCAGCACCCCTATACGCGGGCGCTGATGGCCGCCACGCCGCGCTACACCGATCCCTTCGCCTCGCTAAAGCCGGTGGACGAGGCAGTGCTGGCCGGGCTTGCTGCTGAGATCACGGCCGCCGATCAGGTCTGGAAGCGCCCGCATGGCTGAGCCGCTGTTTTCCGTGCGCGGGTTGAAAGTCGCGCTGCCCGACATGACGCGCAAGCCGCTGATCGGCCGCGCGCCGCTGGGGGAAATCCTAAAAGGCCTGGACTTCGACCTGCCCAGGGGATCGGTGACCGGCATCGTCGGCGAGTCCGGATCCGGGAAGTCGACGCTCGGCCGTGCCCTGGTGCGACTGCTGGAGCCCAGCGCCGGCAGCATCAGTTTCGAGGGCCGCGACATCACGCATCTGCCGGAGGCGGAGTTGCGGCCGCTGCGGCGCAATCTGCAGATGATCTTCCAGGATCCGATGTCGTCGCTCAACCCGCGCCGCACCATTGCCAGCATCATCGCCGCGCCGCTGAAGCAGAACGGGCTTGGCGACAATCTCAGGGACCGCGTGGCCGAGGCCTTGCAGCGCGTCGGCCTGCCGCAGAGCTTCGCCGGCCGCTACCGCCACGAACTTTCGGGCGGCCAGCGCCAGCGCGTCGGCATAGCGCGCGCCCTGGCGCTGTCGCCGAAATTCGTGCTGGCCGACGAGATCGTCTCCGGCCTCGACGTCTCGACGCAGGCGCAGATCCTCACCCTTCTGGAGAAGCTGGCGGCGGAGATGGGGCTGACGGTCGCCTTCATCAGCCACGATCTGTCGGTCATCCGGCGGCTGTGCCGGCAGGTCATCGTCATGCGCGAAGGCAGGATCGTCGAAGCGAGCGCGACGGACGCTCTATTCCAGAATCCCCAACAGAACTACACGCGCGACCTTATCTCGGCCATCCCGCTGCCCGAAATCGACGAAGGCTGGCTGGACATTCCTGCCGCCGCCAAGCTCCGACATGAATGCATACGCACGCCGAAAAGCGGGCTCGGATGTGCGACCGGCCAATAACAAAGCCCCGCCAAATGGAGGAGAAACTGACATGAAGATAATAATTCGAAATGCCGCGCTCGCTGCCGCCATCCTCGGCAGCACCGGTATGGCAGCAGCCAGCTCGATCCCCGGCATGCGCGGGCACGACCACACCGGCATCACGGTTCCCGACATGAAGCAGGCGGTCGACTTCTTCACCGACGTGGTCGGCTGCAAGAAGGCGATGTCGTTCGGCCCGTTCGCCGACGACAAAGGCACCTTCATGCAGGATCTTCTCGGCGTCGATCCGAAGGCTGTCATCGAGCAGGTCACCATGGTTCGCTGCGGCTATGGCTCGAACATCGAGCTGTTCAAATACACCGCGCCGGACCAGAAGAACCTGACACCGAAGAACAGCGACATTGGCGGTTTTCACATCGCCTTCTATGTCGACGACGTCGCGGCGGCGAAAGCCTATCTCGAGGCCAAGGGCGTCAAGACCAGGTTGGGGCCGCTGCCGGTCAAGGAAGGACCCGCTGCCGGCCAGACCATCCTCTACTTTCAGGCGCCCTGGGGATTGCAACTGGAGGCGATCAGCTATCCCGACGGGATGGCTTACGAGAAGGGTGCCGAGACGGTGCTGTGGAGCCCGAAGAACCCGGAAAAGTGACCCCAAGGGCCGCGCGTGCGGCAATGCGCGAGCGCGCGGTCCGCTATTTCGCATAATCGTTTCGGCATAAAACTTTAAGCTTGAAATATCTTGCCCCTGGCGCGATACTGAAATCCAGCAAGCGAAGAGGAGATCGCACAGATGAAGGTTGCGGTTCTCGGCGGCGGACCAGCCGGCCTTTACTTCGCCATTTCGATGAAGCTGAGGGACGCCGCGCACGATGTGACGGTGTTCGAGCGTAATCGCGCCGACGACACGTTCGGCTGGGGCGTCGTTCTGTCAGCCGAAACGCTCGAGAATCTGGCCAGGAACGATCCGGTCAGCGCCGTCTGGATCAAGAAGCATTTTGCGTATTGGGACGACATCGCCGTGGTCCATGACGGCGTGCGCACTGTGTCCTCAGGCCACGGCTTCTGCGGCATCGGCCGCAAGCGGCTCTTGATCCTGTTGCAGCGGCGCGCACGCGAGCTCGGCGTCAAGCTGATGTTCGAGACCGACATCGCCGATCCGAAGCCCTATATGGAGACGCATGACCTGGTCGTCGCCGCAGACGGACTGAACTCCAAGGCGCGCAACAGTTTCGTCGATATCTTCAGGCCCGACATCGACACGCGCAAATGCAAGTTCGTGTGGCTCGGCACCCACCAGAAATTCGACGACGCGTTTACGTTCATTTTCGAGAAGACCGAGCATGGCTGGGTGTGGGCGCACGCCTACCAGTTCGACAGCGACACCGCGACCTTCATCGTCGAGTGCAGCGAACAGACCTGGGCCGCCTTCGGCTTCGGCGCGATGACGCAGCAGGAATCCATCGCCGTCTGCGAACGCATCTTCGAAAAACATCTTGGCGGCCATGCGCTGATGACCAATGCCAACCATATCAGGGGTTCGGCCTGGATCAATTTCCCGCGCGTGCTGTGCGAACGCTGGTCGTTCGAGAATCTGGCGCTGATGGGCGATGCTGCGGCATCGGCGCATTTCTCGATCGGCTCCGGCACCAAGCTGGCGCTGGAAAGCGCGGTGGCGCTGGCCGAGTATGTCGAAACCGAATCGGACCTCGACGCCGCCTTCCGCAAATATGAGGATGCGCGCCGCACCGAGGTGCTGAAGCTGCAGTCGGCGGCGCGCAATTCGCTCGAATGGTTCGAGGAGGTGGAGCGCTATCTCGGTCTCGATCCGGTGCAGTTCAACTATTCGCTGCTGACCCGCTCGCAGCGCATCAGCCACGAGAATTTGCGGCTGCGCGACGCCGAATGGCTTGAAAGCGCGGAGGAATGGTTCCAGCGCCAGGCGGGCGCGGGCGCCAACAGGCTCCGCCGCGCACCGATGTTCGCGCCCTTCAAGCTGCGCGACATGCGGCTCAGCAACCGCGTGGTCGTCTCGCCGATGGCACAATACAAGGCTGTCGATGGGTGCCCGACGGACTGGCATTTCACGCACTATGCCGAGCGCGCCAAGGGCGGCGCCGGGCTCATCTATATCGAGATGACCTGCGTCAGCCCGGAAGGGCGGATCACGCCCGGCTGCCCGGGCTTCTATGCGCCCGAACATGAGGTGGCGTGGAAACGGCTGGTCGATTTCGTCCATACCGAGACCGAAGCGAAGATCTGCGCACAGATCGGCCATTCCGGCGCCAAGGGCTCGACACGGGTTGGTTGGGAAGGCACCGACGTGCCGCTGGCCTCCGGCAACTGGCCCGTCATGGCGGCATCGGCGGTCGCGTGGTCACCTGAGAATCAGGTGCCGAAGGCGATGGACCGCGCCGACATGGACAGAGTGCGCGACGAATTCGTGGCTTCGGCGCAGATGGCCGACCGCTGCGGCTTCGACATGCTGGAGATCCACGCCGCGCACGGCTATCTCCTGTCGTCCTTCATCACGCCGGTCACCAACCGGCGCACCGACGACTATGGCGGTTCGCTTGACAACCGCATGCGCTATCCTCTCGAAATCTTCCGCGCCGTGCGCGCCGCCTGGCCGGCGCAGAAGCCGATCTCGATGCGCATTTCGGCCAATGACTGGGTCGGCATCGAAGGCGTGACACCTGCCGACGCCGTCGAGATCGCGCGGCTGTTGCATGAGGCCGGCGTCGACATTTGCGACGTCTCGGCAGGACAAACTTCGGTGCTGGCCAAGCCGGTCTATGGCCGCATGTTCCAGACGCCGTTTTCCGACCGCATCCGCAACGAGGTCGGCATGGCGACGATGGCGGTGGGCAACATCTATGAGCCGGACCATGTCAATTCGATCCTGATGGCCGGCCGCGCCGACCTGGTGGCGCTGGCACGGCCGCATCTCGCCGATCCCTACTGGACGCTGCATGCGGCGGTGACGCTCGGCGACCGTGGCGTCAAATGGCCGGATCCCTATCTGCCGGGGCGCGACCAGACCTACCGGCTGGCCGAACGCGACGCCGCGGCGGGGCTGAAAGTATGACGGCCGCCGCGATGATCGCCGGCAGCCACGCCCTTGTCACCGGCGGCGGGTCCGGTGTCGGCCGCGCCATCGCGCTGGCGCTGGCCGGTGCCGGCATCGACGTCACCATATGCGGCCGGCGCGAGGCGGAGCTGGCCAAGGTGGCTGGCGAAAGCAAAGGCATTTTCGCCATCACTGCCGATGTCACCAATGAGGCGGCGATGGCATCGCTTTACGAGGCGGCTGAAGCGGCGCGAGGCCCTTTCGACATCGTCGTCGCTAATGCCGGGATGGCGGGCAGCACGCCGGCGCACAAGACCACATTTGCCGACTGGCAGCGGACGCTGGACGTCAACCTGACCGGCGCCTTCCTGACGGTGAAGCCGGCGCTCGCCGGCATGGCCGCGCGCAAGGCGGGGCGGATCGTGTTCATTGCCTCAACGGCGGGACTGAAGGGCTATGCCTATGTCGCGCCTTACGTGGCGGCCAAGCATGGCGTCATCGGCCTGATGCGGGCGCTTGCCGCAGAGACAGCGAAGTCCGGCGTGACCGTCAATGCGGTGTGCCCGGGTTTCGTGGAAACCGAAATGCTGGAGGAGTCCATCCAGCGCATCGTCGAAAAAACCGGCCGCTCGACTGAACAGGCGCGGGCGAGCCTTGCCTCGACCAATCCGCAAGGCCGCTTCATCCAGCCGCAGGAAATTGCCGCAGCCGTGCTGTGGCTGTGCGGCGATGCGGCGGCGTCGATCACCGGACAGGCAATTTCGATCTCAGGAGGCGAAACATGGTAGCCGGCCCCCTGCCCGCGCCGTCGGGACCCGGCAAGGACCGCTTGCGGCTGTGGATCAGGCTGCTGCGCGCCTCGCGCACGATCGAGGCCGAACTGCGCGAGCGCCTGAAGAAGGAATTCAACACGACACTGCCGCGCTTCGACGTGATGGCCGCGCTCTACCGCGCGCCCGAAGGCATGCTGATGAGCGACCTGTCACGCTTCCTGCTGGTGTCTAACGGCAATGTGACGGGGATCGTCGACCGGCTCGTGTCCGAGGGGCTGGTCGCCCGCGCCCGCCGCAATGGCGACCGCCGCACCTCGATGGTGCGGCTGACGGATGAAGGCTCCAAATCCTTCGCCGTCATCGCTGCCGCTCACGAGGGCTGGGTCGGCGAATTGCTGGGCAAGGTGAGCGAGGACGACGCGCGCCGGCTGACCGGCATGCTGACCTCGTTCCGCAGCAACTGGGAGGGACGCGAATGAGCAAGATGGCCGGCTTCAAGCCGAAGCATTTCCTCTGGGAGGTCGAAGAGCGGATCGCCAAGATCCGGCTCGACCGGCCGGAGCGCAAGAACCCGCTGACCTTCGACAGCTATGCGGAACTGCGCGATACGTTTCGCGACCTCGTCTATGCCGACGACGTCGACGCCGTGGTGTTCCTTTCCAATGGCGGCAATTTCTGCTCCGGCGGCGATGTCCACGACATTATCGGGCCGCTGGTCAAGATGGACATGAAGCAGCTCCTGGCCTTCACCCGCATGACCGGCGATTTCGTCAAGGCGATGCTGAACTGCGGCAAGCCGATCATTGCGGCGGTGGATGGCGTGGCGGTCGGCGCCGGCGCCATCATCGCCATGAGCTCCGACATCCGCATCGCCACGCCGGAAGCCAAGACCGCGTTCCTGTTCACCCGCGTCGGCCTCGCCGGCTGCGACATGGGCGCCTGCGCGATCCTGCCGCGCATCATCGGCCAGGGCCGCGCCGCCGAACTGCTCTACACCGGCCGCACCATGATGGCTGCCGAAGGCGAGCGCTGGGGGTTTTACAACAGGCTTGTAGAGGCAGCTTCCTTGGAAGCTGACGCGCTCGACATGGCGGCGCGCATCGTCTCCGGCCCGACCTTCGCCCACGGCATCACCAAGACGCAGTTGAACCAGGAATGGTCGATGGGGCTCGACCAGGCGATCGAGGCGGAAGCGCAGGCGCAGGCGATCTGCATGCAGACGCGCGATTTCGAGCGGGCGTACAAGGCGTTTGTTGCCAAGGAAAAGCCGGTGTTCGAGGGGGATTGAGATGGTCGCTTTGCTGGAGACGCTGGCGGACCAACGTAGAGCGCAGCTCCTAAGGAACAGCGGCGGAGGCCAACATGCCTGACCGTTCCTTCCTCGGCTGGCCGTTCTTCGAGGACCGCCATCGCGAACTGGCCGGACACCTCGAGGCATGGTGCGCGAAGAACCTGCCTGTCGATCATCATGACGTCGACGCCGCCTGCCGCGAGCTGGTGCAAAAACTCGGCCGCGACGGCTGGCTGAAACCGACGGCGCTCGACACCGACAATCCCGGGCCGCTCGACGTGCGCAGCTTGTGCATCACGCGCGAGACGCTGGCGCGGCATGACGGGCTCGCCGATTTCGCCTTCGCCATGCAAGGGCTCGGCACCGGAGCGCTCAGCCTGTTCGGCACGCCGGATCAGCAGCAATGGCTGGCGAAGACGCGCGCCGGCAAGGTCATTTCCGCCTTTGCGCTGTCGGAACCGCGCTCGGGATCGGATGTCGCCAATATGGAGATGACCGCGAGCCGCGATGGTGACGGCTATGTTCTGTCGGGCGAGAAGACCTGGATCTCCAATGGCGGCATCGCCGATCTCTATGTCGTCTTTGCCCGCACAGGCGAGGCACCCGGCGCCAAGGGATTATCAGCCTTCATCGTGCCGGGGGACAGCAAGGGCCTCGGCATCGCGGAGCGCCTGGAAGTCATCGCGCCGCATCCGCTGGCACGCCTGTCCTTCGATCAGGTGCGCCTGCCGGCCGCCGCACTGATCGGCAAACCGGGCGACGGCTTTCGCATCGCCATGTCGGTGCTCGACGTGTTCCGCTCGACCGTCGGCGCGGCGGCACTCGGCTTTGCGCGCCGCGCACTCTATGAAAGCATCAAGCGGGTGGCCGAACGCAAACTGTTCGGCGCGCCGATGACCGAGCTGCAGATGGTGCAGGGCCATATCGCCGACATGGCGCTCGACGTCGATGCCGCGGCGCTCCTGGTCTACCGCGCCGCCTGGACCAAGGACAGGGGCGCGGCGCGGGTGACGCGCGAGGCGGCGATGGCCAAACTGTTCGCCACCGACAAGGCGCAGGAGGTGATCGACAAAGCGGTGCAACTGCATGGCGGCGACGGCGTCCGCAAGGGTCACATCGTCGAAAGCCTGTATCGCGAGATCCGCGCGCTGCGCATCTACGAGGGTGCTTCCGACGTGCAGAAGGTGGTGATCGCGCGGCAAGTGATGGGCGCTGCCTGAACCCGGTCGCGTCAAGGTTTGGACTGTTTCGAACGCGGATATTGCGGAGAGCTGAGATGCACGAGATTCTGCAGCCGGATGGCTGGGCCAAGCCGGTCGGTTACGCCAATGGCGTAGCGGCCCGCGGGCGGCTTGTCTTCGTCGGCGGACAGGTCGGCTGGAATGGCCAGTGCCAGTTCGAGACCGACGATTTCGCCGGCCAGGTGCGGCAGACGCTTCAGAACATCGTGGCGGTTCTGGCGGAGGCCGGCGCGGAGCCGCGGCACATCACGTCGATGACCTGGTATTTCACCGACAAGCGCGAATATCTGGCCAATCTCAGGGGCATTGGAGAAGCCTATCGCGAGGTGATCGGCAGGCATTTCCCGGCGATGGCCGCCATGCAGGTGGTGGCGCTGGTCGAGGACCGCGCCAAGGTGGAGATCCAGGCCACCGCCGTCATCCCGGAATAAAGAATTCGTCGCTCCTGGAATAATTTATCCGCGAAGGCCAGCCTGCCTCAGCAGCGGCAGCACGTGATCGCAGAAATAAGGCAATTCCTGCGTGTAGTTGACGAAGGACAGCGCAATGCCCTGGTAGCCATGCCCGGCAATGGCGGCCATGTCGGCGGCGATCATCTCCGGCGTTCCGATCAAGGGATAGGTGCCGGCGCCGCCGGCGAAACGCTGGCGGTAGCGGTCATAGGCATGCGGGTCGTGCGATCGCGAGAATTCCTTCTTGCCGGCCATATGGGCATCGACCGCCTCACGGTCGGCCAGATCGACGGCATAGCGCGTATAATAGGCCCGCGCCTCCTCCATCGTCGGGCGGCAGACGACGTGCGCTACGGTGTAGACGCCGACCTCGCGGCCAGCCTTGTCGGCTCGTTCGCTGATATCGGCGACATGTTTGCCGGCATCGGCCATTTCGGAAAAGGTCGTGAACAGGTAGTCGCATCTGGCGGCGGCGAAATCGCGGCCCGGTCCGCCGAAAGCCGCGTTCATCGTCACCGGGCGCGGAACTTGCAGGCTGGCCGGCCGACTGACGGCTTCCTTGAGATGGTAATAAGTGCCCTCATAGTCGAGAGGCTCGGCGGATGCGTAAAGCCTTTCGAGGATCTCGATCCATTCAACGGCCTGATCGTAGCCCTTCTCGACGAGCGGCGTGCCGAACATGCCGAATTCCTTCGGGTTCCAGCCGCAGACGATGTTGAGGCCGGCGCGGCCCTGGCTGATATGGTCGACCGTCGCCAGCGCCTTGGCGGCATAGAGCGGATGCACCAGCGGCACATGCACGGTCGTGAACAGGCCGATCCGCTCGGTGGCGACGGCAAGAGCCGCCGCCCAGGTGAAGGTCTCGAACGACCATTCGCGCACCTTGTTGCGGCCGCCAAAGCCGCGCCAGCGCGCGATCGGCAGCAGGAATTCCAGCCCGGCGCGGTCGGCGATCTGCGCTGCCGTTAGATTGTCGTGCCAGCTTGCCGTCCAGCGTTCAGGCACATCCGATATGGCAAGGCCACCATCGGCATTGGTCGAGAAGACGCCGAGCTTCAGTCTGTTTGGGCCGTGCAGGGGATGGGCTTTGATCATGTCCGGAACTCGCGGCGGGAGATCGACACGCTAGGCCCGCGCGAAAATATTTCAAGCCTGAAATAGCTTCGCCTCGCCGCTGTTTGCGGATATGAATTCCGGCACGACAACAAAGGGATGGAACGATGAGCGGGTTTCGCCACAAATGCATCGGCAGGGAAAGCCTCGTCGGTTCCTTTGCCGCCATTCCGCATCCCGTTGCGGTCGAGGTGATGGCGCAGTCCGGTTTCGATTTTCTCTGCATCGATTGGGAACATGCCCAGATTTCGCGCGATATGATCGAGGCAATGGTGCGCGCGGCCGACATCCATCGCGTGCCGGCCATTGTGCGCGTGCCCGGCCATGCACCGGAAGCGATCGCGGCGGCATTGGACAGCGGCGCGCAAGGCGTGCTCATCCCGCGCGTCTCGACATCAGCCCAGGCGCAGGCGGCGGTGAAGGCCTCGCGTTATCCGCCGACCGGCGAGCGCGGCGTCGGGCCCGGACGGGCCGCCGGCTATGGCTACCGCATCTCCGAATATCTCGCTCAGGCTAATGACAACATCGTCGTGGCGGTTCAGGTCGAGACATCGGAAGGGCTGGCCAATATCGAGGCGATCGCCGCTGTCGAGGGCGTCGATGTGATTTTCGTCGGGCCCGGCGATCTCTCCGTGTCGATCGATGCGATCGGCCCGGAAGGCGCCGACAGGCTCACGCAAGCGATCCGCAGGATCATCGGCGCGACGATCGCGCATGGTAGGACATCCGGGATCTTCTGCGCGAGGCCGCAGGATGTCGCCCAATGGGCGGCACTCGGCGCCAGTTTCTTCATCCTGGCCAGCGACACGATGTTTCTGGGAACTGGCGCTGCCGCCGGAAGAGCCGGCGCGGATGCCGAGCTGGGCAGGAGCGGCCGCGGCTAGCGCTATCGAAAGGTGTGCCAGGCGCTGTCGCCGCCAACTTTTTAAGCTTAAAACTTTTGCCTTGAAAACTGCCGCGGTTTGGATAAGCATTCCTCGATCGATGTGACTGCCGTTCCGGACGGGCTTGCCGGATCGTGGTGCATCGGGTGGGATCAAAGGGTTTCAGTCCTTGTCGTTCATGCTGCCCAGTCATCCTCCAGCGCGCGCTCTGCGTTCCATGGCGTGCGTGCGCAAAGCCATGATTTGCATACCAAGAACATCGCCAGCCTTGCCTTCCTGCGCATGTGCGTTCGCCGCGACCGAGCCGACCGCATGGTCGCGAGCATGAATTGACGCCCCGCTGGGAGGTGGGGCGGCAAGAAACCGTGCGGGCATCAGCCCGCCCGATCAACAACCAGAGGGAACACCCCAGAGGGACCAACAATGAGCCTGACCCGTCGCAATCTCATCCTTCTCGCGACCGCCATCGGCATCGCCGCCGGACCGGCAACCGCCTATGCCGCCGATGTGCTTAATGTCGGCGCCTACCCGACCAACCCGCCGTTCGAGTACAAGAACGAGAGCGGCACTTTCGAGGGCTTTGAAGTCGACATCGTCAACGAAGCGGCAAAGCGCGTCGGCATGACCACCGACATCGCCGATCTCGGCTTCCAGGCGCTGTTCGCCGCCACCACGTCGAAGCGCATCGACGTCGCCATCTCGTCGATCACCATCACGCCGGAGCGGCTGAAGTCGCAGTCGTTCACGCAACCTTACTATGATTCCGACATGGGCATCGCAACCAAGACGGACAGCCCGATCAAGGCCGAGGCCGACCTCAAGGGCAAGATCGTCGGCGTGCTGTCCGGCTCGACCGGCGAGACCTGGGTCAAGGCGCACCAGGAGGCCGATGGCTTCAGCGACGTGAAGGGCTATGACACGCAGCAGAACCTTTTGCTCGATCTCAGCGCCGGGCGCATCGACGCGGCTGTCAGCGACATTCCGGGCATGCAGTACTCCTTCACCAAGATGAAGGATCTCACCGTCAAGGAACGCATCAAGACCGGCGAACAGTACGGGCTGATGATGACCAAGGACCACCCGCTGCTCGGCAAGCTGAACGACGCGCTGACAGCGATGAAGAAGGACGGCACGCTGGCCGCGATCCACAAGAAGTGGTTCGGCAGCGACGCGCCCGCCGATTCCTCGACCGCCAAGGAAATGCCGGTTCCGAAGGCCTGAGCGGCGGCCGCCAAGGAGAACGTGCCGGTTCGAAAGGCCGGCACGTTTCGTTTGACACATAACCCTCCCGGAACCAGCTCGGCGCGGCAAACCCGCTTTCGCTGTTCCGGCTTCTGCTCCAGCGTCACGGGACGCCAAACGGTTCGGGAAAGCCTCCCATGTCGCTGCTCGATACCTTCTTCAACGCCGACGTCATCGCGTCCAGCCTGCCGGCGCTGCTGCGCGGCTTTCTCAACACGCTGCTGCTCGGGCTGCTCAGCATCGGCATCGGCATCCCCATCGGCCTGGTGATCAGCCTGTTGCGGCTCTATGCGCCGAAGCCGCTCAGGTGGCTGGCGGTCGGCTACACCGACATCTTCCGTGCGCTGCCGGTGCTGGTGGTGCTGATCCTGATCTATTATGCGCTGCCCTTCCTCGGCATCCGCCTGTCGTCCTGGGCTTCCGCCGTGACGGCCTTCGCCATCATCATGTCGGCCTATTCGGCGGAAGTGTTCCGTTCCGGCATCGAGAGCATTCCGCGCGGCCAGTTCGAGGCGTCGCAGGCCCTCGGCCTGCCCTTCCTTTTGACCTTGCGCAAGGTGGTGCTGCCGCAGGCGGTGCGCGTGGTCATCCCGCCGATGACCAGCAACTGCGTCTCGATGTTCAAGGACACCTCGCTCGCCTCCACCGTGGCGCTGCCGGAACTCCTGAAGGAAGCGACCAATGCGCAGTCGCTCTACGCCAATCCCTCGCCGCTGATCGGCGCGGCGCTGGTCTATCTCATCTTCCTGTGGCCGATGGTTCGCCTCGTCAGCCTGCTTGAAGACCGTTTCAAAAGCGAGAAGACGCGCTGACCGCGCCTACCATTTCCCATCTACCGAGACCTTCGCAGGAGACGACCATGAACAAGCATCAAGCCGCCAATGCGACCGGCACTTCCGGCGCGTTCCCTGTTGAAAGAATCCGGGCGATGTTTCCGGCCTTGCAGCGCGCAGGCGACTTCATCTTCCTGGACAACGCCGCCGGCGCGCAGATCCCGCAGAGCGTGCTCGACGCGGTGACCAACCATCTGGTCTCGCACAATGTGCAGCGCGGCGGCCGCTATGGCCGCAGCGTCACCGTCGATCAGTCGGTCGCCGATGCGCGCGAGAGCGTGGCACTGCTGATCAATGCCTACAGCCCATCCGAGATCTGTTTCGGCATGAACGCCACCTCGTTCATCCGCCTGGTCAGCCTCGGCATCGGCCAGATGCTTGGAGAGCGCGACGAGATCGTCGTCACCGACATGGACCATGACGCCAACATCGCGACATGGCTGGCGCTCGAATCCGCCGGCGCCAAGTTCAAGTGGTGGCGCATGCGCGAAGACGGCAATTTGCATGTCGACGATCTGCGCCCGCTTGTTTCCGATCGTACCCGGCTTGTCGCCTGCACGGTGACGGCGCATTCCATCGGCTCGATCGTCGACGTGGCTTCGGTGGCAGGGATCGCGCACGCCGCCGGCGCCGAAGTGTTCCTCGACTGCGTGCATTACGGGCCGCATGGGCTGATCGACGTACAGGCCTGGGATTGCGACTATCTCGTCTGTTCCGGCTACAAGAATTTCTCGCCGCATATGGGCTTCCTCTGGGGCCGCTTCGAAACGCTGAAGCGGCTGCCGACCTTCCGCGAGGACTTCATCCCGGACGAGCCGCCCTACAAGGTCGAGGCCGGCACCTTCATTTACGAGAACGTGTCGGGCATGGATGCGGCGGTCCAGTATCTGGAACTCATCGGCCGCAACCTTGCCCCGTCCAACAACCGCTCGCGGCGCGAAAACATCGTCGCCGGCATGGGCGCCATCCGCGACTACGAGCTGGTGCTGGCGCGCGAGATGCTGGCTGTGCTGAAGAGCTGCGGCGCGACGATCTACGGCGTTTCCGAGGAGGCCCGGATCAACGAACGCGTGCCGACCTTCTGTTTCAACATCGGCAAGTTGTCGCCGCAGCGGATCGTCGAGGAAATGGCTGAATTGCAGATCGGCATCCGCGACGGCCACATGTACGCCCCGCGCCTGATGAAGCGCCTCAACCTGTCGATGGACAGGGGCGTCATCCGCGCCTCGCTGGTGCACTACAACACGGTGGAGGAAGTGCACCGCTTCGGCGAGGCGCTGCGCGCGATCATCGCGAAGCTGTCGTGAGCGGCGGTCGGTCTAGGAAGGGGCCGTAAGCGTCCAGTCGGATATGCGGTTCGGAACGGCGGGAACGGGGCCGTTTGCTGCCCGCTGGTTCTGCCGGGGAATTTGGTAAGCCGCCGTTGGGCTGACGACTCAAGACCGTCATTCCAGAGCCGCAGTTCACGCCGGAAAGCGGACGTTGCAGATGTAGCGCGATTTCGACAGGCTTTGAACACGGAGCGGGCTGGCTGCGTTCAGGCGGCGGTCGGATGGAAGCAGACGTTCGGATGCTGCGGCCGCTTCGCAATCGTTTGACAGCGGATATCCGCTGAGTGCGATCCCACTGCTAAGTCGCAGTTTTCCGCAGGTTCGGATCGATGCTCACTCCCCGGGGCGCGCGATCGCGTCAGCGAACTCCTGAAGCTGCTGGAGGGCGTGCTGAACAAAGCCTTCAATGAGATTGGATTGACGGGCGGCTCTCGGCTGGATCAACCAGACGTCGAACTCAACGCGAGGCTCGAAGCGCCGGAGCACGATCCTCGGGTCATTCAGATAGTACGTGCTGATCGGATCGATAACGGCGACGCCCGCGCCAGCTGCGACGAACGAAATCGCCGTTTCCGACTGTCCGACCTCGATACGGGAGCGGCGGGTAATCTTCTTTTCGTCGAACACCCGGTCGATCATGAAGCGTGAATGGTCCTGCGGGCCTAAGGACACGAAATCCTCGTTCTCGAGGTCATGCGCCTCGATGGATGTTTTCGACGCCAGCCGATGCCCCACCGGCATGATGCAGAGACCACGGAGGCGATGCAGGCGCGTGCTTTCCACTTCCGACCGATCGCCCGGAAGAATGCTGAAACCAATATCGACATGCTGCGTAGCGACGGCATCGATCAAACTGCGTGACCGCATGCTTTCGATCCTGCACTGAACGTCGGGCCGATCGGCACAGAAGCTCCAGAGGATGTCGGGTATCAAGCGTCTCGCGATCGCCGGAAAGGCAGCAATGCTCAACGCGCCCCAGCGCTGGTCGCGAATGGCAGCAGCAGTCCTCGATATCTGCCCCAGCCCCACATAGACCCGCTCCACTTCGAGGAAGAGTGCCTGTGCTTCGCGAGTCGGCGAGAACTTGCCAGCCTGCCGTTCGAAGAGTCTGAAGCCACAGCTCCGTTCGAATTGCGAGAGAAGCTGACTGACGGCCGGCTGGGAAACGCTCAACCGTTCGCCGGCGCGAGTCACGCTTCCGGCCATCATCACCGCCCTGAATGCTTCGATCTGCCGACCGTTCATGATGCACCATAAGTTCTGCTTATTTTGCTTGGACAATTTTCTATTGGATATTTATGAGCCGGAAGGCAATGCTCTTTTCCAAGATCGACGAGACAGCTGATGTGGTCGTCGTCAAAGAGATCGATAAAGGGGAATCCGAAATGCCGTCGAAGTCTGTCGTCGCCAAATCCGCCGGCCTCACCAAGAGGGCGCTGTCGATGCGCATTCTGGCTGGAGCCGTACTGCTGGGACTAGGCTCCATCGCCTCCACGACCCACGCTCTGGCCGACCAGCTCGAGCGGGTGAAGAGCCGCGGCAAGCTGATCGCTGGCATCCGCAACGATTACGTTCCGTTCGGCTACCTGGACGCCAACGGCAAGAATGTCGGCTTCGAAGTGGAAATCGCGCGCAAGGTCGCGAAGGAGATTTTGGGCGACGAGAATTCCATCGAGCTGGTGCCGGTCATCGCGTCGAACCGTATCGAGTTCCTGAACGCCGGCCGCATCGACGTGATCTTCGCGACCTTGGGTGTCACGGCTGATCGCGGCAAGATCATCGATTTCACCGAAGAATATTACAGCATGGCCGGTATGGTCCTGATGGCCCCCAAGGACGCTGAATACACGAGCTGGGATGACCTGAAGGGCAAGAAGGTCTGCGGCAGCCAAGGCAACATGTACAACCGCTCGCTGAGCGAGCAGATGGGCGCCGAACTCGTGCTGTTCGGTGGGCCGGCCGAGATCTACAGCGCATTTCAGAGCGGACGTTGCGAGGCCATCGCCTATGACGGTCCGAATCTCAACATGAAGCTCGCCGAGGACGGCTGGAGGGACAAGTACAAGATCGCGCTGCAGGCCTATGAATACGTGCCGATCGCCGGCGGCGTACGCAAGAACGAGCCCGCCTTCCTCGAGGCCGTGAATAAGGCCATCCTCAAGGCGGAGAGCGAGAACCTCATGGTCGACAACGAGCTGAAGTACAATCTGGGCGCGAGCGAGTACGTCCAGAGGCGCGCGGAAAAAGCCAGGAAGGCGCAATAGCCAGCCTGTCACCGCACGCTTTCCCCGACCTCGGTTTGTCCATCGATGTATGCCGCAACAATCAAGCCGTCGGTCGACCGCGCGTCCATCAACGAGGACTCGGGCCTTGCCGGGCTTTGGCCTATGGCACGGCGCCGCTTGCCGCCGGCCCTGTTCCACTATGTAGCGGGCGCATCGGAGGACGAGGTCACGGCCGAACGCAACGGCAGCAGTTATCGCGACTACGCATTTCTTCCGCGCGTTCTAAGGGATGTATCTTCGCGATCGTTGGCCAAGTCGCTGTTCGGCGTGGAGTACAAGCTTCCTTTCGGCATCGCGCCCATGGGGTTCACCCGCATCATTGCCGCGGACGGCGACGTCGCCTTCGCTCGCGCTTCTCAACGCGCGGGAATTCCCTTCATACTCAGCGGCGCATCGCTGACCGCGATGGAAACTGTCCGCCAGGCAGGCTCCAGCACCTGGTTTCAGGCCTATGTGCCGGGCGAGCGAGATCGGATCGGCGCTCTCGTCGAACGAGTCGAGGCTGCCGGGTTCGATACACTGGTCATCACCGCCGATACGGCGGTCCATCCGAAGCATGAGCGAGCGGCGCGTTACGGTTTCCGGTCTCCCGTTCGTCCAAGTCCCTTCTTGGCGTGGCAGGGGCTGTCCCGGCCGGGATGGTTATGGCGTACCCTGCTGCGTGATCGCATGAAAGGCACGAAGTTCTGTTTCGAGAATATGGATGCCGGCCGCGGCCCTCCTGTCTTTTCCTCGACGTTGGTCCGCGACATCGGTCGACGCGACGCGCTTTCCTGGACGCATGTCGAGGAAGTGCGCAAGCGCTGGAAGGGCAAGCTTTTGATCAAGGGCATCATGAGTGGTGAGGACGCGGCAATCGCGGAAAAAAGCGGTGTCGATGGGATCATCGTCTCCAATCATGGCGGGCGGCAGGTCGACTGCGCCGCAAGTTCGTTGGATGCTCTGCTGCGGATAGCCCAGCGCGGCCTGTCCCTTGTGCTGATGCTCGATGGCGGAATCCGGCGCGGTTCGGATGTGCTGACGGCGCTTCGCCTGGGCGCAGACTTCGTGTTTGTCGGCCGTCCCATGCTTTTCGCTGCGGCCATCGGCGGTGAACAGGGCATTCGCGAAGCGATTTCGCTGCTGGCGGGCGAAATTGACATCGCCACGGCCCTGTTGGGGGCGACTGATATCGATGCTCTGCGGAAGGTCGAGCTTGTCCATGCGCGGAGGATGGCTGCATGAGCCTCGACTTCAGTTGGCTTGGCGACAGTCTCTACCAATACTGGCTGCTGCGCGGCCTGGGTACGACAATCGTGATGAGCCTGCTCGGCATCGTGCTGATGTTCGGCATCGGGGTGGTGGGCGCCATGTGCCTTCATTTTCGGCTGCCCTTTCTCGAAGCGCTGACGACCGTTCTTGTGGAGTTGTTTCGCAACACGCCGCCTCTGGTGCAGCTCTTCTTCCTCTATTTCATGTTGTCGGAGGCAGGTCTCACGCTCACGGATCCGGTCAGCGGGCGCAGTGTTCCGCTGTTCTCCGGATTCACTTGTGCCGTCCTCTCGCTCGGGCTTTACAACGGTGCGATTGCGGTTGAGATCATCCGGTCCGGCTTGCTGGCCGTACCGTCGCAGACAGTCGAAGGCGCTCGTTCGCTCGGCTATACGCAGGCACAGACGTTCCGGTTTGTCGAACTCCCGATCGGGCTGCGTCTGTCGCTTCCGGCAATGACCAACAATGTGGTCAGCCTGGTCAAGACCTCGTCTCAGGCCGCACTCGTTGCAGTACCGGACATCATGTATGGCGCCACTCAGATTTCGCTCGAGACCTATCGAACCCTCGAGATCATGATGCTCGTCTGGGTGTTGTACGTCTCTCTCGCAAGCCTGGTTGTCATGGCGCTTCGTCGAGTTGGAGCCGCCTTCCGGATCCCGGGTTACGGGGTACAGATATTATGACCGGGGAATGGCGTGCTTTCATTCTTGGAATCATCGGGGTCCCTCTCGTGCTGGCCATCCTTCTGTTTGCCGTCTACGGCGCTGAGACGGGCTCGATCGTGGCTCAGATCGCGGCGCGAACGCCACTGCTGCTCACTGGCTCTCCCGATTTCAGCAGCCTGACCGGCGGGTTTTCGGCCAACATCATCATCAGCTTCTGGGCTATGCTGCTGTCGATCCTCTTCGGAACGATCCTGGGCATCGGCCTCATTGCCGAGGCAAAGCTGGTGCGCGTGTCTTCCGAAATCCTGATGAACGTGCTGCGCAATTCACCATGGCTCGTGGTGCTCTACGCGATGCTTTATCTTCTGCCGTTCGAGATCACGCTCTTCGGCAGCACCTTCTTCCTCTCGCCGCTGGTGAAATCCGTCATCGGACTGTCGTTGCCCGCCTCCGCCAACGTCGCCGAGGTCTTTCGCGGTGGAATCGAGGCGATCGCCAGCGGCCAGTGGGAATCGGCACGGTCGCTTGGTTACCGTCGCCTGCAGATCCTGCGGCACGTCATTTTCCCGCAAGCGCTGCCGCTCATGACGCCGAACCTGATGACGATCTACACGATGCTGTTCATTGGCACGAGCCTCGTCGTTGTGACTGGAACATCGGATGTTCTTTCGGTGGTTCGGATCGTCACTGGCAGCGACGGCGATGACCTCGCAACGGGCCTCTACATCTACGTCCTGCTGTTGTTCTTCCTCTTCAGCTTCCCGATCGCCATCCTTACGCGCTCGCTGGAGCGGCGCGTGCAAGCCAAGTGACCCCATGACCTCCCATTCCTCTCGCCCCTTCATCGAAATGCGGGACGTGCGCAAATCCTTCGGCGCAGTGAACGTCCTTAACGGCGTGTCGCTCTCCGTCCGCGACGGCGGAGTGGTCTGCGTCATCGGCCCTTCTGGATCGGGCAAGTCGACCATCCTGCGATGCATGAACGGTCTGACGCCGATCAATGGCGGCAGCATTCGGGTCGGTGACTTCGCGGTCGAGACGCTGAAGACGGATCGGGCTCTGATCCCCCTGCGCCATCAGGTCTCGATGGTGTTCCAGCAGTATAATCTCTTCCCGCACCGCACCGTGCTGCAGAATCTCACAATGGCGCCGACACAGGTCCTGAAGGAAAAACCTGCTGCCGTGCGCGAACGCGCGCATGCCCTTCTTGCCAAGGTCCGATTGTCGGGCAAGGAGAACGCCTATCCAGGCGAACTGTCAGGTGGTCAGCAACAGCGTGTCGCGATCGCCCGCGCGCTTGCCATGCAGCCGCGCGCAATCCTCTTCGACGAGGTTACCGCCGCGCTCGATCCGGAAATGGTGAGCGAAGTTCTCAACGTGATCCGTGACCTTGCTCGCGAGGGCATGACTTGCGTGCTGGTCACGCACGAGATGCGTTTCGCGCAGGAAGTTGCCGACGAGGTGTTCTTCACCGATCGCGGGGTCATCGTTGAGCACGGCCCACCCCAAACACTCTTCAAGAGCCCGTCGGACCCGCGGTTGAAAGACTTCCTCGACAAGGTTCTCTGATTTCCAGACATAGGACGATCGTCATGCCCCAGTTCAAAGTATTGGTCCCTGACGCGCATCTGCGCGACCTTGATGTCGAGCGGAGCGTTTCCGGCGACAAGCTCGATTACATCGTGTTCGATGAGACCGATCCGGCTGCCATTCCGGACAAGGTCTGGCGGGAATGCGATGCCGTGCTCGTATGGCATCGCATGAAGTTGACCGCCGACGTCATCGCGAAGCTCGACCGCTGCCGCCTGATCGTGCGGGTGGGCGTCGGTTTCGACAATGTCGACGGTGCTGCCTGTCGCGCGCGGGGCATTCCGCTCTCCAATGTGCCAAACTACGGCACGACCGAAGTCGCCGACCATGCGCTGGCAATGCTGCTTTATCTCGTGCGCGGATTGGGAACCTACGAGGCTCGCCTGAAGACCGATCTCGTCGCTGGCTTTCTGGCAGAGGATGTCCCGGTCGTGCGCCGCATCCGTGGCTCGACCTTCGGCGCCATCGGCATGGGCCGGATTGGCACCGCCATCGCGCGCCGGGCCGCGGCGTTCGACATGACGGTAATCTACCATGATCCGTACGTCCCGGAAGGTCATGACCTTGGTCTGGGGCTGGAGCGTGTCCGCACCCAGGAAGAACTCCTGGCGCGTTCCGATGTGGTCAGCCTGCATGTGCCGCTTTCGGATGCCACGCGCGCGATGATGGGCACGAAGCAGTTCGCCGCAATGAAGCCGAACAGCATCTTCCTCAACATCGCGCGCGGCGGCCTCGTTGATATCGAGGCGCTGCACGCGGCAATGAAGAGCGGACATGTCGCCGCCGCAGGCCTCGACGTCCTGCCCAAGGAGCCTCCCGTGCCGGCGCCGGCGCTGATCGAGAACTGGCGCAACAACGCGCCTTGGCTTGCCGGGCGGCTGGTCGTCTCGCCCCACGCCGCTTTCTACTCGGAAGCTGGCTACACCGATATGCGCACCTTCTCGGCTGAGATCCTGCTCGATTACCTGTTCAACGGCCGACTGCGCAACAACGTCAACCCCGGCTGGGATTCGAAGGCTGCCTGAGCGGTCGTTCACAAGCAAATGGAGTAAGTCGATGCCATTCGAACACGGGGACGCATCATTCGCCGTACTGAGTGCAGAAGAACTGGACGCGTGGCGGGAAATCCCGCCCGCCGTCGCTTCGGACTGCATGAACCGCACCCAAGTCATGAAGGCTGCGATCAAGCCGATCACGGGCAACGCCAGGCTGTGCGGGCAGGCGCGTACGGTCACCACCATGATCGGCGACTGTGGTCCGATCTGCGCATTGATCGCGGCGGCCAGGCCAGGCGAGGTTATCGTGGTCGATGCCGGCGGTGTTGAAGACACGGCTGTGTGGGGCGGCATGATGACGGAAGAGGCGGTCCATCGCGGTGTAGGCGGCGCCGTGATCGACGGCGCCGTTCGTGACCTCGCGGACCTTCGCCAGACAGGCTTTGCGATGTTCTGCCGGGCCGTCGTGCCACGTGGACCGCACCACGGCTTTGGCGGGACCATCGACGCGCCGGCTGCGGTGGCAGGCGTTCCGGTCCGGCCTGGAGACATCATACTCGGCAATGAAGACGGCGTTGTTGTCGTCCCGCTGGAGCGGGCCTCGGAAGTGCTGGCAGCGGCGCGGGCGCACCTCGTGAAAGAGGCAGACTGGCTTCATATCATCCGCTCCGGCGGCACGATCCTCGACGATTTCGTATTGGCCGCAAAGTAGCGCGGTCCTCTTTCCGGATCAGGTGTTTGTCGAAGGGCTTCCGTGGATCTGGGGCGCTCGCGGCCCGTTGCCCATGAGCGGCCTTGTGGATGCTTTGCGTGAGGCATCCGAGCCGAGGCTTCGATCATCTGGTCATGCTGCCCACCGAAAGGATGCGACTTGGCTATCCAATCCGCGGCAGCGGTGTGACGTCGGCCGCGGCGTCGGGCAAGATGGCCGGTTTCGGGACGTCGACCGGCCTCCTAAATGACAACAATTGGGCGCAAAGCGGTCGTCCAGGTCTTGGCAGACGTAAGCCGTCTTTGGGTAAAACTCGGTCGTTCAGAGTAGTGGGGTTTTGACCCTAGAGTTTTGATTTAGCGGCGGATTCAGATTTCAGGTCGATTCGACCTGAAATCCTCCGACTCTAGGCCGCCTTCTTCTTCGCCAACCTCGCTTTGATGCTGGCCACATCGGCGCGCGGCGTCGCTGCGAACAGCGTCCTAGTGTAGCTGTGCTTGGGGTCTGAAAAGACCTCGTCGCGCGAGCCGTATTCGACCGCCTCGCCGAAATACATCACCATCACGTCGTCGGCGATGTAGCGCACCACGGAGAGATCGTGGCTGATGAAGACATAGGTCAGCTGGAATTCGTCCTGCAGGTCGGCGAGCAGGTTGAGCACCTGCGCCTGCACCGAAAGATCGAGCGCCGAGACCGGCTCGTCCAGCACCAGAAGGCTCGGGTTCAGCATCAATGCACGGGCGATGGCGATGCGCTGGCGCTGGCCGCCCGAGAACATGTGCGGATAGCGGTTGTAGTGCTCGTGACCGAGGCCGACCTTCTTCAGCATCTTCATGGCGAGGTCGCGCCGCTCGGCGGCCGTCTTGTCGGTGTTGATCAGCAGCGGCTCGCCCAGCACGTCGCCGATCTTCTGGCGCGGGTTGAGCGACCCGTAAGGGTTCTGGAAGACGATCTGCACCTTGCGGCGCATCTCTTTCGACAGCGCGTTCCTGGCGATGTCGACCTTGTTGCCGTCGATGAACAGTTCGCCCGATGTCGCCGGATCGATGAGCGTGATGATGCGGGCGAGCGTGGACTTGCCGCAGCCGCTTTCGCCGACGATGGCGAGCGTCTTGCCCTTGTCCACTGTGAACGAGACACCCTTGACCGCGTGCACGGTGCGCGGCCCGCTGAACAGGCCGCCGCCGATATGGTAGTCGCGAACGATGTTCTTGCCTTCCAGAACCGTGGTGCTCATGCGGAGGCTCCCGCGGCCGAAGGCGCCGGCTCGAACAGCATGTCGGAAACGGTCGGCAGCCGGTCGCCGACGGCGTTCTCCGGCAGCGCCGACAGCAGCGCGCGCGTGTAGTTGCTCTTCGGGTTCTCGAACAGCGACAGCACGTCGGCCTCTTCCATCTTGCGGCCCTTGTACTGGACGATGACGCGATCGGCGGTCTCTGCCACCACGCCCATATTGTGGGTGATCATGATCAGGCCCATGCCGTATTTGGCCTGCAGCGAAACCAGGAGATCAAGGATCTGCTTCTGGATGGTGACGTCGAGCGCGGTGGTCGGCTCGTCCGCGATCAAGAGCTTCGGATTGCAGGCAATGGCGATGGCGATCATGACGCGCTGGCACTGGCCGCCCGACATCTGGTGCGGAAACGAGCTCAGCCGTTCTTCGGGATCGGCAATGCCGACAAGCTTCATCAATTCGATGGCGCGCGCGCGGCGCTGGGCGCGGTCCATGCCCATGTGGAAGCGCAGCACTTCCTCGATCTGGAAGCCGACGGTGAAGCACGGGTTGAGGCTGGCGATCGGCTCCTGGAAGATCATGGAGATATCCTTGCCGACGATCTTGCGCCGCTCGGACGGGCTGAGCTTCAGAAGATCGACGCCGTCGAAGGCCATGCGGTCGGCCTTGACGGTCGCGGTGTTGGGCAGCAGCCCCATCACCGCAAGCATCGCCACCGACTTGCCGGAACCGGATTCGCCGACGATGGCCAGCACCTCGCGCGGCTCGATCGACAGGTCTATGCCTTGCACGGCCATGAACGGACCGGCGGCGGTGTCGAAGGAAACGGTGAGGTTCTTGATCTCGAGCAGGGACATGCTCACGACCTCTTCAGCTTTGGGTCGAGCGCGTCGCGCAGGCCGTCGCCGATCAGGTTGATGGCAAAGACGGTGATCAGGATGGCAAGGCCCGGGAAGGTCACCACCCACCAGGCGCGCAGGATGAACTCGCGCGCTTCGGCCAGCATCGTGCCCCATTCCGGCGTCGGCGGCTGCGCGCCCATGCCGAGGAAGCCCAGCGCCGCCGCCTCGAGAATGGCGTTGGAGAAGGACAAGGTCGCCTGCACGATCAGCGGCGCGATGCAGTTGGGCAGGATGGTGACCAGCATCAGCCTGAGATGGCTGGCGCCGGCAACCTTGGCCGAGATGACATATTCGCGGTTCTTTTCCGCCATCACGGCGGCGCGGGTGAGGCGGGCGAAGTGCGGCTGCAGCACGAAGGCGATGGCGATCATGGCGTTGACCAGCCCCGGGCCAAGCACGGCGACCAGCACCAGCGCCAGCAGCAGCGACGGGAAGGCCAGGATGATGTCCATGATGCGCATGATGAGCGTATCCACCCAGCCGCGGCAGTAACCGGCAAGCAGGCCGAGGACGACGCCGGAGATCAGCGCCGTGGTGACGACGACGAAGCCGATGGCGAGCGAGAAGCGCGAGCCGTAGATCAGGCGCGAGAGGATGTCGCGGCCCACGGCGTCGGTGCCGAGCAGGAACTGGGCGTTGCCGCCCGCCTGCCAGGCCGGCGGCGTCAGGAAGAAGTCGCGGAACTGGTCGTCGGGCGAATGCGGGGCGAGCAGCGGCGCGAAGACGGCGATCAGGATCAGCAGCGCGAAGACGAAGAGACCGATAACCGCGCCCTTGTTGATCGAGAAATAATGCCAGAACTCGGCGAACATCTGCAGCCGGGCGTCCTGCGGCCTGACGACGGTCGCGGCTTCGATTGTGGCTGGGCCTTCGTTGGTCATGTCAATTCGCCCGGATACGCGGGTTGATGACGGCATAGAGCACGTCGACGATGAGGTTCACCGACATGACGATGAGCGCGATCAAAAGCAACCCGCCTTGCACGGTGAAATAGTCGCGCTTGGAAATAGCGTCGATCATCCATTTGCCGATGCCCGGCCACGAAAAAATGCTCTCGGTCAGGATGGCGCCGGTCAGGAGCGTACCGACCTGCAGGCCGATGGTGGTGACGACCGGGATCAGCGCATTGCGGAAAGCGTGCAGCCCGATGACGCGGCGCGGCGCCAGGCCCTTGGCGCGCGCAGTGCGCACATAGTCCTCGCCGAGCACCTCGAGCATGGCCGACCGCGTCTGCCTGGCGATGACGGCAAGCGGAATGGTGCCGAGCACGATGGTGGGCAGGACGAGGTGCGAGAGGGCCGAGCGGAATGCGCCCTTCTGTCCCGATATCAGGGAATCGATGGTCATGAAGCCGGTTACCGGCTTGAAGAAATAGAGAAGGTCGATGCGGCCGGAAACCGGCGTCCAGTGCAGCATGCCGGAAAACACGATGATCAGCAGCAGCCCCCACCAGAAGATCGGCATGGAATAGCCCGCCAGCGCCGTACCCATGGTCAGCTGATCGAACCAGGAGCCACGGCGGATCGCGGCGAAGATGCCGAAAGCGACACCGAAGACGATGGCGAAGATCATGGCGAAGATGGCGAGTTCGACGGTTGCCGGGAACCGCACCAGGAAGTCCTTGAGCACCGGCGTCTTGGTGGAGAACGAGGTGCCGAAATCACCGCTGAGGATGTTGGCCAGATAGGTCAGGTACTGTCGCCAGATCGGCAGATCGAAACCGAACTGGTGCATCAGCGCCGCGTGACGTTCGGGCGACAGGCCGCGTTCGCCCGCGAGCACCAGCACCGGATCACCGGGCAGGATGCGCACGAAGCCGAAAGCGAGGATGGTTATCCCAATGAAGGTCGGGACGATGAGGGCGAGCTTGCCGAGGATATAACGCAGCATGGCGGGCGAGGTGGGGCGGCGCTGTGGCGCCGCCCCGTTTCGCGAACCTTATTCGGCGATATCGACGCCGTCGAAGCGATGGATGCCGAGTGGATCCATCGCAAAGCCGGAGACGGTCTTCTGCATGGGCATGAACACCTTGGAGTGGGCAAGCGTCGCCCACGGTGCCTGCTCCTTGAAGATGACCTGCGCCTGTTCGTAGAGCTTGGTGCGCTCGGCCTGGTCGGAAACCGTCTTGGCCTTGTTGATGAGCGCGTCGAAGTCCTTGTTGCACCATTCCGCGCGGTTGTTCGAACCGACGGAAGCGCAGCTCAGGAGCACGCCGAGGAAGTTGTCCGGATCGCCATTGTCGCCGGTCCAGCCGACGATGACGGCACCGTCGTGATCGACCGCCGAAGCGCGCTTGAGGTATTCGCCCCAATCGTAGCTGACGATGTTGACGGTGACGCCGACCTTGGCGAAGTCGGCCTGGATCAGTTCCGCGGTGCGGCGTGCGTTCGGCATGTAGGGGCGCGACACAGGCATGGCCCAGACATTCATCTTGAGGTCCTTGACGCCGGCCTCTTCGAGCATCTTCTTGGCCGCATCCGGATCGTACGGATCGTCCTTCACGTCCTTGTTGTAGGACCACATGGTCGGCGGGATCGGGTTGACGGCCACCTGGCCGGCGCCCTGGAAGACCGCGTCGATGATGGCCTTCTTGTTGATGGCCATGTTGAGCGCCTTGCGCACGCGCACGTCGTCGAACGGCTTCTGCTGGGTATTGTACATCAGCGCACCGACATTGAGGCCTTCCTGCTCGTCGACCTTCAGGTTCGGATCGGCCTGCAGGCCGGCGATGTCGGCCGGCGCCGGGTAGGACATGATGTTGCATTCGCCAGCCTTCAGCTTCTGCGCACGGACCGCCGGATCGGTGGTGATGGCGAAGACAAGGTCGTCGATCTTCTGCTTGCCGCCCCAATAGTCGGGGTTGGCCTTGTAGCGGATGGCGGCGTCGGTCTGATAGTCGACGAAGATGAACGGGCCGGTGCCGATCGGCTTCTGGTTGAACAGTTCAGGCGTCTTGTCCGCCTGCAGCTTGTCGGCATATTCCTTGGAAACGATCGAGGCGAAGTCCATGCCAAGCGTCGGGATCAACGTGATCGCCGGCTCCTTGAGGGTGAACTTCACCGTCAGGTCGTCGACCTTCTCGACCTTGGTGATGTTGTCGCCGAACTGGTCATTGTAATACTGGTAGGCAATGCCCGGTATGTACTGGAACCAGGGGCCGTTCTTGTCGACCTGACGCTCGAACGAGAACACCACGTCGTCGGCGTTGAAGTCGCGCGTCGGGGTGAAATAGTCAGTGGCGGCGAACTTCACGCCCTTGCGAAGCTTGAACGTGTATTCCTTGCCATCGTCGGAAATGGACCAGCTTTCGGCCAGGCCCGGCGAGACCGTCGTCTTGCCATGATCGAATTCGACGAGGCGGTTGAAGACCGTACGCGAAGACGCATCGAACGTCTGTCCCGCGGTGTAGGGCGCCGGGTCAAAGCCTTCCGGCGAAGCTTCGGCGCAGTAGACCAAGGTTTTTGCGTTGGCCACGCCGCCCAGGACGCTTGCAGCCAGCAACGCGGCTGCAAAAGTCAGTTTCTTCCTCATTGAGCACTCCCTGATGTTTTTCCAAGCCCCTCTATCAGGCTCGCGAAGCGCGCATATAAGCACCGTTTCTCCGGCTTTGGAACACCCAGTTTGCCTACCCCATGGTAAGCGGGAAAAAAATCCTCTCCCTCTCGGAAAAATGGAAAAATTCAGTATTTTTTTCTATTCACAACATTATTAACGACCGCATTTTTTTATTGATCGCCAATCTGGCGAGATCGACGTCGCGCCCGCTTTCATATGAGCGGGAATGCCGGACGATGCAGGGCCGCTGCGCCCCGTGGTGACAAAGATTTTCGGCGGCCAATCTTTCGACGGCTTGCCGCTGGGGCAAGGCTTGCACGCCCGCCGATAGAGGCCATACATAGACAAGGCACCGGCGGCAGCGGGGGACGCCCCTGTTACTCGGAGGCGATCGCGGCAGGGGCGAACAAAACAGGGAGGGACGGTTGGCAAAAGCATCGAACAGGACGGCTCCGCCGAAGACGGCCAAGGCGACCCTGAAGCCGGCCGCGGGCGGCGACAAGCAGTCAACGCCCTCCGCCAAGAACGCAAAGGGCGCAGGGAAACCTTCCGCGGGCAAAGCGGACGCTGTTGTCAAACCGGCCGGGAAGCCGGCGGCCAAAGCCGTCCCCGCAAAGACGTCGGCGAGGGCCGGAACTGCTAGGACCGGGGCGACAAAGACCAGTTCGGCCAAGGCCGGGACGACGAAGGCCGGCGCGAGCAAGGCCGGGGCTGCACAGGCTCCATCCGTGGCCAAGCCGGCACCGGCGGCCTCGAGACCAGCGGCCGCCAAGCGATTGCCGAAAGCGCTCACCGCCCTTGCCGCAGGCTTGCCGGAAAAGCCCTGGCTGGAAAGCTACCCGAAGAACATGCCGGCCGAGATCGGCGCCCTGCCCTACAGCTCCATCGGCGATTTCCTCGTTGCCGCCTGCAAGCAATTCGCCGGCCAGCCGGCCTTCACCTGCATGGGCAAGTCGATCACCTATGCGGAACTCGAACGGCTTTCGGCGTGGTTCGGCGCCTATCTGCAATCGACCGGCTTGCCCAAAGGCGCACGCGTCGCCCTGATGATGCCGAACGTGCTGCAATATCCGGTAGCGATGATGGCGGTGGCGCGCGCCGGCTACACGGTGGTCAACGTCAACCCTCTCTACACGCCGCGCGAGCTGGAGCACCAGCTCAAGGATTCTGGGGCGCAAGCGATCGTCATCCTGGAAAACTTCGCCAGCACCTTGCAAGCGGTGATCGCCAGGACGTCGGTCAAGCACGTCGTCGTCGCCGCCATGGGCGACATGCTCGGCGGGCTCAAGGGAAGCATCGTCAATCTGGTGGTGCGCCGCGTCAAGAAGATGGTGCCGGCCTGGTCATTGCCCGGCCACGTCAAGTTCAATGCGGCGCTGAAGGCGGGCAGCGGCATGGATTTCAAGCCGGCCAAGGTGGCGGCCGACGATATCGCGTTCCTGCAATATACCGGCGGCACCACGGGAATCTCGAAGGGTGCTACCCTCCTGCACAGCAACGTGCTGGCCAATGTCGCGCAGAATTCGCTGTGGCTGCAGGACGCCTACACGGTCAAGCCAAAACCCGCGCATCTCAACCTCATCTGCGCACTGCCGCTCTACCATATCTTCGCGCTGACCGTGAATGCGCTGATGGGCATGCAAATGGGCGGTCAAAACATACTGATCCCCAATCCCCGCGACATCCCCGGCTTCGTCAAGGAAATGGGCAAGTATCCCTTCCATATCTTTCCAGGCCTCAACACGCTGTTCAACGCGCTGCTCAACAATGAGGATTTCCGCAAGCTCGACTTCAAGCCGCTGCTCCTGACGCTGGGCGGCGGCATGGCGGTGCAGAAGGGCGTCGCCGAGCGCTGGAAGGCGCTGACAGGCTGCCCGGTCAGCGAAGGCTACGGCCTGTCTGAGACATCGCCCGTGGCAACGGCCAACAAGTTCAGCTCCGGCGACTTCACCGGCACGATCGGCCTGCCGCTGCCGTCGACCGAGATCGCCATCCGCGACGAGGACGACAACAATTTGCCGCTCGGCGAGGTCGGCGAAATCTGCATCAAAGGACCGCAGGTGATGGCGGGCTACTGGAACCGGCCCGATGAGACCGCCAAGGTGATGACCAAGGACGGCTTCTTCAAGTCGGGCGACATGGGCTTCATGGACGAGCGCGGCTACACCAAGATCGTCGACCGCAAGAAGGACATGATCCTCGTTTCCGGCTTCAACGTCTATCCTACCGAGCTCGAGGAGGTCGTGGCGCTGCATCCCGGCGTGCTCGAAGTGGCGGCGATCGGCGTGCCGGACGAGCATTCGGGCGAAGTGCCGAAACTGTTCATCGTCAGGAAGGACCAGGCGCTGACCGCAGAGGCCATCACCGCCTATTGCCGTGAGAACCTGACCGGCTACAAGCGGCCCAGATACATAGAATTCAGGACGGAACTGCCGAAGACGCCGGTCGGAAAGATCCTGCGGCGCGCATTGCGCGAATAGGAGCCGGCTTGGACCACGACCTTGCCGGCGACCATGCGCCGGACCGGTGCCAACGCCTCGATCCGGCCGAGTTCATCAAGGCCAACATGCGCCTCGTGCCTGTTCCCGCGCTTCCCGAGATCCGGCTCTACGCACCCCATCCAGGCACAGGGTTGAGGCGGCTTGTCGAGCCGCACGAGGAAGCTGACGAGGATGCGCCGGAGCCGCAGCCGCCCTACTGGGCCTATGCCTGGGCCGGCGGCGCTGTGCTGGCACGTTACGTCTTCGACAAGCCTGAGGCCGTGGCTGGTCGCCGCGTGCTCGACCTCGGCGCCGGCTCGGGCCTTGTCGGCATCGCCGCCGCGAAAGCCGGGGCAGCCGAAGTGATCGCCGCCGAGGTCGACCGCAACGGCATCGCCGCCATCGGCCTCAATGCCGCGGCCAACGGCGTCGCGGTCGCCATTATCGAAAAGGATATCACCAAAGGCCCGCCACCGCCCGTCGACCTCGTGCTGGCGGGCGACGTGTTTTACTCCAGCGAGGTTGCCCTGCGGGTCATCCCGTTCCTCGATCGCTGCCTGGCATCGGGCATGGAAGTGCTGGTCGGCGACCCCGGCCGCAACGATTTGCCGCTCTCGCGGCTGCGATTGATTGCTGAGTATGAGGTGCCGGATTTTGGAGATGGGATAGGGGGTGCGAGGAGGGCGAGCGGGGTGTTTTTGTTTGAGGCGGGAGAGCGGTAGGGCGACGGGCAAGGGCATCAGGTGGAACGGCGGGGCTCGACCGATGCTCGCCTTGGTACGCGTATGAACGCGTCCGTTAACAGCAACCGGCAGACAACACTTCCCAGCGCAAGTGTTTACATTGCCGACGGTTTCATGATTCATGCCGGCTACGTGACAGGACCCCAGATTAATGGATTCACCGGCGAAAGAATCTGATCCGCGCAAGCTCATTGTGACGGAACTCATGAAAGAAGATCCGGATTGGCTGGCCATCGAGCGCCTCACCAGGCAGATTGTCGCCACGGACGAGTCGAGGGTTCGCTTCACCGTCGACGCCGGTCACATCCAGCGCCTCGGAATGGAGCTCGTCGGCAAGCAGGAGACTGCGGTTTCCGAACTGATCAAGAACGCTTACGACGCAGACGCGACCTCGGTCTCGCTGGACTTCCTAAACTCGACCAAGGAAGGCGGTACGCTTATCATCAAGGATGACGGCGTGGGAATGACCGAGGAGACTATCAGGTCTTCATGGATGAGAATTTCGACCGACGCAAAGTCTGTCGAGCCAACCTCGCCCCTTTATGGTCGGAGGCGGGCCGGACGTAAGGGTATAGGCCGCTTCTCGGCACAGCGGCTCGGCGCGACGCTGACCCTAGAAAGCAATCCGCAAGGTCTAGACGAGGGGTTGCGCGTCGAGTTCCATTGGGACGAGGATTTTGGTGAGGGTACGGATCTCAGCGACGTATTCTCGTCCATCACCCGCTTCCCCAAAAAGCCTGAGGTCTTCGGAACCACGCTGACGATCGGGTCCCTTCGGGATGCCTATACGGCGGCCTCGTTGGACAAGATCTGGCGTTCCGTCGTCCTGCTCCAGTCTCCGCACCGCGTCGCACCCGTGCAGGGCTTGGTTTCCGACCCCGGCTTCCAGGTACACTTGAACGGCACGACGCGTGCCGAGAAGTCGAAGCATCTATCAGTAGAATCTACGTTCATCTCGCAGGCGCTAGCGTTCATAGAAGCGGGGATTGAGGAGGACGGAAGCGCATGGGCGCGAGTCACCTCGAAAAAGCTCAACTTGGACGAGCGTCACGAGTACCAGGAGAAATTCCTGACGACGGGCAAAGTGCGTTTCTCGTCATATTATTTTATCTATTCGGCGAACACGCTGTCCGGAATGAACATGAAGGATGCAGCCGAGATGGGTCGCCGACACGGCGGCATCCGCATCTATAGGAACGGGTTCAGGGTTCTTCCATACGGTGAAGAATCGAACGACTGGCTGAGCCTCGATATTGACGTGTCCCGCAGGGATTTCCTGTTCCCGGCCAACAACCGAAACTTCTTCGGGCAGATCGATATCAACTCGGTCAACAACCCGCTGTTTGAGGAAACGAGCAGTCGCGAGGGTCTTCTTGAAAACGCGGTATTTCTCGAACTGACGAACTTTGCACGTGAGGCAGTGGAATGGGCCGCGCAGCGGATAGCGGAGGTTCGGCATAGGAAGACCCGCGCCGATCAGCGTGACTTCCGGTCCTTGGTCAGGCCGTCCGAACTCGTGAGAGACATCAAGGATGACCTGAAGGGATCAAGCCAAGACGAGACCCATGTCGTCCCCAAGGTGGTCAAGGCGCTCGAACAGGCGGAAGCGCAGATGATCGCCTTCGAGACGACTGTGGACGCGGAGCGGGCAGCCTCACTCGAATACGAGAACATGCTGCGCCTGCTGGCTTCCCTTGGCCTCTCGATAAGCGTATTCGGTCATGAGGTCACGGGAGCCAGGGAAGCGGCGGCGGCCTACCTCATGGTCCTCGGCAAACGCATCCAGTCCCTTCCGGACGAATTCAGGGCGTCCCTCTCGCGGCTGAATGCGGATCTCGAGCAGTCGATCAACCGTCTGTTCGACATCGGAGCCTACATCTCTGGCCTAACCTCGAGCACTGAGAGCCGCGAACTGCACACGCAGTCGATCCTGGGGTCTGTTGAGCGTTTCACCGATCAGTTCGCCGAGTACATGTCGAAGCAACAGGTCGAGTTCACCGTGGACGTATACCCTCCGTATCTGCGTACGATGCCCATGCACACAAGCGAACTCGACGCGGTGCTGCTGAACTTCCTGACCAACTCGGTGAAATCGATGAAGCGCGCGAGGGTGGCCAACCGCAAGGTCAAGATCGACGCCAGGGCCGAGGGTCGGCACGTGGTAATAGGCTTCGAGGACAATGGGGCTGGCATTCCCCAAGAAATCAGAACTCGGATATTCAATGCGTTCTTCACGACCACCGTTGGAAGCGACGATGACAGCATCATGGGACCGGGAACAGGTCTCGGGCTGAAGATCGTTTCGGACATCTCGGAAAGCTATGGCGGCTGGACAGAAGTTGCGACTCCGAGTGACGGGTACTCGGCCCGACTTGAATTCCGGGTGAACTCCGACACGGGCAAGGATTCGTAGAATGTTCAACGGATATTTCGTCGACGATCAGGACAAGGTCTACGCTGAGTTGCTGAGCCGTGACGGTATACTGAAGGTCGAGCATGTCGAAGTGTCCGAGCTAATCGTACTTGCGAAGGAGTTGCTCGAAAAGAAGCCGGACATCGTGGCCCTGGACTACCGCCTCGATGAGAAGCTGACGAAGATCAAACCTGACCAGACATACAAGGGCAGCGCGCTCGCCCAGCACCTCCGCGATGTTGCCATAGACCACCCGGAGCGAGATTTCCCACTTATCCTGGTATCGTCCGAAGAAAAGCTGCAGAAGCTTTACCGACCGGACCGGACCGCCCACGATCTTTTCGACCGTGTCTATACCAAGGCCGAGATCCTGACCGAGTCCGAACGGGTCCAAGCCGAGAGCATCGACCTCTGCGCGGCGTATGCTCGCCTCCGCAACCTTGAGGGTAAGTACGAGGTCGTCGACCTTACGGGAATCGATGTCGACGACGCCGACCAGATCAATTTCCAAGAATTCAGAGAGTTGGTCGAGACATCGAAGGCTCCTCATCTGGTCGTGAAGTCGTTCTATCGGCAGTTGATCAAGCGGGTTGGCCCTCTCCTCTCGATGGATGACGTTGCCGCGAGGCTTGGTGTTTCCACTGACTCGGTACAACTTGCATTGGATGCCCTTGACGACTCCGGTGCTCGCTACAAGGGTCTTCTTTCCGAAGGCTGGCCTCGCTGGTGGCTCTATCGCTTCGATCGGTGGGCGGAGAAAATTTTCGGCGGCCGCCCGATCCGTATTCCTGCCGACGCCCGCGCGAAAAAACTGTCTGAAGTACTCGGTAATGAGTTCTCGGCGGCAAAATCCCCGTGGAACGGCCGGGATGACGAACTCATCTCATTTTCCTGTGCATGCTGCAGGCTCCCGGCGGAAATACGACATTCGGTATCGCTGTTCGACTCAACGGTGCCGAGATATTCGACAGTCCCCCGCATCTGCTGGGACTGCGTGCAGACTGACAGATACCTCAAGGTTTCGCCCCCGCTTGTCATAGCGGATAGTGAAAAAGAGCTCGTCAAAGACGTGCTTCGGATGGACCGGAAAACTGACGAGGTCGTAGCTTGACGGAAGTCACGTCTGTTCAAGCGGGAAGCAGCCTCGCGACGATCGGCTATAAGCTGCTCGAGTTCGGAATCATCCAGAACGAAGGATTTAGCTCGATCAGCCGCGTCTCCCAGAAACTGAAAGGCGGAAAAGACTCTCTTCGATGGCTGGTCGAAGTGGACCGGTCGGAGCCGATCATTTTTGAAGAGGCGCTGGACTCGAAAGGGAACATCATCGTCCCCACGATCACCTGCGAAGGCATACAGGTCGATCAAAGAAAGGATGTCGATCATCCATTCTCCGCGCTCGACATCGCCATCGAAATCGGAGACGACAAAAAACAACCAGTCGCCCGATGGCATGTCGATCTTGCGAACGAAGACGAGAAAAACGGGCAAATACAGTCTGGCCCGCTATTCCACCTTCAGTACGGTGGGCATCAGCACGGTTTCAGGGAACTCGACGAGAAGCTGAAGGAGCCTCGGTGGTGCCACCCGCCAATGGATGTTGCTCTGCTCTGCGAGGTGGTCGCAGCGAATTTCTTTCCCGAGAAATGGGCGCAGTTGATCCAGGACCAAACCTGGTGCAAGTCGATCAAGGTGTTCGAGCGTCTATGCTACACTCAGTACATCGAGAAATTGACGCACAGCCTTGGAAGAAACGACAGTACCGCTCTAGGGTGTATGTGGGCGCTCCACTGGCGGTAGCGCCCTCGTCTTTGGATGCCTAATCCGCCGGACACCTGATAGGATTGACCGCATCCGCGCGCCCACTTCCTCCGCCGGATGACAATCATCGAGCCGGGAGTAGATGAAATCATCTGCGGCTTCGATGACCTTGTCATGTTCCCCGGCGCGCAGCAGCGCGTCAATCGTCGAGTACGCGGACTGAACTTCAACGTCGGCCACCCGAGGCATCAGCAACTTGATAGTTTCGGCTTCGCGAGGTTCGTGCTTGAGCACTCCTGAACCGTACCTGCGTCCGACCATTTCCGCCGATACCTGGGCGAAACTCGTCAGGATGCTGATCAAGACAATCTTCCACGAGAAATCACGTTCCTTGTGGAAGTAAACGCGATGAAGCGTGTTCGTGCAGTTGCAGCCCAGTTCGTTCAGGACGATGCGCGGACCAAGATGGTTCATTACCGGGAAGAACGCGTCGGGGGGGTTGGCATCGCTGGGATGATCCCATCGCGATCGCTTCTTGAATGTCGAAGTCGCCTCAATCCGAGTCTCGGGGAAAGTCTTTAGATAGGTGTCGATACGCTCGTTCGTGTCGCGCCGGATACCGTTCACGAGGTAGCCTTTTGCACCTCGAGCGACCGCACCGGCAAAGTCCTTTTGATTGAACCCGAGACCATTGAGGAAGCGGAACTTCGACACGATCGGTTCGCAGTCCTCTGCCAGGAGTCCCGAAAGTTGCAACGTGTCGTTCGAACGCAGGAAAAAATCGTTCGCACCAGTCACGATGCCGATCCTCAGTCGTGCGAACTCGCCGAAGGAGCGACAGGCGTCAGAGGAGATCAGCCGCGATACAAGTTCCGCGTCATCGGCCGCTAGGCCGATTTCGGCCGAGCGGACCGACCCGGTCTTGCCGCTCCACCTACTACCATCCCAGTCGGTGATCATCGACGCGAGTTCTTCAAGCGCATTCGCCTGACCGAACTGCAGGCTGCCGGAAACGGTCGCGTCCGGCGAGTGTCCGTCGGCTAGAAGGATGATCGTTTCCTCGTCGGTGCCCTCGGCAAGGAAAAGGCGGTCATGTACGACGAACGCCGCTGCCCGGGTGAAATGACGGGTCAGATAGTCGCGGAGCGCTGACGCGTACTCCGCGTGAACGAAAGCTCCCGGAAGCACCCAAGCCATACGGCCGCCAGACTTGAGGCGGGCGATAGAGTGAGCAACGAAGTATGCCCAAAGCCCTGCCCGGCCGCCCAGCTTTCCCGCCGCGCCGATCCGGCGGTTGAGCTCTTCGCGCCGCGAGGCTTCGATTTTCTGATACGGGATGTAAGGGGGATTCCCCATGACCACATCGAAGGACTCCGGCCAACCTTCCGGCCTTTCGACCGTCAAGAAGTCACCTTGGACAAACCTGACGAGGTCGGCCGGTCCGCCCAACACCTCACAAAGGTAGTCGAAGGCTACCGTGTCGATATCGCATCCATAAATTGAGTTCTTCGGATCCTTGGATCCGGAATTCTTTAGCGCTTTTACCGCCGACTGAAGGAAGCCGCATCCTCCGAAACTCGGCTCGAGGACTAGATCAGCGCGCGATCTGATCGCCCAGAAGGCGAGCATATCGCTCAGACGTTCGGGGGTATAATAAGCCCCGAGCTGACGACGCTCCTGCAGATCGCGCTCGCGTTTGCCCGCAACGATTGCCAACTACACTCTCCAGCTCTCATAACACATGATATAGGCCAATTCACGTGATGACATTTGCAAAGTCGCACAGGCCGTCGGCCACTTCGCTTCTGCAAACCTCGGGAAGACAGCCTACTGGCTAGAAACCAATGAGAAATTAAATTGCGCCTCTGATCGCAACGGCTTCACGGCTTAAGGCCTCTTGATGAGTTGTGGGCCTCAACTCCGCAATCCATGGCAAACCACCCTTCCGCCACCCCCTCCTACACCGTTTCCTTCACCCGTGCCGCCAAAAAATCCGGCAAATCAGCCACCGAATCCAGGATGACGTCGGCAATTGCGGCCAGAGATTCACGTGTGCCGGTCCCTGAGAGAACGCCGACCGCCAGGCCGCAGCCGCCGGCACGCGCCATTTCGAGATCGTGGCGGTTGTCGCCGACCATCGCGATCTGCGCCGGCTTCAGGCCGGTGAGATCGCAGAAGGCCTGGATCGTATCCGGCGCCGGTTTGGGATTGGCCACCGCGTCATAGCCATAGGCGGCGTCGAACAACTGCGCGACGCCGAGCGTCACCAGGGTCTTTTCCGCGCCGCTGGTTGAATCGTTGGTGGCGACGCCGAGCCGATAGGACCTTGCGTGCAAGGTGCCGAGCGTTTCGACGATTCCCGGCAGCGCCACCGCCATTGCCGAACCCTGCACCGAGGTGATCTGGTTGAAGCGGGCGACGGCCAGCATCTGGTCTTCGTCGGACAGGCGCGGAAACCACAGTTCGACGACGTCCAGATTGGTGCCGGAGGCAAAGATGGAGTCGGGTTTGAAGCGCCTGTTGGCAAAATCGAAGCCTGCGGCCGCAAGCAGCCTGTCGGCCTTCCAGCGATCGCCTTCGGAGGCGTCCATGGCCATGAAGTCGGCAACCCCTAGCCAGGTTGCATTGAAGTCGACAAGCGTTCCGTCCTTGTCGAACAATATTCCCTTGATGTCTGCCAATTCAGTCACTCCGAACCACGCAATTGGTGGATGTGTTCCACCAGGCCGGCGGTCGAGGCATCCCGCTTTGCGGCACTTTCCTTGCCTTCCACGACTGGCAGAAGGCCGGTGGCCAGTTCCTTGCCGAGCTCGACGCCCCACTGGTCGAAGGAGTTGATGTCGAACAGCGTTCCCTCGACGAAGACGCGGTGTTCGTAGAGAGCGATCAGGCGGCCGAGCGTGCGCGGGTCAAGCTTGCGATAAAGAATGGTGACCGAGGGCCGGTTGCCGGAGAAGACGCGGTGCGGAGCAATGCGATCGACATCGGCCGGCTTCATGCCCTTGGCCAGCATCTGCGCGCGCGCTTCCTCCAGCGTGCGGCCCCTCATGAAGGCTTCCGACTGCGCCAGGCAGTTGGCGAGCAGCAGGTCTTGATGGTGCTTCAGCTCCGGCTCGTGGCCGTTCGCCGCGGCGAGGAATTCGACCGGAATGAAATCGGTTCCCTGGTGCAGGAGCTGGAAGAACGCATGCTGGCCGTTGGTGCCGGGCTCGCCCCAGACCAGCGGCCCGGTCGGCGTCGCCACGGCGCCGCCGTCCAGGGTGACGCTCTTGCCGTTCGATTCCATGTCGAGCTGCTGGAGATAGGCCGGCAGCCTGGACAGGCGCTGGTCGTAGGGGATGACCGCGCGGGCCGGGTATTTGCAAACGACCCGATGCCACCAGCCGACAAGGCCAAGCAGCACCGGCAGGTTTTTGGCGAGCGGCGCGGCGCGGAAGTGTTCGTCCATTTCGTGCGCGCCATCGAGAAAGGCGCGGAAATTGCGTGGACCAATGGCGATCATCACAGGCAGGCCGATCGCGCCCCACACCGAATAACGGCCGCCGACCCAATCCCAGAAGCCGAAGACGCGGTCCGGCTCGATGCCGAACTTCGCCACCAGGTCGAGTGCCGTCGAGACGGCGGCGAAATGCTTGCCTACCGCTTCCTTGCCGAGCGCCTTCTGGACCCAGTCGCGCGCCGTCTGCGCATTGGTCATCGTTTCGACCGTGGTGAAGGTCTTGGAGGCGACGATAAAAAGCGTGGTCTCTGCGGAAAGGCCCATCAGCGTGTCGTGGATATGGGCGCCGTCGATGTTGGAGACATAGTGCGCGCGCGGCCCGTCATGATAGGGCGCCAGCGCCAACGTCGCCATGGCCGGGCCGAGATCGGAGCCGCCGATGCCGATATTGACGATATCGGTGATCTTCTTGCCGGTGGCGCCTGTCGCCTTGCCGGAACGCACCGCGTCGGCGAAGGCGCCCATCGCGTCCAATACGGCGATGACCTCCGCCTTCACATCCTGTCCGTCGAGCACGATGCCCTTGCCGGTCAGGTTGCGCAGCGCGGTGTGCAGAACAGCACGGTCCTCGGTGACGTTGATCTTCTTGCCGGCGAACATGGCGGCGCGGCGGCCTTCGAGATCGGCGGCGTCAGCCAGCTTCTCCAGCAGGTCCATCGTGCGCGCATCGACGGCGCATTTCGACCAGTCGAGCAACAGGTCGCCGTCGCTGGCGGAGAACGTCTTGAACCGCTGCGGATCGGCGGCGAAGGCCTGGCGCATATCGCCGGCTGCCGCGGCGCGATGGTCGCGCAAGGCGGCAAGCTGTTTTTGGAAGGCTGACTGATCCACCGGCGGGCTCCTGGGACTTTTGGATTATCTTAGCAGACCGGATGTTTCCGGCGCGTGTCGTCGCGCCAAACTATTGAGCCGAATTCCGTCCGGTCAATACGCGGCGATGACGCACTGCGTCACGCGGCGATGACGTACTGGGTTACATGGGATGCGAAGGACGAAAGATCACTGGCATAAATCCCAAAGATCAGAAAAATTGATTGGCGCAACCCCTTGTGCCACCGTTACATTCGACTGGTCCAGCCAAACGAAAAAGGCTGGCCATCGAGGAACATTTCCCATGCCACAGCGCAACGACACGGCCATATGGTCCGGCCTGTTCCGGATTTCGGCCGAATCCGGCCAGACCTTGCAGGCACAGATCCGCCAGGCAATCGTGGCCGCCATTCTCGACCGCCAGATCGCCGCTTCGATGCCGCTCCCGTCATGCCGGATATTGGCCGAAAAACTCGGCGTGGCGCGCGGAACCGTGGTGCTGGCCTTCCAGCAACTGGTCGACCAGGGTTTCCTGGTGGCGCGCGAGCGGCGCGGCCATTTCGTTAATCCCGACGTTTTGGCCACACCCGCCAAGCCGCATCAGAAGGCGCCCGACCAGGCCAACGAGATCGACTGGAAGGCACGCCGGCAGATCGCGGCCAGCGACATGCCGCCGCCGGCCAAGCATGAGAACTGGATCAAGTCGTCCTACCCCTTCGTCTATGGCCAGTTCGATCCGGCGCTGTTCCCGACCGCCGAGTGGCGCGAGTGCAACCGCATGGCGCTTGCCGTGCTGGAAATCCGCAACTGGGCCTCCGACATGGTCGATCGCGACGATCCGCTGCTGATCGAGCAGATCCAGGCGCGGCTGCTGCCCAGGCGCGGCATCTTCGCCAACCCCGACGAGATCATCGTCACGCTGGGCGCCCAGAACGCGCTCTACATGCTGGCGACGCTTCTGATGACCAAGGGCTCGAAGGTGGCGATGGAAGATCCGGGCTACCCCGACGCACGCTCGATCTTCCGGCTCGCCGGCGCCGACATCCAGCCGGTGCCGGTCGACCAGTCCGGCATCGTAACCTCTTCCATTCCGAACGATTCCGGCTTTGTCTTCGTCACGCCCAGCCATCATTGCCCGACCATGGTGCCGCTGTCGGCGGAACGCCGGCAGGACCTTCTCGCGCGCGCCAACCGCTATAACCAGATCATCATCGAGGACGGCTATGACAGCCAGCTTCTCGACGAGGCGCCGCAGCAGGCCTTGAAGAGCCTCGACCGCTCGGGCCGCGTGATCTATGTCGGCTCGATGTCGAAGACGCTGGCTCCAGGCCTGCGGCTTGGCTACATCGTCGCCTCGGCTGGACTAATCGCCGAACTCAGGGCGCTGCGCCGCTTCATGCTGCGCCATCCGCCGGCCAACAACCAGCGCGCGGTCGCGCTGTTCCTGTCGCTCGGCCACCACGAGGCGCTGGTGCGGCGGCTGTCGAGCGCCTTCGACGAGCGGCGCAAGCGGCTGGTCCATGCGATTTCCGCCTTCCTGCCCGAGTGGCGGTCGACCGACTCGGCCGGCGGCACGTCGCTGTGGCTGGAGGGGCCGCGCGGCACCGATTCGCGCGGACTGGCCGAGGCCGCCGCCTCGCGCAGCGTCATCATCGAACCGGGCGACCGCTTCTTCGACCGCACCGAAAAGCCTTCGCGTTTCATGCGCTTGGGCATCTCCTCGATCGCGCTGCAGCACATCGAGCCCGGCATCCGTGAACTTGCAACCGCCGCAGGCCGCAGGCCGGCGGCGGCCTGATCACCTCGGCCTGACCACCTCCCAGGAGCCGCGCAGCAGCGGCTCCTGCTTCTTTAGCGCTGGCATATGCAACCGGACCGGCTGGCTCATAGGCTGTGCCAATGCCGGCGGCATAGTCGAGGCCTAAAGGGGACGAAGCAGCCGATGGTGGACCAACCGCCGCCCTGCTTCCGAGAAAAGGTGGAGTGCTTCCATGTCAGTGGCTGTCGAAAAGCAGGACGCGGCCGACCAGCGTTCGCGCCGCTCCGGCGGACGCGAAGCGCGTCGCGCCATGCGTGCGGCGCCGCTCGCCGACGACATCAGGCCGGTTCGCGCCGGCCTCGAGGGGGGCAGCTACGGACCGCTCAGCGGCAATGATTGCGAGCGCATTCACGAAGCGGTGCTGACCCTGCTGGAGACGGTCGGCTTCGCCAACGCAATCCCTTCCTGTATCGAGGCGCTGACCAAGGCCGGCGCCAACTATGGCGATGACGGCCGTATCCGTTTCCCGCGGGCACTGGTGCTCGACACGATCAAGCGAGCGGCGCGGCATTTCACGCTGCACGGCCAGGACCCGAAGCACGACATGGTGATCCAGGGCAAGCGCGTGCATTACGGCACGGCGGGTGCTGCCGTGCACCTTGTCGACGTCGAGAAGCGCGAGTACCGCGAATCCTTGCTGCAGGACATCTATGACGCCGCGCGCATCGTCGATGGGCTCGATAACATCCATTTCTTCCAGCGGCCCATGGTGCCGCGCGACATTCCCGATCCGCTCGAAATGGACTTCAACACGCTTTACGCCTGCGTGATGGGCACGTCCAAGCATGTCGGCACGTCCTTCACGGTGCGCGAGAACGTGCAACCGGCGCTCGAAATGCTCTACGCGATCGCCGGCGGCGAGGAGAATTTCCGGGCCCGGCCGTTCGTGTCGAACTCCAACTGTTTCGTCGTGCCGCCGATGAAATTCGCCGAGGACGCCTGCGGCGTGCTCGAGGCTTGCGTCGAAGGCGGCATCCCGATCCTGCTGCTTTCGGCCGGACAGGCCGGCGCCACCGCTCCGGCGGCGATCGCGGGTGCGGTGGTGCAAGCCGTGGCCGAAGTGCTGGCCGGCCTTGTCTATGTCAACACCATCAAGCCGGGGCATCCGGCGATCTTCGGTACCTGGCCGTTCGTGTCGGACCTGCGCACCGGCGCCATGTCCGGCGGCTCGGCCGAACAGGCGGTGCTGACCGCGGCCTGCGCGCAGATGGCGCAGTTCTACGACCTGCCGGGCGGTTCGGCCGCCGGCATGACGGATTCGAAACTGCCTGACATCCAGTCCGGCTATGAAAAAGGCATTACCAATGTGATGGCCGGCCTATCCGGCCTCAACCTGGTCTACGAATCGGCCGGCATGCACGCTTCCCTGCTCGGCTTCTGCCTGGAAAGCCTGATCATCGACAACGACATGCTGGGCCATTGCCTGCGCTGCGTACGCGGCATCGAGGTGACGGACGACGCGCTGTCGATCGACACCATCGCCGATGTTTGCCTGAAAGGTCCGGGCCACTATCTCGGGAACGAGCAGACGCTGAAGCTGATGCAGACCGAGTATTTCTACCCCGCCGTCGGCGACCGGTTTTCGCCGAAGGAATGGAACGAGAAGGGCCGGCCCGACATATTACAGCGGGCGATCGCGGAGAAGAAACGCATCCTCGCCGAACGCTTCCCGCGCCATGTGCCGAAGCCGCTTGATGACAGGCTGCGCGCCCGCTTCGGCGACATGATCAAGCTGCCGCGCAACGGCATGGGCGGCTGAGAACGCCCCCCCGGTGAACAGGTTAGTCCGCGCTCAGCCCATAATGTTCGACGACCTCGGTATTGACCAGCTTGGCGTGTAGCGCCATCAGCACGATCTGGGCGTCGAAACTGTCTCCGGCATCGACCGCGGCCTCTATCCGACGCTCCACGTCCTGCCGCGGCTGCGCGCCATGAGAGCGCTCGAATGCCTCAGGCCCAGCAATACAATAGCTGAACAAACACGCCACTTGCGCATAGGCCTGCGGCGGCGGCTCGTCGGGCCAGTGATCCTTCATCAGATTGACGAGGGTGAGCTTTACGCCCTCCGGCACCAGGGCGGGATGCAAGTCCGCGCCGCGCAAGGCGCTGTCGAGCTGCCTCAAATCGCCCGAGCGGCCGAACAGTCCGAGGAAGCCGAGGGAAGAGCGCCGTGCGGCCATGATATTCCGATCCCGTTTTCAACCAATTAGGTGGTTCGCCAGCGGAATACAAAGAGAGGCAGATATTTAGCCGGTTGCCGCCAAAAGCAGAACACCCGCCAGGGCCGATCCGGCAAGCGTCGGCAGCATGCCGATTTTCAGTTTGAGGATGGCGATCATGGCAGCGCAGGACAGCAGCGCGGCACGCCAGTCGATCGAGGACAGCACCGGCACCTCCGTTCCGAGCCCCGTCGCACGCACGTCGCGGAAGATGACGTGCAATGCGAACCACAGGGCCAGATTCATGATGACGCCGACGACCGCCGCGGTGATTGCGCCCAATGCCGCCGACAATGCCTTGTGGCCGCGCAGCGCTTCGATGTAGGGCGCACCGAGGAAGATCCAGAAGAAGCACGGCGTGAAGGTAACCCACAGCGTAAGCAACGCTCCGAGCGATCCGGCAAACAACGGATATGACGATCCGGAATGGCGGAACGCGGCAAGGAAGCCGACGAACTGCAGGACCAGGATGAGCGGTCCGGGCGTGGTTTCGGCAAGGCCCAGGCCATCGACCATTTCTCCTGGCGCAAGCCAGCCGAGAGAGCCTACGGCCGCTTGCGCGACATAGGCCAGAACGGCATAGGCGCCGCCGAAGGTGACGACCGCCATAAGGCTGAAGAAGCCGCCGATCTGCGTCCAGACGCTGTTTGCCGATGTGAACGCCCAGATCAGCAGAACCGGCCCAAGCCAGATCGGCAGCCAGATCGCGATGGTCCGCGGTGCGTGCCATCGCGTCGGCCTGGTATGGGCAAGTTCGCCGCGCTCGAACATCAGATCGACCGCGCCCCTGACGTCGGGAGCGTCGTCCTTGCTGTGCGCGGTGCCAGAAAACAGGGCCGGCGCAATGCTGTTTCCGGCCCATCCCACCAGTCCTGCAAAAAGGATGAGGAGCGGGAACGGGACGTTGAGCACATAGATGCCGATAAAGGCGCAAAGCGCGATCGCCACCATCACCCGGTTCTTCAAGGCCCGCCGGCCGATGCGGATCACGGCCTCGATCACGATCGCCAGCACCGCCGCCTTCACGCCGAAAAACAGCGACTCGACCAACGGCGCATCACCATAGAGCGCATAGAGAATGCTCAAGGCGAGCATAACGAGCGCGCCGGGCACGACGAAGAGGACGCCGGCGACAAGACCACCGATCGTCTTGTGCAGCAGCCAGCCGATATAGATGGCGAGTTGCTGGGCCTCGGGACCGGGCAGCAGCATGCAGTAGTTCAGCGCATGCAGGAAACGCTGCTCGCCGATCCAGCGCTTTTCCTCGACCAATTCCCTGTGCATGAGCGCGATCTGCCCGGCCGGTCCGCCGAAACTGAGCAACCCGATCTTCGCCCAGAGCTTTGTGGCCTCGCGGAAGCTCGGGACCGCGGGCGCCTCGATGAGGTCGGCACTTTCTTCGGAAAGGAGGGAGTTCATGACGCCTTCGCTCCCGCCGGCCAATTGTGCGTCTCGCCGGTGGCGTCGCGGCACCAGCGGAAGAACGCGTCGTAAAGCAGCATGCCGGCATCCAATTGTTGCAGGTCATCGCGAAACATGCGCGACAAACCAAGCGAGGCGGCGAGAAATCCCGCCGCCTGCGGAACCAGGTCGAGGCTCGCCGTGTCGGCTGCGCGCACGATCACGGCGAGGCGGTCGAGCGCTTCGGATTCGAGCCCGAACTCCTCGAGCATCGTGTCGAAGGTGCAGCGCTCGCCGCGATGGCTCCAGAACGCATTGTCGATGTCGAAAGGAACGGCCTGAAAACGATCGGCGACATCGGGCACTTCCGCCGCGTCGACGAACAGGAAGACCGCTTGAGGATCGACGAAACGGCGGATCAGCCAGGGGCAGGCGATGCGATCGACTTTGGGCCGGGCCCGCGTCACCCAGACGGTGCGGCCCCTGTCGTCACGAGGCGGCATCCTGTCGGCACGGACCAGAAGGCCGTGGGCGTCCCGCCAGGCTTCGAAGCCGCCTTCGAGCGATTCGGCGGCGATCCCTTCATGGCGCAACCATGCGGCGACGCCTTGCGAGAGCTTTTTTCCCTGCTGGCAGACGACCGCCACGCGGCTACCGGCGAAGTCGGCTGCCCAAGTCTGGACGGTTTTGAAATCGCGCCGGTACGACGCCGGCAGCAAACGTGGATCGGCGTTATAGTCGTCATCGGTACGGATATCGAGGATTGCAGGCGCGCCCGGCAAACCGACCATACGGATCAGTTGCGGCACGGTGACAGCGGTTGTTGACGGCATGGCGTCCACCTCCTGAAAGAGAAGCCTGGACGCGAACGTTGGGCTGACGCCTCACGGGGTCGTCGCGATGAACCCCTTGCAGCGATGGTGGATTTGTTGGGCAGGCTTGTCAAGGACGCAATGTCCTCGGTCCATGGCGGGCCGCGAAACGAAAAAACGACCGGCGGCCGATCAGGGCCGCCGGTCGATCGCGCCGATGGAATACAACGAACTGCGCTATATCGGCTGGTATCTCGAGGAGATCAGCCGGGCCAGCGGCCCGGCTCCCGCCCTTCGCGTTATTCTGCGCTGAGCCCGTATCGGTCGACGACCTCGGCGTCGATCAGCTTGGCATGCAGCGTCATGAGCACGACCCGCGCGTCGAAACTGTCGCCGGATTCAAGTGCTGCCTCGATGCGCTCAGCCTCCAGCATCCGCTCCTGGCCATTGGCTTGCTCGAAGGTTTCGCGACCCGCGATGCAATAGCTGCACAATTGTGCGACGGATGGATAGGCCTGTGAGGGCGGCTCGTCGGGCCAGTGATCCTTCATCAGGTTGACGATGGTAAGCTTTACACCCTCCGGCACAAGGGCGGGATGGAGATCGGCGCCGCGCAATGCGGCATCGATCTGCCTGAGGTCGCTCGAACGGCCGAACATGCCGAGGAAGCCGAGGGAGGAGCGCCGTTGCGCCATGATGGTTCGTCCTGTTCTCGTCAGCCCACCATGTGTGCACCCGCACCGGCGGCCGCAAGCAAAAGCACAACGACCCAGGGTGGCGTCTTCATAACGACGAGCAACAAGAATCCAGCGAATGCAAATGCGAAATCGAAAGGCGCGTGCACCGCGCCCAGCCAGACCGGATTGTAGAAAGCGGCCGCCAATATGCCAACGACGGCGGCGTTGGCACCACGCATGGCGGCTTGAGCCCGTGGCAGCCTGCGCAGACCGTCCCAGAAAGGCAGCGTGCCGTAGACCAGGAGAAGCCCCGGCAGAAACACGGCGGCGAGCGCTATGGCGGCACCGACGAGTCCATTCGGCGGCGGCCCGCTGATGGCACCGAGATAGGCCGCAAAGGTAAACAATGGCCCGGGCACGGCCTGGGCGGCGCCATAGCCCGCCAGGAACGTTTCTGCTGGCACCCAGCCTGTGGTTACGACCTGGTTTTGCAGCAGCGGCAGCACGACGTGGCCCCCGCCGAAGACCAATGCGCCCGAGCGATAGAACGCGTCGAACAGCTTCAATGCCTGGCTGCCGGTCGAAGCTGCCATGATCGATGGCAGCACAAACAGTGCCGCGAAAAGAAACAGGGCGGCAAACGCCGAAGGCCTGCCGACCGGATAAGCCAGTTGTCCGCCAACCGGCAGCGATCCGGCCCGGCAGACCAGCAAACCGGCGGCTGCTCCACCAGCGATGGCGGCGATTTGGCCAAAGGCACTGCCTGCAAGGGTGACGAGCGCCAGAGCGCCGAGCGCGATGCAGATTCGCTGAATATCGGGCGTCAGGTTTCTGCCCATTCCCCAAAGCGCCTGCGCCACCACGGCCACGGCAACGAGCTTCAGGCCGTGGATGACCCCTTGGGCGGTCGGGCCACCCAGCGACGCGGCGCCGGCCGCGAAGGTAAGCAAAAGCAGCACTGACGGCACGGTAAATCCGGTCCATGCGGCAAGGCCGCCCAGCAGCCCCCTGCCGCGCAGAACGCCGAGGGAAAAACCGACCTGGCTGGAGGCCGGACCGGGCAGGAATTGGCACAGCGCGACAAGATCGGCATAGCCGGCCTCGTCGAGCCATTGGCGTCGCTGGACGAGCTCTACGCGAAAATAGCCAATGTGGGCGATCGGGCCGCCGAAAGAAGTGAGCCCGAGCTTCAGGAAGACGGAAAATATCTCCGCCAGCGGGTGAACTGGCCAGGTATCGGCCCCGCACTCATCATCATCGTCGGTTCGCATTCCAGCCATCGCAGTGCGAAGCTAGAGCATAGATCGCGAAACCGTAACCGGTTTCAGAATCTGCATGCAGGCCGGATGCTCGGGCAAGCTGGCGATAAATCCGCTTAACTGAATGCGCGACGGCCAGGTCCGGGAGACCTAGCCACCGATCGAAGATGAGATTTCGGAGCTGTCAGTGATTGTCTCGGGGCATGCCCTTCGTATGAGCGACGTCCTGGTATTTCACCGCCGGTTTCAGCACCATGCCGCCCGAGAACTGGTCGACCATACCGCGCTGGATTTCCTGCCACGGCGTCTGGTGCTCGGGATAGTGGTAGCCGCCATTGTTCTGCAGCTCGGCGCGGCGGCGGGAGATCTCGTCATCGGTGACGAGAATGTTGGCCGTGCCCTTTTTCAGGTCGATGCGAACGCGGTCGCCCGTCTTGAGCAATGCAAGCCCGCCGCCGATGGCGGCTTCCGGCGAGGCGTTGAGGATGGAGGGCGAACCCGACGTGCCGGACTGGCGGCCGTCGCCGATGCAGGCCAGCGCGTGGATGCCCTTCTTGATGAGATAGGCCGGCGGCTGCATGTTGACGACCTCGGCGCCGCCGGGATAGCCGACGGGACCGGCGCCGCGCATGAACAGGATGGTATGCTCGTCGATCCCTTGCGCCGGATCGTCGATGCGGGCGTGGTAATCCTCAGGTCCGTCGAAGACCATGGCGTTGCCCTCGAAGGCCTCGGGGTCCTTCGGGTTGGAGAGATAGCGCTCGCGGAATTCGGGCGAGATGCCGCTGGTCTTCATGATCGCCGAATCGAACAGATTGCCCTTGAGGTTGATGAAGCCGGCATTGGCCTTCAGCGGCTCGGCGACGGTGCGGATGACTTCGCGGTTCTCGTTGACGGCATCGCGGCAATTGTCGCCCATTGTCTTTCCGTTGGCGGTCAGAGCATCCGGATGCGGCAGCAGCCCGGCTTTCATGAGCTCCGCCACCACGGCCGGCACGCCGCCCGCGTGATGGTAGTCCTCGCCCAGATATTCGCCCGTCGGCTGGAGATTGACGATGAGCGGCACGTCGAGGCCGATCTTCTGCCAGTCGTCATTGTCGAGCGGCACGCCGAGATGGCGGGCGATGGCGTTCAGATGGATCGGCGCGTTGGTGGAGCCGCCGATCGCCGAATTGACGACGATGGCGTTCTCGAAGGCCTTGCGCGTCATGATGTCGGACGGCTTCAAATCCTCGTGCACCATGTCGACGATGCGTTTTCCCGTCTCGTAGGCGATCTGGCCGCGCTCGCGATAAGGAGCCGGAATCGCCGCCGAGCCCGGCAGCTGCATGCCGAGCGCCTCGGCCAGCGAGTTCATGGTGGTGGCGGTGCCCATGGTGTTGCAATAACCGGTGGACGGCGCCGAGGAGGCGACGATGTCCATGAACTCGTCATAGTTGATCTCGCCGGCCGACAGGCGCTGGCGCGATTCCCAGACGATGGTGCCCGAACCCGTGCGCTTGCCCTTGTGCCAGCCATTGAGCATGGGGCCGACCGACAGCGCGATCGCCGGAATGTTGACGGTCGCCGCTGCCATCAACAGCGCCGGCGTCGTCTTGTCGCAGCCGATAGTGAGCACGACGCCGTCAAGCGGATAACCATAGAGCACTTCTACCAGGCTCAGATAGGCAAGGTTGCGGTCGAGAGCTGCGGTCGGGCGCTTGCCGGTCTCCTGGATCGGGTGGCACGGGAACTCGAAAGGAATGCCGCCCATCGAGACGATGCCTTCGCGCACGCGTTTGGCGAGCTCGATATGGTGGCGATTGCAAGGCGACAGGTCGGAACCGGTCTGGGCGATGCCGATCAGCGGCTTGCCCGACATCAGTTCGGCGCGCGTCAGCCCGTAATTCAGGTAACGCTCCAGATAGAGTGCCGTCATGCCCGGATTGTCGGGGTTGTCGAACCACTCCTGCGAGCGAAACTTTTTCTTTCCTGCGAGGGCGCCAGCCATCATGATCTCCGTATTTGTATGACAAATCGATATGACAACGCGCGGGTGCAGGCAAGGGGCACGCGTGATCTGAATCCGGACTTTGGTGCGATAGACATCAATCGGGCCGCACGCTACCAACAATCCGACATTGGTCGTCCGGGAGGTTCTGATGGCTTTGGTGATCGAGGGCGAGGAGCGCATTGCCGCACCCCTCCAGAAAGTTTGGGAAGCGCTGAACGATCCGGCGGTGCTGAGAGAAAGCATCCCCGGCTGCCAGAGCCTGGAAATGAAGTCGCCGACCGAGATGGCGGCGACGGTGGTGCTGAAGATCGGCCCGATCAAGGCAACCTTCAACGGCGAAGTGACGTTGAGAAATCTCAATCCCCCGCATGCCTACACGATCCAGGGCGAAGGCAAGGGCGGCATCGCCGGCTTCGCCAAGGGCGGCGCCGACGTGACGCTGACCGAGGACGGGGCAGACGCGACGGTGCTCAAATACGCAGCCAAGGCCGAAGTCGGCGGCAAGATCGCCCAGCTCGGCAGCCGGCTGATCGAATCGACCTCGAAGAAATTGGCGGGACAGTTCTTTTCGAGTTTCGGCGAGAAGGTGAGTGCTGCTTAGGCTGGTCTATCCAGCGTTAGCACCGGACGAAAATTACTCGAAGACGATGCTCGGCACGGCGTCCGCGGCCGCGCCGCGCTCTTCGTTGACCCTGGCCCAGACCTTCGAAGCGATATCGCGATAGATCTTCGCTTCGGCACTGTCAGGCTTTGATGCCACCACCGGCGCGCCTTCATCCGAGCTTTCGCGGATGCCCATCTCCAGCGGCACCTCGCCAAGGAAGGTGACGCCGAGGCGCTCGGCCTCGCGGCGTGCGCCCCCATGGCCGAAGATGTCGTAGCGCTTGCCGGTGTCGGGGGCGAGGAAATAGCTCATGTTCTCGACGATGCCGAGCAGCGGCACGTCGACCTTCCTGAACATGTTGAGGCCCTTGCGAGCATCGATCAGGGCCAGATCCTGCGGCGTCGAGACGATGACCGCGCCGGCCAACGGCACCTGCTGGGCCATGGTGAGCTGGGCGTCACCGGTGCCAGGGGGCATATCGACGACGAGCACGTCGAGTGGGCCCCATTCCACTTCGCGCAGCATCTGCGTCAGCGCCGACATCACCATCGGCCCGCGCCAGATCATCGGCGTTTCCTCGTCGACGAGGAAGCCCATCGACATCACCTTGAGACCGTAATTCTGCATCGGTTTCAGGATCTTGCCGTCGACGGTCTGCGGCCGGCCGTGAATGTTGAGCAGCCTTGGCATGGATGGGCCATAGATGTCGGCATCGAGCACGCCCACTTTCAGCCCGTTGGCGGCGAGGCCGAGCGCCAGATTGACGGCCGTGGTCGATTTGCCGACGCCGCCCTTGCCGGACGCAACCGCGATGATCGCCTCTATGCCGGGCACCCCGCGCTTGCCCTGGCTGTGCGAGGCAGGCGCATGGGGCGCCGGGCGCGGCGCGGCAACGGGCGGGGCGGGACGCGGCGCCGGGCGCGCCGCGACAGGCGCCTCCATGCCGCCGCCCTTCTTCTCCGCCGTCAAGGCGACGACGGCGCCGGCGACACCGGGAATAGCCTTCACGACACGCTCGGCCGCGGCGCGCAATGGCTCCATCTCCTGCGCCCTGGCGGCCGGAACGGTGATCGAGAAGAACACTTTCGAATCGGCGATGAAAATTTCGGAAACCATGCCGAGGTCGACAATGTTGCCGGTGAAATCGGGGCCATTGACCGTTTTCAGGCGCTCGATGACGGTTTCCTTGGTGACGGACATGGCTGTTGTTTCCCTGGCGTTCGGCTGTTCACATAGTGCAGATCGCCGGCGGCTCCAAGCGCCAGGCCGCGACATCAGCCTGCCAGGCGAACCGCCAGATAGGTCAGGGCCGAAATCGCCGCCGTCGCCGGCAAGGTGACGACCCATGCGATGACGATGTTGCCGGCTATGCCCCAGCGCACCGCCGAGACACGGCGCGCGGCGCCAACGCCGATGATGGCGCCAGTGATGGTGTGCGTGGTCGAAACCGGAACACCGAGCCATGTCGCGGCGAAGAGGGTGATGGCGCCGCCGGTCTCGGCGCAGAATCCCTGCATCGGGTTGAGCCTGGTGATCTTGGAGCCCATCGTGTGGACGATGCGCCAACCGCCGAGCAGCGTGCCCAGCGCCAATGCCGACTGGCAAGTCAGGACCACCCAGAGCGGCACGTAGAAATCCGTTCCGAGCATGCCTTGGGAATAGAGCAGCACGGCGATGATGCCCATGGTCTTTTGCGCATCGTTGCCGCCATGACCGAGCGAATAGAGGGAGGCGGAAAAGAACTGCATGACACGGAAAGTGCTGTCGACGGCGAATGGCGTCTGGCGCACGAACAGCCAGGAAACCACCAGGATCAGGAGAAGCGCCAGGACAAAGCCGGTCGCCGGCGACAGCACGATGGCGGCGACCGTCTTGCCGAGCCCCGCCCAGACGATGGCACCCGTGCCGGCCTTTGCGACGCCTGCCCCGACCAATCCGCCGATCAGCGCATGCGAACTGCTCGACGGGATGCCGGCGATCCAGGTGACGATGTTCCAGACGATGGCGCCAACGAGGGCGGCGAAGATCACCGCCGGCGTGACGATGCTTGCATCGATGATACCCTTGCCCACGGTTTCGGCGACATGGAGGCCAAAGAACATGAAGGCGATGAAATTGAAAAAGGCCGCCCAGAACACCGCGTAATGCGGCCTCAGCACCCGGGTCGAGACAATGGTGGCGATCGAGTTGGCGGCGTCGTGCAGGCCGTTGAGAAAATCGAAGAACAGCGCGACGGCGACGAGGCCGACCAGCAGGGGAAAGGCGATCGCGACTTCCATCGCCTAGACGTTCTCGATGACGATGCCACTGATCTCGTTGGCGACGTCCTCGAAGCGGTCGACCACCTTTTCCAATTGGCCATAGATCTCCGAGCCGATCAGATAGGCCATCGCATCGCTGCGGCCGTGCCGCCTGAAGAGATCCTTCAGGCCCTGCTCATGCAGATCGTCGGCCCGGCCTTCGGCACGCATGACTTCCTCGGCGAGTTCATTCAGGCGCACGCTGTTGGCGCCGACCTTGGCCAGCAGCGGGATCGCCTCCGCGACGAGCCTGGCGGCATCGACAATAACGGCGCCCATTTCCTGCATCAGCGGATCGAATTCCCTCTTCTCGAACAGCCGCACCGTCTTGACGGTCTTGTGCATCATGTCGATGGCATCATCCATCGACTGGATCAGATCCTTGATATCGCCGCGGTCGAAAGGCGTGATGAATGAGCGCCGCACGGCAAGCAGGACTTCGGCGGTGATATGGTCGGCCTCGTCCTCGAGATCGACGATCTTCTGGCACCAACGCTCGATGTCCTTGCCCAGGAGGAGCTGCTGCAGGGCCTCCGCGCCGCCGACCACCGTGCGGGAATGCCTCTCGAACAGGTCGAAGAAGCGATCTTCGCGCGGCAACAGCTTGCGGAACCAGCCCAGCATGTTCGTCCCTCCCGGCGCACCAGTTCCATCCACATAGCGCCGCATGCGCCCATGGGGAACAGTAAGCCGGCTGAAAGATGTGGATGCAGCCAATTGCAGGCACCGCTCGCAATTGGCTGGCCGCCGGCAAAGCTGGGCTCGTCAAGCGACCGGATCGACCTATTTCCAAGGAGACGCCGGGGACGACAAGCAGCGAAGGAGAAGCGATCATGCTTGCAAACAGCAACGCAACGGCCAACCTCGCGGTGAAAGACCTGGCGAAGGCAAAGGCTTTCTATGAGGGGACGCTCGGCCTGAAACAGGTGCATGACGAGGGTGGCGAACTGATCGTGTACAAAAGCGGCGACACCACGATCAACGTCTATCGCTCTCAGTTCGCCGGAACCAACAAGGCGACGGCGGTGACGTGGACGGTTGGCGATGAGATCGACACCGTCGTCGGCGGGCTGAAATCGAAGGGCGTTGCCTTCGAGCACTACGAGATGCCCGGCCTGACCTTGGAAGGAGACATCCATGTCGGCCACGGCATGAAGGTCGCCTGGTTCAAGGATCCGGATGGCAACATCCTCAATCTCGTCGACCGATAGGTTCCTGCGATCAAGCATCGGCTTGGGCGATCCACATCGCAGTTGGCAGCAGCCCTCTGGCGCGGTGCGGCGGGGGCGGTTAGCTTCAGATATGATCGACAAGCTGGAATTTTTCATCGCGCTTGCCAAGGAAGAACATTTCGGCCGGGCTGCCGAAGTGTGCGGCGTCACCCAGCCAACCTTGTCGGCCGGCATCAAGCAACTTGAAGGTCAGCTGGGCGTGATGCTGGTCCTGCGCGGCTCGCGTTTCCAGGGCCTGACCCCGGAAGGCAAGCAGGTGCTGGTGTGGGCACGCCGCATCGTCGGCGATACCAGGACCATGCGCGAGGAGATGCGGGCGGCGCGGCACGGCTTGTCGGGACGTATCCGCATCGCCGCCATTCCCACCGCGCTCGCCATGGTGGCGCGGCTGACGACGCCATTCCGCGAAAAACACCCCGGCGTCACCTTCTCGGTACTGTCGCGGACCTCGATCGAAGTGCTGTCGCTTCTCGGCAATTTCGACATCGACGCCGGCATTACCTATCTCGACAACGAGCCGCTCGGACGAGTGACCAGCGTACCGCTCTACGATGAGCGCTATCAGCTGATCACCGCCATCGGAAACCCCTATTCCGACCGCGACAAAGTGACATGGGCCGAGATCAGCCACCTGCCGCTCTGCCTGCTTACCCCCGACATGCAGAACCGCCGCATCATCGACCAGCACCTGGCCGAAGCCGGCGTCGAGGTGCGGCCGACGCTGGAATCCAATTCGATGATCGTGCTGTTCTCGCACATCCGCACCGGCAAATGGTCCTCGATCATGCCGCTCAACCTCACGGAAACGTTCGGCTTTTCCGAGCCTATCCGAGCCATCCCGATCGTCGAGCCGGATGCCAGCCACACCGTCGGGCTGGTGGCCGCGCTGCGCGAACCGCACACACCGCTGGTTTCGGCGTTGCTGGACGAGGCGATGGCGCTTGCAGACGATTTCCGCGCCCGCCGCTAGGTTAGGGAATGCGAGTGCTGGAGCTCGATAGAAAATTTCTATCGAGCAACGGATCAGCTTTATTGATTTCAGGGGTTTCTCCTGATTTTGTAAAGACTTAGCGACAAAGCCACCGACCAGGGAGGGCGCTGCGTGACGATGCAGCCTGCAAGTACCGAGATCGCATCGCGCACGGCCGCGATCATCCAGGAGCTGAAGGATCTCGAAGGTCCGCTACTGCCGATCCTCCATGGTATCCAGGAAGAGTTCGGCCATGTGCCGCAGGCAGCACTCCCGGTCATCGCCGACGGACTGAACCTTTCCAGAGCGGAGGTGCACGGCGTCGTCACCTTCTATCACGATTTCCGCGCCCGCCCGGCAGGCCGGCATGTGCTCAAGCTCTGCCAGGCCGAAGCCTGCCAGTCGATGGGTTCCGACGCGGTGGCCGCCAGGATCAAGCAATTGCTCGGCATTGATTTCCACGAGACGACGAAAGACGGTTCGGTGACCCTGGAGCCGGTCTACTGCCTGGGGCTGTGTGCCTGCTCGCCCTCGGCGATGCTCGATGGCGAGGTGATCGGGCGGCTCGACAACGAGAAGATCGAAGAGATCGTCGCGGAGGTGCGCTCATGATCCCGCGCATCTACATTCCCGGCGATTCCGGCGCGCTGGCGCTCGGTGCCGAAAGGGTCGCCAAGGCTGTTCGTGCTGAACTCGCCGAGCGCGGCGTGGAGGCCAAGATCGTCCGCAATGGATCGCGCGGCGCCTATTTCCTGGAGCCTATGGTCGAGGTCGCCACAGCAAACGGCCGCGTCGCCTACGGGCCGGTGAAGCCGTCCGACGTCAGGAGCTTGTTCGACAGCGGCTTTCTTACCGGCGGCCATCACAAGCGCTGGTTGGGCGCGCCGGACAAGATCCCGTTCCTGGCCAAGCAGACCCGTCTGACCTTCGCGCGCTGCGGCATCAACGACCCGCTGTCGCTCGACGCCTACAAGTCGCTTGGCGGGCTGAAGGGCCTGCAGAACGCGGTGGCCATGGCGCCGGCCGAGATCGTCAGCCAGGTTACGGAGTCCGGCCTGCGCGGCCGCGGCGGCGCCGGCTTCCCGACCGGCATCAAATGGAAGACCGTGCTCGATACGACATCCGAGCGCAAATACATCGTCTGCAACGCCGACGAGGGCGACAGCGCCACCTTCGCCGACCGCATGATCATGGAGGGCGATCCCTTCGTGCTGATCGAAGGCATGGCGATCGCCGGCATCGCCACCGGCGCGACCAAGGGGTTCGTCTACATCCGCTCGGAATATCCGCATGCGGTGGCGGTCATGAACAAGGCCGTCGAGGTCGCCCGCAAGGCCGGCGTGCTCGGCCTCAACGTGCTCGGTTCGCCCAACACCTTCGACATGGAGATCCGCGTCGGCGCGGGCGCTTATGTCTGCGGCGAGGAGACCTCGCTTCTGAACAGCCTGGAAGGCAAACGCGGCGTGGTGCGCGCCAAGCCGCCGCTGCCGGCCGTTCAGGGCCTTTTCGGCAAGCCGACGGTGATCAACAACGTCATCTCGCTGGCTTCGGTGCCTGTCATCATGGACAAGGGCGCCGCCTTCTACAAGAATTTCGGCATGGGCCGCTCGCGCGGCACGATCCCGATCCAGATCGCCGGCAACGTCAAGCGCGGCGGCCTGTTCGAGGCGGCTTTCGGCATGACGCTGGGCGAAATCGTCGACGATATCGGCGGCGGCACGGCCACCGGCCGGCCGGTGAAGGCGGTGCAGGTCGGCGGCCCGCTCGGCGCCTATTTTCCGCGCGCTTTGTTCGACACGCCGTTCGATTATGAGGAATTCGCCAAGCGCGATGGACTGATCGGCCATGCCGGCATCACCGTGTTCGACGACACCGCCGACATGCTGAAGCAGGCGCGCTTCGCCATGGAGTTCTGCGCCATCGAAAGCTGCGGCAAGTGCACGCCCTGCCGCATCGGTTCGACACGCGGGGTGGAGACCATCGACAGGCTCGCCGCCGGCATCGAGGCGGAGAAGAACCTCGCCCTGGTCACCGATCTCTGCAACACGATGAAGTTCGGATCGCTCTGCGCGCTGGGCGGCTTCACGCCGTACCCGGTGATGAGCTCGATCACGCATTTCCCCGAGGATTTCAAGCCGGCGCCGGCGCGCGTGGCTGCTGAATAGGAGCTGGCAGATGAACATCAAGGCCGACTTCCCGACGCTCATCGAAGAGATCGATTACGGAACTCCGCAATCGAAGGCTGAGAAGCGGATCACGCTGACCGTCGACGGCCGCAGCATCACCGTGCCGGAAGGCACGTCGATCATGCGCGCCGCGATGGAAGGCGGGGTCGAGATCCCGAAGCTGTGCGCCACCGACATGCTGGACTCCTTCGGCTCCTGCCGCGTCTGTCTGGTCGAGATCGATGGCCGCGGCGGCACGCCGGCTTCCTGCACGACGCCGGTCGGCGAAGGCATGGTGGTGCACACGCAGTCCGAACGGCTCGACGCCATTCGCCGCGGCGTCATGGAGCTCTATGTCTCAGACCACCCGACCGGCTGGAACGAGAAGGCCGGTACCGGCGCCAGCGAGTTCGACGCGGTGGCGAAGTCGGTCGGCCTGACCGAAAACCGCTACGGTGTCGAAGGCCGCAACCACGTCAAGGAGGATGGCGTCGCGCCCGGCCACGGCTCGCTGGCCGTCGACTACATCGCGCGTGACGAATCCAACCCCTATTTCACCTATGATCCGGCGCAATGCATCGTCTGTTCGCGTTGCGTGCGGGCTTGCGAAGAGGTGCAGGGCACCTTCGCGCTGACGATCGAGGGCCGCGGCTTCGAATCGCGGATGGTCGCCGGCATGCACGAGGATTTCATCGCTTCCGAATGCGTGTCCTGCGGCGCCTGCGTGCAGGCCTGCCCGACCGATGCGCTGCGCGAGAAGACAGTGCTCGCCAAGGGCCTGCCGGAACGCTCGGCCGTGACCACCTGCGCCTATTGCGGCGTCGGCTGCTCGTTCAAGGCCGAAGTGAAGGACGACGAGGTCATCCGCATGATGCCCTACAAGGAGGGCAAGGCCAATCACGGCCATTCCTGCGTGAAGGGCCGCTTCGCTTATGGCTACGCCACGCACAAGGACCGCATCCTGTCGCCGATGATCCGCGAAAAGGTCAGCGATCCGTGGCGCGAGGTGAGCTGGGAAGAGGCGATCACCCACACGGCCAAGGAGTTCCGCCGCATCCAGTACCAGTACGGACGCACCGCGATCGGCGGCATCACCTCGTCGCGCTGCACCAACGAGGAGACCTATCTCGTCCAGAAGCTGGTGCGCCAGGGTTTTCGCAACAACAATGTCGATACCTGCGCGCGCGTCTGCCATTCGCCGACCGGCTACGGGCTTGGCCAGACCTATGGCACCTCGGCCGGGACGCAGGATTTCGATTCCGTCGAATTCACCGACGTCGCCGTCATCATCGGCGCCAATCCGGCTTCCGCACACCCGGTGTTCGCCTCGCGGCTGAAGAAGCGGCTGCGCCAGGGCGCCAAACTGATCGTGCTCGACCCGCGCCGCACCGAGATGGTCAAGTCGGCGCATATCGAAGCCGACTACCACTTGCCGCTGAAACCCGGCACCAATGTCGCCGTGCTGACGGCGCTGGCGCATGTCATCGTCACCGAAGGCCTGTTCGACGAGGCCTTCATCCGCGAGCGCTGCGACTGGACGGAATTCCAGGATTGGGCCTCCTTCGTCGCCCTGCCGGAGAACAGTCCGGAGATCGTCGGCAAGCTGTCCGGCGTCGATCCCGAACTGATCCGCGGTGCTGCGCGCCTCTATGCCAAGGGCGGCAACGGCGCGATCTATTATGGTCTCGGCGTCACCGAGCACAGCCAGGGCTCGACCACGGTGATGGCGATCGCCAACCTCGCCATGGCGACCGGCAATATCGGCCGGCCGGGCGTCGGCGTGAACCCGCTGCGCGGCCAGAACAACGTGCAGGGCTCGTGCGACATGGGTTCCTTCCCGCACGAACTGCCGGGCTATCGCCATATTTCGGGCGACGCGGTGCGCGACATCTATGAAAGCCTGTGGGGCGTGAAGCTGGACGACGAACCGGGGCTGCGCATCCCCAACATGCTGGATGCCGCCGTCGATGGGTCCTTCAAGGGCATCTACATCCAGGGCGAGGACATTCTTCAGTCCGATCCCGACACCAAGCATGTCGCGGCCGGGCTGGCCGCGATGGAATGCGTGGTCGTGCACGACCTCTTCCTCAACGAGACGGCGAACTACGCGCATGTGTTCCTGCCCGGCTCGACCTTCCTCGAGAAGGACGGCACCTTCACCAATGCCGAGCGCCGCATCAACATGGTGCGCAAGGTGCTGGAACCGAAGGCGCGCTACGCCGACTGGGAAGCGACGCAGGAGCTTGCCCGCGCCATCGGGCTCGACTGGAACTATACGCATCCGTCGCAGATCATGGACGAGATCGCCAAGACGACGCCGAGCTTCGCCGGTGTTTCCTTCGAGCTGCTCGACCGCGTCGGATCGGTGCAATGGCCCTGCAACGAGAAGGCCCCCCTCGGAACTCCGATCATGCATGTCGACGGCTTCGTGCGCGGCAAGGGCAAGTTCATCCGCACCGAATACGTGGCGACGGACGAGCGAACCGGACCGCGCTTCCCGCTGCTTTTGACCACCGGCCGGATCCTGTCGCAGTACAATGTCGGCGCGCAGACGCGGCGCACGGACAATGTCATGTGGCACTCCGAGGACCGGCTGGAGGTCCATCCGCACGACGCCGAGAACCGCGGCCTGCGCGACGGCGACTGGGTGCGGCTGACCAGCCGCTCCGGCGAGACGACGCTGCGCGCGCAGATCACCGACAGGGTGTCACCGGGCGTGGTCTATACGACCTTCCACCATCCCGACACGCAGGCCAATGTCATCACCACGGACTTCTCGGACTGGGCAACCAACTGTCCGGAATATAAGGTGACGGCGGTGCAGGTCGGTGCCTCCAACGGACCATCGGAATGGCAACGCGACTATGACGAGCACGCGCGCAACAGCCGCCGCATCGCGCCGCTGGAAGCGGCGGAGTAGAATTTGGACGAGACGTTCGACAATAAGAGCTTCAATCTTGACGGTTGATCGCCCCCCACTCCGTCGAGCTTCGCTCGACACCTCTTCCCCGATCGACGGGGGAGAGGAAAGGCGCGAGGGGTGCGTCTCGTGACCCGCAAACGCCCCGCCATCACCGAAATGTCCCGTCTCGCTCGCCGCGCCAGCGGCACGGCAGCGGCCCGCCGCATGGTGCCGGAAGAAACGCCGGTGGCGTTCTCCTTCGCGGGCACGACGCACGCGGTGATGATGGCGAGCCCGGCCGATTTGAAGGATTTCGCGCTCGGTTTCTCGCTGACCGAAGGCATCATCGCTTCACCCGACGAGATCGAGGCGATCGAGGTCGAGGATCTCGGCGCCGGCATCGACATCCAGATTCGACTGAAGGACCAGGCCAACACGCGCTTCGAGGCGCGGCGGCGCAGGCTCGCCGGACCGGTTGGCTGCGGGCTCTGCGGCATCGAATCCATCGAGGAAGCGATGCGCTCGGTCGATACGGTTGGTGCGTCTAAACTTACGCTTGATGCCGGCGACATCGTCCGTTCCGTCAAGCTTCTCGCCAAGATGCAGCCGCTGCACAGCGAGACGGGCGCGGTGCATGCCGCCGGCTTCTATATTCCCGGCAAGGGCACCGTCATTGCGCGCGAGGATGTCGGTCGTCACAACGCACTGGACAAGCTGGCCGGCGCATTGGCCAAGGCCGGCATCGACGGCGCGATCGGCGCGGTGGTGGTGACGTCGCGCGTCTCCGTCGAGATGGTGCAGAAGACGGCGGCGATCGGCTCGCCCTTCATCATCGCCGTCTCGGCGCCGACCGCGCTTGCCGTCCGCACCGCCGAAGAAGCCGGCATGACGCTGGTGGCCTTGGTTCGCGGCGACGATTTCGATATTTTCACCCATCCCGACCGGGTGGTCCGCGGAGTTGCCAAACATGTCGCATGACGAAGACCACATCATGAGCACCAGCGAGAAGCTGGTGCGGATGGCCAACCAGATCGCGGCCTTTTTCCACTCCAGGCCGCGCGAAGAAGGCGTGGCCGGCGTGGCCGAGCATATCAACAAATTCTGGGAACCGAGGATGCGGCGTCAGTTCTTCGAGATGCTGGACAGCGGCAGCGATGGCTTCGATGAACTCGTCGTGGCTGCCTCGACCAGGATCAAGCGGCCGATCACGCCCGCCGAAGCTGATCTGAAGCTCGGGCTCAAGCTCCCACCGGGCGACGTAGCCGCCTCGCAAAAATAGCCATTGGTTCGCGTCCGCTTATATTTCCTTCCGCTAAAGTTTAAGCTGCCCCAAGCGACGCAGCTCTGCTATGGTCGGCGATCCGAAATCGTCAGGCCGGGCGGAACAACTCGTGAGGCCGATCGAGACCCGATACGCCCGTAGCGGCGACGTGCGGATCGCCTATCAGGTGGTCGGCCAAGGCGCGTTCGATCTCGTTTTCGTGCCGGGCTTCATCTCCAATCTCGACCTACATTGGGAGGATGAAGGCTATAGCAGGCTGCTGAAACGGCTTTCCGCCTTTTCAAGGCTGATCCTGTTCGACAAGCGCGGCACCGGCCTGTCCGACCGGGTCGATGCCAACCATCTCCCCAGCCTCGAAACGCGCATGGACGACGTGCGTGCGGTGATGGATGCCGCCGGCAGCGGCCGCGCGGCCCTGCTCGGCGCCTCGGAAGGCGCTCCGATGGCCATGCTGTTCGCTGCTACCTATCCGGAGCGGACGCGCGCCCTGGTGCTCTATGGCGGCTATGCCCATTTCCACCGATGGGTGATGCCGCCGGAACGGCTGGACGCATTCATCGCGACGACGGAAACCGCCTGGGGCACTGGCGCCACCTTGCCGCATTTTGCGCCCGGGCGCGTGGAGGACAGTCACTTTGCCGCCTGGTGGTCGCGGTTCGAACGGTTGTCGGCAAGCCCGACGGCGGCGGCGGCACTGGCGCGCATGAACGCCGGCATAGACGTGCGCGGCATTCTGTCGGCGATCAGCGCGCCGACGCTGCTGATCCACCGCCGCAACGACGCGCGCGTCGATCCCGATGCCAGCCGCTTCCTCGCCCGGAAGATCCCGAACGCCCGGCTTGTCGAAATCCCCGGGCGCGACCACCCGGTATGGACCGGTGACGTCGACCGGGTCGCCGACCTGATCGAGGAATTCCTGACCGGCGAGCCGGCCGTGGCCGACAGCGAACGCGTGCTTGCCGCATTGCTGGTGACGCGTATCTACGACACGGCGCGCCTTGGCGACCGCATGTGGAGTGAGCGCAGCCAGCGCTTCCAGGAGACCTGGCGACTGCTGGTGGGGCGCCATGGCGGACGGCCCGCGGGCACGCATGGCGAGCTGATGATCTCGCGCTTCGACGGTCCGGCGCGCGCGATACGCTGCGCGGCCGCATTGCGCGAAGCGGCGCAGGAGATCGGCGTGGCCAGCGCGCAGGGCGTGCATGTCGGCGAGATCGAGATGCGCGGACCGCCGGTCGGCCTGACCGCACGCGTCGCCATACAACTTGCCGCCCATGCCAGCCGCGGCGACATCCTGGCGTCGCGGCTGGTTTCCGACCTGGCGACCGGCTCAGGCCTCCATTTCATCGATGGCGGACGCATCGCGCTGGACGAATTGGACGAGCCGCTGGCACTTGTCCTTGCGACGTCCGAGCAGCATCTGGAACCCGCCTGCCGATCCAAGCCCAGACCTGCCGAGCCGGCGACGCTGACGGCGCGCGAGAGCGAGGTGGTGAGCCTGATCGCCGATGGCAAAAGCAATGCCGCGATCGCCGCCGAACTCAACCTCAGCGAGCATACCGTCAAGCGTCACGTGGCCAACATATTGCTCAAGCTCGACCTGCCGTCGCGGGCGGCGGCGGCCGCGTTTTCGGCACGGAATCCTGGCCCGCACGGGCCATAAAGGCCATGGCGCTTTCGGGCGAAGCGACCGAAGGCGTCGGGGATTATCAATTCTTCCGCATGCAGGCCAGGCGATATCGCCGCAACGGCACTGCGAAGGGAGGATGAAATGCTGAAATCAAGTCGCAAGACCAGATTGCTCGTCATCGCGGCAGGCGCCGGCGCCTTGCTGGCCCTGGCTCCGGCGCGGGCCGAGGACGCCTCCGCGACGGCAGCATACAAGGACATAGAGGCCACGCTCGGCTCCGTGCCGGACATGTTCAGGACTTTGCCGGACGTAGCGGTCGCCGGTGCCTGGGCCGAGATCAAATCGATGCAGCTCAACCCCAAGACCGCACTGGACGGAAAGACCAAGGAACTCATGGGACTTGCCGTCGCCTCGCAGATTCCTTGCCAGTACTGCGTCTACTTCCATACCGAGGCCGCCAAGCTCAACGGCGCGAGCGACGAGGAGATCAAGGAAGCGGTGGCGATGGCGGCGATCGTTCGCCACTGGTCGACGATGCTCAACGGTAGCCAGGTCGATCTCTCGGCCTTCAAGAAGCAGACCGATAACGTGTTCGCGGCCGTGAAGGCCAAGTCGCAGTGACGCCCTGCCCGGCGATGACCGCCGGGCAGCACTTTGCTCATCAACCGCCCGATCGCGAAGACGGGCCCATGGAGGATGAAATGCTGACCAAGACACAGGCCGTTGACGGCGCGGCAATCAAGAAAGCCATCGAAGGGCGCGACGGACAGACGCTGTCGAGCTTCTACGCCGACGATGCGGTGTTGCGGGTCGTCGACCGCAACAATCCGCCGAGCAGGCCGCGCGAGATCCGCGGCCGAGCGGCGATCAGCACGTTCTGGGACGATATCTGCAGCCGGGCAATGACCCATAAGGTCGATACCACCATCGCCGATGGCGACAATCTCGCCTTCACCCAGGCTTGCGCCTACCCGGACGGGACCAAGGTGTTCTGTGCGGCGATGCTGGAACTCAAGGACGGGCGGATTGCACGACAGACCGTCGTGCAGGCCTGGGACGAATAGTCAATCGCGGCATCAGCCGCATCTTCGGAGGAGGAAAAAATGTTCAGCGCCAGATGGCAGATCGACGCCAGGTTCGGACACAAGCAGACCGTGCTCGAACTCATGCGGAAATGGGAACGCGAGATCGGTTCGCAGGTCGGTATCGCCGACCTGAAGTTCCAGATCATGACGGGTTCGATCGGCGCGCGGGAGGCGACGGTCGAATCTCACCACCAGGTCGAAAGCCTGGCCCAGTTGGAAGACTTCTTCGCCAGGATCGGCAAGATCGACGCGCACGCCAAATGGGGCAAGGAGATCGAGCCTTACATCGTGTCGGGCACCAGCCTCTGGCAGATTTTCCGCATCGTCGAATAGTGCATGTCGCCCAAAGGTGCCCATGGAAAGACGATCTGAAGCGCGCCGCATCGGTCCCTTTCGACGCGACGCGCTTTCCCTACCACACGGCTTTCGCCTGCCCGCTATGGCTCTCCTGGGCCATTTCCCCACTGGCCCTTTCGGGCGAAGCAGCGAGGAGCCGGATCGGTGCAATGTGCTCCCCTGCACCATCTGCGCACCCGACGGATGGACGGCACAAACAAAGCAACAAGATAAATCGTCGCGTCGAAACCATATGGCGCAGGCGCGATCAGGGAGGAAACCGATGACCGACGAAACCTATACAAAACTGCGTGAAGGCTTGCGCGGAGAGCTGATCCTACGCGGCGAAGCCGGCTATGAGGAGGCCCGCAAGGTCTACAACGGCATGATCGACAAGAGCCCGGCACTGATTGCACGCTGCGTCGATGTCGCCGACGTGATCACCGCCGTAAGGTTCGCGCGCATAAACGACCTCCTCATCGCCGTACGCAGCGGCGGCCACAACGGCGCGGGATTGGGGATTTGCGACAACGGTCTCGTCATCGACCTGTCGATGATGAAAGGCGTCCATGTCGACCCGAAAACCCGCACCGTGAGGGTCGCGCCCGGCTGCACTTCGGGCGACGTGGACCACGCCACCCATCCTTTCGCGCTCGCCGTTCCGTTCGGCATCGTTTCGACCACGGGCGTCGCCGGTCTCACCCTTGGTGGAGGAACGGGCTATCTCACGCGCAAATACGGTCTCACCATCGATAATCTGATCGAGGCCGATCTTGTGCTGGCCGATGGCAGTCTGGCGAGGGCCAGCAAAGATGAGAATCCCGACCTGTTCTGGGCGCTCCGGGGCGGCGGCGGCAATTTCGGCGTGGTAACCAGCTTCCTGTTCCAGGCTCATCCCGTGAACATGATCTTCGGCGGTCCGGTATTCTGGGAGGCCAGGCACGCACCGGCGGTCATGCGTACCTATCGCGACTACCTGCCGGAGGCGCCGGAGGATCTCGGCGCTTTCGTCGGCCTGAAGGCCGTCCCCTCGACCGATCCGTTCCCGCGCGAGCATTGGGGCAAGCGCGCCTGTGCCATCATCTCGTGCTACAACGGCACGGAGGAGGACGGCCGCAAGGCCATGGCGCCGCTGCTGGACACCTTGCCGCCGCCAATGTTCAACTGGATGGGTGTAATGCCGTTCCCGGCGATGCAGTCGCTATTCGACCCGCTCCTTCCGAAAGGCCTGCAATGGTACTGGAAGGGCGATTTCGTCAAGTCGCTTCCCGACGAAGCGATCGCGACCCATATCGCACAAGCCGCCGAGGCGCCCAGCGAATTGTCGCTCATGCATCTATATCCGATCGACGGCGCCGTCCGCCGCGTCGGCAAGGACGAGACCGCCTGGAACGCGCGTGACGCAAGTTGGTCGATGGTCATCGCCGCCATCGATCCCGATCCGGGCAAAGCCGCCGACCTGACAGCGTGGGCCCGGAACTACTGGGCGAGCGTCCATCCCCATAATGGCGAGGGCGGCTACGTGAACTTCATGATGGACGATGAAGGGGACGCGCGCTTGCAGGCGAGCTATGGCGGGAATTACGAACGGCTGAGCCAGGTTAAGCGAACCTACGACCCGTCCAATGTCTTCCGGGTCAACCAGAACATCAAGCCCGCGACATCGGCGATGCAGGGCCGGACGGCCGCGTAGTGCGGGGGTTTCGCCGCTGATGCCGTTCGGCGGCCGTGCCTGTCAGATGCAGCGCAATCGCGAAGTGGAATGGCGCGGACGACCCTCTCGAGCGGGGTCGCCGGCGCCGGCCACAGCCATATAATATCCGCCTTTGCCGGAAGGAGACAGATTACCCGTGCGCCACCATCACATGGCGCACGGCGGTATAATCCTCCAGCGCGTAGAGCGACATGTCCTTGCCGTAACCCGACTGCTTCAGCCCGCCATGCGGCATCTCGTTGGTCAGCATGAAGTGGGTGTTGATCCAGGTGCAGCCATATTGCAGGCGAGCGGCGGTCGCCATGGCGCGCGAGACGTCCCTGGTCCACACCGACGACGCCAGGCCATAATCGCTGTCGTTGGCCCAGTTCACCGCCTCGTCGACTTCCGAGAAGCGGGTGACCGAGACGACCGGGCCGAAGACTTCGCGGCGCACGATCTCGTCCTCCTGCAAGGCGCCCGCGACGACGGTCGGCTGATAGTAGAAGCCGGTGCCCTCGCCCGGCTTGCCGCCAGTGGTGATCTCGATGTGCTTCAATTCCGAGGCGCGCTCGACGAAGCTTGAGACACGATCGCGCTGGCGGCGCGAGATCAGCGGGCCGATCTCGTTCTCGGCATCGTCCGGCAGATTGTACTTGATGGTCGACACAGCCAAAGAGAGATCGGCGACGAGCTTGTCGTATACCTTCTTGCCGGCATAGATGCGGCAGGCGGCGGTGCAGTCCTGGCCGGCATTGTAGTAGCCGAAGGCGCGCAGGCCGTTGACCACGGCGCCGAGGTCGGCATCGTCGAAGACGATGACCGGGGCCTTGCCGCCGAGTTCCAGATGCGTGCGCTTGACCGACTTGGCGGCCGCCTGCAGCACCTTCTTGCCGGTGGCGACGTCACCGGTGATCGAGATCATGTTGACCTTGGGATGGTTGATCAGCGTGTTGCCCACGCTGTCGCCGCGTCCGAGCACGACATTGACGACGCCCTCGGGCAGGATTTCGGCCAGGATCTTCGCCAGTTTCAGCGCCGTCAGCGGTGTCTGTTCCGACGGTTTGAAGACGACCGTGTTGCCGCCGCCGATCGCCGGCGCCAGCTTCCAGGCCATCATCATCAAGGGGTAGTTCCACGGCGCGATGGAAGCGACGATGCCGATCGGATCGCGCCTGACCATCGAGGTGTGGCCGGGCAGGTACTCGCCGGCGACCTGGCCGGGCATGGAGCGGACGGCCCCGGCGAAGAAGCGGTAGCAGTCGACGATCGCCGGGATTTCGTCATTGAGCACGGCATTGATCGGCTTGCCGCAGTTCAGCGCCTCGAGCGCCGCGAATTCCCTGGCTTCCGCCTCTATCCGGTCGGCGATCTTAAGGAGGTAGCCCGAGCGCTGCGCGGGCGTGGTTCGAGACCACGCCGCGAACGCCTTCCCGGCAGCCGTCACGGCCGTCTCGATCTGCGCCGGGCTCGCCTCGGGAAGATTGAGAATGATCGCCCCGGTCTTCGGATTGAGGATCGGCTCTTCGGTCTCGGTGCCTTTCTCGAACTTCGAGCCGATCAGCATCTGGGTGTCCATTGGTTTCTCCTTGAAGAGGAGCGAGTAGCGAATAGGGTTAGGCTAACGATTTCCCTATTCGCTACTCGCTATTCCCTGTTCGCTGTTTTCATTTCCCGCTGCCGGCGATCTGGTCGCCGTCGCGGGTCAGGTAGTAGGCGGCGAGGATCGGCAGCAGCGTCACCAGCACCACCACCATGGCCACGACATTGGTGACCGGGCGCTGGCGCGGGCGGATCAGTTCCTCAAGCATCCAGATCGGCAGCGTCTGCTGCTGGCCGGCGGTGAAGGTGGTGACGATGACCTCGTCGAACGACAGGGCGAAGGCCAGCATGCCGCCGGCAAGCAGCGCGGTGGCGATGTTCGGCAACACGACATGCCGGAAGGTCTGGAAACCGTCGGCGCCGAGATCCATCGAGGCCTCGATCATCGAGCCCGAGGTGCGGCGGAAGCGGGCGACGGCATTGTTGTAGACCACGACCACGCAGAAGGTGGCGTGGCCGAGCACGATCGTCCAGAACGAGAACGGAATGTCGGCCAGCGCGAAGGCGGAACGCAGCGCGATGCCCGTGATGATGCCGGGCAGCGCGATCGGCAGGATGACCAGCAGCGAGATGGTTTCACGGCCGAAGAACTTCGTCCGTGACACCGCGGCGGCGCAAAGCGTGCCGAGCACCAGCGCGATCGCGGTCGAGATGGCGGCGACCCTGACCGAAAGCGACAATGCCTGCCAGACATCCGGCCGGTTCCAGGTGACGGCGAACCATTGCGTGGTGAGCCCCGGCGGCGGCCAGACGAAGCTCTTCTCTTCCGTCGTGAAGGCATAGACGAAGATCAGCAGGATCGGCAGATGCAGGAACAGCAACCCGCAGGCGGCGGCGATTTTGAGGCCAAGCGGAGCCGATTGGGCACGGTCAGAGCGCATCGAAGGCCCCCATGCGCTTGGCGCCCCAGAGGTAGAAGCCCATGATGACGATCGGCACCACTGTGAAGGCGGCGGCGAGCGGGATGTTGCCGGCCGTGCCTTGCTGCGAATAGACGGCCTGGCCGATGAACAGGCGCGACGTGCCGATGATCTGCGGGATGATGTAGTCGCCCAATGTCAGCGAAAAGGTGAAGATCGAACCGGCAACGATGCCGGGCAACGCCAGCGGGAACAACACATTGCGAAAAGTCTGGCCGGGCGAGGCGCCAAGATCGGAAGAGGCCTCGACCAGATTGCCGGGCACGCGCTCGAGGGCTGCCTGCACCGGCAGGATCATGAAGGGCAGCCAGACATAGAGGAAAACGATGAAGGTGCCGGTGAACGACACCGACAGCGAGTTGCCGCCGACGATGGGCAGCGACAGCCAGGCATCGAGCAACCACAGCAGGTTCAGCTTGGCGAGCAGCCAAGTGAGGATACCTTCCTTGGCCAGGATCAATTTCCAGGCATAGATCTTGACCAGGTAGCTCGACCACAGCGGCAGCATGACGCCGAGATAGAACAGCGCCTTCCAGCGGCCGCGCGCATAGCGCGCCGCGTAATAGGCAATGGGGAAAGCGACGACAGACGCGGCCAGCGTCACCAGGGCCGCCATCGTCACCGTGCGCAGGATGATGTCGAGATTGGCGGCCTGCAACAGGTCGCCATAGGTCTTCAACGTAAACTGGCGGTTGATGAGGCCGGAGAACTCGTCGATCGAAAAGAAGCTCTGCGCCAGAAGCGCAAACAACGAGCCGATATAGACGATGCCGAGCCACAGGACCGGCGGCAAAAGCATGAGCAGAAGGAGCAGTTGCGGCCTGCGCCAGAACAGGTCCGACAGCGCACCACGCAGGCCGCCGCCGCCGGGCAGGATGGCTGGGGCCGGATTGGGGTTGAGCGCGGCAATGGTCATGACGCGCCTGACGTTCTCACCGGATCAAGGCCAGCAAGGCCGCGCTCTACGGCGCCCCCCTCTGGCCTGCCGGACATCTTCCCCACAAGGGGGGAGATCGGCAGCTTGGCCCGCGGCGCCCGTTCTGCGACGTTGGTGATTGGCGAAAGCCGAGGTGAAATCCAATCTCCCCCCTCGTGGGGGAGATGGCCGGCAGGCCAGAGGGGGGCGCCGTAGAGCACCTCGGTTAGCCTATTAGCCATCACACCGGCTCGTCCATCAAATGCAGGCTCTCCCGGTTGAAGGTGAGCACCACCACCTCGCCTTCCCTAGGCAAGGCCGTGCCAGCCGGCACGACGGCGTGCAATTTCAGACCGTCGGCGTCGAGCGCCAGCCTGGTGGTGGCGCCGAGATAGTTGGTCGCGACGAGGCGCGCGGCCACGCCGTCGCCTTTCGCGGCGCGGCCAACGCGGATGGATTCGGGTCGCAGGCTGCCCCAGCGGCGCTGGCCGCAATAGCGCTGGACGAAATCGGGCGGCAGCACGTTGGAGGAGCCGACGAAATCGGCGACGAAGCGGGTGCTCGGCCGCTGGTAGATATCTTCCGGCGTGCCGATCTGCATGATCCTGCCGTCGTTGAAGACGGCGACGCGATCGGCCATCGACAGCGCCTCGCCCTGATCATGGGTGACGAAGACGAAAGTTATGCCGAGCGCCTTTTGCAGCGACTTCAGCTCTTCCTGCATGTTCTCGCGCAATTTCAGGTCGAGCGCGCCGAGCGGCTCGTCGAGCAGCAGCACCTTGGGTTGATTGACAAGTGCGCGGGCCAGCGCGACGCGCTGGCGCTGACCGCCGGAAAGCTGGCCAGGGCGGCGGGCGCCGTAGCCGGGCAGCCTGACCAGCGACAGCGCCTCTTCCGCAGCCTTGTGCCGGCCGGCCTTGCCGACGCCCTTGACCATCAATCCGTAGGCGACGTTGTCGAGCACGTCGAGATGCGGGAACAGCGCATAGTCCTGGAAGACAGTGTTGACGTTGCGGCGATAGGGCGGAACGCCCACGGCGCGCTCGCCGAAGATCGAGACCGAACCCGCCGTCGGCTGCTCGAAGCCGGCAATGAGACGCAGGCAGGTCGTTTTGCCGGAACCGGACGGCCCGAGCATGGCGAAAAACTCGCCCGGCGCGATTTCGAGGTCGACCGCGTCGACGGCGCGCACGCTGCCGAAATGACGCGAGACTTTCTGAAAGGAAACGGCTGAGGTCATCGGGTGTCCTGATCTGCCGGGCTCATCAATTTTCAAGCGGCGGCGCCGCCCCTCATCCGTCTGCCCACACCTTCTCCCCGTATAGCGACGGGAGAAGGGAAGCGCTCCAACGCTGCCGGCCCCCCTCTCCCCGTTGTTCACGGGGAGAGGGCTGGGGTCAGGGGCAGCGCCGACTTCGGCTGAGTAAAGCTAGGTCACCGCCCGCCGATGACGCCGATATAGTCCGACACCCAGCGGTAATAGGGCACGCACTGGTCGTTCTGGGTGGCGCATTTGGTCACCGGCGTCTTCCAGAACTTGATCTTGTCGAAATTGTCGTAGCCGTTGGTCTTGCAGCCTTCGTCGGTCAGCAATTCGTTGCCCTTGCAGGCGGCGGGGACGACCGGCAGCGAGCCGAACCAGGCCGAGACGTCGCCCTGCACCTTGGGCGAGAGCGAGTGTTCGAGCCACATATAGGCGCAGTTCGGATGTGCCGCGTCGGCCTCCATCATCGTGGTGTCGGCCCAGCCGGTGACGCCTTCCTCCGGCACGGTCGAGGCGACGGGCTTCTTGGCCGCGACCAGCGTGTTGACCTGGTATGGCCACGAGCCGGAAGCAACCACGCCTTCGTTCTGGAAATCGTCGACCTGGATGGCGGCATCGTGCCAGTAGCGGCCGACCAGCGTGCGCTGGACACGCAGCAACTCAAGCGCGGCCTTGTACTGGTCCTCGTTCAATTCGTAAGGATCCTTGATGCCGAGCTCCGGCTTGTGGAACATCAGGTAGTTGGCGGCATCGGCAATGTGGATCGGGCCGTCATAGGCCTGGACGCGGCCCTTGTTGGACTTGCCGTCCGGCAGCTTCATCTCCTCGAAGACGACGTTCCAGCTCTTGGGCGCTTCCTTGAAGACATCGGTATTGTACATCAGGACGTTCGGCCCCCACTGGTAGGGGACGCCATAATGCACCTTGTCGACGGTGAACCAGGGCGCGTCCTTGATGCGGTCGTCGACCGTCTTCCAACTCGGGATGAGATCGGTGTTGATCGGCTGCACGCGCTTGCCGGCGACGAGGCGCAGCGACGCATCACCCGAAGCGGTGACGAGGTCGAAGCCGCCCTCGTTCATCAGCGAGACCATCTCGTCCGACGTGTTGGCGGTCTTGACGTTGACCTTGCAGCCGCTTTCCTTCTCGAAGGCGGTGACCCAGTCATAGCCCTTGTCGGTCTCGCCACGCTCGATATAGCCCGGCCAGGCGACGATATTGACCTCGCCTTCACCCTTGCCGAGTTCCGTGACCTGGGCGATGGCTTGGCCGGAGAAGGTCAGCGCGACGGTCAATGCAGTGCATGACTTCAGGAATGAATTCATCGTCGATCTCCCATTGATAGGTCCGCGCTTCGGCGGCGGCTTTGTTCCCTGTAGCGAAGGTGCTGTGAAAATCCCGGTTTCGCAAATTCATTTATCAGAAGGGGGATATCGGTTTTTCCGATAGATCAGCGGCCGTTCTTGTCGGGGCGCTGGCGAACCATGCGCTGCGACTGCGCGAGGCCGATGAAATCGCGCGCAGCCTGCGGCAGGCCGGAGCCGCGGCGCCAGACCATCCCGACCTGGACGACGGGCAAGGCGCCGGAGACGTCGCGCGACTCGATACGGTCGCCTTCCAGCGACCACGGCCGGTAGACGAGGTCGGGCAGCAGGGCCACGCCCGCGCCGGTGGCGACCAGGCTGCGCACCGCTTCGACCGAGCGGGTGCGGAAGGCGACATGCGGCTTGGCGCCGATTGCCGTCAGCAGCTTGCCGGTATTCTCCTCGATCTCGTCGACGGTCAGCATGATCAGAGGCTCCGATGCGATGTCGCCGATGCCGATGATGTCGGCGCCGGCGAGCGGATGCCCGAGCGGCAGCCACAGGCGGTAGGCCGAGACTTCGAGGATTTCGGATTGCAGCGCGGTTCGGTCGCGCAGATTGGACGTGACCATCACGGCGATGTCCAGCTTGCCGCCGATCAGCAGATGCTCGAGATAGTCGCCATTGTCCTCGATGGCGGAGACCTCCACGCCGGGATAGGCACGGCGGTAGCGGGCAAGCAGGTCCGACAGCACATAGCCGGCGACCAGCGAGGTGACGCCGAGCTGCAGCCTGCCGCCCGCTGTCGCCTGCTCACCGAGGAAGGCGCGGCGCGCATCGGACACATCGGCCAGGATCTTGGTGGCATGACGCAGGAACTGGTGACCCTTATGGGTGATGTTGAGGCCGCGCGGATGGCGGTCGAACAATTCGACGCCGAGATCGCCTTCGAGCTCCTTGATCGCTTCGGTGACCGAGGATTGCGAAATGGAGAGGTTCTGCGCAGCACCCGACACCGTGCCCTGCTCGGCAACGGCGATGAAGAACTGTAACTGGCGGATGGTGAAAGCCATGGCCGGGACTAAACACGGCGGAGACGACACTGGGAAGTGGAAACGGATCGGCAACTTGACGACTTCCAGAATCGTAACTAAACGAGTTACATGAAACGCAACAGCCGGCTGTCCTCCACCTTGCACATTCTGGTCCACATGGCCGAGAAGCCCGAGCGGGCGCTGACTTCGGAGCAGCTTGCCACCTTCATCCACACCAATCCGGTCGTGGTGCGCCGCACCATCGCCGGGTTGCGGGATGCCGGCATCGTCACCTCTTCACGCGGGCATGGCGGCGGTTGGCTGCTCGGGCGCCGGCCCGACAAGATCTCGCTGGCCGAAATCAGCGCCGCGCTTGGCGAGACGCTGCTGCCGTTCGGCACCGAGCCGGAAAGCCCCGGCTGCCTTGTCGAGCAGGCCGTGATCGCCGTCCTGGACGATTTTCGCATCGCGGCGGAGAAGCTGCTGGCGGAGAAGCTCAGCCGCATCACGCTGGCCGACCTGAGCGCCGACTTCCGCCGCCGTTACGACCTCATCGGAGTATCCAGCCATGCAGTATGATCTTGCCGTCGTCGGCGGCAGCTTTGCCGGCCTGTCCGCCGCCATCCAGGCGGCCCGGGCCCGGCGCAACGTCCTGGTGATCGACGCCGGCCAGCCCCGAAATCGGTTCGCCGCGCATTCGCACGGTTTCCTCGGCCAGGACGGGCGCACGCCCGGCGCCATCCTGGAAGAGGCAAGACGGCAATTGCTGGCCTATCCGACAGCCCGGCTTGTCAAGGGACGTGCGGACAAGGCAGTCGCCAATAGCAGCAGCGACTTCGAAATCAGCACAGAGGGCGGCGAGACCTTTGGCGCCGCGCGGGTGGTTCTGGCCACCGGCGTGCGCGACATCCTGCCGGAGGTTCCCGGGCTTGCCGAGCAGTGGGGCAAGACCGTGCTGCACTGCCCCTATTGCCACGGCTACGAAGTTTCCGGCAGACCGCTTGGCGTGCTCGCGACCGGGCCCATGTCCCTGCATCAGGCGCAGTTGATCGCCGACTGGGGCGACGTCACGCTGTTCGGCAACGGCCTGGTCGAGCCCGATGCCGAACAGATGTCTGCCCTGGAAGGCAAGAATGTGAAGTTCGAACCCGCTACGGTCGCCGGACTGCGGGAGGATGGCGCGGGCGGCTTGACGGTGATCCTCGACGGCGGCCGAAAGGCCGGGGTCCGCGCGATATTCACCGCGCCGCGCAATAGCATGGCGAGCCCGCTGGCCGAACAGCTCGGTTGCGGCTTCACGGACGGTCCCCTCGGCCCGGTGATATCAGTCGATGACAGGCAGCAGACGACGGTCCCCGGCGTCTACGCCGCCGGGGACGCGTCACGCGCGATGCACAACATCGCCTTCGCCGTGTCGGGCGGCGCCTTCGCCGGCATATGCGCCCACCAGTCGCTGGTATTCGGTTAGGTCAGGCTGCGTCGCCCGCGATGCTGAGCCGCGCGCCGGCCTGCGCCAGGCCAGCAGCGATGTCGCGCGGCGGCGGCCGGTCGGTGGCGAGTTCGGAAAAGCCATCGAAGCCGCAGACCTGGACCAGGCCCTGGCGCCCGAACTTGGAATGATCGGTGACGACGAGCGAACGCTGGCCGCGCGACAGCACCATGCGGGCGAACTCGGCCTCGTCGAGATCGTAATCCATGACACCCGTCACCGCATCGACAGCGCCCGTCGAGATCACCGCGTGGCTGACCGAGAAGCGGCTGACGAAGTCGATGGCCGAGGCGCCAAAGGCGGCGCCGGAATCGCTGCGCAGCTCGCCGCCGGCCATGTAGACCTTGTTGCCGTTGACGGTGGCCAGCGTGCGGGCGATGTCGGATGAGTTGGTGACGACCGTCAGCCGCCGATGGCCGAGCAGTTCACGCGCCAGGAACGAGGTGGTCGTTCCCGTGTCGAGCATGATCGATTCGCCGTCGCGGATGGTGGCGGCGACCATGCGGGCGATGAGGCGCTTGGCCTCGGCGTTCTCGCGCATGCGCCGTTCGAACGGCGCTTCGCCGATCGTCGACGGCAGGCCCACGGCGCCATGCATCTTCAGGAGCGAGCCGTCGCTGGTAAGGGGCTTGACGTCGCGGCGCACGGTTTCCAGCGAAACGCCCAGCCGGTCGGCCAGGCTGGCGATGGTGACGGTGCCTTCCTCCTGCAGAAACCGCAGGATTTCGCCGTGTCGCTTGGAATGGCTCATCGGGTCACTTCCGGTCGCGCCATGATGCAGTGACCGCTTCTATAGCAAATCTGCCGCATATTACACGGAATCTCAAAAGAATACGGGCAGGAAAACAGAAAAAGCCACAGAATCTCGTTGACAAGATGGCTTACCCGGCGTGACACTGATGCCGTGTCAGGCTCGCACTGCCACGGAAGAGCGATAGCGGAGCCTGATCCGAATTTGTGTGCCCCAAGGTCTGGAAACTGCCTGACGCGAGGGCGACTGGAAGAATTTTCTCATCCGCGGGGGCGGATGCCGGCCTCGAAGAGCCCGGCACGTGGGGCTCGTCGGTGCGGCGCGGGATACCGATCCCGAATGCCGCGCCGGCGAGGTCTTTGCCAGAACGAGCGACCGGACAAACGGCGGGGCGCCCCGGCGCCGCCGCTCCGTCGGCGCCTTGCCGGACGAAGGGCGAATTCATGACGGCCGAGGACCGCATCCGCGCCCTGCCTTGCTGGACAGGCAGCGTCGAGATCGAGCCGCTGCCCGGCGGACTGAGCAATGCCAACTATCTGGTCAAGGACGCGGCCGGGAGGCATGTCGTGCGCTTTGGCAGGGACTATCCCTTCCACCACGTCTTTCGCGAGCGTGAGGTGATGACCGCACGCGCCGCGCATGCCGCCGGTTTCGCGCCTGCGGTCCGCCATGCCGAACCTGGCATTCTGGTGACGGAGTATCTCGGCGCCAAGACCTGTCTGGCTGAGGACGTGCGCGCCAATCTCGGCCGTGTCGCCGTCCTTATGCGCGGCTTCCACCGCGAGATGCCCAACCACGTCTCCGGTGCCGGCTTCATGTTCTGGGTGTTCCACGTCATCCGCGACTATGCGCGCACGCTGGAGGACGCCGGCAGCCGCAAGGCGAGCGACCTGCCGCGCCTGCTGGTGCTGGCCGACGAACTCGAACGCGCCCAGAAACTGCTGCCTATCGTGTTCGGCCACAATGATCTTTTGCCGGCGAATATTCTCGACGACGGTAGCAGGCTATGGCTGATCGACTTCGAATATGCCGGCTTCAACACCGCGATGTTCGACCTTGCCGGCGTCGCCTCGAACGCCGGCATGAGCGACGAGGAATCCTTCGCCTTCCTGACTGCCTATTTCATGAAGGAGCCGGATGAGGCGATCCGCCGCTCGCATGCGGCCATGCAATGCGCCTCCCTGCTGCGCGAGGCGATGTGGAGCATGGTTTCGGAACTCTACCTCGACGTGCCCGGCATCGACTACGTCGCCTACACGGAAGAAAACCTGACCCGGCTCGACGCCGCGCTGGAAAACTACCGGACGAAATACGGGACCTGAACCCATGACTTTGCCAACCCAGGCAGCGATCGTCGTCATCGGCGGCGGCATTATCGGCTGCTCGACAGCCTACCATCTGGCCCGCGACCACAAGGCAGATGTGGTGCTGCTCGAACAGGGCAAGCTGACCTCGGGCTCGACCTGGCACGCCGCCGGGCTGGTCGGGCAACTGCGCTCGTCGGCCTCGATCACGCGCGTGCTCAAATATTCGGTCGACCTCTACAAGGGTCTGGAGGCCGAGACCGGCCTTGCCACCGGCTGGAAGATGAGCGGATGCCTGCGCCTTGCCACCAATGCCGACCGCTGGACCGAGTACGAGAGGCTGGCGACAACGGCAAAGAGTTTCGGCATGGACATGCAGTTGCTGTCACCGGCGGAGGTCAAGACCATGTGGCCGCTGATGGAAACCGGCGATCTCGTCGGCGCCTCCTGGCTGCCGACCGACGGTCAGGCGAGCCCATCCGACATCACCCAGTCGCTGGCCAAGGGCGCGCGCATGCATGGTGCAAGGCTTTACGAGGATGTGCGCGTCACCGGCTTCGAGATCAAGGACGGCCGCGTCATTGCGGTGAAAACCAGCAAGGGTGACATCGCCTGCGACAAGGTGGTGAACTGCGCCGGACAATGGGCGCGGCAGGTTGGCGCCATGGCCGGCATCAACGTGCCGCTGCAGCCGGTGAAGCACCAGTTTATCGTCACCGAGAAGATCGACGGGCTGGCGACCGAAGTCCCGACCATCCGCGACCCGGACCGGCGCACCTATTTCAAGGAAGAGGTCGGCGGGCTGGTAATGGGCGGCTATGAGCCGAACCCGCAGGCCTGGACGACTGATCTCCCCGGGGGCGACGTGCCCAACGACTGGGAGTTCAGGCTGTTCGACGACGATTATGATCATTTCGAACAGCATATGAGCCAGGCGATCGCGCGCGTGCCGGCCCTGGAAACCGTCGGCGTCAAGCAGATGATCAACGGGGCAGAGAGTTTCACACCGGACGGCAATTTCATCCTCGGCGCGGCGCCCGAATGCGCCAACATGTTCGTCGGCGCCGGCTTCAACGCCTTCGGCATCGCTTCGGGCGGCGGCGCCGGCTGGGTGCTGGCGCAATGGGTGGTCGATGGCGAGGCGCCGTTCGATCTGTGGGTCGTCGACATCAGGCGTTTTTCCAGCCTGCATCGCGACCGGCACTGGGTCCGCGAGCGCACGCTGGAAGCCTATGGCAAGCACTACACGATCGGCTTTCCGCATGAGGAGTATCTTTCCGGCCGGCCGCGCATCGTTTCGCCGCTGTACAACAGGCTGAAGCAGCACCGCGCCGTGTTCGGCTCGAAGCTCGGCTGGGAGCGGCCGAACTGGTTCGCCCCCGAAGGCGTCGAGCCGCGTGACGTCTATTCCATGGGCCGGCAGAACTGGTTTTCTGCCGTCGGCGACGAACATCGCCATGTGCGCGAGCATGTCGGCATCTTCGACCAGTCGTCCTTCGCCAAATACGAACTGAGCGGGCCCGACGCGCTGAAGGCGCTGGACTGGATCTGCGCCAACGACGTCAACAAGCTGGCCGGCCGGCTGACCTATACGCAGCTTCTCAACACGCGCGGCGGCATAGAGGCCGATCTCACCGTATCGCGGTTCGGCGAGGACAGGTTCTACATCGTCACCGGCACGGGTTTCCGCACCCATGACCTGTCCTGGATCGGCGACCACATCGAAAAGGAGCTCGACGTCACGCTCACCGACGTCACCGAGGATTTCGGCACGCTGTCGCTGATGGGACCGCGCGCCCGCGAGGTGCTGGCCGGCGTGACCGATGCCGATGTTTCCAACAGCGGTTTCCCATTCGGCCATGCCCGCGAGATTGTCGTTGCCGGCCACACCGTGCGGGCGTTGCGCGTCACCTATGTCGGGGAACTCGGCTGGGAGCTGCATGTGCCGATCTCGGCAACCGGCGAGATCTTCGACGCGTTGATGGCGGCAGGCAAGCAACATGACATCCGCCCGGTCGGCTACCGGGCGCTGGAATCGCTGCGGCTGGAAAAGGGCTATCGCGCCTGGGGATCCGACATCACCCCCAACGACACGCCGCTGGAGGCCGGCCTCGGCTGGGCGGTGAAGCTTCGCAAGAATACGGATTTCGTCGGGCGGCGCGCCTTGGAGAAGATCACTGGCGGTGCACTGAAGAAGCGTTTCGCCGGCTTCACGGTCGACGATCCTGAAATCGTGCTCGTCGGACGCGAGACGATCCTGCGCAATGGCGAGCCGGTCGGCTATCTCAGCAGCGGCGGCTATGGCTACACTGTGGAGAAGAACATCGGCTACGGCTATGTGCGCAATGCCGACGGCGTGAGCGACGATTTTCTCGCCTCGGGCCGCTATGAGCTGGTCGTGGCGATGCAGCGCACGCCGGCAAAGATCCATCTCGAGCCGATGTATGATCCGGCGGGGATCAGGATCAAAGCGTAATCAGGTCACACGCAAGGCTAGGCAGCGGCTGGGCACCGTGTCGGCCTCGCCCGGCATCGAGACGTAAGGGCGCGTTTCCTCGATGCGGGTGACCAGCCCCTGCGCCTCCAGGTCCGCGACTCGCGCGGCAAAGCCCAGATCCCAGAGCGTGTTCTTGACCGTCAGCACGATCACGCCGCCCGGCCGGCAGATGCGGATCAGTTCGTCCAGCCCTTCGGCACCGACATGGCCCGAGGTAAAGACGCCGGCCGAGATCACCCCGGCATAGGCGTTGTCGGCAAAGGGCAGCGGCCCGCCAAGCGCCAGGCAATGCAGGGTCGAATAGACGCCCTTGCGCTTTGCCTGATCCAGCATGCCTTGCGAGATGTCGAGCGCCTCGACCTCGGGATAGCCGGCAATGTCAAGCCATTCGCCGATGAGCCCCGTGCCGGCCCCCGCATCGAGCAGCGGGGCCGAACCGCGCGGCAGATGGCGGGCCAGCAAGGCCAGGCAGATAGTGGGATGGCGATAGCCGGCCGCCGACATGTCGCTGTCGTAGGTCTGCGACCAACGGTCATAGAGCGCCGCCACTTCTTCCGGGCGCTTGGCCGCGTAGGCAGCGCCAAGCGCGCCCTTATGCTTGCTGTCGGTCACTTTTGTCCTGTCCGCCATGCCCTAAATTGGTCTCGCACGGATGATAGCCAAAGCACGAATTTTGTGGAACCGTCGCTGCGACAAATAACAGCGGGGGACGCGGGCATGACAATGGACGAGGCGCGGACAAAACTTGCCGCCATTCCCATGCTGGCCAGCTATAGCGGGCCGCTGGAGCGGCTTGGCGGCCTCACCAACCTGGTTTTCAAGGCGGGGGACTTCTGCCTGCGCATTCCAGGCAAAGGGACCGAGGAATACATCAACCGCGCGAATGAGGCGGTGGCTGCGCGCGAGGCGGCCAACGCAGGCGTCAGCCCCGAGGTGCTGCATGTCGATCCGGGTACCGGGGTGATGGTGACGCGCTTCATCGCCGGAGCGGTGACGATGTCGCCGGAAAAATTCAGGATTCGGCCGGGCAGCCCGGCGCGTGCGGGCGAGGCCTTCCGCAGGCTGCATTCGTCCGGTGCGGTGTTTCCGTTCCGTTTCGAACTGTTCGCGATGATCGACGACTATCTCAAGGTGCTGTCGACCAAGGAGGTCGCCCTGCCCGCCGGCTATCACGACGTGGTGCTGGAAGCCGGCGGCGTGCGCGCGGCCCTGTCGGCCCACACGCTGCCCGTCGTGGCCTGCCATTGCGACCCGCTGTGCGAGAATTTTCTCGATACGGGCGACAGGATGTGGATCGTCGACTGGGAATATTCAGGAATGAACGATCCGCTCTGGGATCTTGGCGACCTCTCCGTCGAAGGCAAGTTCGATGCCGCGCAGGACGAGGAGATGATGCGGGCCTATTTCGGCGGCGAGGCGAAACCGGCAGAGCGCGGCCGCATCGTCATCTACAAGGCGATGTGCGACCTGTTGTGGACGCTGTGGGGACTGATCCAGCTCGCCAACGACAATCCCGTCGACGATTTTCGGGCCTATGCCGACGGTCGCTTCGCGCGCTGCAAGGCGCTGATGGAGACGCCGGAATTTTCGCGGCACCTGGCGGCGATCCGCAAGGGCTAATTCACACCCTTCGGCACGTTTTCAGGCGGCACCGTCGTGTCGACCACTTTCTGGCGGTGGAAGATGAACAGGCCAGCCAGCACCACGATACCCGAGCCGATGAGGATGCGCGGGCCGGGAACGTCGCCGAAGAACGCCAGCCCGAAGACCACCGCCCACAGAAGCAGCGTGTAGTGCAGCGGCGCCAGCGTCGAGGCCGGTGCCAGCTTGAGCGCCCGCGTGATCATAAGATGGGCGCCGCAGGAGACGATGCCGAGCAGCAGCATGGCGCCGAAATCGAGCGCCGACGGCGTCTGCCAGGCGCCGATGGTCAGGGCGCCGCCGACCAGCAGCGTGCCGATGGTCTGCCATGTCACCAGATTGGTGTCGCTGGTGCCGCGCAGGCGCCGATTGAGGATAATGGCGAAGGCGAAGGCAATGCTGCCCGCAAGCGCGAAGCCCGACGACAGCGAGAAAGCCGCCGAGGAGGGCTTGAGCATGATCAGCACGCCGCAGAAGCCGAGCAGGATCGCCATCCAGCGGCGCCAGCCGACCTTCTCGCCAAGCAGGAGATGCGAGAGTGCCGCCACATAGATCGGCCCGGCCATGTAGAAGCTCATCACATCCGCAAGCGGCAGATAGACAACGGCGGCATAGAAGAGCGCGGTATCGAGCGTGGTCATGATGACGCGCAGGATTTGCAATTCGGGCCGTTCCATGCGGAACAGCTTGGCGGCGCCCTGGTGGGCGATCATCGGACCGAGCACGAAAAACGCCCCGATCGACCTGATCAGCACCACCTGGCCGACGGAAAAGCTGGCGACCAGCCATTTGCCCATGGCGTCGTTCAGCGCAAACAGGAAGTCGCCGGCCAGCATCAAAAGAATGCCGGCCAGAAGCACGTTCCTGATGGTGGAATTCTGCGCCACGGGTTGCGTCATGCCGATCCCGATTCCTGTTCAAGCCGCGTCGTAGACGGAAGCGGGCGCCTTGACGAGGAGAAATCCGGGAATCGGCAAGGCCAGCGCCGGGAATCGGCTGGGTCTAGGACGACACGTGCCGCCGGCTCACCAGTGCCGGCCTGCCGGGGATGGCAAGCCGGGTGTCCTGCCTGGTTCGTTCCGCCACCACCTTGCCCCTGGCGATGACGCAAATGCGTTCGGGGCGCAGGCGAATGGCCTCGACCGGATTGCCGGCGTCGAGGACGACCAGGCTTGCGCGCTTGCCGACGGCGAGACCTAGATGATCGAGCCCCATGATGGCGGCATTGACGTTGGTGACCATGTCGAAGCAGCGCGCCATGTCGGCCGGGCTCGACATCTGGGCGACGTGAAGCCCCATGAAGGCGACGTCGAGCATGTCGGCGGTGCCGAGCGAATACCAGGGATCGAGCACGCAATCCTGGCCCCAGCCGACCCGGATGCCCAGCGCCAGCATCTCCTTCACCCGGGTCATGCCGCGGCGCTTGGGAAACGTGTCGTGGCGCCCCTGCAGCATGATGTTGATCAAAGGATTGGGGATGGCGGAGACGCCCGCCTCGGCGATCAGCGGCAGAAGCTTCGAAACGTAGTAATTGTCCATCGAATGCATCGAGGTGAGATGCGAGCCGGCCACCTTGCCCTGAAGGCCGAGGCGCTGCGTCTCATAGGCAAGTTGCTCGATGTGGCGCGACAGCGGGTCGTCGGTCTCGTCGCAATGCAGGTCGACCATCAGGCCGCGGTTTGCCGCGATCTCGCAAAGCTCGGTCACCGAGCGCGTGCCGTCGGCCATGGTGCGCTCGAAATGCGGAATACCGCCGACGACATCGACGCCCAGATCCAGCGCGCGGATGGTGTTTTCCCGTGCCCCGGGGGAGCGGTAGAGCCCATCCTGCGGAAAGGCGACCAACTGCAGGTCGATATAGGGCGCCACCGTCTTCTTGACGTCGAGCAGGGCCTCGACCGCCAGCAGCCTGTCGTCGCAAACGTCGACATGGGTGCGGATGGCGAGCAATCCCATCGACACCGCCCAGTCGCAATAGGCGAGCGCGCGATCGCGCACCGCCTCATGCGTCAGAAGCGGCTTCAGTTCGCCCCACAGAGCGATGCCTTCGAGCAGCGTGCCCGAGGCGTTGATACGCGGAATGCCGTAGGAGAGCGTCGCATCCATATGGAAGTGTGGGTCGACGAAGGGCGCAGAGACCAGATTGCCGCGCGCGTCGATCGTCGTGCCGGCGTTGCCATCGAGCTTCGGCTCGATCGCCTCGATCGTCTCGTCGACGATGCCGATGTCGGCAACCCTTCCGTCAGGCAATGTGCCGCCGCGAACGATAAGGTCGAAGTCCATCTGTCGTCATCCCCTTGAAGGCACCGGCTCCCCCTTCTCTGTTGTGGGAGAAGGTGGCCGAGCGAAGCTCAGTCGGATGAGGGGTAGTTCCAGCTCGGCAAGATGGCACCAGCACCCCTCAACCGTCTTGGCGCTACGCGCCAATCCACCTTCTCCCACAAGGGGAGAAGGAAAGGCTACTCCGGAACGTGCCTCACCGCACCCTTGTCGGCGCTGGTGGCGAAGGCGGCGTAGGCGCGCAGTGCGGTCGTCACCTTGCGCTTGCGTTTTTCTTCGGGCTTCCAGGCCAGGGCGCCCTTGGCCGCCATCGCCGCCCGACGGCTGGCGAGCTCCTCATCGCTCACGGCGAGGCGGATCGAGCGATTGGGGATGTCTATCTCGATCGTGTCGCCTTCCCGCACCAGGCCGATCGTGCCGCCTTCGGCGGCTTCGGGCGAGACATGGCCGATCGACAGGCCCGACGTTCCGCCGGAGAAGCGTCCGTCCGTGACCAGCGCGCAAGCCTTGCCCAGGCCCTTCGATTTCAGATAGCTGGTCGGATAGAGCATTTCCTGCATGCCGGGGCCGCCGCGCGGGCCTTCGTAGCGGATGACGACGACGTCGCCGGCCTTGATCTCGTTCGAGAGGATCGCCTTGACCGAGGCATCCTGGCTTTCAAACACCCGCGCCGGCCCGGTGAATTTCAGGATCGACTCGTCGACGCCGGCCGTCTTCACGATGCAGCCGTCGAGCGCCAGATTGCCCTTGAGCACGGCAAGGCCGCCGTCCTTGGAGAACGGCGTCTTCGCCGAGCGGATAACACCCGTCTCGCGGTCCAGATCGAGCTCGTCCCAGCGGCGGTCCTGGCTGAACGCGACCTGCGTCGGCACGCCGCCAGGAGCAGCGAGGAAGAAGTCGCGCACGTTCTGGCTTGAGGTGCGGGAAATGTCCCAATGATCGAGCGCTTCGCCCAGGCTTGATGTATGCACGGTCGGCAGGTCGCGGCTGATCAGCCCGGCTTGGTCGAGTTGGCCGAGGATCGCCATGATGCCGCCGGCGCGGTGGACGTCCTCCATGTGCACGTCGGACTTGGCCGGCGCCACCTTGCACAGGACAGGAACGCGCCGCGAGAGCCGGTCGATGTCCTCCATGGTGAAGTCGACCTCGCCTTCGTGGGCGGCGGCCAGGATGTGCAGCACGGTGTTGGTCGAGCCGCCCATGGCGATGTCGAGCGTCATGGCGTTCTCGAAGGCGCCCTTGGAAGCGATGCTGCGCGGCAGCGCCGTCTCGTCGTCCTGTTCGTAATAGCGCTGGGCCAGATCGACGATCAGATGTCCGGCCTCGACGAACAGCCGCTTGCGGTCGGCGTGCGTCGCAAGCGTCGAACCGTTGCCGGGCAGCGACAGGCCGAGCGCCTCGGTCAGGCAATTCATCGAATTGGCGGTGAACATGCCCGAGCAGGAACCGCAGGTCGGGCAGGCCGAGCGCTCGATGACCTTGACGTCCTCGTCGGAGATCTTGTCGTCGGCGGCCGCGACCATGGCGTCGACCAGGTCGAGCGCCTGCGCCTTGCCGGCGAGCACCACCTTGCCGGCTTCCATGGGCCCGCCGGAGACGAACACGGTCGGGATGTTCAGGCGCAGCGAGGCCATCAGCATGCCGGGCGTGATCTTGTCGCAATTGGAGATGCAGACCATGGCGTCGGCGCAATGGGCGTTGACCATGTATTCGACCGAATCGGCGATCAGCTCGCGCGACGGCAACGAATAGAGCATGCCGTCATGGCCCATGGCGATGCCGTCATCGACGGCGATGGTGTTGAATTCCTTGGCGACGCCGCCGGCCTTCTCGATCTCGCGCGCGACCAGCTGGCCGAGATCCTTCAAGTGAACATGGCCCGGCACGAACTGGGTGAAGGAGTTGACCACGGCGATGATCGGCTTGCCGAAATCGCTGTCCTTCATGCCGGTAGCGCGCCAGAGGCCGCGGGCGCCGGCCATGTTGCGGCCATGGGTGGTGGTGCGGGAGCGATAGGCAGGCATGAATTTTCCTTAGCTGGCCGGCGGCGCTCGATGCGGAGCGTGGCGGCCCTGAATATGGATCGCAGGCGTTATAGACGCGCAAGCCAGGTCTGGCCACAATTTTGCGATGCGCCAGATTCCGTGAAAAAAGCGCGATCCGGCAAAAAACGCAGGCCACTGTCGGATAGCGTGACGTTCGGCCGTCCTTGGGCTAACGGCGGTGAAGGGCACCGTCCCCGAAGTCTGCCGTTTCACCGTAGCCGCACAGAAGCAACCGAGGAGCACGACATGCAAAAGATCACCACCTGCCTGTGGTTCGATGGCCAGGCCGAAGAGGCGATGAACCACTACGTCTCCATCTTCAAGAATTCGAAGGTGCTGAGCGTCATGCGTTGGCCCAAGGGCCACGCCGATGAAGGCAAAGTGCTGCTGACCACGTTCGAGCTCGACGGCGTGCCGTTCCAGGCGCTCAATGGAGGCCCGAACTTCAAGTTCAACGAGGCGATGTCGCAGTCGATCGACTGCAAGACGCAGGAAGAAGTCGACTATTTCTGGGAGAGGCTCACCGAGGGCGGCGAGCCCGGCCCGTGCAGCTGGCTGAAGGACAAATTCGGCGTTTCCTGGCAGGTGGTGCCGGAACAGCTGCCGCGCCTGCTCCAGGATCCGGACCGGGAAAAGGCCGGCCGGGTGATGAGTGCGATGATGAAGATGGGCAAGATCGACATCGCCAAGATCGAAGAGGCGGCGAAGGGGTGAAAGTGCGCGATCTTGCCTTCTCCCCTTGTGGGAGAAGGTGGATCGGCGCGTCAGCGCCGAGACGGATGAGGGGTGTTCCAGGGAACGCCAACGCCTCACTCCGCTGGAACACCCTCATCCGTCGCCTTCGGCGACACCTTCTCCCACAGGGGGAGAAGGGAGGAATGCTCCTCAAGCCGCCTTTTCGCGGACCTGATAGTCCTTGATCGTGGCGAAGCGGATCGCCTTCCAGCGCTCCGCCTCGTAGTTCAGCGAGAAAGCGTGCTGGGCGAGGAACACCGGGTCGTTGTCGAGGTCGCGGGCGATGTCGCCGCGATGCGCTTCGATGAAGCGTTGCACCTCGGTCTTGTCGTCGGCCGAAATCCAGCGGCAGACCGAAAAGCGCGACATCTCGAATTCAACCGGCAGCGTGTATTCGAAGTTCAGCCGCTCCTTCAGGACGTCGAGCTGCAGCGCGCCGACGACACCGACGATGGCCGGCGACCCGTCTTCTGGCGAAAACAGCTGCACGACGCCCTCCTCGGCCATCTGGTGCAGCGCTTCCTTGAGCTTCTTGGCCTTCATCGCGTCGCCCAGGCGCACACGACGCAGGATTTCCGGGGCGAAATTCGGCACGCCGCGGAAGAGTATCTCCTCACCCTCGGTCAGCGTGTCGCCGATGCGCAGCGTGCCGTGGTTGGGGATGCCGACGACGTCGCCGGCAAAGGCCTCGTCGGCGGTGACGCGGGTGCGGGCGAAGAAGAATTGCGGCGCAGACAGGCTCATCGGCTTGCCGGTGCGCACCAGCTTGGCCTTCATGCCGCGCTCGAGCTTGCCCGAGCAGACGCGCACGAAGGCGATGCGGTCGCGGTGGTTGGGATCCATGTTGGCCTGGATCTTGAAAACGAAGGAGGTCATCTTCTCCTCGGTCGCCTCCACCATCCGGGTGTCGGCATCCTGCGCGCGCGGCGGCGGCCCGAAAGCGCCGAGCGCCTCGATCAGGTCGCGCACGCCGTAATTGCGCAGCGCCGAGCCGAAATAGACCGGCGTGAGATGGCCCTCGCGAAAGGCGTCGATGTCGAGCGGGCGGCAGGCTTCGCGCGCGAGTTCCAGCTCTTCGATGAATGCCTCGCGTTCATTTTCCGGCAACAGGCCGGCGACGCGGTTGGAATCGGGACCGTTGACGGGCGTGCGCTCCTTCTCGTCGTCGCCCTTGCGCACGGCGTTCAGCGCCAGGTGATAGGTGCCGGAAAACGTCCTGCCGCGGCCGATCGGCCAGGTGATGGGCGCGGTATCGAGCGCCAGCTTCTGCTCGATCTCGTCGAGGATCTCGAACGGGTCGCGGCTTTCACGGTCCATCTTGTTGACGAAGGTGATGATCGGGATGTCGCGCAGCCGGCAGACCTCGAACAGCTTCAGCGTGCGCGGCTCGATGCCCTTGGCGGCGTCGATGACCATGACCGCCGAGTCGACCGCCGACAGCGTGCGGTAGGTGTCGTCGGCGAAATCCTCGTGGCCGGGCGTGTCGAGCAGGTTGAAGACGTTGTCCTCATACTCGAACGTCATCACCGAGGTCACGACCGAAATGCCGCGTTCGCGCTCGATCTTCATCCAGTCCGATCGGGTCTGGATGCGGTCCTTCTTGGCCTTGACCTCGCCGGCAAGCTGGATGGCGCCGCCGAACAGCAGCAGCTTTTCGGTGAGCGTCGTCTTGCCGGCGTCCGGGTGGGCGATGATCGCGAAAGTACGGCGGCGCGATACCGCCTGTTCGATGTCTTCAGCCAATTTATGGAATCCTGTCTGTGGCGCGGGCTTCTAGCAGCGCTTTCCCGGCCTGTCGACGGTTTTGGACCGACGGCGACTGATGTCCCGGTCGCCGAACCAGGTGATCGACTGGATTTCGGAGCGGTTGATGCCGATGTCGCGCAGCAGGTAATCCGGCAATTCGCAAAGCCGTGCACGGTCGCGCCGAATACGGATGATGCGGGTGATGGCGCGCAGGACGGAAAGACACAATTCGGTGGCGACTGTGACGAGCCGCGAGCTGACGGAACGATTGACGATGAGATCCGGTTCTGTATGTCCTGTTGTCATGGCTGTGTTTCCTCTTGTTCAAATGACGGGAGAGCGCACGCCGCGTTGGCGCGGCGACGGGTCGCTGTTAGGCACGAGATGGTTGCAAGGACCGCGGGCGGTCGTCGCCCGCCGTTTGCTGGCGAATGGCCGCTGCTCAGGCCGACTTGCGCCAGGGGATGAGCATCGAGACACGCTCGCGGTAACGCCGATACTCGTCGCCAAACATTTCGATCAGGTCGCGCTCTTCGAGAAAGATGCCGACCAAGATGTAGGTCGTGGTCACGGCGGCAAAGAAGAGGTGGCCGAAAGTCATGATCGGCGCCATCCAGAACGCGATGATAAAACCCAGATAGATCGGATGGCGGACAAATTTGTAGAACACCGGCGTCCTGAAACGCACCGAGGGCATGTCGCGACCGACGAAGTTATTGGCGACCTGATGCAGGCCGAACAGCTCGAAATGGTTGATCAGGAAGGTGCTGGTGAAGACCAGCACCCAACCGACGAATGACATGCCGAGGATCATCGTGGCTACGGTCGGATCGGTGACCTGCCACAGCACGGCCGGTATCGGGCGCCACTGCCAGAACAACAGGTCGAGCGCGAGGCTTGCGAGCAGCACGTAGGTGCTGCGCTCGATCGGCTTCGGAATCCGGCGCGTCCACCATTTCTTGAACTGCCTGCGGGCCATCACGCTGTGCTGGACCGCGAAGAGGCTCATCAGCAGGACGTTGACGATGAGAGCCTCGGCAAGCGGAGCAACCGCTCCGGTGTCGATGGCCTTGGGAACGACCAGGCCGCTTACGAAGCCGATGGCGTAGACGATCGTGCCAAAGAATAAGAGATATGCGGCCAAGCCGTAGATGAATGCGAAAATGCGACCCATGGTCGATCTCCTTCCAAAGTTGATGGCTGTTGGCCGCGTCGGTCGGACGACGAGGCCCTCGACGGGAGCAACGAACCCTCCGGCGACCATCCAGATGGCCGCGAGACACCGGGAGGGCCACGCAATGCCCCTCCCAGGCGCCGCGTGATGCCCCTCAAGACATGTCGTGTTCGCAGCTCACATAAGGTTCCAGTCGGCGAACATGCCGACAGGGTTATGCCGCCAGTGCCAGACGTGTAGCTCGTAGTAGGGGTCCACAGGATGGACGCCCACCGTGGTCTTGCGCTGGAGGGTGCGGCCGAGGAACTCGGGAACGCCCTTCCCCTTCCAGTCCTTCTCGAAGACGATGTATTCCATGCCGACAAGCTGCATGGATCCATCCTGTTCCGGCTCGTAGGTCAGCACGTCCGGCTCGCCCAGCACCAGCTTGCCGTCTCCGGCCCGCGCGGGGTTGATGAAATGAACGCCCATCGTGCCGTGCTCGTCATGGGTGGTGCATTCGAACAACTGCTGGTAACCCTCGGCCTTGGCGACCTCGATGTTGACGTACCTGGACGCCATTTCCCGCGACCGGTTAAGCGCCGGATCTGGCGTATCGTGGGCATCCGCGGAGCCACAGGCGAGCGCGGACGCCCAGATGCCTGCGGACAAAGCCGTGCCGAGGATCAGATTTGCGAGGAGTTTCACGACAGAGCCCTCCCCGTCAGGCGCCGGCATGTGCCGTCGTCGGATCGAACAGGCGCTTGACCTGCGTGATCTTCGTGGCCGGGAAGCCGCTCATCTTGGCGTGGCGCTGGATGATCTCTTCATCCTTGGCGAGGTAGACGCAGAACGTCTTGTCCTCGGCGACGAAGGATTCAACCCACTGAATTTCCGGGCCGAGTTCTGCGAGAACGGTGTTCGAGGCCCTGGATGCCTCGCGAAGCTGCTCGCGCTCGAAAGTACCGACCTTGGGAATTTCGCGTTCGATGATATACTTTTGCATGTCCGTAGTCTCCTTGTCTGGGGTTCAAATGCCGCCGAACGGGCGATCGTGCCGCTACCGGTGACATTCCTGGGATCACTGCGCTAAAGTGCAGCTTGGCTCGCCAGGCACACGGAGAATTACGGGAGGGGCGGCCAACAGTCCTTACGGCGCCCTTACATTGTTCTGATCCCTTGCCTATTGTTGCAGGAGGAAATGCTGTCGATGGGGGTCTATAGTTTCGGCGATTTCGAGCTGAACGAGGAATCGCGCACTCTTCGTCTCACAGGCAGAGAGATCGAGGTGCAGCCGCTGGTGTTCGATTTCCTGGCTGTTCTGCTGCGGTATCGGGACCGTGCCTTGAGCAAGGAAGAATTGCTCGAAACACTGTGGCCGGGAGTCACGGTAACCGAAGCCTCGTTGCAGCGCGTTGCCAGCCTCGCTCGCACCATCCTGCGCCAAGGCGGCATGGAAACGGCGATGCGCAACCTGCCACGGTTCGGCTACCGGATTTGCCTCGACCGACCGGCCTCTTCCAATCCAAACTCGAGCCCGGTCGACCCAGGTGCCGTGATCGCCGGATCGCAGATCTTGCGTGCACGCGCGGCAGCCACGGCCAGGAAATGGCAAGAGGCCGTGGCCTGTTTCGTCGAAGCGGATGCCCAACGGCAGGTTCTCACCGCCGATCTTGAGGAATGGGCGCTGGCTCTGGAGTGCATGGGGCGGCCATCCGAAGCCATTCCGCAGTTGACGCGTGCGGTGGCGGCCCATAGCGCCGCCGGAGACCGACTGCGGGCGGCTTCCCCGGCGATCACGCTTGCGCGGATACACCTTGAAAGAGGCGAACTCCCAGTGGCGAAGGGCTGGCACAAGCGCGCTGCACAGTTGATCGATGCGGCCACCGACAGCCGGGAGCATGGCCTGTGGTGCTGGATGGGCGCTCGCATCATGGGCGCGGAAGCCCAGCCTGAACAGGCGCTGGCGTTGGCCGAACAGGCATTCGAAGTCGGCAAGCATCTCGAAGATCCGGTCGTGGAATCGCTCGGGCTGATCTATCGCGGCTTCTTCAAGCTCTGCCTTGGGGAAACCAAGGCCGGAGAGGAGGACCAGGACTTCGCGGCTGCTCTTGGTCTGTCGAGCGACATTGATCCCATCGTCGGCGGCATTCTCTATTGCAATATACTGTGGGCCTGCCGGAGTTCCGGTGACTGGGCGAGAGCCAATCAATGGACGCTCGGCTACGAAAGCTGGTGCAAGGGACACGGGCTCGACGACCTGTCGGGCTCGTGCCGGCTGCACCGCGCAGAAGTGCTCGGAGTGCACGGAACGCTGAAGGAGGCCGAGGCGCTGGTGCGCGCGGCTATCGACCAGCTTGCGCTCGACGCGCCTTGGGCAACGGGCGATGCATTGCGTGTTCTCGGCGATATTCATCTGGCTGCCGGTGATCTCTCCGAGGCGGAGGTGGCCTATCGCGCATCTCACGCCGCAGGCTGGGATCCGCAGCCAGGCCTTGCCCTGTTGCAGCTGGAACTGGGACAGTCCGAGGCCGCTTTCGCCGCTCTCGAGCGTTCCCTTGTCGGAAGCAGCTGGCCGACCCTGCAGCGCAAGGGGCTGGTTCTCGCCACGCTTGCCAAGGTGGCGGCAAGGACAGGCCGGCCGGAGCGCGCGAAGGAAGTCATCGCCGAACTGGAGAGTCAGCCACAGCGCTGGCCCATGGCATCGATCCGGGCGCTGACGGCGGAAGCCAAGGCCGAACTCTTTTCACGCGAAGATCGTTTGGCCGATGCAGCCCGCGAACTGCAGATCGCTTGCTCGCGCTGGAGCGAGATCGGTTCGCCGATCGGTGCCGCCGATGCCCGCCTGTCGCTCGCGGCGCTGCTTATCCAGCTTGGCGATCGCACCGGCGCCGAGCTGGAACTCGGCACCGCGCTGGCCGCTGCAAGGAAAGTCGGCTCCTCACGGCTCATGCGGCGTCATGACGAGCTGAAGCGACTGCTCGCCGACGTGCAGAAAGAACCGCTGGACAGCGCGTAGCTCTCGCAAAGCGGATCGCCATATCCGCAACCGGCGCCAGTCCTGAACTCACCCTTGAGATCGAACCGATGCGATGGCATGACGGAACAACTCCCATCAAGGGCCAGAGCATGAGCAGCGCGAAGGAAGTCGTCGTCATTGGCGCCGGTATCATCGGCGCTTCCATCGCCCGGCACCTGACCACGGCCGGGGCACGGGTCACCGTCGTTTCCGAGAGCGGCGCCGGCGGGGTCGCCACGCCGAATTCCTTCGCCTGGATCAATGCCAGCTGGGGCAATCCGGAAGTCTATTTCCGGCTGCGCGCCCGCGCCATGGCAGAGTGGAAACGGCTAGCAAACGAGCTGCCCGGCCTGCCGCTCGCCTGGTGCGGCGGGCTGTGCTGGGACTTGCCGGCGGACAAATTGGAGACCTATGCGGCGGAGCATTCGTCCTGGGGTTATGGCATCAGGCGCGTCGACCGCGCCGGCGCGGCTGGCATCGAGCCCAATCTCGCCGAGCTTCCCGACTTTGCCGTGCATGTCGCCGAGGAGGGTGTCGCCGAGCCGGTCGCCGCAACGAAAGCGCTGCTGGCCGACGCCGAACAGCGCGGTGCGCGCATCGTCTCCAGCACGGTTATGGGGCTTGTTCAGACCGGGGGCAGGACGACGGGCGTGGACACCGCCCATGGTTTGCTCGCCGCCGACGAGGTGGTGATCGCGGCCGGCGTCGGCTCGCCGGAGATTGCCGCGACGGCCGGCATAAGGCTACCGATCGAAATACCGCCCGGCCTGATCGTTCATTCGCGGCCTTACAAAAAATTGCTCAACGGGCTGGTGCTGGCCGAGCGGTTACACATACGCCAGACGGCGCAAGGCCGCATCATCGCCGGGTCCGACTTCGGCGGTGCCGATCCGGGGATGGATGCGGCGGCGACGGCGCGCGAGCAGTTTGCGGCGCTGCAAGCGATGCTGCGCGGCGGTGACGGCCTGGAGCTCGATTTCCATACGGTCGGTTACCGGCCGACGCCGATCGACGGCTTCCCGATCATCGGCCGCGCCGAGGGCATGGACGGCCTCTATATCGCGGTGACGCATTCCGGCATCACGCTGGCGCCGGCGGTCGGCTTGTTCGCCGCGCGCGAAATCCTCGACGGGGAGCGCGATCCGCTGCTGGCGCCCTACGGGTTGGGTCGGTTCGCTCAATAGTTTGGTGGACGGCTGAAGCCGCCGGTCAACGGCGCCATAGCCCTGGCAATAGCGAGCAGCCGTGATTCCGACCAGCGTTTGCCGACCAGTTGCAGACCGATCGGCAGGCGGTCTCGGTCCTGTCCGTACGGTATCGAAAGTGCCGGATGGCCACTGTAATTGAACACCGCGCCATAGGCCGGGAGCATCCAGTAGTTTTGGTCCTTGCCATCGACCTTGACCGGTGCGCCGGGCTCGCAATGAGGAAACGCGCTAGTCATGGCCACCGGGCAGAGCAGCGCGTCGCAACTGTCGAAGAAGGCGTCCCAGGCGAGAATGGATTTGTCGCGACGGGCGAGCGCTTCGAACCAGCGCGAGACGGGGGTCGGCTGTTCCGGCGGCCCGGGTTGCGCCGCCTCCATCATCATGCCAATCAGAGCTCCGCCGTGCCTTAGATCATCACGCAGATCGAGCTTGGGCAGTTTCGCTTCCTCGACAATGGCACCAGCCGATTGCAACTGCCCTGCAAGGTTGTCGACCGCTGCACTGATGTCGCCAGCCACCGGGAAGCCGGGAAACGACGACGCGAAGGCTATGCGTAGTGTCTTGAGGTCGAGCTTCGGCATGTCTTCGACCGGCACCGGGGCGACATCGGTGTCGCGCCCGTCCGCTCCGGCGATGATTTGATAGATCAAGGACAAATCGTCCACGCTGCGCGCCAGCGGCCCGAGACAGGACATCAGCCGGACGCTGCGCGCGGCGTCGCCCGGGTCCGGAAAAGCGCCGGCCAGCGAGACGCGATGCTCCGTTGGTTTCAGGCCATAAACACCGCAAAACGCGGCGGGGAGACGGATCGAATCCTGCATGTCGGTGCCGACATCGAACGGTGTCATCCCGGCGCAAATCGCGGCCGCAGCACCGCCGCTGGAACCGCCTGCGGTGCGCTCAAGATTCCAGGGGTTGCTGGTCCGGCCGAACAGCGGATTTTTCGATTGCCAGTCGGACAGCAAGCTGGCGACATTGGTCTTGGCCATCAGCACGCCGCCGGCCGCCTTCAGCCTGGCGACGACCGGGCTGTCTTCTTTCGCCGTATAATCGGCGAAAGGCGGGAAGCCGACCGTGGTCGTCATGCCTGATGTCTGGTGCATGTCCTTCAGGGCGAACGGGATGCCGTGCAGCGGTCCGAGCGCAGCGCCGCGCGCCAGTGCTGCGTCGGCCTTCTTGGCTTGGCTGCGAGCCCCTTCCCTATCGAGGGAGATGACGGCGTTGACGGCTTTGTTGTGCGCATCGATCTGCGCCAGGTGGGCGTCGAGTGCTTCCACCGCCGAGATTTTTCGCGCGGCGATGGCGGCGGCCAGCTTGACGGTCGAGGAAAAAACGAGATCCATGGTGAATGCTCCGGCTTGCACGCGCTCGTCCGATCAAGATGGCGGACAGCGGTGCGACTTCAAGCGGAGTTGAGCAGTCCGAAATCCATTGTGCTTGACCGGAATTGCTCATGTCTGTGAGGTCGGCACCCTACGGCGCTCCCTCTGTCCCGCGACATTGCGCAATCTGCAACTACACAGCCAGCGCCAGCCTCGCGGCCGGCGCAAACGGCCGAATATTCATGCCGTCCCTGGTCATGGTGACGAAGCTCGATGGCGGGATCGCCTGCCAGTCGCCGCCTTCACGGTCGAAGGGTTCGGAGACGATCCAGCGGCCGCCGCCCTTGGCGGCGGTATAGAGGGTGGGCGCATGGTCATCCGTGGCATAGCGGACCGCGTGGAGCGCCTGCCCGTCGGAAAGGGCGGCCGTCAGCTTCAGCGCCGGCTCGATGCCGACACGCCGCGAAGCCTCCAGCACGCGGCTGGTGGCACGGGCGACGGCGCCTTGCGGATCGGCGGCCAACCCTTCGTCGATCACCAGGAGAAAAAACAGCTCGGAATCGGTAGTGCCCTCGCGTTGGTCGAAGACGGCGTCGGACAGCGAATTTTCCAGCGCGCGGCGGATCTTCTCGAAGCCGCCGATCTGGCCGTTGTGCATGAACGACCAAGGGCCCGAGATGAAGGGATGGCAGTTCATGCGGCTGGTGGCGCCGCCGGTCGAGGCGCGCACATGGGCCAGGAACAATCCGGATTTGATCTGCCGGCACAAGCTCTTCAGATTGGGATCGGACCAGGCCGGCAGGATGTCGCGGTAGAGGCCGGGCTCGGGCCGGTCGCCATACCAGGCAAGCCCGAAACCATCGCCATTGGTCGGCGACTTGGCTTCCTCGGCGCAATGGCTCTGGGCGATCAGCGAGTGGCAGGGCGCCGTGAGGATGTCTTCGAGGAAAACCGCTTCACCGAGATAGGCCGCCCACCGGCACATCGCTTCTTCCGTTCCTAAGCGCGATCCGGAAGAGCCTTGGGCTCCTTGACCGCGTGCGAACCTCTGTTGTGCGTCCGCTCGTAAAGCTCGCGGACGATTCGGCTGGCGGTAGTCTCGAACAGAAATGGCAAGAAAGCGTGAACGAGGGCGGCCCCGGCGGCCGTCAGCAGGCGCGAGGAAAACCAGGCGGCAAAGGCCATGTGACCGAAATAGGTCTCGCCGACCTTGGCCGGATGGGAGGTGAAAATCCTTGCGACCGACATGCTGCTTCCCCTTCAGCGCTTGAAGTTCCCGATATCGGGTATCCTGGCACGGTTCGTCGGTTCATCGGTCTCAAAATGTCCTTGTATTTTGCTTGTTCGCGGGACAAACATCCCACATGGCCATCGAAATCGACGAAATCGATCGGAAATTGCTCGCCGAATTGCAACGCGACGGCACGCTGTCTGTCGACCAGCTGTCGGAGCGGGTTGCCTTGTCGCGCAACGCCTGCTGGCGGCGCGTCAAGCGGCTGGAGGAGGATGGCGTCATCACGGGCCGGGTGGCGCTGGTCGATGCGGAGAAGCTCGGGCTCGGCCTCTCCGTCTTCATCCTAGTCCGCACCTCCAACCATGATCCCGAGTGGTTGCAGAAATTCCGGGCGGCGGTGACCGGGTTTTCCGAGATCACCGGCGTCTACCGCATGTCCGGCGACCTCGACTATGTCCTGCGCGCCCGCGTCGCCGACGTGAAGGCCTATGACCGGCTGTACCAGCGGCTGATCGCCAAGGTGGCGCTGTCGGACGTTTCGGCCTCCTTCGTGATGGAGGAGATCAAGGAGACCACGGTGGTGCCGATGGAAGTGCGCTAAGGATTGGCTCCGGCCATAGTGATGCCCGAAAGAAAGCCGTTGATAGGATCGCGGGCGAATTGACCGAATCGGCAATCGCGCCGATAGGATCGATTTTATGCGTGCAGCCATCCAAAATTCCTCCGTCATCGGTCCGACCGTCGGCTTCGTCAGGTTGCCGCACGCCGACGGCCTTCCCCTCCCTGCCTATGAAAGCACCGGCGCGGCCGGCATGGACCTGCGCGCGGCGGTGCCAGACGATCGGCCGCTGCTGATCCTGCCGGGAAAACGCGCTCTGGTGCCGACCGGACTGATCCTGGAAATCCCCGAAGGCATGGAAGGCCAGGTGCGGCCGCGCTCCGGCCTTGCCTTCAAACACGGGCTGACCGTCCTCAACACGCCGGGCACGATCGACAGCGACTATCGCGGCGAGGTGAAGGTGCTGCTGGTCAATCTCGGCGACGAGGATTTTGCGGTGACGCGCGGCATGCGCATTGCCCAGATCGTGTTCGCCGCGGTGACCCAGGCGGGCGTCGAAGAGCGCGCCCTGGCCGGCGGCACGGCACGCGGTTCGGGCGGGTTCGGCTCGACCGGCACGGCCTGATGAACATACCGAAACTCGTCATCTTCGACTGCGACGGGATTCTGGTCGATACCGAGAACCTGGCCAACCGGCGCCTGGCCGAATGGCTGAGCGAAGCCGGTTATCCCACCAGCTTCGAATATTGCCGCAAGAACTTCTCCGGCCGCAGCATGGTCTCGGTGCAGAAGCAGATCGAAGAAGAGACCAGCGTCAGGCTCGGCGCCGACTTCGTCGAGCGCTGGAACGCGGGGCTGCCGGACCTGTTCGCCCATGGGGTCGAGGCGATACCCTATGTCCGGGAGTTCGTCGAGGCTGTCCGCGCGGCCGGCATCGCCTATTGCGTGGCCACCTCGGCCAGGGTGTCGAAGATGCACATCACGCTTGGCCAGACCGGCCTGCTGCCGCTGTTCGAACATGCGATGTTTTCCTCGACCATGGTCGTGCGCGGCAAGCCGTTTCCGGACCTGTTCCTGCATGCGGCCAAGACGATGGGCTTTGCGCCTGCTGACTGCATTGTCATCGAGGACAGCGTCGCCGGCACGCAGGCCGGCATCGCCGCGAGCATGCGGGTATTTTCCTATCATGGCGATCCCTACAGCGACCGTGACGGCTTGATGCGAGCCGGCGGCATCCTGTTCGACGACATGCGCACACTGGCCGGACTGGTGCCGATCCACTGATCGGCGCCGGTTTTGACGGGGTTGCAGGGACGCGCCGGAGGAATTGTCAGCAGAGAACGCGAAACGCTTCTGAGCCAACCGCATTCGTTTGCCCGGGCAAGGCGGCCGAGCTAAAATCCGCCATCGCACTCAACACGATGGGGGAGCTTCCATGGACAAGGGCAAGATCTTTCGCGACCTGCATGCCTCGACCTTCGTCATGCCCAATCCTTGGGATGTCGGCACGACGAAGCTGCTTGGATCGTTCGGTTTCAAGGCCTTGGCCACGACCAGCGCCGGCTTCGCCTTCTCGCGCGGCCTGCCGGACGGCGCGGTGACCTTCGACCAGATGATCCATCACTGTCGCGAGGTGACAGCGGCAACCGAGCTGCCGGTTTCGGCCGATCTCGAACGCGGCAAGGGCGACAGCGCCGAGCAGGCCGCCGAAACCATCTTCGCGGCTGAAGCCGCCGGCCTTGCCGGCTGCTCGATCGAGGACCACACCGGCGACCCGAACAAGCCGATCTATGATTTTTCGCACGCGGTGGAGCGCGTCGCGGCGGCGGCGGAAGCGGCCCGCGCGCTGAAACACGATTTCGTCTTCACCGCGCGGGCGGAGAACTTCCTCTGGGGCAAGTCCGACCTCGACGACACGATCAAGCGGCTGCAGGCATTCGAGAAGGCGGGAGCCGACGTGCTCTACGCGCCGGGCATCGGTGACGTCGAGATGGTGCGCACGCTCTGCTCGGCGGTGAGCAAGCCGGTCAACGTCATGGCAAGGCCCGACTTCACCATCGCCGATCTAACCAAGGCCGGGGCAAAGCGCGTTTCGCTTGGGCCGTGGTTGACCAATTTCGCTTATGGCATGCTGGAAACGGCGGCGCGCGAGATCCAGCAGGACGGCACGTTCGGCTTCACCCGCGCCGCCATGCCCTTCGGCAAGTTGCAGGCGCTGTTTGGCAAATCGGGATAAGCGGGCGGAACACATGACGCTGACCGTCGTCGACATGCACACCGGCGGCGAGCCGCTGAGGATCGTCACCGGGGGCTATCCCGATATCCCGAAGGGCACGATCCTGGAAAAGCGCGCCTATGTGCGCGACCATCTCGATCATCTCCGGAAAATCCTGATGTTCGAGCCACGCGGCCATTACGACATGTATGGCGCGCTGCTGGTCGAGCCCGATTTGCCGGGCGCCGACCTTGCCGTGCTGTTCATGCACAATGAGGGCTATTCGACCATGTGCGGCCACGCCATCGTCGCGCTCGGCCGCTATGCCGTCGACGAAGGGCTGGTGGCCAAGCAGGAACCGGTGACGATGGTCAACATCGAGGCGCCCTGCGGCATGGTCGTCGCTTCGGTCGAGGTGTGCGACGGCAAGGCCGGTGCTGTGTCGTTCGAAAGCGTGCCGGCTTTCCTGTTCGCACGCGACCGCAAGATCGAGTTGCCCGGCTACGGCGCGACAGGCTTCGACATCGCCTATGGCGGCGCCTTCTATGCACTGGCCGACTGTCACCAGTTCGGGCTCGAATTCGGCCGCGACCGGGTGCGCGATTTCGTCGACGCGGCGACGGCGCTGACCGAAAGGCTGAAGAGCGGGTTCCCCTTGTCGCATCCCGACCATACCGACCTCGCCTTCCTCTACGGCACCATTTTGACGGATGGGCGGGACGCGTTTTCGGATGAGCCGACGAAAAACGTCTGTGTCTTCGCCGAGGCGCAGGTCGACCGGTCGCCGACCGGTTCCGGCGTGACCGCGCGGCTGGCGGCGATGCATGCCAAAGGCGAGATCGCACCAGGCCTGACGCGCACCTTCGAGAGCATCGCCGGCTCGCGCTTTTCCGGCGCGGTGGCGCGGATGGCGAAAGCCGGACCGCATGAAGCGATCATCGCCCGCGTCGGCGGCCGCGCCTACTATTGCGGCCGGGCGGAATTCATCGTCGAGCCCGACGACGAATTGGGGCGCGGCTTTCTGCTGCGGTAGGGATTGGCATCAACGGAACGGCTTGCTCCGCAGATCGGGCCGGGCCGAGATCGCCTTGTGCAGATGCACCATCATGGCTGCGGCGAAGAGCGGCGTCACCAGGTTGAGCACCGGCACGGCAAGGAAGGCCGCGATGACCAGGCCGGCGAGAAAGACCGTCCCGGCATGGTTTCGGCGCAAGGCCCTAGCCTCTTCTTCCGGGCGGAAACGCATGGCGGCGAATTCGAAGAATTCGCGCCCGAGCAGGTAGCCGTTGACGATGAAGAAGGCGGCGATGTTGACGCCCGGCACCAGCAGAAGCAGCAGGGCGACGATGTTGCCCAGAACGACGATGCCGAAGAACTTTATCGCCAGCACCAGCGAGCGCAGCGCCGGCATGGCGCGGCCGGGCGGATCGCCGGGATAATCGGTACGCTCGACCACGTCGGCGATGTCGTCGAGGAAAAGGCCGGCGACGACGGCCGTCACCGGCGCTATGAGCAGCGCCATGCCGAAGGCAAGCGCGATGGCCGCGATGATGCCCCCCAGCCAACCGGCCCAGGACGGCAGGCCGGGAAACAGCGTGTGCAGCCACGGCAGCGCCAGCCACTCGACGAGGCTGGTCAGCCCGAACCACAAGGCGACCAGCGCAAGCACAGTCAGGCCTAGCGTCTTGAGGAAGACGGCGCGGAATTCGGGCGAGAACAACTGGCCGGCGGCGGCGCGGGCGGCGCTGGAGATCACGGTGCTTCCAACCTCACTTCGAACGCCGGGAGGATAGGCAGCAGGTCCACCCGTCACAAGCCTCTGTTGCCATGGCAATCGCTTGAGGCTCGAATTCTCCGCATCCACCCTCTTCGGAGCGTCGGCGCCGCCCCCTCATCGCCCTGCCGGGCACTTCTCTCCGTATAGTGACGGGAGAAGGGCTGGCCGCACGCCGGCGCCTACATTGCAACGTTGCGGCTTGGCGAAACCGGCGATGACAGAAGATGCCGGCAGGCAGGTGAGAGGCGGTGCCAACTTCGGCAATTGAAGGCGATTGCCCTGTCTGCCTATTGTGCGAGCGCCGGCTTGCGGGTGGGAACGGTCATGGCCGCGACGCCGGCGACGACGAAGGCCATGCCGAGCCAAGCCGTCGAACCCAGGCTTTCGCCGAGGAAGACTGCGCCGATGCCGACGCCGATCGGCACGCGCAGATAGGCCTGCGACGTGGTGCCGACCGAGCCCAGCGTGTGGATGAGGCGGAAATAGATGACGAAGGCCAGCGCGGTCGAAAACACGGACAGGCCGAGCAGGGCCAGGATCGACGCCGCCGACGGCGCGAGCGTCCAGGGCTGGTCGACCAGAAGGCTGAGCGGCATCAGGATGACGGCGCCGCAGAGCATCGAGCCGGCCGCGGGCAGCATCGGGTCGAGGCCCTTGAAGCCACGGCCGAAGATCGCCGCCCCCGCATAGCAGACCGTTGCAAGGACGATGGCAAGCTGCGCCCAAAGTTCATGGCCGAGACCGCCCAGCGCCTGTGTGCCCACGATGAGGCAGATGCCGGCAATGCCGGCGCCGACGCCGATCAGTTTGCGCAGCGTCACCGGTTCATGGCGGGTGATCAGCGCGGTCAACAGGAAGGTGAAGATAGGCGACGTCGCGTTGAGAATAGTGGCGAGGCCGGCATCCACCGAGCGCTCGGCGGCGGCGATCAGAGTGAACGGGATGACGCTGTTGAGGCACGCCTGGAAGGCAAAACGCCGCCAGCTCGCCGCATCGCCCGGCATGGCAAGCCCGCGCCAGCGGATGATGGCGAACAGGATGCCGCCGGCGATCAAGGTACGGGCGGCGATGAACGTCACCGGCGGGATCGTCTCTACGCCGATCTTGATGAAGGTGTAGGAGGCGCCCCAAAGCACCGCCAGGACGGCGAGCAGCGCCAGATCGGTGTTCATGTCGTTCTTGCAGGCATGGGCTTGCCGCCTTCGGGCAGGGATCGAAAGGCCCTTCTTAGGCAAAGCCGCGATGAAATGCTTCGGCCACGGTCGAATTGTCGTAGCGCCTGACCGTAGCGGCAACGACAGAAAATCCGTTGCCAATTTTCAGGGTCATGCTGTAGACCCGCGCGGGCATGGCAAGAGGCCGGCGCGGATTTTGGCGGAGACATTGATGCCGGACTATGACGTGCTTTGCATCGGCAACGCGATTGTCGACATCATCGCCCAGTGCGAAGAAGAATTCCTGGAGACCAACGGCATCATCAAGGGCGCGATGAACCTCATCGACACGAGGCGCGCCGAGCTGCTCTACAGCCGCATGGGCCCGGCGATCGAGGCGTCCGGCGGCAGCGCCGGCAACACCGCCGCCGGCGTCGCCAGTTTTGGCGGCCGCGCCGCCTTCTTCGGCAAGGTTTCCAACGATGCTTTGGGCGAAATCTATGCCCACGACATCCACGCGCAGGGCGTCGCCTTCGACACCAAGCCGCTTCAGGGCGAGCCGCCGACGGCGCGCTCGATGATCTTCGTCACCCCCGACGGCGAGCGTTCGATGAACACCTATCTCGGCGCCTGCGTCGAGCTCGGGCCGGAGGACGTCGAGGCCGACAAGGCGTCGGGCGCCAAGGTCACCTATTTCGAGGGCTATCTGTGGGATCCGCCGCGCGCCAAGGAGGCGATCCGGCAGACGGCCAAGCTGGCGCACGCGGCGGGCCGCGAAGTGTCGATGACCTTGTCGGATTCGTTCTGCGTCGACCGCTACCGCGACGAGTTCCTCGAGCTGATGCGTTCGGGCACCGTCGACATCGTCTTCGCCAACAGCCATGAGATCAAGTCGCTCTACCAGACCTCGTCCTTCGACGAGGCGCTGGCCCAGATCCGCAAGGACTGCAGAATAGCCGCCGTGACGCGCTCGGAAAAAGGCTCGGTCATCGTGCGCGGCGACGAGACCGTGGTCATCCAGGCGACCGCCATCAAGGAGCTGGTCGACACGACGGGCGCCGGCGACCTCTACGCCGCCGGTTTCCTGCACGGCTATACGCAAGGCCGCGACCTCAAGACCTGCGGCGACCTCGGCTCACTGGCAGCCGGACTGGTGATCCAGCAGATCGGGCCGAGGCCAAGGCAGAATCTGCGCAAAGAGGCCGAACTGGCGGGATTGCTGTAAGGGCAGTGAAGCTGCCGATCTCCCCCCATGTGGGGGAGATGGCCGGCAGGCCAGAGGGGGGCGCTGTCCCGCCAGCCTCTCCAGGGTTCTACACTGCCACCAAGCCCCAAAATGAACGGTATGAACGCACAGTCCATGTCGGGGCGCCGATCCGAAGAGCATAGGCATGCGGAAGGGAACCACCGCAACGTAGCAATCCTTCGCGCCCCCCTCTGCCCTGCCGGGCATCTCCCCCACGAGGGGGGAGATCGGCAGCTTCACCGTCGCGCGGCTGTCACACATCGCTCCTACACGCAAATCGGGGCGCACTGCGACTGACATTTCAGGACGCCCGCAGCCAGTTGGGGTGTCGAAAATGCGAGACAGCAAGCTGTCGGGTCGCTGCATCTGTTGCCGTTGCGATTTCCTCTTCCACCGTTGAACAAACGGCCGCAGTCGGGGAGGAGTGCGGCCGAGAAGACAGATGCATGAACAGATTTCAGACACCCGGCATCACGCAAGACGACTTCGCCGACATGGTCGCGGAAAAGGTCGAGCGGGCGCTCGCCCACTATGACGAGGCCATCAACAAACCCACCATGGTCTCGGTTGGCAAGATCGCCGGCAGCATAGCGTCCGCCGTCACCTTGCTGTCGCCGAAGCACCAGCGCGCCATCGATGCCATCCATGCCGACCTTCCGGGGCTGGCGTCGAAATTCGTGCGTGCGCTGGCCGCGGAAGCCGCGCGCCGCAGCGAAGCCGGCACCGCGGGCGCCACAAACCCGTCGGCGGATCTCGACGGCCCCGCCTCCCCGCTTCCGCGCACCCAGCCCGACGACCTCGAATCGATGCTGATCGAAGACTGGGCCGGGCGGGTCGCCGGGTCGACCTATCTGGAGGAACACCTGCGCATCGCCCGCTCGACCCTGCACCGCTGGCAAAGGCGGGGCGAGGTGGTCGCCTTGCGCAAGGGCGGCCGCAAGCACGTCTTCCCGCTGGCGCAGTTCGTCGATGGGAGACCGGTGGCGGGTATTCGAGACGTGCTGTCGTTGATCGGCAATCCGAGGCTGGCGTGGCTGTGGCTGACCCGCCCCTCCGCGCTGCTCGACGAGCGCATTCCCATCGACCTGCTGCGGCAAGATCAGGTTGAGGAGGTCATCGAGGCGGCGCGGGGGTTTTCCGCGGGTTAAGAGCGATCAGATCCGCCGCTGCTTTCGCCTCCGACGCGCGACCCCTTCCTCAGGTCCCCGCCGTGTAGGCCGCGATCGCCGCCATGTTGACGATATCGCTGTCCTTGGCGTTCAGCGAGACGATCTGCACCGGCTTGTTCAGCCCGACCAGCAGCGGGCCGATAACCGTCGAGCCGCCGAGTTCCTGGAGCATCTTGGTGGAGATCGAGGCAGAGTGGAAGGCCGGCATGATCAGCACATTGGCCGGGCCGGTCAGCCTCATGAACGGGTATTGCGCCATGGCACGGGCGTTGAGCGCGACGTCGGCGGCCATCTCGCCGTCATACTCGAAATCGACGCGGCGCTTGTCGAGGATGCGCACGGCTTCCTGGATGCGCTCGGAGCGCTCGCCGTGGGGATGGCCGAAGGTGGAATAGGCGAGCATGGCGAGCCTCGGCTCATAGCCCATGCGGCGGGCAAAGCCTGCCGCCTCCTCGGCGATGTCGGCGATCTGCTCGGCGTTCGGCATGTCGTGCACGGCTGTGTCGGCGACGATCACGGTGCGGCCGCGCGCCAAAACGATCGACACGCCGATGACGCGGTGGCCGGGCTTGGCGTCGATGACGCGCCTGACATCGTCGAGCGCGGTGGAATAGTTGCGGGTGACGCCCGTGACGATGCCGTCGGCATCGCCCAGCGCCACCATGCAGGCGGCGAAATGGTTGCGGTCGTTGTTGATCAGGCGCTGGCAGTCGCGGAACAGGAAGCCTTTGCGCTGCATGCGCTCGTAGAGATAATCGGTATAGACCGAATTGCGGCGCGACAGGCGCGCATTGATGATCTCCAGGCCCTGCTTGTCGAGGTCGATGCCGGCGTGCCTGGCGTTCTCCTTGATGACGTCGTCACGGCCGAGCAGGATGGCGGTGCCGAGCCGCTGGTTCACATAGGAGACGGCGGCGCGCATCACCTGCTCCTCCTCGCCCTCGGCGAAGACGATGCGCTTGGGCTGGCGGCGCACGCGGTCGTAGATGCGCTGCAAGGTCGAGGCGATCGGATCACGGCGGGCCGACAGCTCCTGCGCGTAGCGGTCGAGATCGAGGATCGGCTTGCGGGCGACGCCAGAATCCATCGCCGCCCTGGCGACGGCCAGCGGAATGGCCGAGATCAGGCGCGGATCGAACGGCACCGGGATGATGTAGTTGGGGCCGAATTTCGGCCGGTTGCCCTGGTAGGCCGCGGCGACGTCGTCGGGCACGTCCTTGCGTGCCAGGTCGGCAAGCGCACGCGCGGCGGCGATCTTCATGTCGTCATTGATGGTGGTGGCTCGCACATCCAGCGCGCCGCGGAAGATATAGGGGAAGCCGAGCACGTTGTTGACCTGATTGGGATAATCCGAACGCCCGGTCGCCATGATGGCGTCGGTGCGGATCTCCGCCACTTCCTCGGGCGTGATCTCGGGATCGGGGTTGGCCATGGCGAAGATGATCGGGTTCTTGGCCATAGAACGCACCATGGCGGTGGTCAGCGCGCCCTTGGCGGAAAGGCCGAGGAAGACGTCGGCGCCATCCAGCGCCTCGGCCAGCGACCGCGCGTCAGTCTTGACCGCGTGCGCCGACTTCCACTGGTTCATGCCTTCCGTGCGGCCCTGGAAGACCACGCCCTTGGTGTCGCACAGGATGATGTTCTCGGGCGCAAAGCCCATCGCCTTCATCAGCTCGATACAGGCGATGCCGGCCGCACCGGCGCCGTTGCAGACCATCCTGGTGGTCTTCATGTCGCGGCCGGTGATCTCCAGCGCGTTGATCAGGCCGGCGGCCGAGATGATGGCGGTGCCGTGCTGGTCGTCGTGGAAGACCGGGATGTCCATCAGTTCGCGCAGCCGCTGCTCGATGATGAAGCATTCCGGCGCCTTGATGTCCTCCAGGTTGATGCCGCCGAAGGAGGGCCCAAGGAAGCGCACGCAGTTGATGAACTCGTCGGCGTCCTCGGTGTCGACCTCGAGATCGATGGAATCGACGTCGGCGAAGCGCTTGAACAGCACCGCCTTGCCCTCCATGACCGGCTTGGAGGCCAGCGCGCCGAGATTGCCCAAACCCAGGATGGCGGTGCCGTTTGAGATGACGGCGACCATGTTGCCGCGCGAGGTGTAGTCGAAGGCGCGGCTGGGATCCTCCGCGATGGCCAGCACCGGCACGGCGACGCCGGGCGAATAGGCGAGGCTCAAATCGCGCTGCGTGGCCATCGGCTTGGTGGCGACGATCTCGAGCTTGCCGGGCCGCCCCATGGCGTGGAATTCGAGCGCTTCCTGCGCGCTGACGGACGGACCGTTGTTTTCGGTTTTCCTTGCCATGATGCTTTTGATTTCCTCGCCATGCGGCACCTCCTTGAGGCGGGTGCCTTGTGTGATTCCGAATTAAGACCACGCGCCGCCGCGTGTAAACCGCCAAGCGCTGCCGAACTGGCGTCGGAAGGACGCATGGCGTTCAATGGTGGTTGATCTCCGTTCTTCCCCTGCTTTTCCAATGGCCGGCATTAAACCCCGCCGCCACATCTGCTAGCGTGAGCGCATGAACATGCACATTCAAAACGAACCGGACGCTCCCGAGGCGATCACGCCGGCAGCCGCTGGTGGCGTGACCCCGATGATGGAGCAGTTCATCGAGATCAAGGCGGCGAACCCGGATTCGCTGCTGTTCTACCGGATGGGCGATTTCTACGAGCTGTTCTTCGAGGATGCGGAGAAGGCGAGCCGGGCGCTCGGCATCGTGCTGACCAAGCGCGGCAAGCATCAGGGCCACGACATCCCGATGTGCGGCGTGCCGGTGCATGCGGCGGATGACTATCTGCAGAAACTGATTGCGCAGGGTTTCCGCGTCGCCGTCTGCGAGCAGATCGAGGATCCGGCCGAAGCCAAGAAGCGCGGCTCCAAATCGGTGGTGCGCCGCGATGTGGTGCGGCTGGTGACGCCCGGCACCATCACCGAGGACAAATTGCTGGCGCCGTCGGAATCGAGCTTCCTGATGGCGCTGGGACGGGTGAAGGGCGGCAGCGATCCAAGAGGCGGGGAGCGCGGCGGCGCGACCGGAAACCAAGGAAGCTTTGCCCTGGCCTGGATCGACATCTCGACCGGGGCTTTCCGGGTCACCGACACCACCGCCGACCGGCTGCTCGCCGACATCTTCCGTGTCGATCCGCGCGAGCTGATCGTCGCCGAGCCGGTGTTCCACGATCCCGAATTGCGACCGGTATTCGACGTGCTCGGCCGCGTCGCCAACCCGCAGCCGCCGAGCCTGTTCGATTCGGCCTCGGCCGCCGGGCGCATCGCCCGCTTCTTCGAGGTGGCGACGCCGGACAGCTTTGGTGCGTTTTCGCGTGCTGAGCTGTCGGCGATCTCGGGCGCCATCGCCTATGTCGAAAAGACGCAGAAGGCCGAGCGGCCGCCGCTGTCGCGTCCCGAGCGCGAGGAGGCCGGCTCGACTTTGTTCATCGACCCGGCGACGCGCGGCAACCTGGAACTGCTGCGCACGCTGTCGGGCAGCCGTGAAGGCTCATTGTTCAAGGCAATCGACCGCACGGTGACCGGCGGCGGCGCAAGGCTGCTCGCCGACCGGCTGATGGCGCCGCTGACCGACCCGGCGGCAATCGCCGCGCGGCTGGATTCGGTGTCGTTCTTCCGTTCCGAGACGCGGCTTTGCCAGGCGGTGCGGGCGAGCCTGAAGAGCGTCGCCGACATGCCGCGCGCGCTGTCGCGGCTGGCGCTCAACCGCGGCGGCCCGCGCGACCTCGGCGCGCTGCGCGCCGGCTTCGAGGCGGCCGGCGCGATCGCGGAGATCTTTGCCGCGACCTCCCTCCCCCACGAATTGGCGGCGGCGCTCGCAGCGATCCGGGCGCTGCCGCAAGCGCTTGCCGGGCATCTGACGCAAGCGCTTGGCGAGGAACTGCCGCTCTTGAAGCGCGACGGCGGCTTCGTTCGTGGCGGCTACCACCCGGAGCTCGACGAGATGCGGGCGCTGCGCGACGAGTCGCGAAAAGTGATCGCCGGGCTGGAGCGTTCGCTGATCGAGGAGACCGGCATCCGGTCGCTGAAGATCCGGCACAACAATGTGCTCGGCTACTACATCGAGGTGACCGCCAACCACCACGCCGTGATGACCGGCAGCGACGGCGCCAAGGCGCGCTTCATCCATCGCCAGACCATGGCCAACGCCATGCGCTTCACCACCACGGAGCTGGCGGAGCTGGAAACGAAGATCGCCAATGCCGCCGACCGGGCGCTGAGCATCGAGCTTGCCGCCTTCGACGCGCTGACGGCGGAAGCGGTCGGCGAAGCGGAGAAGATCCGCGCCGGCGCCGATGCGCTCGCCGTGCTGGACGTGTCGGCGGCGCTCGCGCTTCTATCCGAGAGCGAGGCCTGGTGCCGGCCGCTGGTCGATGCCAGCCTTGCATTCGAGATTTCGGGTGGGCGCCATCCCGTGGTCGAACAGGCGCTGCGGCGCTCGGGCGAAGGGCCGTTCGTGGCCAATGACTGCGACCTGTCGCCGGAGGGCAGCGCCAGAAACGGCGCGATCTGGCTGCTGACCGGTCCCAATATGGGCGGTAAATCGACATTCCTGCGGCAGAACGCGCTGATCGCCATCCTGGCCCAAACCGGCTCTTTCGTCCCGGCGACATCGGCCCATATCGGCGTCGTCGACCGCCTCTTTTCCCGCGTCGGCGCTTCGGACGATCTTGCGCGCGGCCGATCGACCTTCATGGTCGAGATGGTCGAGACGGCGGCGATCCTCAATCAGGCCGGCGAACGCGCGCTGGTGATCCTCGACGAGATCGGCCGCGGCACCGCCACGTTCGACGGCCTGTCGATCGCCTGGGCCGCGGTGGAATATCTGCACGAGAAGAACCGCTGCCGGGCGATCTTCGCCACGCATTTCCACGAGATGACCTCGCTTGCCGGCAAGCTGGCGCGGCTCCACAACGTCACCATGCGGGTCAAGGAGTGGGAGAACGACGTCGTCTTCCTGCACGAGGTCGGCAAGGGCGCGGCCGACCGCTCCTACGGCGTGCAGGTGGCGCGGCTCGCCGGACTCCCCGAGGCGGTGGTTGACCGTGCCAAGGAAGTGCTGCACCAGCTCGAGGAAGGCGAGGTTTCGGGCAAGACCAACCGCCTGGTCGACGACCTGCCGCTGTTTTCCGTGGCGGTGAAACGGGAAGCGCCGAAGGCGGTCAAGAGCGATGCGCTCAATGAGGCACTCAGCGCGATCAGTCCCGACGAGATGACGCCCAGGGAAGCGCTGGAGGCGCTTTACCGGTTGAAAGGATTGCTGGGGACGTAGCTTTGCAGTCTGGGCGGCGTCTGAACGCCAATCTCCCCCTCGTGGGGGAGATTGGCAGCTTCATCGCCGATTCAAATCATCTCCAGCCCGCGTTTGCGGCCCGGCGGCGGGAAGGCGCGGTCGAGGTCGGCGAGGTCCTCGCCTGTCAGCTTGATCTCGAGCGCCGCGACATTCTGGCGGACATGCTCCTGATTGCTGGCCTTGGGAATGGCGATGACGCCTTCCTGGTGCATCACCCAGGCCAGTGCGATTTGTGCCGCGGTCGCACCGTGGCGGGCAGCGACCGCATCTAAACTGGCATTGCGCGCCAAGGCGCCCTGCTCGACCGGCGAATAGGCCATCAAAGGGATGCCGCGTTGCCGGCTCCAGGGCGCCAGATCGAACTCAAGGCCGCGCCGGACCAGATTGTAGAGCACCTGGTTGGTCTGGACGTTACCGCCGTCGGGCAGGCCGACCAGCTCTTCCATCTCCCCGGTGTCGAAATTGCTGACGCCCCAATGACGAATCTTGCCGGCCTTCTTCAGCGCCTCGAAGGCTTCGACGGTTTCGGCCAGGGGCACGCTGCCCGGCCAATGCAGGAGGTAGAGGTCGATGCGGTCGGTGGCGAGGCGCTTCAAGCTGTTCTCGCAGGCGCGCTGCACACCGGCGCGCGAGGCGTTGGAGGGCAGCACCTTCGAGACCAGGAAGACCTCGGCGCGCTGCCCGGCGATGGCTTCGGCCACCACCTCCTCGGCACCGCCGCTGGCGTACATTTCGGCGGTGTCGATCAGCCTGACACCGAGATCGAGGCCAAGCTTGAGGGCATTCACCTCCTCGGTGCGGCGGCGCGAATCCTCGCCCATCTTCCAGGTGCCCTGGCCGAGAACGGGAACGGCTTCGCCGGAGGGCAGCGTGGTGGTTCTGACGCTCGATGGCATGGCAGGCTCCAGTTGAGACCAGATCGCATCACAGGCCGGGCGAGAAATCCAGAAAGGTTCTCGCCCGAGCCGCGAAAGCTTACTTCACCGGATGGGCGGCGAGCCAGTCCTGCATCTGCTTGATCTCGGCTTCCTGCGCCGCGATGACGGCCTCGGCCAGCTTGCGGATCTCTGGGTCCTTGCCATTGGCGAGTTCGACCTTGGCCATGTCGATGGCGCCCTGGTGGTGCGGGATCATGCCGCGGACGAAATCGACGTCGGCATTGCCGGTGTATTTGGAGGCCATCATGTCGGCGTGCATCTTGTCCATCGCCGCCTTGTAGCCTGCGGTCGATGGGCCTTCCGCCCCCGTCGCCATGCCGGCCATGTCGTGCTTCATCTCTTCGCTCTGTGCGGGAACGCTTTCGAGGAAGACGGCGACCAGCATTCCAGCCGCCATCAGCAGCAGCACGATTTTCTTGGCCAAGGTCATTGATGGTCTCCTGTTGATTGGGTTTCGTATTTGGGTGATTGGCTCAAAGTTTCAATGTCCTCAGCCGCAACGCGTTGGCGATCACTGAAACCGAGGACAGGCTCATCGCCGCCGCCGCCAGCATCGGCGACAAAAGCGTGCCGGTCAGCGGATAGAGCACGCCGGCCGCGACCGGCACGCCAAGCACATTGTAGAGGAAGGCGAAGAACAGGTTCTGCCTGATATTGCGGATGGTCGCCTGGGCCAGTGTGCGGGCACGCACGATGCCGTTGAGGTCGCCCTTGACCAAAGTGATGCCGGCGCTTTCGACCGCGACGTCGGCGCCGGTGCCCATGGCGATGCCGACATCGGCGCTGGCCAGGGCCGGTGCGTCGTTGACGCCGTCGCCGGCCATGGCGACGCCGGCGCCCTTGCCGCGCAGTTCCTCCACCAGCGCGCCCTTCTGTTCCGGGAACAGGCCGGCGCGGACCTCGTCGATGCCGAGACTCCTCGCGATCGCATTTGCCGTGCGCTCATTGTCGCCGGTCGCCATGATGATCCTCAAGCCGCTGCCGTGCAGGGCCTTGATCGCCTCGGCGGTGGTCGCCTTCACCGGATCGGCGACGGCGACGATGCCGGCCAGTTTCCTGTCCACGACGACGAACATCGCCGTCTTGCCATCGCCTTGCAGCGCCTCGGCCGTGGCCGAAACGATGGACACGTCGACGCCGAGATCACGCATCATCGCGGCGTTGCCGAGCGCTACATTCCTGCCCGAAACGGCACCGGAAACACCTTTGCCGGTGACCGCCTCGAAGCCGCTGGCTTCGGCGATGCTTACACCACGGGTCGCGGCGCCTTCGACAATAGCCTCGGCCAGGGGATGCTCAGAGCCCTTCTCCAGGCTCGCGGCGAGGCCCAGCAATTCCTCCTCCGAAAATCCATCGGCGGTCACGATGTCCGTCAGTTTCGGCCGGCCTTCGGTCAGTGTCCCCGTCTTGTCGACGATCAGCGTATCGACTGAAGCGAAGCGTTCGAGCGCGGCGGCCTCCTTGATCAGCACGCCTGCGTGGGCGCCGCGTCCGGTGGCGGTCATGATCGACATCGGCGTGGCGAGGCCGAGTGCGCAGGGACAAGCGATGATCAACACCGAGACCGCCGAGACGATGGCGAAGATCAGGCTGGGCTCTGGGCCGAAGGCCGCCCAGGCGACGAACGCGGCGATGGCGACCAGAACGACAGCCGGGACAAAGTAGAAGGAAACGCGGTCGGCCAGCCCTTGTATCGGGGCGCGTGAACGCTGCGCCTTGGCGACCAGTTCGACGATGCGCGAGAGCGTGGTCTCGGCGCCGATGCGCTCGGCGCGCATGATCAGCGAGCCGTTCTTGTTGAGCGTGCCGCCGGTGAGGGCATCACCTTCGGCCTTCTCGACCGGCAACGGTTCGCCCGTGATCATCGATTCGTCGATGGAGGAGCGGCCCTCGAGCACGGTGCCGTCGACCGGCACGGCATCGCCTGGCCGGATGCGCAGGCGCTCGCCGGCCTTGACGCTGTCCAGCGGCACATCGCTCTCGGTGCCGTCTTCGGCAATGCGTCGCGCGCTCTTGGGCGCAAGGTCGAGCAAGGCGCGGATGGCCGAGCCGGTCTTTTCGCGGGCGCGCAGTTCCAGCACCTGGCCGAGGAAGACCAGCGCGACGATGACGGCGGCGGCTTCGAAATAGACCGGCACTGCCCCGCCATGACCGCGGAACTGATGCGGAAAAATGTCCGGGAACAGCGTCGCGACGACGCTGTAGAGATAGGCCGCACCAACGCCGAGCGAAATCAACGTCCACATGTTCGGGCTGCGGTTGCGGATCGAATCCCAGCCGCGGTGAAAGAACGGAAACGCGGCCCAAAGCACCACCGGGCTTGCGAGCGCCAGTTCGATCCAGACTTTTGTCCGGTCATCTATCAGGTTCTCGAAGGACAGACCGATCATCGGCGCCATGGCGACGATGAGAAGGGGCACCGAGAGCACCCCACTGACCCAGAACCGCTTGGTGAAATCGACCAGTTCGGGATTTGGCCCCTCATCGCCTGATGGAACGCCCATCGGCTCAAGCGCCATGCCACAGATCGGGCAGGAGCCGGGCTTGTCACGGATGATCTCGGGATGCATCGGACAAGTGTATTGCGTGCCCTTCGGCATCGCCCGGGGCGCCGGCCTGTCGCCAAGATAGGTTTGGGGTGCCGCTTCGAATTTAGACTTGCAGCCGGCAGAGCAGAAATAGAAGCCTTGGCCGTCATGGCGGACAAAATGCTTTGCCGTAGCGCGGTCCACGCTCATGCCGCATACGGGGTCGATGGCGGTCAGGTATGTTTCCGGCTCGGCCTGAAACTTTGTCCGACAGCCTTCGCTGCAGAAATGATAGAGGCGGCCAGCATGCTGCGATGTCGGCTTGCCGGCGGCTGGATCGACGGTCATGCCGCAGACAGGATCGCGCGTGACGGCGCCGGCATCCACGGCCGCACCTTTTGCCGCACAGCAACCACCATGCGCGTGATGATCGTGATCTGAATGCGTCATTTCGAATGCCTCTATCAAACTGCTTCGAGCCGGAGGTAGTCCTTCCAGTAACTGGAAGGTCAAGGACTGGTTTGAATTTTATTGTCGCGGGTGTCCCGCGCCATGGAAACGCGTCAACCGCCCCCATACCCAGCGCCGCGGAAACGCGCTATAGACGCCGCCCAAAAGGCAAGGCCAACCGGTACCATGGCGAAAATCTCCTTGAAGCTCGACGAACTGATCGACGGCGACGCCTTGCGCCGCGAGATGACCGCGCTGACAGCGGCCACGGCCGGGGACGGCTCGGGATCGACCGCCCGCGCCGGGGTTCTCCAGCTTCTCAAGGGCCGGCTCGCCGCGGGCCGAAAGGTCGCCGAGGCCATGCTGAAGCAGGATGGCGGCGGCAATGCTTGCGCCGAGCGGCTGTCGCATCTGATGGATGAGCTGATCCGGGCGCTCTACGATTTCGCCGCGACCCATGTCTATCGGGTAAAGAACCGCTCGGTCGCCGAACGCATGGCCGTCGTCGCGGTCGGCGGCTACGGGCGCGGCACGCTGGCGCCGGGATCCGACATCGACCTTCTGTTCCTGCTGCCCTACAAGCAGACGCCGTGGGGCGAACAGACAGTCGAATACATGCTCTACATGCTGTGGGACCTGGGGCTGAAGGTCGGCCACGCGACCCGCAACATCGAGGAATGCCTGCGGCTGTCGCGCACCGACATCACCATCCGCACCTCGATCCTGGAAGCGCGCTTCCTGTGGGGTGAGCAGAAGCTTTACGACGAACTGATGCTGCGCTTCGACCATGAGGTGGTGCGCACCACCGGACCGGAATATGTGCAGGCCAAGCTCGCCGAACGCGATGAGCGCCACGCCAAGGCCGGCGAAAGCCGCTATCTGGTCGAGCCCAACGTCAAGGACGGCAAGGGCGGCCTGCGCGACCTGCAGACGCTGTTCTGGATCGGCAAGTACTTCTACCGCGTGCGCACCGGCGAGGAGTTGGTCGAGAAGGGCGTCTTCACGCAGGCCGAATACCGCGAATTCCAGAAGGCCGAGGATTTCCTGTGGGCCGTGCGCTGCCACATGCATTTCCTCACCGGCAAGGCCGAGGAGCGGCTGCATTTCGATATCCAGCGCGAGATCGCGGAGCGGCTGGGCTACACCACCCATCCCGGCCTGTCGGCGGTCGAGCGCTTCATGAAGCACTATTTCCTCGTCGCCAAGGATGTCGGCGACCTGACCCGTATCTTCTGCGCCGCGCTCGAAGAGGAGCAGGCCAAGCATGTGCCGGGCTTCAACCGCATCTTCCTCACCTTCCAGCGCCGCAAGCGCAAGCTTGCCGGCACGTCGGATTTCATCGTCGACAACCACCGCATCAACATCGCCGACGACCAGGTGTTCGAGCGCGATCCGGTCAATCTCTTGCGGCTGTTCTGGTTCGCCGACAAGCACGGGCTGGAATTCCACCCCGACGCGCTGAAGCTGCTCACCCGCTCGCTCGGCCTGGTCAACAAGTCGCTGCGGCGCGACGAGGAGGCCAACCGGCTGTTCCTCGACATCCTGACCTCGGACCGCAATGCCGAGCTCAATTTGCGCCGCATGAACGAGGCGGGGTTGCTCGGCCGGCTGATCCCCGATTTCGGCAAGATCGTCGCCATGATGCAGTTCTCGATGTACCATCACTACACGGTCGACGAGCATCTGATCCGCTGCATCGGCGTGCTGGCCGAGATCGAGCGCGGCGACGGCGAGAAGGTGCATCCGCTGTCGCATTCGCTGATGCCGGGACTGAGAAAGAGCCGCGAGGCGCTCTACGTCGCCGTGCTGCTGCACGACATCGCCAAGGGCAGGCCGGAGGACCATTCGGAAGCCGGCGCCCGGATCGCCCGGCGCATCTGCCCGCATATGGGACTTTCGACCGCGGACACGGAAACGGTGGCCTGGCTGGTCGAGAACCATCTGGTGATGTCGATGACGGCGCAGACGCGCGATCTCAACGATCGCAAGACGATCGAGGACTTCGCCTCGATCGTGCAGTCCGTCGAGCGGCTGAAGCTGCTTCTCATCCTCACCGTCTGCGACATCAGGGGCGTCGGACCGGGAGTCTGGAACGGCTGGAAGGGCCAGTTGCTGCGCACTCTGTACTACGAGACCGAACTGCTGCTCACCGGCGGCTTCTCGGAAGTGTCGCGCGCCCAGCGCACTTCCGCGGCGCGCGAGCGCCTGGCCGAAGCGCTCGCCGGCTGGCCCGACAAGATCCGCAAACGCTATGTCGGCCTGCACTATGAGAACTACCTGCTGACCGTCGACCTGCCGGACCAGCTTCGCCACGCCGAATTCATCCGCGAGGCGGATGCGTCCGGCAACAAGCTTGCCACCATGGTCAAGACGCACCAGTTCGAGGCGGTGACCGAGATCACCGTGCTGGCGCAGGACCATCCGCGCCTGCTGTCGGTGATCGCCGGCGCCTGTGCGGCGGCCGGCGGCAACATCGTCGACGCGCAGATCTTCACCACCTCGGACGGCCGCGCGCTGGACACGATCCTGATCTCGAGGGAGTTCGACCGCGACGAGGACGAGCGCCGGCGTGCCGAGCGCGTCGGGCGGCTGATCGAGGACGTGCTGTCGGGCAAGAGCTGGCTGCCGGAGATGATCGAGAAGCGCACCAAGCCCAAGCGCGGCGCCAAGGTCTTCCGGATCGCGCCGCGCGCCGAAATCCGCAACACGCTGTCGAACCGATTTTCGGTGATCGAGGTCGAAGGGCTGGACCGGCCGGGTCTGTTGTCGGAGATCACCGGAACACTCTCCGACCTGTCGCTCGACATCGCGTCGGCCCACATCACCACCTTCGGCGAAAAGGTGATCGACACGTTCTACGTCACCGATCTTACCGGCCAGAAGATCGACAGCCCGTCACGCACCACCACCATCCGCAACAGGCTGACGGCGACGCTCGAGGGCACGGCCTCCGAACGCGGCAGCAGGACCAAGGCGGCCGCCGAGTGAGCGCCACCATCACTTTGTCCCAATCGCGCAGGCAGTCTCCAAACGCATGAGCCTCGTCAAGAAATTCGCAACGGTCGCTTCCGGCACGCTGATGAGCCGCGCGCTCGGTTTCGGCCGCGAGATGCTGATGGCGGCGGCGCTGGGCACCGGACCGGTGGCCGACGCCTTCAACGCCGCCTTCCAGTTTCCCAACACCTTTCGCCGGCTGTTCGCCGAAGGCGCCTTCAACGCCGCCTTCGTGCCGCTGTTCGCCAAGGAAATCGAGACGCACGGCACCGACGGCGCCAAGCGCTTCTCGGAGGAAGTGTTCGGGGTGCTGTTCACGGCGCTGCTGGCGCTGACCATCGCCATGGAACTGGCGATGCCGCTGATCGTGCGCTACCTGGTGGCGCCGGGTTTCGCCGACACGCCGGGCAAGTTCGAGACGACCGTCACGCTGGCGACGATCATGTTCCCCTATCTCATCTGCATGTCGCTGGCCGCCATGATGGCGGGCATGCTGAATTCGCTGCGCCGCTATTTCGCCGCGGCGATCGCGCCAGCCTTCCTCAACATCATCCTGATCAGCGTGCTTGGCTATGCCTGGTATCATGGGCTGGATGCGCATGCCGTCGGCTTCAGCCTGTCCTGGGGCGTTCTGGCGGCGGGCCTCGTGCAGCTCGCCATCGTCTGGGTGGCGGTGCGCAACGCCGGCATCTCGATCGGCTTCCGCCGGCCGAAGATGACGCCGAACGTGAAGCGGCTCCTTATCCTGGCGCTGCCGGCCGCGATCACCGGCGGCATCACCCAGATCAACCAGCTGATCGGCACGGCGATCGCGTCGGCGCAGGACAGCGCGGTGTCCTCGCTCGCCTATGCCGACCGCGTCTACCAGCTGCCGCTCGGCGTGGTCGGCGTCGCCGTTGCGATCGTGCTGTTGCCGGAACTGTCGCGTGCGCTGAAGTCGGGCAATCTGATCGAGGCGGCCAATCTGCAGAACCGCTCGGTCGAATTCACCTTGTTCATGACCTTGCCGGCTGCGGTGGCGCTCTGGGTCATGTCTGAGCCGATCGTGCGGCTGGTCTATGAGCGCGGCGCGTTCGCCGCCAACCATTCGACGCCTGTCGTGGCGGCGATCCTGGCGATCTTCGGGCTCGGCCTGCCGGCCTTCGTGCTGATCAAGGCGTTCACCCCGGGCTATTTCGCCCGCGAGGACACGCGCACGCCGATGATCTTCGCCGCCATCTCGGTGGCGGTGAACGTCGCCACCGCGCTGACGCTGTTTCCGAGAATGGGTGCGCCCGGCATCGCCGTGGCCTCGGCAGTAGCCGGCTGGGTCAACGCGCTGATGCTGCTCGGAGTGCTGATCCGGCGCGGCCATTGGGGCCGCGACGTGCCGCTCTTGAAGCGCATTCCGCGCCTGGTGCTCGCGGCGGCGGTGATGGGCGTCGCCCTCTATTTCGCCGAACACTGGCTGGCCGCCAGGCTCGGCCCAGGCTCGCCGCTGGTCGTCAAGGCGACGACGCTGCTGGGGCTGGTGGCCGGCGGGGCGCTGCTCTACTTCGTCACGGCCTTTGCCAGCGGCGGTGCCGATTTCGGCATGATCCGCCGCAATGTGAAGCGCAAGGGATCGCCAGTGCCTAAGGAACAGTCTCCAGATCCGTAAGCCGGAATTCGTCGGCCGTCGAGAGCATCGGAACGGCGTAGTAGCGCGCGCAGGCATAGTGAAAACAGTCCGCCAAGTTCAGTCTGATGGCGTTGTTCCGAAACCGCGACGCAGCCCCAACGGACAGAGATGTTGCCTCAGAGGCGGGCGGGAGGTCGCGCAAGGCGATGGCCCGTTCGTCAAGAAACCGACTAACTATCTGTACACTCAATTCGACCGGTATACCCAGCTTTTCCGATCGCGAAAGCGCCATTGCGGCTTCCCAGACCGCGATTGCCGACGTGAAAGGAGCCGACGCTTCCACGACTGCCTGCGCGCAGCGCTGAGCTTCGGCCTCATCGCTCAGCATCGCGACGATAGCGGCTGCGTCGACAAACATCAGTCTTCGCCGGACATTTCGTCGTAGACTGAGCGAGGCAGCGGATTGCGGGCTTGATCGCTCAGTTCGATTCCGAACTCGGCACGAAGCCGTGCTGCCGTCTCCAATGGCGTCTCCCGGTTGCGGCGGCGCTCCAGGGCTTCACGCATGGCGATGACGATCGCCTCGGTAATGCCAACGCCTTCGACTCTGGCGAAGGCGCGCGTCAGGCTGTCTGCCTCCTTGTTATTGATGTTGATCGTCATCACACCCAACTCGATATAGAACAACTTATGTAGCAACCTACATCAACATGTCAACATCACAAGAGGCCTTACGCCCTGGGGAGGGCTCTTGATCCTCTCCGCGCTCTCGTCCATAAGCGCGCCGTCGCAAGACTTTCGCCGCGCGTGGTTTCCAGCCGCGTGTTTGGCTCCGAAAAGTCTGCAACTTTTCGGAATCACGCTTATACGGCCCTCCACAAGCCACGAGGAAACCATGCCCGCCTTCAAGCCACTCGTCTTCTCCGGCGTCCAGCCGACCGGCAATCTGCATCTCGGCAACTATCTCGGCGCCATCAAGAAATTCGTCGCCCTGCAGGACACGTCCGACTGCATCTACTGCGTCGTCGACCTGCATTCGCTGACGGCCCAGCTGGTCTATGACGATCTCAGGGACCAGACGCGCTCCATCACCGCGGCATTCCTGGCCTCCGGCATCGATCCCAAGAAGCACATCGTCTTCAACCAGTCGCGGGTGATGCAGCACGCCGAGCTCGCCTGGATTTTCAATTGCGTCGCGCGCATCGGCTGGATGAACAAGATGACGCAGTTCAAGGACAAGGCCGGCAAGGACCGCGAGAACGCCTCGCTCGGACTGCTTGCCTATCCCTCGCTGATGGCAGCCGACATCCTGCTCTACCGCGCCACCCATGTGCCGGTCGGCGAGGACCAGAAGCAGCATCTGGAACTGACGCGCGACATCGCCCAGAAATTCAACAACGACTTCTCGGACCGCATCGCCGGTCTTGGCGTCGGCGTCGAAATGAGGATAGGCGAGGAGACCGTGAACGGCTATTTCCCGATCACCGAGCCGGTCATCGGCGGGCCGGCGGCGCGCATCATGAGCCTGCGCGACGGCTCCAAGAAAATGTCGAAGTCGGACCCGTCGGATCTGTCCCGCATCAATCTGACCGACGATGCCGACGCCATCTCCAAGAAGATCCGCAAGGCCAAGACCGATCCGGAAGCCTTGCCGAGCGAAGTGGACGGCCTCTCCACCCGGCCGGAAGCGGAAAACCTGGTCGGCATCTATGCGGGCCTCGCCGACATATCGAAAGAGGCGGTGCTGAAGGAGTTCGGCGGCCAGCAGTTTTCGGTGTTCAAACCGGCATTGGCCGACCTGGCGGTCGAAAAACTGGCGCCGGTCGCCGCCGAAATGCGCCGCATTTCCGATGACCGCGCCTATGTCGACGCGGTGCTGCGGGACGGCGGCGAGCGCGCCGGCGTGCTGGCCGAAGCGACGATGAAGACTGTGCGCGACATCATCGGGCTGCTGCAGGACTGATCCGCATCGTTAGACACCATCATACCGGCCAAAGACCGGCGGCTTGCCGCCGGTCAGCCGCGGTGGCAGATTGCGGCCGAAATGACATCGAGTAAATAGACATGGTCTCCAAACGCCTCAGCCGCGAAGCCGGACATCGCCGCAAGTTCCTGGCGATCATCGACGACACGCCCGAATGCGAGCGCGCGGTCGCCTACGCCTCGAAGCGGGCGCTGAGCACCAGCGGCGTGCTGGTTCTGCTCTATGTCATCGAACCGGACGACTTCCAGCACTGGCTGGGCGTCGAGAAGATCATGCGCGAGGAGGCGACCGCCACCGCACGCACCGCGCTCGACAGCTATGCCAACAAGGTGCGCCAGAAGCTCGGCATCGAACCGGAGATGGTGGTGCGCGAGGGCAAGCCCACCGAAGAGATCCACAAGCTGATCGAGGAAGACCAGGATATCGCCATCCTGGTGCTGGCTGCCGGCGCCGGCAAGGAAGGGCCGGGGCCGCTGGTCGGCGCGGTGGCCGGCAAGGGCGCGGCCTTCCCTATCCCGGTGACCGTGGTGCCGCAAAACCTTTCGGACGAGGAAATCGACAGCCTCGCTTGAAGCCCGCCAGGGATTTCGATCCCCAGCCAGCAAAAACATTCCGCCAGCCAGCCGTTCGGGCGACGCGTTTCGCTTGAATGTCCAGCCGATAGAGCTTATTTAGAATTATTCCAAACTATCTGCCCGAGACGGGCACGGAGACGGCCATGTTCATCCAGACCGAATCGACGCCAAACCCGGCGACGCTGAAATTCCTGCCCGGCAAGGAAGTGCTTTTGGAAGGCACCGCCGATTTCCGCGATGCCGACAGTGCGGCGACGGCCTCGCCGCTGGCCGGCCGGCTGTTCGAAATACCGGGCGTCACCGGCGTCTTCTTCGGCTACGACTTCATCACCGTGACCAAAGACGGGCCCGACTGGCAGCATCTGAAGCCGGCGATCCTGGGCGCCATCATGGAGCATTTCATGTCCGGCGCGCCTGTCATGGCCAATGCCGGCCCGGCCGCGGAGACCAGCCAGACCGGCGAGTTCTACGACAAGGCCGACGAGGAACTCGTCATCACCATCAAGGAGCTGCTCGACACGCGGGTGCGCCCGGCAGTGGCCCAGGATGGCGGCGACATCACCTTCCGCGGCTTCGAGAACGGCACCGTGTTCCTGCACATGAAGGGCGCCTGCGCCGGCTGTCCGTCATCGACGGCGACGCTGAAGCACGGCATCCAGAACCTGCTCCGCCACTTCGTTCCCGAGGTCCAGCAGGTCGAACAGGTCGCCTGATTCTAAGGCGCAGCCCTCCGCTATGGCTCCGGGCATTCGTCGTTCTAAAAACCAAATCGTCGGCTTTTGGTTGCCTATGGCAACCTCTCCTCACCAACAAAAAACCGGGCCGAATTGCCCGGTTTTCTGCTGGGGACGTCCGTTGTTGCCTAGACGGTCCGCGTACGAACGGTTTTGACCATGAACCTCGCGGTCACGGTCAGAGAACGATGACCTTGGCGCCGACCTCGGCGCGATCGTAAAGGTCGATGATGTCCTGATTCATCAGCCGGATACAGCCCGACGACATCGCCTTGCCGATCGAGTTCCATTCCGGGCTGCCATGCAGGCGATAGCCCATGTCGCCGCCCTTGTTGAACAGGTAAAGAGCGCGCGCGCCGAGCGGGTTCTTCAGGCCCGGCTCCATGCCGCCGGCGAACTTGGCGAGTTCCGGCTGGCGCTTGATCATCTGCGACGGCGGCGTCCAGGTCGGCCATTCGCGCTTGATGGCGACCCGGGCGGTGCCATGCCACTCGAAGCCCTCGCGGCCGACGCCGATGCCGTAGCGAATTGCCCGGCCGTCACCCTCGACGAAGTAGAGGAACTTGTTCTGCGTATCGACGATGATGGTGCCCGGCTTTTCCTTGGTGTCGTAGTTCACCTCCTGGCGGTGATACTTCGCGGGCACCTTTTCGATCGGGATACGGGGCAGCTGGTAGCCGGAATCGGTCACCGCGCCGTAGTCGTTGGAGAATATCTGCCCGCCAATGGTGCTGCAACCGGCGAGTGCCGTGGACAGCGCCAGTGCGGCAATGACTGCAAGCGACTTCATGCGCATGAGGTGATCCGTGCCCCGCCAAACGTCCGCGGCACGAGTCGGCCGCTTTCTTGCCATCATTCATGCTGGCATTTGCTTTGCTTGCCAAGTACGCGATGCTTATATGCAAGACCTCACCTGCCGGTAAGCCAGCAACTGCGGCATTTCGGCAACAGCCTTCACTGGATTGTGAAGGAAATTCAATGGCCCTGACTTTCGGGCCTGCAGGAAATCGAGGAACAGCCCATGAATGTCGGCGACGCCGCCCAGCGCTCCGGCCTGCCAGCCAAGACCATCCGCTATTACGAGGAAATCGGCCTGATCGCGCCTGCGCGTGCCGGCAACGGCTATCGCGACTATTCAGGCGACGACATCCATCGGCTGACCTTCCTGCGCCGCGCGCGCAACCTCGGCTTTTCCATCGACGATTGCCGCCAGTTGATGGCGCTCTACCAGGACTGCAGCCGCGCCAGCCACGACGTGCGCGAGATCGCCACCGCCCATGTCAGGGCGATCGAGGAGAAGGTGCGCGAGCTGCAATCGATGCGATCGACCCTGCAGAAGCTCGTCCAGGCCTGCCATGGCGACGAGCGGCCGGACTGCCCGATCATCGACGACATTGCGGGAACCGCGCCGCTCGGCGACAAAGCCATCACGGCCGCGTAGGATCCGTGCCGGCCAAGCCAGATTGCCTGTCGGTTACTTGGGGGAAGAATGCCGATGGTCTCGATGACTGTCGAACTGCACAATGTCGAAGGTACCGAAGCCGCCATGGGCTGGGCCGGCGGCCACACGATCGTCGTCGACCGGCCCGAGGGCAAGGCCGGCGGCATGGGCCTGGGCTTCAATGGCGGCCAGTTGCTGGCGCTGGCGATTGGCGGCTGCTTCTGCAACGACCTTCGCTATGTCGCCGACGAGATCGGCGTAAAGCTCGGCAGGATCGCCGTTTCGGTGAGGCTCGACCTCGACGGCAAGCCCCTGCTGGCGACCGCGGCAAGGATGACGGTTTCCTGCGAGACCTTGGACGGGTCCGACCCCCAAAGGATCATTGATCGTGCCAGCGTGGTTTCGACAGTCAGCAACTCGTTGCGCCAGGGCGTGCCGGTTACGATCGAAACGACCGGGCCTGGTCGCTCATAGGCGATTATATATTTGACAGACCCCCGTTACAGATAGACGATCTGTGTGGTACATGGGGATTCGGTGACTCGGGGGCGTGGTCAGTGGGGTCTGACAAGCAAGAAGCGCGTGGCTGGTGGATGGTGCCATGGGCACTGGCGGTTGCGATAGCAGCCGCAATTGGCTGGGCTATTCAGGCGCTATCGCCAGCAACAGTAACTATAGGATCGGGCCTTCTCGGCGTCATCGCGGCCTTGATCCTTTGTCTATTTCTCGGGACGGCGCTGCATCTCTACTATGGCCGCCCATCCGCCGGTCTCATAAAGCCGCGCGTACTGCTCTTCAAAAAGGAATCGTTGGGGCTGTTTGTGATCTCTCCAGCCGATTGGCTGATGTACGGTGCTGCTTACACACTGTTCGTTGCGGAGAACGATGGTTTCGAGCGGCTACTAGGCGTCGGCGAGGTACTGATCAGGCAGGACGACAAAAATGTTCAGCTATTGATTAGAGATCGAGCCGCAAGCGCTGAAGAGGCGTGGAAGAGCCTAGACGGAGGCTCCAAAGACCACTTCGGGAAAATCATTATCAAGCCGGGTGCCCCTAGAATGGGGTGGATCACACATGAAGCAAGCTAAAGTCGCCAAAGTGATCAACGAATACAAAGTCGTCCTGAACATTGGCCAGGAGGACGGCGTCAAAATGCATGAGGACTTTATCCTTTATCGACAAGGTGAGGAAATCACTGATCCCGATAGCGGTGAAAAACTTGGCGTGTTTGAAGAGGTAATCGGACGCGGCATCATCACTTACGTTCAAGAACGCATAGCGACTTTGGAATCGTCGGAAATGCGAGAAGGCGGCCGGAAGGTAATACGCAAATCTTCAAGTCTGTCGAGTTTGCAGGGATTGTTTGCTCCCACGACAGAAGAGGTTGTGGAAATGCCAGACCAGACCAAGCCATTCCAGCGTGCAATGGTCGGAGACCTTGCGAAGCGCATTTAGACCAGCCTAGTCATCTTTGCGCTTCTTATCGTCCTTCGGCGGCGCCGACTTCGCCACCTTCTTAATCGCCGCGTTCAAAGGCTCTTCGGAATCGACCGTTTCAATCTCGCGCGCTAGCTCGCGAAATTTCTCTATCTGTGTATTCTTTGCTTGTTTTTCTGGCATATGAGTACCTGCATGGATTTGTTGTCGGGCGGAATTGATCTCTTTTACATCGATGAGTCGGCCAAGCACCCCCTGTACGCAGCTACAGCGGTGACGGTTCCTTTCTTGCGCCGAAGCGGCTTTCTAGGCGGTTGGCGATTTGTTTGGCCAGAATACCAGAAAAAGGTCGAGGATTGGAGGCGGGCGCTTTCGAAAAACCACGGCATTCGTTTCAGGGAAGAGCTGCATGCATACCAGCTTGTCAAAGGCCAAGGGTTGCTAAGGCGCAACTGGCGCAACCTGCTCCCGGATGACGCGGTTACGCTCTACAAAGACGCCCTCGCGACTGCAAATTTCCTCCCCGACGCCTCGATAATAACGGCCTTCGCGACCGACCAGTCTCAGTTCGCTGGCGAGTCTGGCATTGGCGTCTGCATGCTTACGCTCTTCCAACGAATGCGGTCACAATGCCAAGCCAGGAATACGAATGGGCTCGTCTTTTTCGATGAGGGCCACAAGAGCTATCTGACTGCCTTCCGAAAGGCACAAAAATATCTGCCGACTGGTTCGGCTATCGGCGGGTGGGGCGGCAAGGCGACGAAAAACATGCCGCTTAGCATGTTCCCAAAAGATGCCAACATAAAGCATTCCGACATGTCGTATTTCATGCAGTTAGCCGACTTAATCGTGTATGCGGCCAGCATGAAGATACAGCAAGAGCGAGGAGAGCTTGCCGCCAAACGCGTGGCAAGGGGCCACCACGAGATTTACGATTCTCTCCCCAGAACCGTCATAAATCTGCGAGCCACGAAGAAGCGGAATGACGGCATAGCCTCGATATAAAAGGCCGTCCTTAGATCCCCTCCAAGGACGGCCCTTATTAGTCCCACGCACTCCGTGTCACACGCAGATCGACGGCGCTGCGGGCAGACATAAAGTAGCACTGTCATGGGCCGAATTGAATCCCTGTGGAAAAAGAAATTTAGGAGATTCAACGCTTGTACCGCTTCCGAAACGGTTCCCCCTTCCAGAGCGGAAGATTTAGCTGCACCGGTTTCCGGTAATGCTCTTTCTTCGCATCAAGCAGGTTGACGATAGGTGAGACGCTTGCCCTTCGCACCCTTCAGGGCGATGAGCGAACGAACGTTGTCATCGATGCCCATGGCAACGCGGTTCGAATAGCGGAAGTCGAATTCCGCCAGATAGCGGTGCAGATGGTGTTCCGCGCAATGCTGGTAGACGCCCTTCATGCCGCGCTTGAAGATCGAGAAATAGCCTTCAATCGTGTTGGTGTGGACGTTGCCGCGAACGTATTCGTCCTTGGAATGCGTGACGAATTCATGCGAGGCGAAATCCTGGTGAGCGCGGCGATAGATACCGCTCTCGTCGGTCATGAGCGCGCTCTCCCGCGCGATGTTGGCGCGGACGATTGGCATGACGTTGCCCATGCGAGCGGTATCAACATGGAAGGAACGGGCCTTGCCGCCGCGCTCGACCAGCGTGACGACAGTGTTCTTGTGAGCGCTGCCGCCCTTCTTCACAGGCGTACCGGCGAGACGGCCAATGTAGGTTTCATCAACCTCAACGAACTTGCCAGCGCCGCCCATGGGCGTGAAGTCATCCGAGCGCATGGCTTCGCGAATGCGATGGCAGAGGAACCACGCGGTCTTGTAAGTGATTTCCAGAGCGCGGTGCAGTTGATGAGCCGAAACGCCCTTCTTGCTGGCGCACATGGCGTGCAAAGCCTGAAGCCAGATGTGCAGCGGGAGCTTGGACTCCTCGAAGATCGTGCCCATGCGAACGGTGAACTTCTTGCGGCAATCCGAGCACTTGTAGAGGCCGTGGATTTCTAGGCCGTGCGGGTTCTTCTTGGAGGGCTTCGTGCGGCCACCCTTCAAGGCGTAGTGCTTTTCCATCGAGCCGCAATGGTAGCAAACCGGACCCTGCGGCCACAGCATGCCCTCGACATGCTCAAATGCAGCGGCTTCGTCGTGGAAGTAGGGGCGGGACAGAATGGACATAGCGATAACTCCTTGGAATCGTTATCGCATATCGAATTGGGTCTGTCAAATATATAATCGCCCGCTCATAACGGGTTCAAACCATGAACAAAATCTGGCATGGTGCCGCCATGCCAATCATCTCACCGATTCCCCTCAACCCTCTGATCGACGGTCGCCAGTCCGAACGCGCCATGCTGGTGCGGCGCGGCGTGCAGCGGCTGCTCCGCGAAATGGGCGCGCATGTGCTGCCTGAACTGTCGCTGGCCACCGGCCGCCGCGCCGACCTTGTCGCGCTGACCCGCCAGGGCGACATCTGGATCATCGAGATCAAATCCTCGATCGAGGATTTTCGCGTCGACCGCAAATGGCCCGACTACCGGCTGCACTCCGACCGCTTCTTCTTCGCCACCCATCCCGGCGTGCCGGCGGAGATCTTTCCCGAAGAATGCGGCTTCATCCTCTCCGACGGCTACGGCGCCGAGATTTTGCGAGAGGCTCCCGAGCACCGCATGGCGGCGGCGACGCGCAAGGCGCTGATGCTGCGCATCGCGCGGGCCGGTGCCGCGCGGCTGCTGGCGGCGGAGCTCGCCGGGGTGGCTGTGCCGGCGCTGGAGGGGGAGAGCGAGTAGGAGTGCGCCGTGGCGGCGACAAAAGCCTGTCCCCGTCACCAGCCCGACATGGGCGGCTTTTGGCACCTGCCGACCCGCTTGAGACAAATTTTTTCTTCGCACCGATGATTTCCGCTCACCTCGGCTGTCCTCATCAATAGGCGCTAGGATAGTCCAGCGGCCGGACAGAGAGGTGATCCATGGGATCGTTGCGAGATCAGAATGTCGTCGTCATCGGAGGCAGCCGTGGTGTCGGCCGCTCAATCCTGAAGGCCGCGCTGGGCGAAGGGGCGAGCGTGCTTGCCGTCGCCCGCGGCGCCGCGGCCCTGAAAGAGCTCTCCTGGGAGGCATCAGGCGTGAAGACCCTGGCGCTCGACGCGACCAAGGAGACCGCGCCCGATGCTGTGTTCGCCGCTCTCGAGCCAGACGTGCTGGTGATCTCGGCGGGCGCGCTTGCCCCATCCGCGCCGGTGCAGGAACAGAGCTGGGAAATTTTCTCGGCGAACTGGGAAACGGACGTCAAGGCCTCGTTCCTGTTCTGCAAGGCCGCGCTCCATGGCCGGTTGAAGCCGGGGAGCCGGGTGATCCTGATTTCCAGTGGTGCCGCCCATAGCGGAGGGCCGCCCAATTCTGGCGGCTATGCCGGCGCAAAGCGCATGCAAATCTTCCTGGCCGGCCACAGCCAGAAGGAATCGGACCGGCTGGGCCTCGGCCTGCGCTTCATGGCCCTTTCGCCGGCCCGCATCATGCCGGGTACCGGCGTCGGCGATCGCGGCATCGATAGCATCGCGGCCTATATGGGCATCAGCCCGGCGGACTTCCTGGCGAGCATGACCGACATGCAGACACCGGCCGATGTCGGACGGGCGGTGGTGGCGCTTGCGACCGCGAAACCGCAAGGCAGCTCCTTCGTGGTGAGCGGCAGCGGACTTGCAGCGGCGGTATGAGGCGCGCAGAATGACGGACGACTTCAGCATCGCAGGCTCCGCATGACAGACGCTCGTGGCATTTCTGAGCCATTGGGCCGGCCAGGCCAGCCAATCCTTGATCGACTGGCCTTCGAGCGCCTGAACGCGGCCCACCGGCGCGAGATCAAGCTCCACTGCTACCGGATGATGGGCTCGCTTTGTGAAGCGGACGACCTCGTCCAGGACACCTTCCTGCGGGCGTGGCGCGCAAGGTCGCAATTCGACGGACGAGGCTCGCTTCGCGGCTGGCTCTACACGATCGCCACCAACAGCTGCCTCAACGCCATCAAGGCACGGTCGTCGGCGTATCGCATTATCCAGCAACCCGAACGACCGCCCTCCAACGGACCGGCGACCGGCGGGCCCGCCGCCGAACTCACTTGGCTGGAGCCTTATCCGGACGCCGAGCTTCCGGACCTCGCTGACGACAAGCCCGGCCCGGAGGCGCGCTACGAGGCGCGCGAAGCCGTGCAGCTAGCCTTCCTCGCGGCGATCCAGCTTCTGCCACCCAAACAACGGGCCGCCCTGCTGCTTTGCGACGTGCTCGGATGGTCGGCCGTCGAGACGGCGCAATTGCTGGGCGGATCGACCGCCTCGATCAACAGCGCCGTGCAGCGGGCCCGTGCGACGCTTGGTGAGCGATATCCTCAGGGACGTCCCTCGCAGCCGTCGCGGCCCGACCCGCAAGAGGCACTGCTGCTGGAACGCTATATGCAGGCTTGGCAGGCCGCCAACCTCGACGGCCTTATCGAACTCCTGAAGGAGGACGCCATCTACCACATGCCGCCATGGCGGGAATGGTATCGGGGGCGCGAGGCGATCTGGGCTTTCTTCGAGACCGTCTGGGGCAATTTTGCCGGCTATCGTGCAGCGGCCACCAAAGCCAATGGCCAGCCGGCTGTCGGGGTCTACGCGTTGAGCCATCAGGACCGCGTGTGGCGATCGCATTCGCTTCATGTCATCGAGCCGGCCGAGGGCACGATCGCCTCCCTGGCGATCTATGTGCCGCCCCTCGGCCCCACCTTGTTTGCCGGTTTCGGTCTGCCGCCAGCCTGAAACGCCCCACGCCTAGTCCAGACAGCCTCATTCGTCCGCCTCGCCGGCCGCCGGCGCCATCAGCAGGACGGCCGCGCCGAGCAGCGCCGCGACCAGGGAGCCGGCGAGAATGCCGACCTTGACGGCGTCCTGCAGCGCCACGTCGCTGGCGAAGGCAAGCAGGCCGATGAACAGGCTCATGGTGAAGCCGATGCCGCACAGCAGCGAGATGCCTATCATGTGGAGCCAGCCGGCATGGGCCGGCAGGTCGGCGAGGCCGAAGCGGATGGCGAGCGCGGAGGAGCCGAACACGCCGACCAGCTTGCCGACGACGAGGCCGGCGGCGACGCCGAGCGTCAGCGGCTCGAACAGCGCACCGACACTCAAGCCGGCGAGCGAAACGCCGGCATTGGCGAAGCCGAAGATGGGAATGACGACGAAGGGCACTATTGCGTGCAGGCCGTGTTCGAGCCGGTGCAGCGGCGAGTGGTCAAGATCGTGTTCGATGCCGGCGGTGCGTTCGAGCGGAATGGTCAGCGCCAGCGCCACGCCGGCAAGCGTGGCATGCACACCCGACTTCAGCACCAGCACCCACAGGATCGCACCGAGCACGAGGTAGGGCGCGAGGCTCATCACCCGCATGCGGTTGAGCGCGACAAGCGCGGCGATGACCGCGAAGGCGGCGCCCAAATAGGCAAGCGACAGGCCGCCCGTGTAGAAGATCGCGATGATGACGACCGCGCCGAGATCGTCGATGATGGCAAGCGCGGTGAGGAAGATCTTCAGCGAGGCCGGCACCCGGCTGCCGAGCAGCGACAGCACGCCGAGGGCGAAGGCGATGTCGGTGGCGGTCGGGATCGCCCAGCCGGACAGCGCGCCCGCATTGTCGCGGTTGATGGCGACATAGACCAGCGCCGGAACCACCATGCCGCCGGCCGCCGCGATGCCGGGCAGCACCCTGCGCGGCCAGGTCGAGAGCTGGCCGTCCAGCATCTCGCGCTTGATCTCCAGGCCGACGAGCAGGAAGAATACCGCCATCAGCCCGTCATTGACCCAATGCGACACGCTAAGCGGGCCGAGATAGGCGTGGAGGACGGCAAAATAGGTGCCGGAGAGCGGTGAGTTGGCGACGATCAAGGCCAATGCCGCCGCTATCATCAGCATGATGCCGCCGGCCGCCTCGCTGTCGAGAAATTCGCGCAAGACGGAAACCGGCCGCTGTTTCAAGTCCCGCATGTCACCCTTCCGTTATGCCGCCAATTTCGAACTTGCCCATTCTCCACTTACAGGCGTTCGCGCCTGCCTGCCGGCATCCTCTCCCCTATAGTGGCGGGGAGAGGGACGCTGTCATCGCCGGTTTCGCCAATCACCGGCGTTACGGAATGGGCGCCAGTGCCGCGGCCGGCCTCTTTCTCCCGTCACCATACGGGGAGAAATGCCCGGCAGGGCAATGAGGGGCGGCGCCGAGTTCGACAATTGGTATGCTCCGCCATGATGAGAAAACCGGTCCGAAGGAATTGCCCCCGCGTCCAACGCTCCTAGCGCGGCGCGCGCTTGGCCAGGATGCGCTGCAGGGTGCGGCGATGCATGTTGAGGCGGCGCGCGGTCTCGGAGACGTTGCGCTCGCACATTTCGTAGACACGCTGGATGTGCTCCCAGCGCACGCGGTCGGCCGACATCGGATTTTCCGGGGGTGCGGCGCGCTCGCCGGCCGTGCGGGTGAGCGCGGCAAAGACGTCGTCGGCGTCGGCCGGCTTCGACAGATAGTCGACGGCGCCGAGCTTCACCGCCGTCACCGCGGTGGCGATGTTGCCATAGCCGGTCAGGATGATCGCGCGGGAATCCTCGCGCTTCTCACGGATGGCGGCCACGACGTCGAGACCGTTGCCGTCGCCAAGCCGCATGTCGACCACCGCGTAGGCGGGCGGATTGGCGCGTGCCTTGCCGACCGCCTCCTCGACGCTCTCGGCCGTTTCGACCACGAACCCCCTGGTTTCCATGGCGCGGGCCAGACGGGTCAGGAACGGTTTGTCGTCATCGACGATCAGAAGCGAGGTGTCCTCGCCCTCAACCATTGCGCCACTGTTTTCATCGCCTGTCATCGTCTTGAAATTCCTGCTGCCTTAATTTTACGCAGATATAGTTTTGCGTGGCGATTGTCCAATTTACGCGGTGTCAAACATCGTCGCGGGCGCAGATTCCGGGTTCAGGAAAACATTTCTCGGCCATGAAATCCGCACCATGGCGCCCTCGCCCAGTCCGCTCGAATTGCGAAAGTCGAGCGTGGCGCCCGATCGTTCAAGCAATGTCTTGGCGATGAACAGGCCCAGCCCCAGCCCGCCGCCGGCCTCCGTGCCCTGGCGTGTCGACATATAGGGTTCGCCGATGCGATCGATGATCTCAGGTGGAAAGCCGGGACCGTCATCGATGATCGAGAAGGTGACGGTGGCCTCGTCCCAGCTCCAGCGCACGGTGACGCTCTCGCGGGCGAAATCGACGGCGTTCTCCACCAAATTGCCAAGGCCGTAGATGACGCCCGGATTGCGGCGCCCGACCGGCTCGGGGCCGCTGCGCTCGCCCGGCCTGAGCTTGATCGAGATGCCGAAGTCGCGGTGCGGCGCGGTGACCTCCTCGACCAGCGAGGTCAGCGGCAGGCGGGACAGATGCGCCTCGCCCTCGGACGACAGGCTGGTCAGGCGCTTGAGTATCTCGCGGCAACGCTCGCTCTGGGAGCGCAGCAGTGTGACGTCCTCCCCGTATTTCGCGTCCTTGCCGAGCGCCTTCTCCATCTCCTTGGCGACAAGCGTGATGGTGGCGAGCGGTGTGCCGAGCTCATGCGCGGCGGCGGCGGCCAGCCCGTCGAGCGCCGAAAGATGCTGCTCGCGCTGCAGCACCAGTTCGGTGGCGGCGAGCGCATTGGCCAGGAGCCGGGCTTCCGCGGCCACGCGGAAGGCGTAAATGGCGGTGAAGGCGATCGAAGACAGCACCGCCATCCACATGCCGGCAACATAGATGAAGGGCATCGCCAGCGGCGCGCCTTCATGCCAAGGCAATGGCAAGTGGAAAAAGACCAGCAAGGTCGCCGCCGTCATCACCAGCCCCCCGAGCACCGCGGTCAGGCGCAAGGGCAGCGACGTCGCCGAAATCACCACGGGCACTGTCATCAGCAGCGAGAACGGATTGGTTAGGCCACCGGTCATGTAGAGCAGGCCGGCAAGCTGGAGGCTGTCGAAGATCAGGATGCAGAAGGCCGCGAACGGCGAGAGCCGGTGCGCGGCCGGGAACCGGAAGGCGAGGAACAGGTTCATCCAGGCCGAACAGGCTATCAGGGCAAAGCACAGGCTGACCGGCAGCGGGAATTTCAGGCCGTAGGCGACAAAAAGCACGGTCACGCTCTGGCCGACAATGGCAAGCCAGCGCAGCCGGATCAGCGTGTTGAGGCGCAGTCTCTGGCTCTGCTGGAAATCGGGAGAACGCAATACGTTGATCATGGCCATGAAATACAGCCGGGGGACGGCGAGCGCTAGTAGCGCTGCACCAGGGGCTGGACGGTTGGAGCTTCCCCGACTTCGTCATCCACGGGCGAAGCGGACGCGGAGACCCGAGGATGACGAGTGATGGGTGTCTATGCCAATCACCAAGACATATGTTCCGCTGACCCAAGCGGTCCGCCAAAGCGTCCCAAGGCTAGGTGCCTCTGGGCTTGGCGCGGCTGGTGGCGGCGGCGAGCAGCGGATTTTCCGGCCATACGTGCTTGGGGTAGCGGCCGCGCATGTCGGCGCGCACATCGGCCCAGGAGCCGCGCCAGAAGCCGGGCAGGTCGCGCGTCGTCTGGATCGGCCGGTGCGCGGGCGACAGCAGTTCGAGCGTCAGCGGCACGGTGCCGCCGGCGATTGCAGGGTGCCGGTCGAGGCCGAACAGTTCCTGGACGCGGACGGCCAAAACGGGCCATTCCCCGTCATAGCGGATCGGCACGCGGCTGCCGGACGGCACGTCGAAATGGGTCGGCGCAAGCACGTCGATCCGGCGCTGCAAATCGTGCGGCACAAGCGCCGTCAGCCCGGCCGAGACAACACCCGGATCGATGGCCGCGAAGGATGCCGCACCGGACAAAAATGGCAGCAGCCAGTCGTCGAGGCGTTCGAGAAGTGCCGTGTCGGACATGTCGGGCCACGGCGCCCCAAGGCCGCGGTGCAGCCAGGACAGACGCTGGCGCAGCATCTGCGCCTCCTTGCTCCAGCTCAGCAGCGAAAGTCCATGTTCGCGCAAGGCGTCAAGCATGGCGCGGTCGGCCTCGCTGCCGGTTGGCGGAGGCAGCATGCGCTCGGCGAGCGTGATGGCGCCGAGACGCACGGTTTCGCGCACACGCACGGCGCGGCGCTCGCGATCGAAGCTGGTTTGCCTGCGTATCTCGATCCTGTCGGCCAGTACGGCGCGGATATCGTCCTCGCTGATCGCCGCCGCCGCCGCGATGCGCGCATTCTGCGCCTTTCCCTGCAGGTCGGCGACGACCAGAAACGCCTCGCCGGCAAGCGGATCGGCGGCGTCGAGCATGGCGCCGGAGCCGTTGGCCAGCACGAAACGGCCGCGCTCGCCCCGCGCCTTGGCGACACGGTCGGGCCAGGCATGGATGAGCAAGGAGCCAGCCCTGCTACCCTCCCCCTTGTGGGGAGGGTCGGCGCGTAGCGCCGGGGTGGGGGAGGGTGAAGAGGCCTGCCTCGCCAGGCGTTCGGCGAGTTGCCGCGCGGCGGTGGCGCGCGGCGATCTTTCCTGGCGAAAGCGCATCAGCCGCCGTTCGAGATCGGCGCCGTCACCGCCCAGCCCGCGTTCGGTCAGCAAAACCGCGAGCATGGCCGCCTCGCCGGCATGGCCGCCGCTGGCTGCCTCGGCGACCATATGCGCCAGCCGCACCGGCAGGGCGAGCTTGCGCATCGCGGCGCCCGCGTCCGTCAGCCGTCCTGCCTCGTCGATGGCATGAAGCGCGCGCAGCAGCGCCCTTGCCTCGTTGAGCGCCGGGGCCGGCGGCGGATCGAGGAAGGCGAGCGTCGTCGGATCGGCGACGCCGAAGGCGGCGCAGTCGAGCAGCAGGCCGGAAAGATCGGCCTCTAAGATTTCCGGCGGGGTGAAGGCGGGAAGCGCCGCCGTCTGCTCGGCGCGCCACAGCCGGATGGCGACACCGGCCTGCGTGCGCCCGGCACGGCCGGCGCGCTGGTCGGCGGACGCCTTGCTGACGCGCACGGTTTCCAGCCGGGTCAGGCCGCTCGCCGGCTCGTAGCGCGGCAGGCGCGACAGGCCGGAATCGATGACCACGCGGACGCCGTCGATGGTGATCGAGGTCTCGGCGATCGAAGTGGCCAGCACCACCTTGCGGCGGCCCGCCGGCGCCGGCCTGATCGCCGCGTCCTGCGCCTTGCCGTCGAGCATGCCGTAGAGCGGCACGATGTCTGTGTCGGCGCCGACCTTGCCGGCCAGCCGCTCGGCGGTGCGCTCGATCTCGCGCTGGCCGGGCAGGAAGGCAAGCACGCTGCCGCTCTCGCCGGCGAGAGCGGAGCGGATCGCCTTGGCCATGGCATCTTCGATTGCAATGCCGGCCGGCCGTTCGTCGTAGCGGATGTCCACCGGGAAAGCGCGGCCTTCGCTTTCGATCACCGGCGCACCCGACAACAGCTTCGCGACACGAGCGCCGTCCAGCGTGGCCGACATGACCAGCAGACGCAGGTCCGGCCGCAGCGCGGCTTGCACGTCGAGCGCCAAAGCGAGGCCGAAATCGCCGTCGAGCGAGCGCTCGTGGAATTCGTCGAAGATCACGGCCGAGATTCCGGGCAGTTCGGGATCGTCAAGGGTCATCCGCGCCAGCACACCTTCGGTGACGACCAGTATTCTTGTCCGGGCCGAAATGCGGTTCTCCATGCGCATGGCGTAGCCGACGGTGGCGCCGGGCTCCTCGCCCAGAAGTTCGGCCATGCGGCGAGCGGCGGCGCGGGCGGCGAGCCGGCGCGGCTCCAGCAACACGATCTTGCCGGCACCCAGCCATGGCGCATCGAGCAGCGCCAGCGGCACCAGCGTCGTCTTGCCGGCGCCGGGCGGCGCCACCAGAACGGCGCTGTTGCCGGAGCCGAGCGCCTCGCCCAGCGCCGGCAGCACGGCGGATACCGGAAGCCCCGGCAAGGGTTTTGTCGTCATCGCGCCCGCATATCAGCGCTCGTGGTCGCCATGCAACCGGCGTCGGATCAAAGCCGGGTGCGCGAAAACGGGTTCCAGCGCACCGTGCCCAGCCGCACTTCCTCGCGCACCATGGTAAGCAGGCCGGACCCACCGACAACCGCGAGGCCGACCAGCGACAGCCAGTCAGGATATTCCCGGAAGAACAGCGCACCGAGGATGACCGCCCAGACCATCTGCGAGTAATGCGTCGGCGCGATCCGGTTGGCGGGCGCGTATTTGACAGCCAATAGCTGCAGCAATTGCCCGCAAGCGGTGAAGGCGCCGGCCATCATCAGCCATGCAAGCTGTTTTGCGTCGGGAAGCGTGAACGAGGTGGCGGCGATGCCGATGCCGTTGAACAACAGGCCGTAGCCGATCAGCACGCCGAGCATGGTCGTGCGCTTTTCCTGCTTTGCCAGCGAGCGCATCAGGATAACGCTCGCCGCAGCGAGGAAGGCAACGCCGAAAGCGGCGAGGTGTCCAAGACTGAGTTCGCGAAAACCCGGTCGCACCACCAGCATGACGCCGGCAAAGCCGGCGACCACCGCCAGCCACCGCCACGGACCGACCTTTTCCTTGAGGACGACCGTGGAGAGGATGGTGACGCAGAGCGGCGCCAGGAAGACGAGCGCGTAGACTTCCGCCAGCGGAATGGTGGTGAAGGCATAGACGCTGAGCACGCCCGAGGCGATGCCGGCCCAGGCGCGCGCCTGCACCGCCCAGGGACGTTTGGTGCGCCAGAAATCACGCCAACGCTCGTCCGCCGGCCGGGTGAAGAAGAGAAAACAGCCGGCAAACAATATCGAGAAGAAACCGATCTCGAACACCGTGAACTGCCCGCCCAGGCTTTTGACAACGGCATCGCTGCCCGAATAGCTTGCATAGGCGATCAGGGCGAGCAGGATTCCGTTCGTCACGTTTTTCCATTTCCGGGGAGAGAAGCGTTGAAGATACTGGCGCTCGGCGCGCATCCTGACGACATCGAGATATTCATGTTCGGTACGATGGCGGCCTATGCGGCGCAAGGCGCAGAACTGACTTTTGCCGTGGCCACGGATGGTGCCAGGGGCGGCAAGAGCGATCCCACGGTTCTCGCCCGTGTCCGTCGCGAGGAGGCAACGGCCGCGGCCGCGCTGCTCGGGGCGGCGCCGCGCTTCCTCGACTTTCCCGACGGCGGGCTGACGGCGGATGCCGCACTGATCGGCGCGCTGAAGACGCTGATTGGCGAGAGCGGACCGGACCTGGTGATCACACATGCGCCCAACGACTATCACGCCGACCACCGCGCGCTGTCGGACGCCGTGCGCATCGCGGCCTCGTTCGCCGTGCCGGTACTGCATGCCGACACGATGGGCGGCACTGGATTCTCCCCGACCCACTATGTCGACATATCAGCCCAGGCCGAGATCAAGGCCAAGGCGATCCGCCTGCACCAATCGCAGGATCCGGAGCGCTTCGTCGAGATCGCCCGCACGCAGAATTATTTCCGCGCCGGCCAGTGCAACGGCGCGCCGGGATCACAGGCGGAAGCCTTCCGCTTCGAGCCCATGTTTCCGTTTGCAGACATTCGCGACCTGCTGCCGCCGGCGCCGCCGATCCGTCCGGTAATGGTGAGCACAAAAAGGGTCGACTGAGCCGGGAGACGGCTCCTCGACACGCTGACCGTGCTCGGCGACGAGACCGGCTTGGGGGGGACGCGCCGGTGCCCTTGGCCACGTGGGAACGCCCGGCCGGACGTTTCTTCCCGGAAGGCCACGATGCCGCACCTTTGCGGCCAGGACCGGACCGGATCAGACGAATTGAGGGAAGACATCGCCGGAAAAAACAGCATAGGCTATTGCCTGGACGGCAAATCTTTCCTGGGGAGGAAACGGATGGCTTCACGCTATCACGAGGTCTATGAGGGCTGGAAACGCGATCCGGAAAAGTTCTGGGCGGACGCGGCTGGCGCCATCGATTGGTACACGCCTTACGACAAGGTGTTCGATGCGGAAGCCGGCGTCTATGGCCGCTGGTTTACCGGCGCCACCTGCAACACCTGCTACAATGCCCTCGACCGGCATGTCGCCGGCGGGCGTGCCGACCAGATCGCGCTGATCCATGACAGCGCCATCACCGGCACCGTGAAGACATTCACCTATGCCGAGCTCAAACGCGAGGTGGTGGCGCTGACCTCGGTGCTGAAGAACCGTGGCGTCGGCAAGGGCGACCGCGTCATCATCTACATGCCGATGGTGGCGGAAGCGGCTATCGCCATGCTTGCCTGCGCCCGCATCGGCGCCGTGCATTCGGTGGTCTTCGGCGGTTTTGCCTCGCATGAGCTCGCCACCCGCATCGACGACGCCAGGCCGAAGCTGATCATCTCGGCCTCCTGCGGTCTGGAACCCGGTCGCGTCGTCGCCTACAAGCCGCTGCTCGACAAGGCCATCGAGATATCCCGCCACAGGCCGGACGCCTGCCTGATCCTGCAGCGCGACCAGTTGCGCTGCGAGCTCAGGGAAAACTACGACATCGACTATGCGGACGCGGTCGCGCGCGAGCGGGCGGCCGGCGCCAATGTCGATTGCGTTCCGGTGCTGGCCACCGATCCGCTCTACATCATCTACACGTCAGGCACGACCGGTCAGCCCAAGGGCATCGTTCGCGACAATGGCGGCCACATGGTGGCGCTCGAATGGACGATGGAAAACGAGTTCGGCGTCAAGCCGGGCGAAGTGTTCTGGGCGGCGTCCGACGTCGGCTGGGTGGTCGGCCACTCCTACATCGTCTACGGGCCGCTGCTGCATGGCTGCACCAGCATCCTGTTCGAAGGCAAGCCGGTCGGCACGCCCGATGCCGGCACCTACTGGCGGGTGATCGCGCAGCATGGCGTGGTCGCCCTGTTCACCGCGCCGACGGCGTTCCGCGCCATCAAGGGGCAGGATCCCAAGGGCGAATTCGTCGGCCGGTACGATCTGTCGAAATTCCGCACGCTGTTCCTCGCGGGCGAGCGCGCCGACCCCGAAACCATCAAATGGGCGGAGCAGAAACTGAACGTGCCGGTCATCGACCATTGGTGGCAGACCGAGACCGGCTCGCCAATGACGATCAACCCCGCGGGGCTCGGCCTGCTGCCGGTGAAATACGGCTCACCCGGCGTGCCGATGCCCGGCTACGACATCCGCGTGCTCGACGATGCAGGCCACGAGGTGCCGAACGGCACGCTCGGCAATGTCGTGGTCAAGCTGCCGCTGCCGGCGGGCTGCCTGCCGACGCTGTGGAACGCCGACGCCCGCTTCCGCCAGGCCTATCTCGACGAATTCCCCGGCTTCTACAAGACGGCGGACGCCGGCATGATCGACGAGGACGGCTACCTCTACGTGATGGCCCGCACCGACGACATCATCAATGTCGCCGGCCACCGGCTGTCGACCGGCGCCATGGAAGAGGTGCTGGCAACGCACCCCGATGTCGCGGAATGCGCCGTCGTCGGCATCGCCGACGCGATGAAGGGCCAGGTTCCGCTCGGCTTCGTGGTGCTCAACGCGGGTGTCTCGCGCGAGAGCGGCCTGATCGAGAGCGAAGTGGTGGGGTTGGTGCGCGAACGCATCGGCCCGGTCGCCGCCTTCAGGACGGTGGTGACGATCAAGCGGTTGCCGAAGACGCGGTCGGGAAAGATCCTGCGCGGCACCATGCAGAAGATCGCCGACAAGGAAGACTGGACCATGCCGGCGACGATCGACGACCCGGCCATCCTCGACGAGATCACGGCGGCGATGAGAGCGCGCGGGATCGGGGTTTAACAGGCGGTTCAATCACGTATGGCAGCGCCGGCCCCCTCTCCGTCTCGGCTTCGAGCCGGAGGGGGAGCGCCATATCCGATTGAGTGAGGCCGTCGCCGGAGCAGACGTCTTACCTGCGGCGCGCAATCTTTTATTGTGCAATGCAGCAATGCGCCCTACAGTCGAAGTTGGGGGGCCATCGACGAGGTCGCATGGCTCAGCAGACAAAAATCACATTCGGCGGCGTCGACATATTGCGTTTCCTGGCCGCCGTCATGGTGATGTTCTATCACTATGGCTTCTGGGTATGGGCATTCCCTGACGGCGTTTCGGCGCGCGCGACCGGCGGCATCCCGCCCCATCCCGAAATGGCCTTCGTCGGCTCCGGCTGGGTCGGCGTGCAGATATTCTTCGTCATCAGCGGTTTCGTCATCGCCTTTAGCGCCGAGAATTCGACGCCGCTGCGGTTTTTCGAGGCAAGGGTGAAAAGGCTGGCCCCGGCGGTCTGGATCTGCGCGCCGGTCACCGCGGCGGTGCTGCTGCTCACCGGTCTGAGCTGGCCGACCGATGCCGTGGTCAGGCTCGTCCGCACCGGCCTTTTCGCCCCCTACGGTCCCTGGGTGGACAGCGTTTACTGGACGCTCGGCATCGAGATCGCCTTCTACGCTGTCGTCTGGATCCTGTTGCGGCTCGGCCGCTTTCACCTGATGGAGACGGTGGCGGTTGTGATCGGCCTCGTCAGCACGCTGTTCTGGTGCCTCTATTATCCGCTCGGCTGGTCCGACCTTGCCGAAACGCGCTGGCTGCAGCTCGTCCTGGTGCACCATGGCTCTTTTTTCGCCGTCGGCGTGCTTATCTGGCTGATGCGGTTCAAGGCGGTGACGGCCTCGCGCCTGGCCTTCTGCATGCTGTTCCTGGGCGGGAGCATGCTGCAAATCGCCAGCTCGGTCGACGTCCACAGCGTCAAGGTCGGTGTCGTGATGCCCTATGCGCCGCCGATCCTCGTCTTCCTGGCCGCCATCGCCCTGATGGCGTGGTCGCTGCGGCTCGACCTCAGCTGGAGCGGCTGGCGCCGGATCGGCCTGATGACCTACCCGCTCTATCTGATCCACGACGTCATCGGCGCGGCGATGCTCGGCGCGATGGTCCGCGCGGGATTTCCCTATCTCCTGTCGATGGCAATGGTCGGCGCGACCATGATCGCGGCAAGCTGGCTGGTGGCGACCGAAGCCGAACCGCGCATCCGGCTGCTGCTCGACCACACGGTGTTCCGCTACCGGCTCAAGGCCGCGTAGAAGCGGACTATCGCAATGGCCGCGCCGTCCAGCGGCAGCAACGCGGCTTCATCGAAGTGCATCGCCCGGATCGCTCCATCGATGTCACCACGCTCCCGGCGCTGGACGATCCTGCGCAATACAATATTTCCCCGGATGTCATCGGTTGCTTCGATGAATGCGACGCGGACCAGAGGATCGAAATGCCTAACCCAGTTGTCGTGCCACTCGCGATCGCCGTTTCAGCATGTCGGTTTCGCTCGACTCTTTTGGAACAGGGGGCTATATTAGTCTTGTCTCAATTATTGGGGGAGGGGACAATGAAAGGGAAATTTTTGTTTACTATTTTACCTTTAACCGTTGCTGGATGCGGCACTTACACGCCCAAGGAAGTTGCCGATCCAAAGGCAATCACACTCAATGCTGCGATGATCGACGTCGCTGACAGCCTGAATGACATGCGAGCAAGGACGCGCGGTCGCGACAATTTTGGACTTATTGTCGACCAAGTTACAGTTACCTTCAACGTGAGTTCTCAGGCAACAAATACGGGAAAACTTGCCGTTACTGCCTCGAACATTCCCGTTGCCGCTGGCATTCTCGGCGCTTCAGCTGAGAATACCCTTGTTGCAACTGGTAATCGTGGGAACCAGATCATCATCACACTTAAAAACCTTGCGACGGCTGACACGAGCAAGGCCACGAACAAAAAACTGGTCGACAGGTGTGCTGTAAAACATCCGCCCCTTGATTGCATAAACATCGCCAATCAGCCGAAGAAACCGGGCGTCACGGGTTAGCATGGCGTCTTTGGATCGGACGCGGCTGCTTGAATTCGCCAGCAGTTCGGAAGCCATCTCGTTATAAATTGGATCATTGAAGATGCCAGTCATTGTTTCGCCGGCTTGTTCGCCTTACGAACGGCAATGACCCTTATCTCTCGCATTGCCGCCCTTGCTTTGCTCGCCGTCATTGTCTTCGCGACGCTGTCGCCAATCCAGATGCGGCCTCACCTGGGTGACCCAGATTTCGAACGCGCCCTCGCCTATGTTCTGTTCGGCGTGGCAATGGGTCTCGGCTTTCCAAACCGCCTGGCTGGAACTGTCACTATCGTCGTTGTCGTAGCCGCTACGCTGGAGCTGATGCAACTCCTCGAACCCGGTCGCCATGCGCGCCTTTCAGATGGCTCGCTGAAGGCTTTGGCAGGCATCCTCGGAATAGTTGTCGTCCATCTCAGCCTTTTGGTGGCCAGCCGCTATTGGCCGCGCAGGCTGACGTTGCCTGCCGAATGATGCCGGGTTTAGACTCCCACTGTAGCCCGCCGCGGCCACAAGGCGAGGACCTGCGTCGTCACTCAGGCACGGAAATCGCCACGGTCGATGTCAGACCGTTGTCTTGCTGCGCACTTCGGTCTTGTCGAGATAATAGCTCGAGTACTGGCCGAAGAATTTTTCGGACGCTCCGAACGAGCCGTATTTGGCGAGCTTCTTGAGATCGACCTTGTTCAGCACCGCGCCGACGATCTTGTTGGCGACATAGGGTTCGGATTCAAGCATCGACCTCACCATTGCGCGCGGGGTGCGGCCCCATTCGGTGACCAGCACGAAGCCGTCGACAAGCGGCGCGAAGGCCTTGGCGTCGACCACCGGCCCCAGCGGCGGCAGATCGACGACGATGTATTCAAATGTCTCCTTGGCGTTGTCGATGAAGCGCCGCATGCCGGCCGAGGAGAGAAGCTCACTGGTATGCGAGAAATTGCCGCGCAGCACGGCCGGAATGATCGCCAGCTTCGTCTGCCGGTCGATCTTGCCGACCGACTGCCAGGTCTGGCCGCTCACCACCGCTTCCATCAGTCCCTGCTCGGCCTCCATGCCGAGGCTACGGCTCAAGCCCGGATTGCGCAGGTCGCCGTCGATCAGCAGCGTCCTGGCGCCGTTGGCGGCAAGCAGTCCGGCCAGATTGGCCGCGACAGTCGACTTGCCTTCGCCCGGAAGGACCGAGATGACGCCGATGACGCGGCTGCCCTGCCCTTCCATGACGACGTCGAAGGCGATCTTTGCGCTGCGCAGCGTCTCGGAGAACATCGACGCCGGAGCATCGACGCTGACGCGCATGCGCGCGCGCTTCTCGACGGCTGCCGGCGATTTGGCGGTTTTGAGATCCGGATCGACCTGCTTTTCCTCCCTGGCGGTCTTGCCGCCGATGACAGGCAGGTAACCGAGAAATTTGAGGCCGACGCGGTCGCGGACATCCTCGCCGGTCCTGAAGAAACGTTCGTTGAATTCGTTGAGGCCGCCGAACCCGGCACCCATCAACGTGCCCAGCACAAGCGAGAGTGCCAGCACCACGATCGTGCGCGGGCTGGAGGCGCTGAGCGGCATCGATGCATCCGAGATGATGCGGATCTTGCCGACCGGGAAGGATTGCTGCTGGGCGGCTTCCTCGTAGCGGCCGAGGAATGTCTGGTAGAGCGTGGAGAGCGCCGTCGCCTTCTGGTCGAGTTCACGCAGCTTCACCTGCGACTGGTTGTCGATGGCACTCTTGCCTTGCGCCGCTGCGACATTGGCCCTGAGCGCGGTCTCGCGCGCCAGCGCCACTTCATATTCGTTGCGATAGCTTTCGGTCAGCTGCTTCAGCTCGCCGAATATCTGCGCCGATATGTCGGCCTTCTCCTTGGCGAGCGCCACCGCCTGCGGATGCTGCGGCCCGAAATTGGCCTCGACATCCTGCTGCCGCTTGGCGACGGCGAGATAGCGCGTCTTGAGCGCCGCGATGACCGAGCTGCTCGGCTGGTCGCTCGATATGGCGGCATCCTTGAAGGCGTTCTCCGAACCGCTTTCGACGATGGACTTGTACTGCTGGTAGCGGGCGCTGGCCCGGGCCGTATCGGCCTGCGCCACGATAAGCTGGGCGTTGAGGTCGGCAAGCTGCTTGGCGCTCATCAGCTGGCCGTCGCTGTTGGCGGACAGTCCGTGCTCGGCCCTGAATTTCTCGACCGCGAGCGATGCCGCCTGCGAGCTTTCGCGCAGTTCCGTCAGCCGGCCCTGCAGCCAGACCGCGGCGCGCTCGGTGGCATCGAAGGAGGCGTCGAGCTGGTCGGCGAGATAGGCATCGGCATAGGCCTTGGTGATCGCGGTCGCCAGTGCCGGATCCGTCGCCTGGTAGCCGAGCGCGATGACATAGCTTCGCCCGACGCGCTCCGCCTGCACTTCGTTCTGCAATTTGAGGATCGCGTAGTCACGACGTGAGGTCGCGATCAGCGCATCGCGGGTGGCCGGGTCGAGCTTGGTGACGTCGCCGACGCCCGGCATGGGAGGACTGGGGCGAACATACTGGATCAGGCCGCGGATCAGGCCGATGCCCTGGGCGAGCGCCGACTGGGGCGGGTTCATGAACGCGTCGTTGCGGTCGAGCTTCAGCTTGTCGACGACCACGGCGGCAAGCCGCGTCGAGGTCAGGATTTCGATCTGGCTCAGGATGGCCGAATCGGTCTGCATGGTCGTCGACGCCGCCGAAATGTCGTCGACGATCTTGTTCAGCCCCTCATCGATCAGCACGCTCGAGACCGACTGGTATTTGGGCGGCGTGGTCTGCAGATAGAGCAGGCCCATGACAAGCCCAATGACCGCGCCCAGGACAACCACCTTGGCCTGCCGCGCAGCCATGCCAAGCAGCCGCTCGACATCGATGAAGTCTTCGCCGTCTCCTGCTTCCGAATTCGGCAATGGCATCCTCTTGTCGAGAGGAAAGTTGGCATAGTTCATCTTCGGTCCAATTCCAGAGCCCGTCCATCCCAATCATCGGGATGGGCTCTATCTCACTGTTTGAACATGATCTTTTCCGAAAACCGCCTTGCGCTTTCCGGGATCATGCCTTGGCTCCCAGGCACTTCGAAGATCGGGAGCATTGCCGAAAAGCAACGCAAGTTCCATGCCGGACGCCACAGGGCCTTCCGGGCATCGAACCGTCAGCCGTCCGACAATGCTCCCGAAACATGGGCATTATGCGGCTTCTTCCTGTCGTTCATGCGACCGGACGAACTCCTGAAGCATCTCGAAAACCGGACCTTTCATGTCATCGCGTGCCAAGGCGAAGGCGATATTGGCCTGGATGAAGCCCTCCTTCGAGCCGCAGTCGAACATGCGGCCCTTGAAGGGCTGGGCAAAGAACGACTGCTCCTGCGCCAGGCGCACCATGGCGTCGGTCAGCTGGATCTCGTTGCCGGCGCCGCGCTGCTGGTTGCCGAGCAGGGCGAAGATCTCAGGCTGCAGGATATAGCGGCCGTTGATGTAGAAGTTCGACGGCGCAGTGGCCGGCGCCGGTTTTTCGACCATCGCCGTCACCTCGAAACCGCCGCCAATGTCGGCGCCGCGGCCAACAATGCCGTATTTGTTGGTCTCGGTCGGGTCACAGCGCTCGACCGCAATGACGTTGCCGCCGGTTTCGGCATAGAGGTCGGTGACCTCGGCCAGACAGCCGCGGCCGCCGAACGAGACCATATCAGGCAAAAGCAGGGCGAAGGGCTCGTTGCCGATGACCTCGCGCGCGCACCAGACAGCGTGGCCAAGGCCTTGCGGGGATTGCTGGCGGATGAAGCTGGTGGCGCCGGCCACCGGCAGCAGGCTTTCCAGCGACTGCAATTGCGCCTTCTTGCCACTCTGCTCCAGCGTTCCGATCAATTCCGGATGCAGGTCGAAATAATCCTCGATGACCGCCTTGTTGCGGCCGGTCACGAACACGATGTGCTCGATGCCGGCCTCGAAGGCCTCATCGACGGCGTATTGCACGACCGGCCGGTCGACGACGGGAAGCATTTCCTTCGGCATCGACTTGGTCGCCGGCAGGAACCGCGTTCCAAGCCCCGCCACCGGTATTACGGCCTTCCTGATTTTCTTCATCGCAAATTCCTTCTGAGGAGATCGATTTCAGTCCATTCGCAGGCCAGGAAAAATCCCTCCCTGTGCCTGCATCTTCACCTCCCCGCCCCCACGGCAAATTGTGCCGCTACTCGTCGCAACCGCACGGCGATCGGCATGCCCATATGCCTGACCGCCGCCGGGTCGCTGAGCGCCGTCCGGATCGCCTTGAGCGGGGACCGCGCCTTGATGTGCTGGACCATCGACAGGAAGGAGGCCGCCTTGCGCAGGCTGCGGCTGCGCCGGGCGAAGGCCGCCTGCGCGGCCGCGTCCATCTGATGGCTTTGAGCGAAAATTGCATCGGCCTTGCGCATCGCCTCGACGTGATGAGGCTCGAGCACGCGCGAAATGGAGCCGCTGCGGATGTGATAGGCATAGCCGATGTCAGGCTCGACCACGCACCTGCCGCCCATGGCCAGGGCGTTGGCCAGGAATATGTAGTCCTCGCCGATGATCAGGTCCTCGTCGTAGCGAAGTCGGTTTTCTTCCAGGAAGCGGCGCTCGAAGATCGGCTTGAGATAGCCGAGATTGAACTTCGATTCGAAGACGACGTTGCCGGCGATATAGCTGGCCAGCGAGATCTCGCCCAATTCCTCCAGATAGCGCGTCGGGAACATCGCATCCTCGATCACGCCGTCTTCGCGGACGACCTGGAGGTTGTCGACGGCGATTTGCGCGCCCGCCCTTTCAGCCCGCGCGATCATGGTGGCGATGCGGCCGGGATAGACCGCGTCGTCGGAATCGAGGACCGCGACCCAGCGGCCTCGGGCAGCCTCGAGACCGGCATTCCTGGCGCCGCCGGGGCCCTTGTTCTGCGCAAGCGCCACGACGCGCACGATGTCCTGCGGATAGGCCCTTGCCACGTCGAGCGTCGCGTCGCGCGACTTGTCGTCGACGACGACGACCTCGACGCTGACACCCTTTTGCGCGATGGCGCTGGCGATCGCCCGGTCGAGGGTCGCCTCGGCGTTGTAGGCTGCAATGACGAAGGAAACGTCCGGGACGAAGCTGACGTCAGGCTGCACGCTTGCCTCCTTCCTGTGGCGAGGGCTGGCCGTAGAGGCGGATCTCGCGGATGCCGACAAGGCCGCTGACGACGCCGACATGCATAATGCCGCGCAGCACGCTGCGGTTCCGCCGCACGGGGCTTCCAAGGAAGGGAAACGCCGCGGCGAAGCAATAGGCTGCCTTTGCTGCGGCAATGCCAACCTGTTTGACCAGGCGAATGCCGCTCGCATTGCGCCCCAGGAGATGGCCATGCGTCTGCCCGACGCGGAAGCGGCGGCGGCCAAGCCAGTCGAAGGCGGCCCTGGTCCTCGGCACGACCTCGTCCACCCAAGCCTCCGGAGAAAAGGCGATTCGGCCGCCTGTCTTGTGCATCTGGTCGAAGAACTCGGTGTCCTCGCCGCCGGTCTGGCCACGTGCCAGGCTGAAGCGGCGCCCGCGCAGGCTGTCCGAACCCATGTCGAGCAGCACGTTGCAGGTGTAGCCGGTGCGGATTTCGCCACGCACCCAGACCGGCAAGGTCGAATGGAAGTCGCCACGCCGCATCCAGTCCGGCGCATCGGCGCCGTAGCGCGCCTTGACCGGGCCCAGCACGGCGGCGGCGCCACTTGCCTGGGCCGTTGCGACGAGCTCGGCAAGCCAGCGCGGCGAAGCCGTCTCGTCGTCGTCGATGAAGGCGACGAAATCCGACGTGCTGGCGTCAAGGCAGGCGTTGCGGGCGATCGAGATGTTGCGCGCAGGGCAGTGGTGATAGCTGATCGGCAGCGAAAGTTCGCGCGCCAGCGCCGTCACCAGATCCCTGGCGCTCGGCGTGTCGTCATTATCGGCGACGATGACACGGACATCGAAACCGGCCGGCCTGTCCATGGCATCGAGCGAGCGCAGCGTGTCGGCCAGTTCCGGCCGGCGGAACGTGCACACGCCGATATCGATGCGGCGGTTCTTGCCTGGAATCGCCATCACGCGACCCCGCGTCGTGCACCGAGGCCGAGAAGCTGTAGCCAGAAACCGACGGACCAGCCGAAATGCATGACCATCGCCGAGACGCCGGCAAGCGCGATGTCGGCATTGCGTTGGCTTACCGCCGTCCACAGGCCGTAGCCGAGGCACACCGACGCCCAGATCAAAAGCGGCACCGCCGCCAGCCAGTGCACGAAGGAAAAGGCCGCGAGCATCACCACCGGCAATACCAGCAGCGGCACCATCTGCCGGACCTTCGGGATGACGCGGTGCTTCAGGACATTCTTGGCGCGACCGCGGCCGTAGCCGAGATACTGGAAGTAGAGGCCGCTGAGCGACGCGCGCGGATAGTAGACCATCTGCGTCCTGCCACTCATCCAGATCCTGTAGCCGGCCTGCCTCAGCCGGTAATCGAGCTCGGCGTCCTCATTATGGCTGAACGTCTCATCATAGCCACCGACGGCCTGGAAGGCAGAAATCCGCATCAGCGCATGATGGCCGTGATCGACCCATTCTCCGGCGGACAGATGCCGGTGCTTGGAGCCGCCGGTGCCGAGCTTTGAGTTCTGCGCGGCCGCGGCCGCCTTCTGCACGGTGCCGCTGCCGCTGGTCAGCATGGAAACCACGACCGAATCGGCGCCCGTGGCCAGCGCTTCCTCGACCAGCCGGTCGCAATAGTCGGCGGGGTAGCCGCCATGGGCATCGATGCGGATCAGATATTCGGCACCATCGCCGAATCTGGCGACGGCAAGATTGATCGCCGCGCTCTGGATGCGCTTTTCATTGTGGAGCAGGACGATGCGGGGATCCTCTTTCGCGCGCTCGCCGACAATGGCCGGGGTACCATCGGTGCTGCCGCCATCGGCAACGACGATCCTGGCGCCGAGCCTCGCCGCCGCGGGGCCGAGCTGGTCGAGCAGCACACCGATATGGGCTGCCTCGTTGAGGCAGGGAATCACGATCAGGCTGGAGGGGAGCGCTTGCATCATCGGGCGATCTCCATCCTAGGCCAAAGCCTCGGCCGCGAAGGGTTCGCGTATTGCGGCCAGGCTGCGGAGCTTCTCGACCAGGGCCCGGCAATCGCTGCGATCATAGCTCCATATCCTGGGGTTGCGCGACAGAACGCGCTCCTTCAACGTGCTGAAGCGGCGCTCCTCCATCTTGCCGATGGCGGCTTCGAGCGCGTCGGGTGAGGCTTCGGGCAACAGAATGCCGATGCCCTGCCGGCCGAGGAACCGCCCGGTTTCCGTGTTGGCCATCGAGATCGGCACCGCGCCGAAACGGCAGCCCTCATAGAGCCGGTTGGGCAGCAGCCAATCGGAATTCTGGCCCGCCTCGAAGAAATCGATTGCCCAGGAGAAATGCACGTCCCGGTAGATCGCCGCCATGTCCTCCGGGTTGCGGTAGGGTCCGCGAAACGAAAGCCAGGGCTCCGCCTCGACGAAGGCGTGGAAATCCGGGAATTCGGTCAAAGCCGGGCGGCCGCGCAGCACGATCTCGAACCGGCCGTTGGCGCGGCGCGAGAAATCGGCCAGGAGTTCGAGCGAGCGGCGGCAGCGCAATGCCCCGAACCAGCCGATGCGCCAGGGTGGTGCGACAGGCGCCTCGGCCATCTCATGCTCGGCCGGCAGGATCGCTGCTGCCTCGAAATATTTGTTTTCGACCAGTTCGACCGGCGCCGTCACCTGGCCGAACGGCTCGAAATAATTGGCGGTGAACGCGGGCGAGCTGGTCACCAGAAGCTTTACGTCCCTGGCAAGGTAACGTTCCGTGGCACGCAACGCCCTGCCGACCGCATCGCTGCGAAGCATCAGGCGATGGATGTCGAGGCATTCATAGACGATCGGCACCGCGGCGCCGAATGCCGTGTTGGCGCGGCGGGCGAGCGCCAGCATCTCCAGGTTGCGCGCGATGATGAGATCGGGCCTCGGCATGCCGCGGAGGCTGGTGCCGATCGAAACCGCCGCCTTGGCGACTGCCGCCAGACGCTGGGCGAATCGCCCGTCACGCGTCGCGCCGAGATCCAGCGGCCGCAATCCCTCGACGTCGGCAATGGGATTTGCCGTGCGGCGGAAGCCTGCGAGCGTGACCTGGGCGCCACCTGCCCTGAGCATTGTTATCCGCCGGCGCACTGCCGGGTCGGAAACGTCATGCACAAGGTACAAGACATTCAGCATGAAAACTCGACCGCTGTTGGCCCACCCATGGGGAACCTAGTACAGGTCTTGCTGCATCGCAACATTTTTGGTGCAGCGTAGCAAAATCCACGTTTTTTGTTGCACTGCAAAATAAATGCCGTAATTTGGCCGCGGCGGCGGTTGCATGGTTCCTGGGCGGAACCTGCACAAGAATCAGGAATCCTGAATTTGGAAGCCAATCCATTCGATCCGCCAGAAGGCTCGCTGCGCAAATCGGTCGGGCGTGGCGCGGTCGTGACGGCCTTGTCGCAGTCCGTGCGGGTCGCCACGCAGATCATTTCCGTCATCGTTTTGTCGCGTCTCCTGTTGCCGCAGGATTTCGGCGTCGTGGCGATGTGCGCGCCGGTGCTGGCCTTCATCGCGCTGTTCCAGGATTTCGGCCTCACCCAGGCGACCATCCAGAAATCGGGCATACGGCACGACGAGGTGAACTACCTGTTCTGGATCAATGTCGCCGTCAGCGCGATCCTGGCCTGCGTGCTTGCCGGCGCGGCACCGCTGGTCGCCGCCTTCTACGGCGAGCCACGTGTGGCTGGCCTGGTGGCGGCGCTGGGCCTGCAGATCATGGCCTACGGCCTCGGTGCGCAGCATCTGGCGCTCCTGACCCGCCGCATGCAGTTCGGCCGCCTGGCCATCATCGATGTCGCGGGCGCCGTGGCTGGTCTTGCCGTGTCGATCGCCTGGACCTTCATCGACCGCTCGTACTGGGCACTTTTCGCCGGCACGTTGACCGGAGCCGTGCTGCCGACGCTGTGCTACTGGGCCAGTTCGCGCTGGCGGCCCAGCCTGCCGCGCAAGGTCGCCGGAATCAGCGAGCTGATCAATTTCGGTGCCGGCATAACCGGCTTCAACTTCGCCAACTTCTTCGCCCGCAATCTCGACAACGTGCTGATCGGAAAATACTGGGGCGAGGCGCAGCTCGGCCTCTATGACCGTGCCTACAAGCTGCTCCTGTTCCCGCTGAGCCAGATCACGAACCCGCTGTCGAAGGTGATGGTGCCGGCTCTTTCCAGGCTGAAGGACGAGCCCGACCGCTACCGCAGCGCCTATCTTCGCGTCATGCCGCTGATCCTGCTGGTGGCGCTTCCCGGCGTCGCTTTCGCCACCGCCATGTCGGACATACTCATTCCGTTCGTGCTCGGCGAGCAGTGGCGCGCGAGCGCCGGCATTTTCCTGGCGCTGGGCTTCGCCGGGCTGCTGCAGCCGCTCAACAATCCGGCCGGATGGCTGTTCGTCAGCCAGGGCCGCTCCGGCGACTTCATGCGCTGGGGCATCATCACGGCGGTGACGTCGGTGCTCGCTTTCGTGCTGGGCCTGCCTTATGGCGCGCTCGGCGTGGCGATCGCCTATGCCGTCAGCGAATATCTGCGCACGCCTTTCCTGTGGCTTTATGTCGGCAGGAGCGGGCCGCTGCGGGCAAGCCACGTGCTTCGCGCGGCGACGCCGTTCGTGCTCGGCGCGCATGTGGCGCTGGCGGCGGTCTGGTTGGTGAAGCCGCTGCTGCCGCAGCAGCATGTCGTCGCCTTGGCCAGCGGCGCCATCCTTGCCTATCTCATCACCATCGTCATCGCGCTGGTCTTCGCAGCCGGCCGTGAAGCCTTGCGCGAGGCCTTGAAAATGCTGCCGGCAAGGCCGCCGGCGGCAGCCCCGCGCGAGGCGCAATAATTTCGGCGCTTTCGACCCTTACCGTTCACCCGAGCATCAGGCCTGATCCATGCATTACCGATCGATCTCAGACATGAACGACGCGATCGTCAGCAACCTTCACCGGTTGCCGCGCGACATCGACCTGGTGGTCGGCGTCCCCAGAAGCGGCGTGCTGGCGGCGACGCTGGTCAGCCTCGCAGCGAACATACCGATGACCGACCTGGACTCCTTCCTCGAGGGTCGCGTCTACACATCGGGCATCACCAAGCGCCGTGCGGTGCTCGACCGCAAGGTCGCGGAAATGCGCAAGGTGCTGGTGATCGACGACAGCGTCTCCGGCGGCAACGCCATGCGCGACGCCCGCGCCCGCATAGAAGGTGCCGGCATCGAGGCCGACTACACCTTTGCCGCCGTGTTCGGGCTTGAGCCGCAGCATGCCGAGACCGATGTCGTCTTCGAGGTCGTGCCGCATCCGCGCATGTTCCAGTGGAACTTCATGCATCACAAATTCCTTGCGCAATGCTGCGTCGACATAGACGGGGTGCTGTGCCTCGATCCGACCGAGGCCGAAAACGACGACGGTCCGGCCTACGAGAAATTCCTCAGCGAAGCGCGGCCGCTCCATACCGCGACCCGCAAGATCGGCTGGCTGGTGACCAGCCGGCTGGAGAAATACCGCGCGCTGACCGAGGCATGGCTGGCCAAGCACGAGATCAAGTACGATCATCTGGTCATGCTCGACCTGCCGAGCAAGGCGGAGCGCCAGCGGCTTGGCGCGCATGGCAGTTTCAAGGCCGAATTCTACCGCAAATCCGATGCCATCCTGTTCATCGAGAGCGAGCACGAGCAGGCGCTGAGGATCACCGAGCTGTCGGGCAAACCGGTGCTGTGCGTCGAAACGCACATGGTCAGCTTTCCCAACGCGCTGTCGCTCCCGGCGCTCGGCCAGGCGGCGCGCAACCTGCCGGCCAGGTTGCGACAGGCCAAGTCACAGGAAGGCCGCAAGGGCGCTGCCAAGGCCCTTGCCCGGGCCCTGCTCGGCGCCCGCGGCTACGAGACGCTGAAAAGCCGGGTCAAGCGCCTGGCCTGATCCGCCAAGGCTGCGAATCCAGATTAACGGGTTCCTTCGGAGTGTTCGCCGGCGCGTCGGTCGAGAGGTATCAAACGAAAAACCCGCCTGTGCGGCGGGTTTCCGGCGCAACTCAGCACCATGACTGAAAATCTACCATAGCTGCCTTCACCCTGTCAAGAAAAAATTCCTATCACGAGACTGCCGGGGTCGGCACCAGCCTGAGCCTTGGCTACGCCGCCTGTCGCGAACGCTGCTGTGTGGCCTTGTCCAGTATGGAAAAGAAGGTGAGGAATTGGCGGTCCGGATCGAGCTCCGGACGCTCGGAGAAGCTGCGCGCCGTGGCCGAGAGCCGGTCATATTCCCGACGGTCGTTCCACAGCAGCCTGACGGCCGCGATCCAGTCGGCGAGCGGCGCATCGTAATCCAGCACCACGCCGCCCGGGCCGATCGCTTCGGGCAGGCCGCCGCGCCGCGAGCCGATGACGGGAATGCCGCTGCAATGGGCTTCCGAGGCCACACGGCCCCAGGCCTCTTCCCATTTGCTGGGCGCAAGCAGGATCCTGGTGCGGCCATAGACGGTCTTCATATCGCCGGTGCGGTTCTCCAGCCTGATGTTGGAGAACGGGGCGATGGTTTGCTCGATGCGGGCGCGATGATCGTCGGCAAGCTTCCAGCTCTCCACGAACAGGAACGGAATCTCGGGGCAGGCGCCGGCGATGCGCACGGCGAGCTCGAAGCCTTTCTCCTCGTAAGGATTGATCAAGGTGACGAACTGGCCCGTGGTCGGCGTGCTGTAGAGGGCGGCATTGATGGTCGGCGGCAGCACCGCCGCATCGATGCCGAATTTCTGTTTGTAGGCGCGCGCGGTGAATTGCGAATTGGCGATGTAGAGCGCCGAATGCAGCTCGCGCAGATCGCCGCCCAACTCATGGAACTCGACGTTCCTGAGATAGACGACCAGCGGCACGCCTTCGGCCTGCAGCGCCTTGCCCACGGGAACCGACTTGTGGCACTGGACGACGGCCACGTCCGGCCTCAATCTGCGGACGGCAAACTCGGCCGCCTTCCAGGGAAACCAGGCCCGCACCACCGGGTAGCCGGGAAAACTGTCGATGACCGCCGGCTGACGCAGCAGCTTCATCTTGGCGCGCGCCTTGAAGCCGAAGACGCCGTCGCCGAACAGGGCGGCCAGTACGGCCGCCTCATGGCCGTGCTCGATCAACTGCTCGGCCAGATGATGGGTGCTCGACTGGACGCCGCCGCTGAATTCGGGCGTGTATCCGTTGCCGCCTGCAAAAAGAACTTTCATGGTTCTGGCTCCTGGTTCTTTCGCGTTTCGTTCAATGTGGCCCGAGAGCTTGCTCCGGCACCGCTTCAGGCATTCTGTTGCTCGAGATTGGCGAACGGATTGGTGCATGGCTGCCATCCGGTGAACCGGATCGGATCGCCCGGCGAACTGCGCCAGGCGTAGTCGGTCAGCATGTGGAATTCGGCGATCAGCCAGCGGTCGAAATGCAGGAGATCCTGCTTCTTCTGCTCCGGCAGCAAGGCGCGGGCCTTGCCCAGCCTTGTCTCCTCGAGCAAGGTGACGGCGTCGCTGAGTTTCTCGCTTGGGAATATCCACGGGTTCCTGTCGCGGAACGCCAGGACGAACTGCTGCAAATGCTCGATGCGCATGTTGAGCTTGCCGAGATATCTCTCGAGCGTGACGCGCACCAGATCCTCATCCGAAAACGAGGACACGGCCGCGTAGGCAATGCCCGTCGATACCACCCCGCCCGCCAGGACGGCCAGTGCGGAGCGTCGCGAGATCTCTATCATCCGGTTTGCTCCTTCACGCCATCCGGCTCGCCGCCCGCAGGGACAGCGCTGCCGCGGTCAGGCTCGGATTGGCGCACGAACAGCTCGGATAGGTGCTGGTGCCGACCACGACCAGGTTCCTGAGCTGGTGATGAATCATGCCGCTGTCGACGACCGAATCGGCCGGGCCCGTTCCCATCCGGAGCGTACCCTGGACATGCGATTCGGTTGGCCGGATGCCGCGATCGAAAAGCTGTTCGACCGGCAGCGGGGCAAGCAGCCCGGGCAGTTTCTCCAGCGCCCGCGCCATGCCCTTGACCGCGTAGTCCGACGGCGCCTTGAAGCTGACGAAGGCATTGTCGTCCTCGTCGAGCGTGACGAAATTCTCATGGTCGAGCAGGTTCTCGGTCACCACGACAAGCGGCAGCGCCTGGCGCAACCGCCCCTTCTCGGCGCGCATGCCGTGTTGCCAGCGGTTCTCGAAATAGACCAGCGCCGCGGCGTGCTCGGACCGGTGCGGACCGTCATAGAGGCCGAAATTCAAGCCGGTGGTGATGGTGCTGCCGTCGAAATTGTCGACACCGTCGAGATAGACCTCGAAATTCCAGCCATAGGATTCATGCAGGCCGCGGCCGACGAATTCGCCTCCCAGGCCGGAGCGCAGCATGATCGCCGCGCTCTGGATGGCATTGGCGCCGAGAACGAAGAGGTCGCCGCTGACCTGATATTCCTTGCCGGCGTGGACGAAGGTGACCGAGCGGACCGCCCCGCCGGCATGGTCGAGCCGGCGCACTTCCGAACCGAGGCAGACCGACACGTCGGGATGCTCGAAGACATGCATCAGGCCGTTATTGGCCGTGAATTTGGCGTCGACCGGGCAGAGCCAGCATCTGAGGTTGGCGCAGCACGAGGTGCGCTGCGCGGTCGGCACCCGGGCGCGCGCCGTCGGCATGACGAAATGCTGGCCGGGCTGCGCCGCCTTCATCATCCGGTCGGGCGTCGACATGCGGTGCGGCGGCTGCGGAAACGGCCTCGAGCGCGGCAGCAGCGCCGCCATGTCGGGATCGCCCGAGATCGACATGATGTCTTCGGCGTCGCAATAGAACGGCTCGACGTCGTCATAGCTGATCGGCCAGTCATTGCCGATGCCGTAAGTGCTTTTCAGCCTGAAGTCGTTGGGATGGAATCTCGGTGTCTGTGCGAACCAGCAGTTGGTGCCGCCGCCCAGCCCGATCGTGTAGTTCCACGGCTTGTCGGAATTGGTCTTGTAGGTCGATTCGTCCTCGATGTCGGTGTTGACGTTCTGCTTGAGCTGCCATTCATGCGTGTTGTGCCGGCCCCATTCCAGGAGCAGGACGCGCGCCTTACGCCGCTTCGTGAATTCGTGCAGGAAGAAGGCCGAACCGAAACCGGAACCGATCGCGACAACGTCAAAGTGGTCCCTGGTGATCTGCTCCGGCTTTACGTCCAGCACCATCAGCCGCAACTCCTTTCCGGGTCTTGTGCGTTCGTCATCGCAAGCAAACCGGCCGGTCGCGGCGATCCCACATTGGATTGCCCAAACCCGGTCTCATGCCGCCATCCTGCCGATCGAGTGATATTCGATGCCATGGCGGGCGATGACCTTGGGATCATAGAGGTTGCGGCCGTCAAAGATGATCGGCGTGGTCAGCGCGTCCTTCAGCGCGTCGAAGGACGGCGCGCGAAAACTCTTCCACTCGGTGGCGATCAGCAGCGCATCGGCGCCACGCAGCGCCGCTTCCTTGGTGCCGCACAGAAGCAAATCGTCGCGCAGCCCGTAGATGGCCTGGCATTCCTGCATCGCCTCGGGATCATAGGCCTGCACGGTCGCGCCGGCGTTCCAGAGCGCCTCCATCAGCACACGCGCAGGCGCCTCGCGCATGTCGTCCGTGTTGGGTTTGAAAGCCAAGCCCCAGAGCGCGAAGGTCTTGCCCTTGAGGTTGCCCTTGAAATAGCGGTTCACCTTGTCGAACAGCACGGATTTCTGCTCGTTGTTGCGCTCCTCGACGGCGCGCAGCAGCTTGGCGTCGAACTTGACGCCTTCGGCGGTCTTGATCAGGGCGCGCACGTCCTTGGGAAAGCAGGAGCCGCCATAGCCGAGGCCCGGATAGATGAAGTGGTAGCCGATGCGCGGATCGCTGCCGATGCCCTTGCGCACCTCTTCGATGTCGGCGCCGAGCTGTTCGGCCAGGTTCGCCATTTCGTTCATGAAGCTGATCTTGGTGGCGAGCATGCAATTGGCCGCGTATTTGGTGAATTCGGCGCTGCGCACGTCCATCACGATCATCTTCTCGTGGTTGCGGTTGAAGGGCGCGTAGAGCTCGCGCATCACCGCCTCTGTGCCCTCGCTCGATGTGCCGACGATGATCCGGTCCGGCTTCATGCAATCGGCGACGGCGGACCCTTCCTTGAGGAATTCCGGATTGGAAGCGACGTCGAAGGTCAGGTCCTCGCGGCCTCTTTTCTTCAGCGTTTCGGCGATCCTGGCCTTGATCTTCTCGCAGGTGCCGACCGGCACGGTCGACTTGCCGACGACGATCTTGGGCGCATCCATTTCCCGGCCGATCGTCTCGGCGACCGCCAGCACATATTTGAGATCGGCCGAGCCATCCTCGCCGGGAGGCGTGCCGACCGCGATCATCTGGATCTCGCCATGCTTGACGGCGGCCGCCGCGTCGGTGGTGAACTTGATGCGGCCGGCGGCGTGGTTCTCCCTGACGATGCTTTCGAGGCCCGGCTCGAAAATCGGGACGAGACCCTGGTTGAGCCGCTCGACCTTGTCTGCGTCGACGTCGACGCAGACGACCTGGTGGCCGACTTCGGCAAGCACCGCGGCCTGCACGAGACCGACATAGCCGATACCAAACACCGTCAGATTCATTCTGTTTCGTTCCTGTCCAGGGCAGCGGACCGTGGTCGGCCCAACCGTTTCAAATCGACTTTTCCAATAGGTTCTACTTTACGCTGCATGCCAGCGATTCCGGAAACTGGCAGGGGTCGCCCTGCGCGGTGAAGGCGACGCGCTCGATCTGCAGCGAGAGCTTGCGGCCGGGATCGGCGAATGCGCCCAACCATCCGGTCATCGTATCGCTGCCCCAGAGGCTGAAGAAGATCTTCTGCGCATGGCTGGGCAGCTTTGCCGGATCGGTGATGGTGTTCACCAGCTGGCCGTTGACGTACCAGCGCAAACTGTCCTTCTGCCAGACGAAGGCGTAGTCGTTGAAGGCCTTTTCCGTGCCGCCCGGCACGTCGACCAGCTTCTCGTTCTTGCCCTTGCCGGCGATGTAGGCATTGACCTGAACCTTGGACGTGTCCTTGGTCAGGATCTCGAAGTCGATCTCGTCCCAGGGCTGCTTGTCCGACGGGCCGATATAGGAAAAGAAAGCCGCGTTGAGGCCGGGACCGGTATCGGTCTTCATGCGCGCCTCGTAGGTGCCGTAACCGAACCGCTGCTTGGTCTGGATTTCGCCGCAAGCGTAGTCGCGGTCCTTCGTCTTCTGCTTCTCGAAACCGAGCGACAGCACGCCGTCCGCTAGGCTGACCTGCCCCTTCGCCCAGGTGCAATTCTGATGGCCGCCATTCGTCCAGCCATCGGAAACATACCAGCGCTGGCGGTTGAAGCTGGTGAAATCATCGACGAATGAGGGCGCCGACTTCAGATCCTGCGACCATGATGGCGCCGCCCCGGCGAACAAGCCAGCGAGAGCGACCAGCGCGACCAGGGCAGTTCTGCGTCCGGTGGAACCGCCCGGGCGGGCTTGCCTGGCCTGGCGCGTTGACGACATGCCGCGGACTGCGACGGTGGACGTGGTTCTCGGATCCGCATTCATACGAAACTCAACCTTTGTGCTGTGCATCCCCAACCCAAAGTAGACATTCGAGCGATTGCCAAACGGCGCTTTCCTTCTGTCGTCAGCCCCTCCCCAAGCTGCCTTCCCGCCTCGCGCCAAATCCACCCTTCAGCCTTCACCCTCTGCCGGCGCCCGCCGGTTTGGCGAGCCTCTGGCTGGCCGTCATATCGGACGACCCGTCCTCATCGAAAACCATATCCAGCGAATGACGAAGCTCACGGACCATGCCGTTCTGGCGTGACAACGCCGCGATGCGGCGCTCGCAATTCAGGATCGACGTCGTCAATTCATCGACCTCGGCGGAACGGCGCGCAGACGCCGAGCCGTTCTCCATGGCCTCGACCAGAAAGGCGGCGTTCGTGGCGGTCGCCTTGTAACGATTCTCCAGCCCGTTTCGCTCCGCCTCGATCTCCGCCGCGATCTGCTCGAACAGCTTCGCCAGGCGATCGAGACGCGAAATGTCGGTCTGCCGATCGCGGGCCGGATTCCTTGATCTGAAGCCGAATATCGAGGCCATGCGTTCAAAGTCCTGTGGTGGTCCGACCGTCGGCCGGGCCCCTTACCGGTTCAATATCGGGCAGTCCGATCGGAGGCCAGCTCGTTGGCCATCCTAATTGCTGCACCGCAACATAGACTGCCATTCCCGGGCCGCGTAGGCAACCACCCAATTCGTAAACTCATAAATCCGCCCGAAATGGTTTGCGCGACGCGCTGACAAGAGCGCGGCCGGACGACCGCATTCAAGGCTCTTTGCCCGTGCTGGTGCCGGCCATGAGAAAACGCGTTGGCGGCACATGCTGATGCCTGGAGCCAAGCCCGACGCGGCGAAACAGCGCCTCGAGCTTGTCGGACGCCACGCCCTGGACGATGGGAACCAGGTTGGATTGGCTTGCGAAGGCATAGGCCGCGGCCGACGCCAGGCCCCGCTCGGCCTTCACGTCGAGGAAATTGCGCAGCCGGTATTTGTCGCGCACGTGGCGCTCGTGGCGGCGCAGCACCGCTTTGGAGCCCTCAGGCAGGCTGTCGATCGCCAGCAGCGCCAGGTCGGCGTCGGCAAGACGCTTCAGGTCCTGCGTCTTGTGGCGGCCGCTCAGCGAATCGGCCCGCACGATGGCGCCGTAACCGCAGGAGCGGATGACCTTGAAACGCGCGCCCTTGGCGACAGCGCGCGCGTAGAGCTCGTAATCCTCGCCCAGACGCAAGCTCTCGTCATAGCGCAGGCCGTGCCTGTCGAGAAAAGCGCGGCTGATCACCGGCTTGAGGAAACCGAGTTCGCCTCTGCGCACGTTGCGTCTGGAGATGTTGCCTTCGACGAAACGCTCGAGGTCGAGGAATTCCGGCTCGGCCGCGAACTGCGGTGCGACGATCTTTGTGACGTCGCTCAAGGCGTCGTCCCTGATGAGCATGATGTTGTCGGCCGCAAAATCCCAGTCCGCGCCGGCAAACAGGTTGTGAAGCCTGCCCGCGAGAAAGAAGTCGTCGGCGTCAAGAATGGCGATGAACGGCGATTGCGAGGCCGCGATGGCGGCGTTGCGGGCGAAGGAGGGGCCGCGATTGACGTCGAGGCGCATCACCGCAAGCCGGCCGCTGCCGTCATCGGCGGCGCGGGCGGCTTGGGCCGTGTCATCGGTGGAGGCGTCATCGACGACGACGACTTCCGCCACTTCCGGTTCGCGCAGCGCGGACGCGATGGCCACCGCGATTGTTCGCGCCGCGTTTCGGGCAGCGATGATCACGCAGACCTTTGATTCCATCATCGACATGAATTTGCCTCTTGCACAGGTTCCGTTCTGCCCTCGCCCTGTACGTGTTCGATGTCCGACGGGCTTCCCGTCACGGGCTGCCCTGCCGTTCGAAGATGCGGCGGCTGATGTCGGCCGATGCCGCCCAGCCGGCCTCCGCCAGATAGCGGACCGGCGCACGACCGCACAACTCCCACAACACGGTGCGCCGCTGCGGCCATCGCAGGGATGACAGCCATGGCGCGATGACCATGTTGAGCAGATCCTCATTGCCGATGCGCGACAGCATCCGCGCGGCGCGCTGCGACAGGAGCGTGCCGGCGCCGCCAAGAAGCACGTCGGCGGCGCGTAGGCCAAGCAGCAGCGTGTCGTCCAGCCCCTGCGCCGCGGCGGCATCGAGCAGGCGCTGCTGCTCGGCTTCGTTCAGGCGGTCGGCGCTGGCACGTACGTCGCAGACGTAGCCGGCGCAGGGTTCTCGGTTGAAAAGCGCCTTGGCGACGCTGATGCAGGACAACAGCAGAGTGTCGGCCGCCGATGTGAACGGCACCTCGACGCCGGTGATCTCGACCTGCCGTTTGCGCCGCAGGAAGCCATCCGCGTCGCGCGGGCTGGGCGAGCCGGGTTGCTGGAGCCGATAATGCAGATCGACAGTGGATTGCGTCGGCCCGTCGCCGCGGATCATGTGCTGTTCGCCGAGGAAACGGACCCACCAGACGGAGCGCGACTTGCCGGCGATCTCGTATCCGATCGAGCGGAGCGCCTCGCGCGCCCTGAAAAACCCGGCCGGCGCCACCAATATGTCGACATCGCCCGAAGGCTTCATGAAATGATCGTCGTAAAGCAGATGCTGCTGGAAGGGACCTTTCAGGAAAACGAAATCGATCTGCCTGTCGCGCAGCGCCGTCTGGATCGCCATCGAATCCATGATGCAGGACGCGTTCATCGAAACGGTCTTCCGGCGGTAGGCGTCGAGCCATTGGGAGAGCTGGGCCGGCGGCCCGTTCGCGGGTGCGCGCGACAGCACCTTGAGGATAAAGATCGAGACCTTGTTCAACCTGGCTATGTCGGTGACATTGGCTACGGCGAGGCCGGAGGCATCGCCGGGCGCGGCGCCGGATCGCGTTGCGAAAAACAGCCGCAGACAGGCCTGCACATAGGCGATCTCGCCGGCGCAATCGGCGGCGCGCAGTCGCTCATATGAACGTTCGGTCAGGGCCATCGGGCCTACGGTTCTCCAGAAGCGATCGGCGTGACGCCTATTCTGCAGGTGCGAAGCAAAGCATCGCCAAAAACCTTGGCGCCGTCCAGTTTTTCCTTTTGCAGCGCAAAAATCCAGCCACGACGTTTATCGAAACCGGCTCGGGCGAACGGTGCGGAGAACCACTGGACCACAAGGGACGAGTGGCGTTTTCGGCGTTCCGTAGCAAACCTTATCGGGAGACCCGGTGCTGCGGCATTATTGTCGCCATGCCTTGAAGTGACAGGGCTTAAAAAGTTTATATTTGCAAATCAATTTCTTATGCTGACCTAGTGCATTAGGCCCATATGCAGGGATGTGAAGGCGATGAAGGCCGAAGCTTGAGATCGTTACTCACGACTGTGTCTGCGCGCGCAGGCCATAATTGATTAATGCGCGGTAAATCAGGCTTGACTCATAAATGCTGCCATGCAGCTATTGCATCGCAGCATGAAAGTGCCGCCGGCAATCGACAGGCCGTTTCCAGTCCTTGATGGAGTGTAAAATGGAACAGAATGTTGAAAAGCAGGAGTACGAAACGCCCAGCCTGACGGTTCATGGTTCGATTGAAACCATCACTCAGGGTGGTGGCGGCAATACGGCGCTCGACGCAGCATTTCCTGCGCACACGCCGATTGGCGACCTGACGTTCTCCTGAGCCTGTCCTGATTCTAGAGGGACACGTTGGGCCTCTGGAATCCAAGAACCATAAAGGGAGTCGGGGTGCAAATCCCGGCTTCTCTTCATTGCCTGACCCGGCTTTTCTTCATCGCCAGAATTGTCGGCACGCATTGCGGACAGTGTGTAGCAAACGAGGTTTTCGGATGAACTGGAACCCATCTGACCACGATCGTGTGAGTGCGACCAAGGAAGCGGTCGCCTGCGAATTCGGCAATGGCCTGGCGCTTCTCAACCTGAAATCCAACATCTACTACAGCCTCAACGGGGTAGGCACGTTCATCTGGGAGCTGATCCAGGAGCCGAAACCAATTGTTGAAATCCGCCGGGCCGTGCTCGCGCGCTATGATGTCGACACCGAGCGCTGCAAGGCCGATGTCGACGCACTGTTGAAAGGTCTGGCCGATAGCGGACTTGCGAGGCTGCATCATGAGGAACCTGTCTAGGCAGGTTCCGCAAAAGCGGGTCACGGTTTTGCGGCAAGAACCTGCGACGGAGAAAAGTCCCGGCCAGACCAAGCACCGGCGGCGTCGGCTTCGAGCTCTCTCCCTGAGCGGCCCGGAAATGCTGTTCCTCTGCCACTGCCTGCTGGTGGTCGCGGCCGTTCGGCTGGGGCTGACCCTGTTCTCCTACAACCGCCTCCGCGGCATCGTCACCCGGCTGGAGGCACGTGAATGCGCCAGCACGGGCGAGCTGCGCCGTGTCGCCTGGGGCGTTGCCGCCGCAGCCCGCCTGGTACCGCGCGCAAGCTGTCTCACCCAGGCGCTCGCCGGCCAGTACATTCTCGCCCGCCAGGGCAATGCCTCGAAGATCCGCATCGGCATCGAGCGCGACACCGGCCAGCAGCTGAAGGCGCATGCATGGCTGATCAGCGGCAACCATGTCATCCTTGGCGGCTCGATAGACAAGTTCGTCCCCCTCGTCGACTATGGTCAATGACCGATGAGCGGCGTGGCCGGAATCCTGCACGGGCACGAGGCGCCGGGGACCGCCGCCGATATCCAGCGCATGCTGGCCCGCATGCGTCATCGCGCCCGCGACGGCAGTTCATGGTGGACCGACAAGGCTGTCGCGCTCGGCCATGCCTGGCTCAACACGACCAATGAAGCCGGCCCCGGCCCGCTGACGATGGCGGGCGGTAAACTGGCCGTCACCGCGGATTGCCGCCTGGACAATCGCGACGAGCTGATGGCACGGCTCGGCGTCCCCGACGCATCGGTTGCCGACGCCGTGCTCCTGATGCGGGCCTATCTGCGCTGGGGCGAAGCCTGTCCCGTGCACCTGCAAGGCGATTTCGCCTTCGCCATCTGGGATGCCGAGCGGCAGGTGCTGTTTTGCGCGCGCGATCATTTCGGTGTCAAACCGTTCTATTATCACGCGGACGGGCAGCGCTTTTTCTTTGCCTCCGAGATCGGCCCGATCCTTGGCGTCACCGCCGGCGCCCGCCTCAGCGAACATCAGATCTCGGGTTTCCTGGCCGGGCTGCCAGACGATCCGCAAGCGACGCCTTACACAGATATTTTCCGCCTGCCGGCGCGCCACAGCCTCACTGTGACGGGGCAGCGCGTGACGCTGCAGCGATACTGGCAGATCGAGCCGTCGTCGCGGCCCATGCGGTCGGACGCCGCCGAGGAATTCGCCCACCTCTTCTCGCAGTCCGTGCGCAACCGCATGCGCGGAAGCGCGGCGGTCGGGGCCATGCTGAGCGGCGGTCTGGACTCCTCCTCGATCGCCTGCGTGGCGGGCCGGCAAAACCTGTCCGAGGGAAAGCCGAGGCTGCCCACCTTTTCGCTGGTTTTCGAACGCGGCTCGGCGATGGACGAAAGCCCCTTCATCGACGCGGTGCTGGAACAGGAGCGCGTCGACGGCACGCTGATCCCGGTCGGCAACTACGCGCCGTTCGCGGAATTCGAACGGGTGCTGGAAGAGCAGGAAGGAACGTTCCTGGCGCCGGGCCTTACGCTCACCCGGACCGTCTACAGGACAGCAGGCGCCAAAGGCGTCAAGGTGCTTCTCGACGGCCATGGCGGGGACGAGGTCGTGTCGCAGGGCCACGGCCATCTGCACGAGCTTGCCAATGCAGGCAAGTGGCTGGAGCTGTGGCGCGAGATCCGCAGCGCCTCCAACACCTATGGCGACGGCATGCTCGGCATGTACTTCCAGTTCCTGACCATCTACGGACCCGCCTGGCGCGTGGCCAGGCTCAGGCACACCGCGAACCGGCTCCTGCACAGGCTGCGAAAGCCGGCCCAGGCTTCGCAAGGCGGAAGCTGGCGCGACCTGATCAATGCCGATCTTGCCGGCCGCACCGAGCTTATCGAGCGGGTTCACCGAGCCGGCTACAAGCCGCCCGACGTAAGCGCCAGCGAGGCGCTGACCCACCGCTGGATTCTTTCCAACGGCTATGTGCCGCATGCTTTCGAAGTCCTCGACAAGGCGGCCGCCAATTTCGGCGTCGAACCTCGTTATCCCTTCTGGGACAAGCCGCTGGTCGAGTTCTGCCTGGCGTTGCCGGGCAAGGAGAAGCTCAGCCGCGGTTTTGGCCGCTACGTGCTGCGCCGCGCCATGCAAGACGTGCTGCCGGCGGCAGTCCAGTGGCGGCGTGACAAGATCGATTTCACCGGCAATCTCGTCAACGGCATGCTGCGAAACCACCGTGACCTTCTGGAACAGGTGCTCGGCCCGGACGCCGGCCGCATCGAGCCCTACATAAACCTGCCGGCCGTGAAGGCTGCCTATGCCCGGCTGCTCAGCCGGCCCGACCGGCCGGCGCCGCTCGATGTCCAGTATGTCTGGCGCTCGGCGTCGCTGTCGCTGTGGCTGCGGCAGGTGCAGCGTGCCGGGAGTGCCGCATGACGCCGTTGAACGAGCCGCTGGCCCTCCGCCCGCACGCGCAAGGCTGGCCGCGCGGACAGCGCCGTTTTTATCGGGCCTACGGCCTGACCATCGCGTCCGAGGTGGCCTTGCCAGAGCTGGAGCCGGCCGAACCGGCGGCGGCGGATATGCTGATCACCGTCGGCGCGATCGATATGCCGAAGCCTTCGCCAGAGGCCGCGACCATTTTCCGCTTCGAACCGGATCGGCAATATCTGGCGTGGCACGCCGTCGGCGCGTTCCTGATCAGCGACGCCTGCCGCATCGAGGTCGAGCCCGCGCCCGGCATCGACGACGCGCTGATCGCGTTCCCGCTGCTGGGACCGGTGATGGCCCTCATCCTGCACCAGCGCGGCCTGCTCGTGCTGCATGCCAGCGCCGTCGCGATTGCCGGCAAAAGCGCCATCTTCATGGGCGACAAGGGCGCCGGCAAATCGACGACGGCAAGCGCCATGATCCGTGCCGGGCACGAACTGCTTACCGATGACGTCGTGGCGCTCGATCTCAGCCATCCGGACGAGCCGATGATCGTGCCGGGTTTTCCCCAGATCAAGCTGGCGGCCGACGCGGCTGCCGCGATTTCGCTTGAAAGGGCACAAGTGCGGCCGCAAGTGCATCCGGCTATCAACAAGGCCCAGCACCGCTTGCACGGGCCGTTTTCGCGCGACAGGGTTCCGGCGACCCGCATCTATATTCTCGAGCGCGGCCAAAAGGCTGATATCTCACCTATGCCCGGCATCGCCGCTTTGCCGGCCGTGATCAGATTTTCATACGTCACGCGCTTCGGCCGAGCCGCCCTGGTCGGCGATTTCGCGGCGGCGCATCTCGGGCACTGCGCACGGCTCGCCGATCGCGTCGGCGTGTGCAGGCTCGAAGTGCCGACGGGCCTCGACAGGATCGGCGAGGTCGTGAGCCTCGTCGAGCATGATCTGATGGCCGGAAAGGGGTAGCAGGAGATGTCGAAACCGTCGCTCCTTCGCCCGTCATTGTTTCGGGAAATCGCAGGGTTCGGCGCCGTTATCGCCCAGATAGGCGGGAGGCGGGCCTGGACGGCGCTGCTCTTCCTGATCATGGGCAGCCTGACCGAAGGCATCTCCATCCTGCTGCTGGTTCCGCTCTTGCAGCTGGTCGGACGCTCCGGCCAGGATTTCGCGATCAAGCTGCCCGACAATGATTTCATGCGCTGGCTGGTGCCGGACGGCACGCTGAAGCTGACCACGATGCTGTGCATGCTGGTCGCGCTGGTCGCGCTGCAGGCCGCCTTCAACCGCTTCAAGTCGGTCTACATGGCCAGGCTTCTCTTCGATTTCATCAACCGCCTGCGCATGAACCTGTTCGAAAGCATCGGCAAGGCACGGTGGGGCGTCTTCACGCGCATGCGCGGCTCCGACCTCGACCATGCGCTGACCGGGGACATAGACCGCGTCCAGGGAGCGGCCTTCTCGCTGTTGATGCTGGTACAGATCGCCGTGCTTCTGGCCGGCTATCTCGTGATCTCCATGTTCATTTCGCCGGTCATGACGCTGTTCGCCGTGGTCATCGGCATCCTGATGTTCCTCGCGCTGCGGCCGTTCCGGTCGCGGGCCACCGCCTTTGGCCAGGTCCTGACGACCAACCGTCAGGATCAATACCGTACGGTCTCGGAATTCCTCGGCGGCATCAAGGTGGCCAAGAGCCTGAACATCGAGGCGACCTATTTCGCGCAGTTGCAGGCGACACTCGAAAGGATGAAGGCCGACAACATCGCCTATGTGCGCAACAGCTCGACCGGCACCGCCCTGTTCCAGGTGGCGAGCGTGATCGGCTTGAGCCTGTTCATCTATGTGGCGCTGGTTCGCTTCGACCTGTCCCTGGCCGAGATCGTCGTGCTGCTGCTGGTCTTCATGCGCATCGCGCCGCGCTTCATGGACATGCAGACGCAGGCGCAGCAGGTCCTGATCAACCTGCCCGCCTATGCCGCGATGCGCAGCCTGCAGATGCGTTTCGACGCCGAGCGGGAACCTGGCCATGCCGGGATCGAGGACGCTCGAAAGCTGTCGCTCGATTTCGGACTGAATGTTCGCGGCGTCTACTTCGCCTACGAGGACGGTGCCGCCAAGACGGTGGTGAGCGACATCACCTTCGGCCTTCCGGCCGGCAAGGTCACCGCCCTTATCGGCCCTTCGGGATCAGGCAAGAGCACGATCGCCGACATGCTGCTCGGCCTGCTCGAGCCGACAGCCGGCACGATCCTGGTCGACGGCGTCGAGATCGACGCCGCCAATCGCCGGGGCTGGCGCGACCAGGTCGCCTACGTGCCGCAGGACGTGTTTCTCCTGCACGACACGATCGCGGCGAACCTGCGCCTGGCCGCACAGCAAGCCAGCGACGATGAATTATGGGCCGCATTGCGATCGGCCCATGCGGCCGAATTCGTCGAACGGCTCGACCTCAAGCTCGAAACGGTGGTCGGCGACCGCGGCGTGCGGTTGTCGGGCGGCGAACGCCAGCGGATCGCGCTGGCGCGCGCCTTGCTGCGCAAGCCGTCGCTGCTCATCCTCGATGAGGCGACCAGCGCGCTCGACTGGCAAAACCAGGCGCTGATCGCGCAATCCATCGACGGGCTGCGCGGCTCGATGACGATCCTGACCATCGCGCACCGGCCATCGATGATCGCCTTCGCCGACTGGGTGGTGGCGATGGAAAACGGCCGTGTCGTCGAGGTCGGGCACTATCGGCGGCTGAAGGCGAAAGCCGGAAGCCGGCTGTCCCGGATGCTTTCGGGCGAACAGTCAGAGTCCGAACCCGCCGACGTTGCCTGAGGCCGGCCGATCTGGGTCAGTGAAGGCTTCGCCCGGCGCCGCCCAGCTTTTCACCCTCGGCCACCTCGGCCGAACCCAGCTTTCTTTCGGCCTCGCGTGTCCTGTCGGCAGGCGTCGGCGCGCTTCTGGCGATCATGGCATAGACGAGCACGAAGTAGCCCGCCTGGATGACCACGGCACAGATGATGACGCGCAGCAGCGTCGTGCCTATTGAAGCGCCGCCCAGCCATGACCAGCCGACGACGATCGCAAGAGCGAAAATCATCCCAACGATGAATTTTGGAAGCGACATACCCAACAGCCCACAAACCGGCCCGGGTATATCAAGTCATTGCCCCACCCGAGCGTCGTCCCTTGTCATGCGGGCTTATTAAGTCGCCCGCTCCCGGCCGGTTGCTTCCGGCCTTTCAACCTGCCGCCACTTTGACAGGTATAATTTGCAATTCTATTAAGGCGAGCAAATGGCCGCAAGGGCAACCGCATTTATTTTTAGGTGAGCTTTTGCGCTCGACTCGCTCGTGCTGCAACGCACACGGGGGGATTACGCGCAACTTCGGCTCTTCGGTGCTTTTCAGTAAACTCTACAATATCGGATAGTATTTTATTAGAATGCCCTCGTATATCGTGTCGCGCTAAAGCACCAACGAGTTCGGTTCAGGGGCATAAAGAACGCAGCGCCCAGAAGTTGCCCCAAAAGGGCCTCTATTTTTCCGGCTATGCCCATTTATTGTCATAAATGTGCTAAATATTCCGAAATTTGTGCAAGGCTCGCTTATTATTTAGTCAATTCATGACGTGACTATTTCAAGGGTGCGGGAAATTGTGTGTTGCGCTGCAACATTTTTTTGATATCGTGCGGTAAACCATCCGGTCAACGCATGGAGTTTTGGCATGAGGGACGTTGCCAAGTCGGCCACAGCGGAGTTTTCGCAGGCTGGCGTCGATTTTCCACCGCCGATCGGCGGCCTTATCAAGCGAAGTTTCGATATTGCCGGTTCACTGGCCGCCCTGATCGCGCTCAGCCCGCTGTTCGTGATGATAGCGCTGCTCGTCAAATTCTCTGATGGCGGATCGATTTTCTACGGTCACCGGCGAATCGGGCGTGGCGGACGGATTTTCCCTTGTCTCAAGTTCCGCACCATGGTGCCGGACGGCGAAAGGGTACTGGCCGCCTATCTGGCGGCCAATCCGGACGCCAAGGCGGAATGGATAGCCACCCGCAAGCTGAAGAACGATCCGCGCGTCACCCGGGTCGGCGCGGTCCTGAGGAAACTCAGTCTCGATGAGTTGCCGCAGATCATCAACATCCTTCAGGGCGACATGAGCCTTGTCGGACCTCGCCCGGTCGTGCGCGACGAACTGGAGATCTATGGCAGCGCCGCCGTGTATTACCTGAAGTCCCGCCCCGGCTTGACCGGCCTGTGGCAGGTCAGCGGCCGCAACGACGTCTCCTATGATAGCCGCGTCGCGTTCGATCGCCACTATGTCGAGAATTGGTCACTTTTCGAGGATATTCGCATCATCATCAAGACAGTTCCGGCTGTCTGGATGTCGCGCGGCTGCTACTGAGCGGTCGCGAACCGGATCGCACGCGGGGGATCTCTCCCGGCAGGCATCGGGCGCAGGCTCATCGGGCTGGTGGGGCCAAAGCGGATCGGAACGTTCAGTTGAAGATAGACATGTTCGAAGTTTTTTGCAGCGGCCCGCATTCGGGCCGCTCGCGGCGTTTGCGGCTCGTGGCCAGCTGCCTGGCCCTGTCGCTCGCCCTGCCTCGGATCGCCATTGCCGACGAATACCATCTCGGATCGCAAGACAAGCTCACCATCCGTATCGCGGAGTGGCAGACCGTCGAAGGCACGTTCCGCGACTGGTCGGCGGTGAATGGCGTATACACGGTCGGGCCGGCCGGAATGCTGTCGGTGCCTTTCGTCGGCGAGCTGCCGGCATCCGGCAAGACAACGGCCGAAGTCGCGGCGGCGATCGGCGAGGCGCTGCAGCACAAGCTCGCTTTGTCGGACCGGCCCGAGGCATCGGTCGAAATGGCGCAGTTCCGGCCGTTCTATATTTCGGGTGAGGTGCAGAACCCCGGCCAATTTCCCTATGTGCCCGATCTGACGGTGCTAAAGGCGGTCAGCATCGCCGGCGGCATCCGGCGAAGCGCCGACTACGGCCCGCAGCTCGGCAAGGACCTGGTCACCGCCAAAGGCAATTTCGACATATATGACGACCAGCGCGTTCGACTGATCGTCAAGCGCGCGCGCATCGATGCCGACCTTGCGGGCAAGTCGAGCTTCGAGGTACCGAAGGAGGTCGAGGGCGATCCGAGACTGCAGGCCATCGTCGCGGACGAGATGACGATCCTCACGGCTGACCAGAAGGCGCTGAAGCTGAAGCTCGAGGCGCTCAGCGACCTGAAAGGGGTTCTGCAGGCCGAGATCGAATCGCTGCAGAAGAAGATCGTCAACCAGCAGAAGCAGGTCGACCTGGCGCAGCAGCAACTCACCAGCATCGGTCCGCTGGCCCAGAAAGGCCTGGTCGCCAACGCAAGACTGCTGGATTCGCAGCAGTCCGTCACCGACCTTCAGGGCAAGATCCTGGACTACGAAACGGCCATCCTCACCGCCAAGCAAGCGATCAGCAAGGCAACGCAGGATGCCATCGATGCCCAGAACACGCTGAGCTCGAGCCTCGCCGCCGACCGGCAGCAGACCGAAGCCGACCTGAACGAGGCCGCGCTGAGGGTCAACATGCAGAAAGGATTGATGGCCCAGGCCACCGATCCCGCCACCGTGGCCGCCAGCGCAACCAACGAAGAGCCGACCCTGATCTATTCACTGCTGCGCGCTGCCGACGGCAAGACGAGCGAGATTGCGGTCAAGGAAGACACGCCCGTGCTGCCGGGCGATGTGATCAAGGTCAAGCTGGCGCCAATGCCTAGCCAGTAGGCCGCTTGTTTCCCGGGGAAGCCGTACACACTTTTCCTGGAATTGCTGGCGCGGGGCGGCGTTTGAGCGAATCGCCAGCCGCTCTATCGCCTTGTTTTGAAGCAAGCCCAGACGGGAAACCGATCCGCATTCATCGAGCCGCGTCGGTGCCGGGCTCCGGCCCGCTCCAGCCTCTGGCCGCATTTGCCTCCTCCATCCTTGCCGCAGACCGGCGAGGACGGGCAACGGGCAGTCGCGCCAGCTTGAAGAAGCTGAAATACATCAGGAAGGAACCCATGATGTAGGGGTTGAGGATCTCGACCTCGACGAAGGAGCGGATCAGGAGCAGCACCATGACGCCGGCCAGAACGACCGAATCCGCCCGCCATGTCCCGAACGCCACCGCCGAGACATGGCCGTAGAGCGTGCGCAGGATGACCAGCGAAACCAGCGTCGCGCCGACGAAGCCGAGTTCGACAAGGGCTTCGATGTAGGTATTGTGGAAGTGGAAGCCGGTGCGGGTGGTGATGTAGAACTCGTTCCACAGGCGCTCGGCCTCGGCAAAACCCTGGACCCAGTATGCGGCATAGCCGACGCCGAGCATGGGCGCCCTCTGCGCGGCGTTCCAGCCCTGCTCCCACAGATAGGTGCGCCCGGTGAGCGTCGAATCCTTGCCGAAGAGGCCGAGGACGAAGTCCATGAGGCCGAGGTTCAGCGCCACTAGGATAGTGACGACCAGCATGCCGGTGCCGACCAGGAAGATCACCCGGCGGTAGCGTCGCGACAGCACCTTGCTCATGGCAAGCAGCATCACCAGCGCCAGCACCGCCGGCGTCGAGGCCATCGAGGTGGCCGAATGCGAGATGACCAGCAGATAGGCCGACAAAAGCACGACCGGCACCGTCAGGAACAGGCTTAGCCGGCCGTGCCTGAGGAAGGCGATGAAGACGACGCTGAAATAGATGCCGAGCGAGGCGACGAAGCCGATCTGGTTCTTGGAGGCGAAAGCGCCGACGAAATTATACGTGCCGTCAAGGACGTCCTCGGAATAGGCCCCCACCTTGAGAGAATAGAGCAGGACGACGAATATGCCGACCAGGGCGCCTATCGTCAGGGTCCGCACGCTGACGGCGCGCGCCGCGACATAGGCGCAGGCGATGTGGGAGAAGTACTGGACGGCCGTCCTCGCGGTGATGCCGGGAGCGTCCGACCAGAAGACGGAGAAGCATACATAGGCCGCGAACGACAATGGCAGCCAGGCGCTGGACAGATGCCGCAGGAACCGCCTGTAGTCGACCATGATGAGGGGCAGCCACACCGCATAATAGGCCAGGATCAGCACCTGGCCGAATATGACGGAGTAGGAGAATGCCCAGACCGAAACGGCAACGGCAAAACTGCCGTAGACCGAGTTCCTCTCGGGATCGATCAGCAAGGACTTTGGAATCTTCATCTCAGGTTCTCGCCGAGCCTACCCCGGACCGCCGCGTAGCCGGCAGGCATCTCCGTAAGAAGGGTGCAATCGACGGCATCTCCATTGTGCAGTGCAATATAACCTATCGCGCCCCGCGCTCAATGGCAAATCCCGTCACCTTGTCTTACAGCCGGGCGAGCGCCGAGAGATCACGTCCGGGACAGCCGCCCGGACGGAATTGGAGTTCTCGTTCAGTGCCGGCCTCCTCCACCGAGGCCCATAGCCAGCCGTGCGCTACCAAAGTGCTCCGCCGGTGATCTGTATGTTTTCCATGGTGATGCCCTTGGCCATATCCGAGCAGAGGAACACGGCCAGCGCCGCGATCTCCTGCGGCTGGAGGATGCGCTGCTGCGGGTTGCCCCTGGCGATCTCGGCCATCGCGTCCTCGGCCGTGCGGCCCTTGCCCTCGCGCTCGACGACCTGCGCCACGTTGCGGCGCATCAGTTCGGTCTCGACCCAGGTCGGGCTGATCATGACGCAGGTGACGCCATGCGCCGCCCCCTCGAGCGCCACGCAACGGGTGAGGCCGAGGAGACCGGCCTTGGAGGCGCAATAGGCAGGATTGTCCTTCCAGCCGACCGAGGCGGCGGTCGAACCGATGTTCACGATGCGACCCCAGCCGCGCTCGATCATGCCGGCCAGCACGGCGCGGGTGGCGCGGAAGGCGCCGGTGAGATTGGTGTCGACGATCTTCTCCCACAGCGCGTCGGAGTGGCCGCAGACCGGCTGCTCCGCCGTGGTGCCGGCGGCGTTGACCAGGATGTCGACAGGGCCGACCGCCGCCTCGGCGTCGGCAGCGAAACGGTTCGTCACATCGCTGTCGCGCACGTCCAGATGGGCGGCGTAAATCCTCGTTCGATGCGCGCCGAGAGCCGAACGCACGCGCTCTATCTCGTCGGCGCCGGGATAGTAGGCGGCGTCGGATCTCTCGGCGCCGGCAGGAGCGACGTAGGAGCCGACGGCGACATTGGCGCCGGCCTGCGCCAATGCCGTGGCAATCGCCAGACCCATTCCGGAGAACCCGCCGGTGACGATTGCGCTGCGGCCGGAGAGGTTTGTCATCGGGCATAGGCTCCGCACGGTACGGGACGGCCCATCAGTCCCGAGAGGATCTGAACCTCATACGGCAAGATAGCCTCGATCGAAGCCCATTTCGGAGCCGGTGACGAATCTCGTGTCCTTGCCATCAGCTTTCCTTGTCCATCGGCTCCAGCGGCTTGCCCAGCCAGTCGCGGTAGAAACCTTCCAGGTCGGGTTCGAAATCATGGACGATGGGATAACCCGGCGCCGCTGCCTCGACCTCGTGCAGCGTGCCGCATTGCGGGCAGATGAACTCGCGGATTTCCATCCATTCGGGATCCGGCAGGTCGCTGTTGGGATAGATCTCGCGCAGCGCCTCCTCTGTGTCGCGCACGATGATCGAAGCCTTCAGCTTCCAGTTCTTTCGGTAGTCGCCGAAGGAATGGCCGCATTCGCAACGGGTTACCCGCTCGTCGCCGCTCTGGCAGATGAAGAGGTGGTCGCCAACAGGGAGCAGTATCGGATCGCTCCAGCCGACTCGGTCCTGCAAAACCGAAACATATTTGAAGAAGCGATCGTCGTCCTTGTAGGCGCTCATGACGCGGCGCGTCTGCGGCCAGGGCAGCGTGCCCGCGACCAGATCGGCGATGACTTCCTTGCTGTACGAGGTCATGATCCCTACTCCACGCCGAAGGTCGATTTGGCGTCGACATCCCAGAAGTTAGAAAAATCGCTGGCGAAGCGCGGCGAAAGCTTGAAGGCGCTGGCATACATCTTCTTCACCTCGGGCGCGAAATCGGCCGCCTTCACCCGCTCGCGCTCCTTGGCCATCCACTCCGAGACCGGCCTGGCCCGGACAAGCCGGCGCGACCGCATCTCGGCGCGGTGGCGCTTGGTGGTTTCGAGATCGGCGACGGGATAGCCGTCCTCGTCCTCGTCAAGCACGATACCGAAGACATTTTCGGCGGCTTCCCTGGTGAGATAGCCGTTCTCGACGTCCGATGCCGTCTTGACCGGATCGCGCTCCAGCACGTCGCCATAGCCGCCGCCGCCATTGTAGGAATGTGTGAACACGTCGCCGGTCTTGTGGGGCGCGGTGATATAGGGCCCTTCCATCGTCACGTGCTGGCCTTCGAGCCGGACCTCGAGTTCAGAACGATAAGGATTGGTGCCGGTATGGTGCGCCAGCGGCGCACCCTTCTGCGCAAGCTCGAAGATGTTGCTGTCGCGCACCGCGCGGTGTTTCTGGCAGGTCGGCGCCGGATAGCCGCCGCAAAGCCCGCCATTGTCGAAGACGCGCGAGGAATGTTCCGAGGTGACCAGACGGAGATGATCGGTCTTCGAAACCAGCCAGGTCGACAGGAAGGCGCAGCCGCCGCGATATTTGCCGGCGCCGCCGGAATTGGCAACGATCGAGCGGCCGATATAGACCATCGGCATGTTCTGTTCCCAGATCTCGATGTTGCCCATGTCGGATTCAGGGTTCCAGCCGACATAGGCGGTGTCCAGCCCGTCCTTGATGGCAAGCGCGCCGGAACCGGCGGCCGCGCATTCGAAATGCGCCATGCCGAACAGCGTGCCGTACTGGCTGGTGCCGCCCATCTCGATCATCGGGCTGTTGACCTGGCCGACGAAGGCCTCCTCGACGAAGCCGCGGGCGATGAACGAGCGCGACAAGAGCCGCTGGAAGACGCCATAGGCCGGCAGGAGCAGCGCCCAGGACGTGGCGGTGGCCACCATCTCGTTGTCGGGATTGGTCCAGGTGCCATGCGGCAACTTCAGCTCCGTCGCCATCCAGGCGCCGTCATTGACCAGGCCTTCGAAATTCATGTGCTGGGTCAGCGTCACGAACATGCCGCCATCCATGCCGGCCGGCGTGCAGTTCATGGAATGGTAGCCCCAGGGCTGCGTGCCCTCGAAATCCATGACGATCTTGCCGCCTGTGGTGATCTCCATTTCGATCGGAATGTTGTAGAGCCAGTCGGGATCGCCGAGCGGCTGGTAGCCCGGCTTGCCCCTGGTGACATGACCGTAAAAAGTATGCCCCCGATAGATGCCGGGAACGGTCAGTTGTCGCGTGCGGGCGAGCTGCGCGCGGCGGCCCTCCTCGATGAATTCCTTAGACACCTTCATCCAGTAGTCGAGGCCGATCTCGTCGATCAGCGCCTTGACGCTTTCGCGCATGTCGATGCAGGAGGCGACCTTGGCCTTCTCGTCCAGCACCCAGTAGATGGGCATGCGCAGATTGCGCTCGCAGCGGATCACGTAGTCGCGCCGCAGCTCGTCGTTCTGGCCGACTTTTTCGGCGCAGACGAACAGGCCTTCGGTGAAGCGCTCCTGTGCCAGCGCCACGTCGCCGCCCGGCGTGATGCCGCCGGCCTCGAGTTCGTGGCAGACCGCGCCCGCCCAGCCGACGAGTTTGCCCGAGTGGAAGATAGGCACCACGTCCATCACGTCGGGCACCTGCACGGTGCCGATGAAGGCGTCGTTGTTGGCGAAGATGTCGCCGTCGACGATGCGGGGATTTTCCTCGTAGCCTTGTCTGATCATCCATTTGATAAAGCGGCTCATCGTGTGCACATGCACCATGATGCCGTTGGAGAGCGCGATGGCGTCGCCTTCGGGCGTGTAGATGGCGACGACCATCTCGCCGACCTCGCGCACGCCGGGCGAAGCCGAGATGCGACGCGCCATCTCGCGCGCCGAGACGCAGTAGGCGCGCAGCTTGGTGTGCAGCGTCTCGAATTTCAGCGGGTCCTGGTTGCGCAGTTCGAGATCGGTAATGCCGTCATAGCAGCCGGTCTCGTCCATGAGCCGTTCGGATTCGATCAGCCGCTCGCGCAGACGCAGGGCGGAGGCGGGTTTGTCCAGCATGGCGTTCGCCCTCTCAAGCATGGGAGTAGTGGAGCAGCGTCCATTCGTCGACGAAGACACGGTCCTGCGGATGGACGACGAGCGTGGTGGCGGGGTGTTCGATGATGGCCGGGCCGGTCACCTCATGCCCGGGCAGCAGGAGATCCATCTCATAGAGATCGGCCTTGTGCCAGCGGCCGCCAATATAGGCCTCGCGCACGCCCTTGTGCGCAGATGCGGGGCTTGAGGGGCCGAGCGGCCGCTTGAGCAGCACGGGCTTGACCTTGTCGGCGGTGGCGATGAGGCCGAGCTCGGTGATCGAGAAGCCGGCTTCGCCATAGCGCGAGACGCGATGGTTGACCTTGGCGTAGACCGCTTCGAACTCGTCGATGACCTTGCGCATCTCGTCGGCCGAATGAACCGCCGAGAGCGGCGCCATCACCTCGACATCCTCGAGCTGGCCGGTGTAGCGCATCATCAGGAACGGCACCGTCTTGATTTTGCCGAGCGCATGGCCGTCGGCGACCATTTCGTCGACAGCGGCCTTGGTCAGGTCGTTCCAGACGGCGGTGACCTTGCTGCCGAAGGCGACCAGCTCGTCGTCGCTTGCGCGGGCGCCGATGTCGATCTGCGTCGACACCGAATGGCGGCGCATGAAATCCGCCGTGGTGCAGCCGAAGGCGGAGAAGGCGGCTGCGAACTGGAAGGTGATGATATCCTTGAAGCCGATGCCCCTGGAGCAGCCGGCCAGATGCAGCGGCCCCGAGCCGCCGTAGGAAAGCAATGTGAACTCGGAAGGGTGGATGCCCTGGCCGGAGATGACGCGGCGCAGCGCGTTGTTGGCGTCTGCCTCCAGCATGTCGATCATGCCTTCGGCGGCTTCCTCCACGCCGACGCCGAGCAGGCTGGAGCACTTCTCCTCGAAGGCCTTGCGCGCCTTCTCGACCTGCAGCACGACCTTGCCGCCGAGGAAATAATGCGGGTTCAGCCGGCCAAGGATGGCGTCGCAATCGGCGATGGTCGGCTCGGTGCCGCCCCTCGCGAAGCAGATCGGGCCGGGATCGGCACCGGCGCTTTCCGGCCCGAGCGAGACTTTTTTCGTCAGCGGATCGACCTTGAGGATCATGCCGGCGCCGGCGCCGATCGTATCGAGATGCAGCGTCGGCACATTCAGCTTGAAGCGGTCCATCAGCGGCTCGTTCTCGATCCGCGTCTGGCCGCGCGTGATGACGCCCATGTCGAAGGAGGTGCCGCCCATATCCGAGCAGATCAGCGAGTCGTTGCCGATCAGCTTGCCGACATAAGCCGCGCCCAGAATGCCGCCGATCGGGCCGGAGATCATGGTCTCGTGCAGGCGCGGATGGTTGATCGAGGTGAGGCCGCCGAAGGAGAGCAGCGTCTGGACGCCGTATCTGAAGCCGTATTTCTTCGAGACGTCCTCGATCCCCTTGAGTTGCTTGCGGCCGCGCGAGGTGGCGTAGGCCTCGATCAGCACCGAGTTCAGCCGCGACTGCTCGCGGATGACCGGGCGAACCTCGTGGCTGCTGTAGACGAGGATGTCGGCCCCGGCAGCAGCGATCTCCTCGCGGCAGATCTCGGCGATGCGCTTCTCATGCACGGGATTGACATGAGAGAAGATCGTCATGATGCAGACCGCCTCGACTTTGTCGGCGATCAGCTTTTTCGCCGCGGCACGGACCTCATGCTCATAGAGCGGCAGTATGATGTCGCCGAACTGGTCGATGCGCTCCGTGACGCCGTGGGTGCGGCGGCGCGGCACCAGCGGATCGGGGTGATGATGCGTCACCGCGTGCAGCCGGTCGGCATAGGAATAGTCGGCCCAGGCCTGCAGGCCGCGACCCATCAGGATCATGTCCTCGAGGCCCTTGGTGGTGATCAGGCCGAGTTTCCTGCCGGTGCGCGACAGCAGCGTGTTGAGCATGCCGGTGCCGGAATAGAGCACCACATTGACGCCCGAGAACAGCGCCTCGAGCGAGATGCCCCAGGCGTCCGCCGCGTCCTCGGCCGAGGCGAGGAACCCCTCGGCCTCGTTCTTCGGCGTCGTCGCCGACTTGCCGATCTTGAAGCGGCCGTCCTGATCGACAAGGATGGTGTCGGTCATGGTGCCGCCGGCATCGATGCCGATGACGATGGGATTGGTAGAGATCTGGTCCACGGGTCGCCTCCCCTTGCCGAGCATTGACCACAGGCTAGATTCGCGGGACCGGATCGCGCCATATGCCTAAAGGCACAATGACGGGTGGGAGCTCGTCGCCGAAAAAGGGGCATGCGCATGGGCAACATCTGGGCGCCGCTCGCCATGGCGATCGCCGCCACCGGCACCGACAGGCATGTCGACTGCCTGATCGACCTGATCGGCGCCGACATCGCGCATGACCTGGTGACGGTGACGCGCTACTCGGCCACGCAGACGCCGCAATTCGTCAAGCACCGGCGCTTCTCCGACGAGATGGTGCGGCGCTACCTTGATAATTATTACGTGTTCGACCCCTTCTACGCTTCCTGGCGGCGCGAGCGCCGGCTGGGGATCATGCCGCTCAAGCGGCTGGCCGACGACGAGGCCAAGCGCGGCCAGTACATAGCCGGCTTCCTCGCGCAATCGGAGATCTGCGATGAAGTCGGCATCATGCTGGCCGATGGCGGCGACTGGTGCCTCGGCATTTTCCTCGATCGTTCGACCACCGCGTTCAAGGACGGCGAGATCGCCCTGCTGGCCGAGCGGCTGCCGGTGTTCGAGGCGCTGCACGCGCTCGACATCAAGACGCGCGGAAGCGACTTCTCGCGCAGCTCGGCGCCCTCCAGCCCCGGCGCCCCGGCGCGCCAGCAGCCCACGATCCCGGCGAGCCTGTGGCCGGAACTGTCGGTCAGGGAAAGGGAGCTCGTGCAATTGATCCTGGCCGGCCATCCGACCGCCAACATTGCCGAGCGGCTCCGCATCACCGTCGGCACGGTCAAGAACCATCGCCGGCGCATCTATGAGAAGCTCGACATCACCACCGAGCGGGAATTGTTCCTGCAGTTCTTCCTGTATGGGTCGGACAAATAGCGATCCGCCGCTGGTGGCGATGGTGCGAGCGCTGGGCAGGCAGCTCGAGGGGAACCCGGCGTAACGCGCCTAGGGGATTGGCCCAGACGATCGAGTTGCATGCCGGCTTGAACTTGGCCGGCGGCGACCTCACAGTCACCGCAGAACATGGTTGCGCCGTGCGGAGCCGATTTGCGCCACGACAGGGGAAACGAGATGCCGACGACTTTCGCGGAACGGTTTGCCGGACGCTCGGCCGTGATTACGGGCGGCGCATCCGGCATCGGCCTCGCCGTCGCACAGAGGCTGGTCGAGGAAGGCGGGCGCGTTGCGGTTTGGGACCGCGACCCCGCCCAGATCGAAGCGGCCAGGGCCTTGATCCCGACACTGCATGGCCAGACCGTCGACGTCGCCGACCCGGCGGCGGTGGATCGGGCGGCGCGGTCGACGATCGAGGCGCTTGGCGGGGTCGACATCCTGATCACCAGCGCGGCCATCACCGGTCCCAACATGACCGCCTGGGACTATTCGGTGGAGGACTGGCGCCTGGTCATCGACATCAACATCAACGGCGTCTTCTACTGCAACAAGGCGCTCGTCCCGCACATGCTGGGGCGCAACTACGGCCGCATCGTCAACATCGCTTCGATCGCCGGCAAGGAAGGCAATCCCAACGCTTCCGCCTACAGCACATCCAAGGCCGCGGTGATCGGCCTGACCAAATCGCTCGGCAAGGAACTGGCCAGGACCGGGATAACCGTGAACTGCGTCACGCCGGCGGCAGTGCGCACGGCGATCTTCAAGCAGATGAGCCAGGAGCATATCGACTTCATGCTGTCCAAGATACCGATGGCGCGCTTTGGCGAGGTCGACGAGGTGGCGGCGCTGATTTGCTGGATCGCCTCGGAGGAATGCTCGTTCACGACGGCCGCCGTCTTCGACGCCTCCGGCGGCCGCGCCACCTACTGATGCAGCGCGGCGCGCCGCCCGACCGACCGGCGGCAAGCAACTACAATTGCGCGTGAGGAAGCAACCAACGGAGCTGGACAAGCGTACAATGGCCGAGGCCCGAATCGGCAACGGCAACAACGAGGGCGAGACATGACAAGGCGTGACAGTCCGGCCCGCGCGCAATTCCTGCACCGTTCCCCAGCAATCGCGACGACCAGGCTGGAGGTTGCCGCTTTTGCTTAAAGTCGAGCCTGCCATCCTGTCGGACGACGACCTTCTGGATCGTTTCCAGCGCGCGGCCTTCGACTATTTCCTGGAAAACGTGAACCTCGAAAACGGGCTGGTCGCCGACACGTCGCGGCCGAATTCACCGGCCAGCATCGCGGTTGTCGGCTTTGCGCTCTCCTGCTATCCGATCGGGGTCGAGCGCGGCTGGATGGCGCGGGAAGCGGCGGTGAAGCTGACGCTCGCGGCTCTGCGCTTCTTCTGGACCAGCACGCAAGGCAGTGGCGCTGACGTCACCGGCCACAAGGGTTTTTATTATCATTTCCTCGACATGCGCACCGGACTTCGGGTCTGGCGCTGCGAATTGTCGATGGTGGATACGGCATTGCTGATGGCCGGCATTCTCGTGGCAGGCGCCTATTTCCGCGGCGACAATGACGAGGAAGCCGAAATCCGCCGACTGGCCGAGGCGCTCTACCGGCGCGTCGACTGGCGATGGGCGCAAGGCAGCAGTGCGACCTTGCGACAGGGCTGGAAACCGAAGAGCGGCTTTCTCCACTATGGCTGGGAAGGCTACAATGAAGCGACGATCCTCTATGTCCTGTCGATGGCCTCGCCCGACTGCCCGACGTCCGACGACAGCTACGAGGGCTGGACGGCGACCTATCAGTGGGAAAACATCTACGGCTACGACGTGCTTTATGGCGGTCCGTTGTTCATGCACCAGTTCTCACACGCCTGGATCGATTTCGCCGGCATCCGCGACGCTTTCATGCGCGAGAAGAATTCGGACTATTTCGAAAACAGCCGCCGCTCGACCTACCTGCACCGCGACTATGCCCGGCACAACCCCTATGGCTATGACGGCTACGGAGAGAACCTCTGGGGGCTTTCGGCCGGGGACGGACCCGGCGGCTTTCGCAGCAGCATACAACGGCGGCGGCGCCGGTTTTCCGGCTACGTCGCGCGCGGTGCGCCCTTCGGGCCGGACGACGGCACGATCGCGCCGTGGTCCTATCCGGCGTCGCTGCCTTTTGCGCCCGACATCTGCATGGCGGCGCTGCGCCATCTCGCGGACCGCTATCCCCAGGTGATCGACAATTTCCGGTTGCCGAGCGGCTTCAATCCGACGCTGGCCAACCGGCGAAAATTCGGCCGCGACGGCTGGGTGTCGGAAGGCCATTTCGGCCTCGACCAGGGCATCGTGGTGATGATGATCGAGAACCACCGCTCGCGCCTGGTCTGGGAGCTGATGCGTTCTAACCAGTACATCCGCCGCGGCCTGGACAAGGCGGGGTTCACAGGCGGATGGCTGTCGCAGCCGGCAAGCCCGGGTGGCCGCGATGTCGCTTGAAAGGACGAAAGCTGCCGGTTTTCCTGCCGACCACAATGATGTCGAGCTGGTCAGGGGCGCCCATCCGCCGCATTGGCGAAACCCGCCGCCCAGCGGACAATACAATCTCGTCGTCGTCGGCGCCGGGCCGGCCGGCCTGACCGCGGCGAGCGAGGCGGCAAGCCTCGGCGCGAAAGTGGCGCTGATCGAACGCGGGTTGATCGGCGGCACCTGCATCAACACCGGCTGCATCCCGTCCAAGTCGATCATCCGCACATCCAGGCTCTATGCCGACATGCGCGATGCCGAAAATTTCGGCGCCGATACGCCGGACCATCTCCGCGTCGATTTCCAGCGCGCGATGACCAGGATGCGGCGCATCCGGCAACGGATAAGCCATGCCGACAGCGCGGAGGCCCTCGCCGCACTAGGCATCGACGTTTATTTCGGCGAGGCCCGGTTCGACGGACGCGATTGCGTCACCGTCGCGGGAACGACGCTGCGCTTCCGCAAGGCGCTGATCGCGACAGGCGCGAGACCGGAGTTTCCGTCCATTCCCGGCCTGGTCGAAACCGGCTATCTCAGCAACGAGACGATGTTCGACCTTGTCGACTGCCCGAAGCGGCTCCTGGTCATCGGCGGCGGGCCGCTTGGCTGCGAGACGGCGCAGGCCTTCTGCCTGCTCGGCGCGAAGGTCATCCTGGCGCAGAGCGAGCCGATGTTCCTGCCCGGCGAGGAACGCGACGCCGCGCAGATCCTTTCGGAGGCACTGGCACGCGAGGGGGTCGAGGTCCGCCTGAACACCGAAGTGGTGGCGGTGCGCAGGGACGGCGACAAGAAGCTCGCCGACCTGATGCGGGACGGCGACACGACGACCATTTCCGTCGACGAGATCATCACCGGCATAGGCCGCTCGCCCAATGTCGACGGTCTTGGCCTCGACGAGGCGGGGGTGGCCCACGACGCCAAAGGCATCAAGGTGGACGATTATCTCAGGACCTCAAACCCGCGCATCTATGCGGCGGGCGATGTCTGCCTCGACTATAAATTCACGCATACCGCCGAGGCAACAGCCCGCATGGTGGTGCAGAACGCCCTGTTTCTCGGGCGCAAAAGGCTGAGCGAATTGGTCGTTCCGTGGTGCACCTACACCGATCCGGAAATCGCCCATGTCGGCCTCTATCCGGTGGAGGCGCGCCGCGACGGCATTCCGGTCAAGACCTATACGGTGCTGATGCACGATGTCGCCCGCGCGGTGATGGACGGCGAGGAAGAGGGTTTCGTCAAAATCCATGTCAGGGAGGGATCAGACCGCATCCTCGGCGCGACGGTGGTCGCCGCCCATGCCGGCGAGATGATCAATGCGGTGTCGCTCGCCATCAGGTCGGGCATGGGATTGCACGCGCTGGCCGACGTCATCCATCCCTTCCCGACACAGGCGCAAGGCATCAAGATGGCCGGCGACGCTTACAGGCGAACGCGGTTCACCCCTTTCTGGAAGCATCTGGCGGCACGGTGGCTGGCGTGGTCCAGGCGATGACGCTTGCGTCCTGTCGGCGTTGGCGCGGGCTTCAGCCGTGCAGGTCCCGCGAAATCGGCGGGCCGACCGAAAAGCCGGTGAACGTGACCTCGAAGCCCTCGCGCTGCGGCGAACAGCACATCATGCCGACATCGACCGCCTTCGAGACCGGGAAGTAGGCGAGCCGCACCGGCTTCCAATGACCGTCGGAGACATCCAGATACTGGACGCGGATGGTCTCGGCGTGGCGGGTCAACCGGATCGCAACGCCATCCGGCCCGGCCGGAATCGTGGCCAACGACCAGTCCGAGGCATCGTTGGTGACGACGACCGAGAAATACATCACGCCGTCGGTATATTCGATGCCGGCCTTGATCCAATGCGTTTCGCTGAGGCGGAGCATCAGCCCCGCCTGGTCGTAGAGCACCTCATAGCGCCCGTTGACGGTGACTTCCGCGGTGAAATCGCCTTCCACCCGCTTGTAGAGGAAATGGCCGTTGTCGCGCCAGAAATCATAAAAGGTCTCGCGCCAGAAGTCCGTCTCCTTGCCGGTGCGCACATGAACCGCATCGCCATCGACGGAATGATGCGGCGGCGGATTGAGCCAGGTCAGATCCTCGTCTTGAACTGTCATCGCCTCGTCTCTTGATGCATGCGAAGGCTTCGCCGGCCCGGTCGGCCGGCGCCCCGATCAGCCTGCGAATGTGTAGGCGGTCTTCACGGTGGTGTAGAATTCCATGGCATAACGGCCCTGTTCGCGCGGACCGTAGCTCGACCCTTTGCGGCCGCCGAAAGGAACGTGGAAATCGACACCCGCCGTCGGCAGGTTGACCATCACCATGCCGGCCTCCGAATTGCGCTTGAAATGCGTGGCGTGCTTGAGGCTCGACGTGCAGATGCCGGACGTCAGCCCGAATGGCGTATCGTTGGCGACGGCGAGCGCCTCATCATAGTCCTTGACGCGGATGACGCTGGCGACAGGCCCGAAAATCTCCTCTCGCGAGCTGCGCATGGCGTTGGTGGCATCGGTCAGCAGCGCCGGCCGCAGGAAGAAGCCCGGCGTCTTGCGGTCGAGCCGCTCGCCGCCGAAGGCGAGCGTCGCGCCTTCCCTGACGCCGATGGCGATATAGTCTTCGTCCTGCTTGAGCTGCGTCGCATCGACGACGGGACCGATCTGGGTCTGCGCGTCGAGCGCATCGCCGATGACCAGTTTGTCCATCCGTTCCTTGAGCGCTTCGACGAAACGGTCATGAATGCCGTCCGTGACGATGAGCCGGGACGAAGCAGTGCAGCGCTGGCCGGTCGAGAAGAAAGCGCCGTTGATCGCGCAATCGACTGATGTAGCGAGATCGGCATCGTCGAGCACCACCAGCGGATTCTTGCCGCCCATTTCGAGCTGGAATTTGCGCATGTGCTCGACGCTCGCCGCGGCGACGCGTTTTCCCGTGCCGACCGAGCCGGTGAAGGTGATGGCGTTGATGTCCGGGCTGTCCAGCATCGCCTGGCCGACCACCGAGCCCTTGCCCATGACGAGGTTGAGCACGCCCTTGGGCAGGCCGGCGCGGTGCAATATGTCGACGATGGTCCAGGCGCTCTCAGGAACGAGGTCCGCCGGCTTGAAGACGATGGTGTTGCCATGGGCAAGCGCCGGAGCGATCTTCCAGGCGGGAATGGCGATCGGGAAGTTCCACGGCGTGATGATGCCGACGACGCCGACCGCTTCGCGCGTGATCTCGACACCGACGCCCGGCCGCACGCTTGGCACGACTTCGCCCGAGAGGCGCAGTGTCTCACCGGCGAAGAAATCGAAGATCTGGGCGGCGCGAATGGTCTCGCCAATGCCTTCGGCCAGCGTCTTGCCTTCCTCGCGCGCCAGGTTGCGGCCGATCTCGTCCTTGCGCGCCAGGATCTCGTCCGACGTCTTTTTCAGCACCGCGTGGCGGGCCAGCAGACCCGAGCGCGACCAGGCGGGAAACGCCGCCTTGGCCGCGGCGATCGCCTGTCCCGCCTGTTCGACACCCGCGGAAGCGTATTCGCCGACGATGTCGCCGGTATCGGACGGGTTGATGTTGCGGGAGCCGGCATCGCCGACCCACTCGCCGTCGATGAGGTTCTGTCGAAGCGGTGCCATGTCGTGTCTTTCCTGCTGGTTCGCCGCGAGGCGGCATCTGCTGATTTGTATTTGCCAGACAATTGCGCTGCGGGAAAGCGCGCTCTGCGTGGGCGACCGCGACAAAGTTTCTCGCTTCGCGGCCCCGCGCGACATGCTGCCCGCGCCGCATCGCCCTCGACCCAACAGCTTTGGCGACACATCGTTCCAATCAACGCGAACGGGTCTATACACATATGTCCATAGTCTTGATTTGCCCGGGGCGGCGTGTCATGCGTCGTGTCGATGGAAGCCACCGACACGACAACCCAGCGCGCCGGCGCCACCGGCAACATCAAGGTCACCCGGGAAGACTGGCTCAAGCTTGCGCTTGAAACGCTGATTTCGGACGGCGTCGAACGCGTCCGTGTACAGACGCTCGGCCAGAAGCTCGATGTGTCGCGTTCCAGCTTCTATTGGTACTTCAAGAGCCGCCAGGACCTGCTCGACCAATTGCTGGATTATTGGCGGCAGACCAATACAAGGTTCATCGTCGAACGCGCAGCGCGGCCTTCCGCGACCGTTATCCGCGGGGTGATGAGCATCTTCGAGTGCTGGGTGGACGAGAAGCTGTTCGATCCGCAGCTGGATTTCGCGATCAGGGCGTGGGCCCGGCGTTCGCCCGCCATCAGGCGGGCTCTCGACGAGGCCGACGAGGAGCGCGTCGACGCCATCCGCGACATGTTCAGGCGCCACGGCTATGACGAGGAAGACGCCTTCGTGCGCGCCCGCGTGCTCTACTTCATGCAGATCGGCTACTACTCGCTCGAGCTCAACGAACCGATGAGCAGCCGCTTGCCGCACGTCGCGTCCTATCTGCGCAGCTTCACCGGCCAGGAGCCCACGGCGCAGGATGTCGAGGAATTTTCGCGCTATGTCGAGGAAACGCTTTCGCGCAGCCGCTAGCAACAGCCGCCGCTTTCACATCACGGCACGAACTAGACATAAATGTACAATGGCGTTACGCCTCAATCCATTGAACCAACCTCTTCCGGCACGCCATGACCAGACGCTATTCCGCTTTGTCGCTTTTGAGGGAAGGCCTCGCCGGCCAGACCGGCTGGCAGCCGGCCTGGCGCTCGCCCGAGCCGAAGGCGTCCTACGACGCGATCGTCATCGGCGGCGGCGGCCACGGGCTGGCGACGGCCTATTACCTGGCAAAGAATCACGGCATCGCCAGAGTAGCGGTTTTGGAAAAAGGCTGGATCGGCGGCGGCAACACCGGCCGCAACACGACCGTGGTGCGCTCCAACTACTATTATCCGCAGAGTGTCGAGATCTATGGGCTGGCGCACCGGCTCTATGAAGGGCTGTCGAAAGATCTCAACTACAACGTCATGCTGTCGCAGCGCGGCATGGTCAGCCTGTGCCACTCGACCGCCGAAATGGAGATCGCGGCACGCACCGTCAATGCCATGCAGATCAACGGCATCGATGCGGAGCTGTTTTCGCCCCAGGATGTGCGCCGGGTGGCGCCGATCTACAATTTCACAGACAGTGCGCGCTTTCCCGTGTTCGGCGGCATCTGGCAAGGCCGCGCCGGCACGGCGCGCCACGACGCGGTCGCCTGGGGTTACGCGCGGGCGGCGAGCCGGCGCGGCGTCGACATCATCCAGAACTGCGAAATCACCGACTTCATCGTCGAGGGCGGCCGCTGCCGCGGCGTCCAGACGACGCGTGGCGCCATCCGCGCCGACCGTATCGGCATGGCCGTGGCAGGACATTCCTCGGTGCTGGCGGCCAGGGCCGGCTTCCGGCTGCCGATCAATTCCTATGCGCTGCAGGCCTGCGTAACCGAACCGGTCAAGCCGATCCTCGACACGGTGGTGCTGTCCCCCGGCACGGGCGTCTATGTCAGCCAGTCCGACAAGGGCGAGATCGTCATCGGCGGCGGGCTCGACCGCGTTCCTTCCTATGCCCAGCGCGGCAATTTGCCGACGCTGGAGGGAGTGATCGCGGGGCTGTTGGAAATGTTCCCGATCTTCGGCCAGCTGAAGCTGATGCGGCAGTGGGCCGGGATCGTCGACGTCGTGCCGGACTCCTCGCCGATCATCGGTGAATCGCCGCTGCCCAATCTGTTCCTCAATTGCGGCTGGGGCACGGGCGGCTTCAAGGCGATCCCCGCCGGCGGCACGCTGCTGGCAAACCTGCTGGCAACGGGCAGGCATAACGACATCAGCCGCCCCTTCGATCTCGACCGCTTCGCCAGCGGGCGGCTGATCGACGAAGCGGCCGGCTCCGGCATCGCGCACTGACATGCACAAAGACAAAGACCAGGACTAGGCGATCATGCAGCTTTTCCCTTGCCCGTTCTGCGGCCCGCGCGACGAGACCGAGTTCCACTATGGCGGCGATGCCGGCAATGTCAGGCCTGATGGCGCCGAGGTGCCGATCGAGCACTGGGCCAACTATCTCTATCTGCGCTCCAACCCAAAAGGCGCGGCGCGCGAGATATGGGTGCATATGAACTGCAGCGAGTTCTTCGTCATGGAACGCGACACGGTCACCCACAAGGTGCTGTCTTCGGCTGCCCTGGGCGGGGAGCGCGCGGCGTGACCGCCTCGCGCCGTAGCACGGGCGGCAGCGCCATCGACCGCTCGCACCCGATCCGCTTCAGCTTCGACGGCGCCGCCGTGCAGGGATTCGCCGGCGACACCATCGCCTCCGCGCTGCTGGCCGCCGATGTCGCGGTCGTCGGCCGCAGCTTCAAATACCACCGGCCGCGCGGCATCTGGGGCGCGGGCGTGGAGGAGCCGAACGCGCTGGTGGATATTGGCGGTCCGCGGGCCACGCCGAACACACGCGCGACGACCGAGCCGGCGCGCGACGGGCTGGTGGCCAAAAGCGTCAACGCGACACCCAATGCGCTGGCCGACCGCAACGCCTTCCTCGATCGCTTTTCCCGCTTCATTCCGGCCGCCTTCTACTACAAGACCTTCATGTGGCCGGACTGGCACATGTTCGAGCCACGCATTCGCGCCATGGCGGGACTGGGTCGGGTAGACAAGGACTGGACGTCGCCCGGCCCGGCAGACCAGATCAACCATCATTGCGACGTGCTGGTGATCGGCGCTGGACCGGCCGGGCTGGCAGCGGCAAGGCTGGCGGCCGGCGCCGGCCAGTCCGTCATGCTGGTCGACGACCAGCAAAAGCCCGGCGGCTCGCTTGGCCACCGCGCCGGCGAGATCGACGGCAAGCCGGCGGCCGTCTGGGTCGAAGAGACCGTTGCGGAGCTTTCCGCCGGCGGTCACCTGGTCCTGCCTTCGACCACCGCCTTCGGCATCTACGACCACAATCTGGTCGGGCTCAACCAACGCCATTTCGACGGCCGGCCGGACACGCTGTGGCGGATCAGGCCGCGCCGGATCGTGCTGGCGACGGGCGCCATCGAGCGGCCCCTGCCATTCGCCAACAACGACCTGCCGAGCATTCTCTCGGCGGACGCGGCACTCAGCTATCTCAGGCGCCATGCGGTGCTGGCCGGCCGCCGCATCGTCGTCGCCACCAACAATGACAGCGCCTATGAAGTGGCGGAGGCGGCCGCCGAGGCCGGCGCCGACGTGACGCTTGTCGACAGCAGGCGCGACGGCATGCCCGCTGCGCTCGGCAAGGTGCGGATGCTCGAGGGGCGTGCGCTCACCGCCGCAGCCGGCAAGCTGCGCGTCCAGGGTGTGACGCTGGACGACGGCACCAGGCTCGACGCCGATTGCGTGCTGGTGTCGGGCGGCTGGACGCCGACCATCCATCTCTTCGGCCAGGCCAAGGGCAAGCTCGCCTGGAGCGAGGCGCGCGCGGCCTTCCTGCCGGGCGATCCGGTAGAGGGCATGGCGGTGGCCGGAGCTGCCGCAGGCGCGGTCTCGTTGTCGGAGGTATTCGCCGGCTCGCAGAAAGCCGTCGCGTCGCTCGGTCCGACGAAGGCCGCAGTGCCGCGCAGCAGCGGAACCGAGGCGACCGGCGGCATAACAGCGGCATGGCCCACGCCCGGTTCGAAGGGACGCATCTGGATCGATTACCAGAACGACGTGACGGTGAAGGACATAGAGCTGGCGGCGCGCGAAAATTTCGTCTCGGTCGAACATCTGAAGCGCTACACGACGCTCGGCATGGCGACCGACCAGGGCAAGACTTCCAACCTGCCGGGCCTGGCGTTGATGGCCGGGATCACCGGCCGCACGGTGCCGGAAGTCGGCACCACAACCTATCGTCCGCCGTTCACGCCGGTGCCGCTGGCAAGCTTCGCCGGCGCGCGCGGCGGCGAACTGATGGCGCCGGTGCGGCGGCTGCCGCTGGAGAGCGTGCATCGCGCCGGCGGCGCCGTATTCCAGGAGTATGGCGGCTGGCTGCGCCCGGCCCATTACGGCGGCGGCGCCGATGCGGATCGCTCGATCCAGGAGGAGGCCCGCCGCGCCCGCCAGTCCGTCGCGTTGTTCGACGGCTCGACGCTCGGCAAGATCGAGGTGATCGGGCCCAAGGCGGCCGAGTTCGTCGATTTCGTCTATTACAATACCATGTCGACGCTGAAGCCGGGCCGCTGCCGCTACGGTTTCATGCTGTCCGAGAACGGCGTGGTCCTCGACGACGGCGTGCTGGTGCGCCTGGACAAGCATCGCTTCGTCGTGTCGTGCTCGTCCTCGCACGTGGCCGCCGTGCATGCGCGGCTCGAGGAGTGGCGCCAGGACCGGTTTGGACGCGGCGCCGTCTACATCCACAACGCCACCGCGGAAATGGCGACCCTGACCGTTTCGGGACCGAACGCCCGGAAACTTCTCGAGACGATTGATCTCGGCCTTTCGCTCGACGATGGCGAGCTGCCGCACATGGCGGTCGGCCAGGGCAGCTATGACGGCGACGAGGTGCGCATCGCCCGCGTCAGCTTCACCGGCGACAGAAGCTACGAGATCTCCATCCGCGCCGATCGCGCCGAGCCTCTGTGGGCGCGCCTGCGCGACGCCGGGCAGGCGTTCGATGCGGTTGTTATCGGCCTCGAGGCGCTGATGATCCTGCGCGCCGAGAAAGGGTTCATCGTGATCGGCAAGGACACCGACGGCACCACGCTGCCGCACGACCTTGGCGTCGGGGGCCCGCGGGCAAAGCGCCAGACCGAATTCGTCGGCCGCCGCTCGCTGCTCACCGAGGAGGCTTCGCGCGACGACCGCATGCAGTTGGTTGGGCTGACGGTCCCGTCCGGCGAAGCGCCGCTGCCGACCGGCGCGCATGGCATCAAGCGCAGTGGCGGCAAGCTGCGCAGCCAGGGCTTTGTCACCTCGAGCTACCGGAGCCCCGCGCTTGGCCGGCCGGTTGCGCTCGGCCTGATCGAGCGCGGCGCGGCCCGCCACGGCGAAACGATCGAAATCCAGCATCTCGGCAAGGCGATGACGGCGACGATCGCGGCGCCTTGCGCCTTCGACCCGGCAGGAGACCGGCTCAATGCGTGATCTCGCCCAAAAATGGCCGGCAGCGCCGGACTGGCAGTCGGCAACCATCGGTGCACCGGGTCTCGAAGCGCGCACGATCCCGGGTCTCCACCAACTGCTGGTCAGCGGCAACCTCGACGCCTGGGCGCGAATATCCGGCATGGACGGCAACGGCGTGGGCGCCTTCGGCTGCGCGCAAGGTGACCGCTATGCGGCACGGCTGGCGCGCGACCGCCTGCTCGTCGTGTCGAGCACACCGCTCGCCATCGCCGCGGGCTGGCACGCGGAAGGTTTCGCGGTGACGACGATCAGCGCCGGACTTCATGTGTTCGAGGTCAAAGGCTCGGCGATCGACGCTTTCATCGCGCGCGGATCAACGCTTGACCCAAAGCAGGAAAGCGCCAGTGCGGCACTTTCCTTCGCCGGCGTCAGTGCCATCGTCTACCGCCACCGGGACCGACTGCGCATCCATGTCGATCGCGGCCTGGCATCCTATCTCTGGACGTGGATGGAAACGGCTTTCAAAGCGTGAACGACCAGAACAGGCAGGCCAGCGTGGCCGCCGCGAAGACGACGAAAAACAGACTGCGCAAGAGCACGTTGCGGCGAAGCTCGTTCATGACGAAGTGGCAACCGACAATGGCCGCCGCAAACAGGAAACGCCAGTTCAGCAGCGCCCATAGGGCGTCGCGCTGGCCGAATGCCCATCTGGCGACGAGACAGCCTACGATGGAGGCAAGGAGCACGATCACGGTCCAGAAGATGGCATCGGCTGCATGGGTGAGCACGATGCTGGCGGCTCTGATCGGCAGGATCATCATCAGCAGCGCGCTGAAGAAATAGACGGCGGCGAGTGGTATGAACATCCCGGCATCGGCAATGCCGTCGAGGCGCCTGACGCCGATCGCACCGTAGGGGTAGCCATGCCTGGCCACCACCAGGCTCAAGGCCATGAGCAGCGCGGCCAGCACCGCGACCAGGGCGAAGGACGTGAGGGCTTTGCTCATGACGGTCCCGTTCAAAGCGAATCAATAGGAACCGTTTTAGTCAATGGCCGCATTTTGCGTAAGCACCGGCGCGCCCGACGGCGGCGAAATCGGCAGCCCAGCACCGCGCCGCGCTGCCGGCTCATCCTCACTTGCCATCCATTCGGCGGCGACGCTGCCCCTGGAGCGGGCGGCCAGAACGAAATCGACCCGATCGACCACTTGAGCGGCGCGCTTCAGGCTACCGCGCGCAGCGATGTTCGAAGCTAAAATCCGGTTTCACAACCCTGGAAATTTGAGAAGTGACTGTTTGGTGGAGCCAATCGGAATCGAACCGACGACCTCTTGAATGCCATTCAAGCGCTCTCCCAACTGAGCTATGGCCCCACTTCCGGCAGTCAACCGGCGCCGTTTCCGGCGAAGAGATCCGGCGCGGGTTGGAGACCGCGCCGTTAGTGCAGGCGGCTTCTAACCCCGCCCTTCGTCAATATCAAGCCTTCATCAGCGGCTTTTTCTTCACAAGCTGCGAAAGCCGGCAAACGCTTGCGTTCCCGGCCTTGTCAGACCTCGTCGTCGTCGTCGCCGACGCCGATCATGTCGGCGACATCGTCGTCTTCTTCCTCTTCGTCGGCGAGGAACGTATCGTCCTCGTCGTCACCCAGGTCGACATCATCCTCATCGTCGCCGAGATCGGGCAGATCGTCGCCCTTGACGTCTTCGTCGGCCTCTTCGAGCGAGACGACTTCTACGCCCTCCTCGTCCTCGGCGTCCACTTCCTTCTCGGCCACTTCCTCTTCCTCCTCGAGGGCGGCGATCTTGCCTTCCTCGAAATAGGAACGCGGATAGGTCTTGCCGGTATAGGGCGAGACGATCGGGTCCTTGTTCAGGTCGTAGAATTTTCGACCCGTTTCAGGGTCGATACGCTTTGTGCCAAGTTCGGTTTTTGCCACGGCAAGCCTCGTCGATAAAAGAGTGGTCCCCTTAACCACTGTTTGCAGCGCTGTCAAAGCCAAAAGCCGGCGTCACAAAACCATGTGTTGAAAGGCCTCGCGTCAAGTGATGACCATGGGGGATGACCATTTCGGCCCACCGTGATACGAGACCGCCGCAACAAATGAAAAGCGCCGGCCCGCCGGCATTCCGTCCAGGGAAATTCCATGTCTCACGCCGCCGCTTCCAAGCCGGCCACCGCCCGCAAATGTCAAGCGCTTTCCGGTACGGCGCGCGTGCCGGGCGACAAGTCGATCTCGCACCGATCCTTCATGTTCGGCGGGCTCGCCTCCGGCGAGACCCGCATCACCGGCCTGCTCGAAGGTGAGGACGTGATGCGCACGGGTGCCGCGATGAAGGCGATGGGCGCGCATATCGAGAAGCGCGGCGACGAATGGGTGATCCGCGGCACCGGCAACGGCGCGCTGCTGCAGCCGGAAGGGCCGCTCGACTTCGGCAATGCCGGTACCGGCTCGCGGCTGACCATGGGCCTGGTCGGGACCTATGACATGGAAACGACCTTCATCGGCGATGCTTCGCTGTCAGGCCGGCCGATGGGCCGCGTGCTGGAGCCGCTGCGCCAGATGGGCGTGCAGGTGCTGAAGGCAACGCCCGGCGACCGCATGCCGATCACGCTGCATGGGCCAAAACATGCCGCCCCCATCACCTATCGCGTGCCGATGGCGTCCGCGCAGGTGAAGTCGGCGGTGCTGCTCGCCGGCCTCAACACGCCGGGCATCACCACCGTCATCGAGCCTGTCATGACGCGCGACCACACCGAAAAGATGCTGAAGGGATTTGGCGCCAATTTGTCGGTCGAGACCGACGAGCGCGGCGTGCGCCATATCTTCATCGAGGGCCAGGGCAAGCTCACCGGCCAGACGATCGCGGTGCCGGGCGACCCATCCTCGGCCGGCTTCCCGCTGGTGGCGGCGCTGATCGTGCCGGGGTCCGACATCGTGATCGAAAACGTGCTGATGAACCCGACCCGCACGGGGTTGCTTTTGACTTTGCAGGAGATGGGCGGCCAGATCGAGATCTTGAACCCGCGTAACGCCGGCGGTGAGGACGTCGCGGACCTGCGCGTGCGTTATTCCGAACTCAAGGGCGTCACCGTGCCGCCCGAGCGGGCGCCGTCGATGATCGACGAGTATCCGGTGCTGGCGGTTGCCGCCAGCTTCGCCGAGGGCGAGACGCTGATGCAGGGGCTGGAGGAACTCAGGGTAAAGGAATCCGACCGACTGTCGGCGGTCGCCAATGGACTGAAGCTTAATGGCGTCGACTGCACAGAGGGTGAGGCATCGCTCGCGGTGCGCGGAAAGCCCGGCGGCAAGGGCCTCGGCGGCCATCCCAATGGCCCGGACACGACCGTGCAGACCCATCTCGACCACCGCATCGCCATGAGTTTTCTCGTGATGGGGCTGGCGACGGAGAAGCCGGTGACCATCGACGACGCCAACATGATCGCGACAAGTTTCCCGGAGTTTATGGGCCTGATGACGGGGCTGGGCGCGGAAATAGAGTGACGGTCGTGGCAACCAATAGCCTTGGCACGTTGGCGGGACAGCGCCCCCCTCTGTCCTGCCGGACATCTCCCCCACTTGGGGGGAGATTGGCAGCTTCGACGCTCTGCTCAATCCTGCGCCTTCGGCGATTGGCGAAAGCCGCGACGACGACTGATCTCCCCCCTCGTGGGGGAGATGTCCGGCAGGACAGAGGTGGGCGCGAAGGAACGCGGCATTCGCCGTATTCTTCGCACCTTTCAATCGCGGCGAGTGGCCAA
>NZ_JAIUHS010000004.1:0-456792 GCF_020165235.1 Mesorhizobium sp. CA13 | reverse complement strand
GCGCCCGACAGCGTGAACTCGTCGGTGTGGCAGATGCCGGTCGCCTTGATCTCGACCAGCACCTCGCCCTCGCGCGGACCGTCAAGGTCGACCTCCATGATCTCAAGCGGCTTTCCGGCAGCAACGGCCACGGCGGCGCGGGTTTTCATCTGGCAATCCTCCAACGCAATTTTGCGCTCAGGCTTTCAGGTTTTGGCCGGCCCATCAACTGTTAGATGAGACGAAATATCGGCTTTCTTGACGCAGATAGCACACCCCTTGAGCGCGGACTTTTGCGCTAAACACACGGTACTTGAGACATAGTGACATAATCCATAGAACTGGACCGTCCGCCGGAGGGGAATTGCCCGCATGTTCACCAAAATCCTGATCGCCAACCGTGGCGAGATCGCCTGCCGCGTCATCAAGACCGCGCGCAGGATGGGCATCGCCACGGTCGCTGTCTATTCCGACGCCGATCGCGATGCCGTGCATGTCGAGATGGCCGACGAGGCGGTGCATATCGGACCGTCGCCAGCCGCGCAGAGCTATCTCGTGCCTGAGAAAATCATCGCGGCGTGCAAGGCGACCGGCGCTCAGGCCGTGCATCCCGGCTATGGCTTCCTGTCCGAGCGCGCATCCTTCTGCGAGGCGCTGGAGAAGGAAGGCATCGTCTTCATCGGGCCGAAGCCGAGGGCCATCAAGGCCATGGGCGACAAGATCGAATCGAAGAAATTCGCCAACGCCGCCAATGTTTCGACAGTTCCCGGCTGGCTCGGCGTCATCGAGAACGCCGACCATGCTCAGAAGATCGCCGGAGAGATCGGCTATCCAGTGATGATCAAGGCCTCGGCCGGCGGCGGCGGCAAGGGCATGCGCATCGCCTGGAACCGATCGGAAGTGCGCGACGGCTTCGACCGGGCGCGCTCGGAGGCCAAGAGCTCGTTCGGGGATGACCGCGTGTTCATCGAGAAGTTCATCGTCGATCCACGCCATATAGAGATCCAAGTGCTGGCCGACGCGCATGGCAACGCGCTCTATCTCGGCGAGCGCGAATGCTCGATCCAGCGCCGCAACCAGAAGGTAGCCGAGGAGGCGCCATCCCCTTTTCTCGATGCCAGGACACGCAAGGCCATGGGCGAGCAGTCGATAGCGCTGGCCAGGGCTGTCGACTACCAGAGCGCCGGCACGGTGGAATTCATAGTCGACGCTGAGAAAAACTTCTATTTCCTTGAAATGAATACACGATTGCAGGTCGAGCATCCGGTGACGGAGCTTGTCACCGGTATCGATCTGGTCGAGCAGATGATCCGTGTGGCCGCCGGCGAGAAGCTCGCCTTGAAGCAAAGCGACGTGAAACTGAATGGCTGGGCGGTGGAGAGCCGGCTCTATGCCGAGGATCCCTATCGCAACTTCCTGCCGTCGATTGGCCGGCTGACGCGCTATCGCCCGCCACAGGAAGGGCAAGTCGGCGACGTCGTCATCCGCAACGACACCGGCGTCACCGAAGGATCGGAGATTTCGATGTTCTACGATCCGATGATCGCCAAGCTGTGCACCTGGGCGCCGACCCGGCTGGAGGCAATCGACGCGATGTCCGAAGCGCTGGACAGTTTTGTCGTCGACGGCATCGAGCACAACATCCCGTTCCTGGCGGCGCTCATGCAGCATCCGCGCTGGCGGGAAGGGCGGATTTCGACCGGATTCATCGCGGAGGAATATCCCGACGGCTTTGGGCCGATCCTGCCCGATCAAGACGACAAGGCCGTGTTGGCGGCGGTCGCCACCTTGGTCGAATTGCTGCGCCGCGACCGGCTCGACCGGCTGGGCGGGCGCTTGGCGCCGCATTCGGGAGCACTCAAGCGAGACTGGGTGGTGAAGATCGGCAAGGACTATCTGTCCGCGTCCATCCTGGAGGGCATGATCTCCATTCCGATGGAGGTCGACTTGTCCATCGAGGGCGGCAAGCCGCTGACGGTTTCGTCGGCCTGGCGGCCGGGCGAACTGGTCTGGCGCGGCAGCGTCGGTGGCCGCGAAATGGTGGCGCAACTGCGCCCGGCGCCAAACGGCCTTCGCATCGCCTGGAAAGGGCTTTCCGTGACGGCGCGCGCCATGCTGCCGCGCATTGCCGCGCTGGAAAAGCTGATGCCGGAAAAGCTGGCGCCCGACACGTCCAACCTACTGCTATGTCCCATGCCCGGCCTCGTCGTGTCGATCTCCGTCGCCGAAGGCCAGGAGGTCAAGGCCGGCGAGACTCTGGCCGTCGTCGAGGCGATGAAGATGGAGAACGTGCTGCGCGCCGAGCGCGATCTCGTGGTGGCGAAACTCAACGTCAAGCCGGGCGACAGCCTGGCCGTCGATGCGGTGATCATGGAATTTGCCTGAAGCGGGCGCGGGCGGAAGCCTGTGGCCGATGGTCGTTTGTGCTGGACTGGCATCGCCCGGTGCCGGACAATACATCTTGATCGACTCAAGTCCTTCGGGAAACGCGAAAAACCATGGCGGATGACAGACTTCCACGCGACCCCTTGCTGCGCGAAGCGGCCGTGAAGGCGGCGGCGCCCGAAGCGCCGGCGCGTCCTTTCGTGCATCTTCGCGTCCACTCGGCCTATTCGCTGCTGGAAGGCGCGCTCCAACTCGGCAAGATCGTCGGCCATGCGGTCAAGGACGAGTGTCCGGCTATCGCGGTCACCGACACCAACAATCTGTTCGGCGCGCTCGAATTTGCCCAGAAGGCGGTGAAGGACGGCATCCAGCCGATCATCGGCTGCCAGATCGCGCTCGCCTTTTCCGGCGAGAACGTCGACGGCCAGCGCGACCGCCGCCGGCAAGGGCCCGAGATGCGGCCAGTCGTGCTTATCGCGGCGACCGAAGCCGGCTATTCCAATCTGGTCAGGCTGGTGAGCCGCGTCTATCTGGAAACGCCACCCGGCGAGGCGGTGCATCTGACCAGCGAGATGCTGGAGGGCCACGCCGACGGGCTGATCTGCCTCAGCGGCGGTCCCCGCGGTCCTATCGGCGCGGCTCTGAAGGAGGATCGACGCGATCTCGCGGAGACCCGGCTGTCGACCCTGAAAGCCCTGTTCGGCGACCGGCTCTATGTCGAACTGGAACGCGTTTCCGGCTACGACCGGCTGATCGAACATTCCACGATCGATCTCGCCTATGCCCACGAATTGCCGCTCGTCGCCACCAACGAGGCGTTCTTCTCGTCGCGCGACGATTATGAGGCGCATGATGCGCTGATCGCCATAGCGGAGGGCTCGGTCGTCGCCGTGGACAATCGCCGCCGGCTTTCGCCGGACAATTTCCTGCGTAGCCAGGCTGAGATGGCGGCGTTGTTCGCCGACCTGCCTGAAGCGATCGACAACACGGTCGAGATCGCGTTGCGCTGCTCCTATTATCCGAAAACCCGCAGCCCGATCCTGCCGCGCTTCACTGGCGGCGACGCGTCCGACAAGGACGCAGCCGAGAAGGCCGAGGCCGCCGAACTCGCCCGCCAGGCGCGCGAAGGGCTGGAGGCCCGGCTTGCCGCGCACGGACCGACGCCAGGCTATACGGTCGAGCAATACCGCGAGAGGCTCGAGTTCGAGCTCGGCATCATCGAGAAGATGAAATTCCCGGGCTACTTCCTGATCGTTGCCGACTTCATCAAATGGGCCAAGTCGCAAGGCATTCCAGTCGGGCCGGGGCGCGGCTCGGGTGCGGGATCGCTGGTCGCCTATTCCACCACCATCACCGACATCGATCCGCTGCGTTTCTCGCTGCTGTTCGAGCGCTTCCTCAATCCGGACCGCGTGTCGATGCCCGATTTCGACATCGACTTCTGCCAGGACCGCCGCGAAGAGGTGATCCGCTATGTCCAGCAGAAATATGGACGTGACCAGGTCGGCCAGATCATCACCTTTGGAACGCTGCAAGCCCGCGCGGTGCTGCGCGATGTCGGCCGCGTGCTGCAGATGCCTTACGGCCAGGTCGACAAGCTGTCCAAGATGGTGCCGCAGAACCCGGCCAATCCGGTGAAACTGGCGGACGCCATCGCCAACGAGCCGCGTTTTGCCGAGGAGGCCGAAAAGGAGCCGATCGTCCAGACGCTGCTCGACATGGCACAGAAGCTGGAAGGCCTTTATCGCCACGCGTCGACGCACGCCGCCGGCATCGTCATCGGGGACCGGCCGCTGTCGGAACTGGTGCCGATGTACCGCGATCCTCGTTCGGACATGCCGGTCACCCAGTTCAACATGAAATATGTCGAACAGGCCGGGCTGGTGAAGTTCGACTTTCTCGGCCTGAAGACGCTGACCGTGCTGGAGACGGCGGTGAAGCTGATTCGCCGCCGCGGCATCGACATCGACCTGGCGACGATCCCGCTCGACGATCCCGAAACCTATGCCATGCTGTCGCGCGGCGAAGTGGTCGGCGTGTTTCAGGTGGAAAGTGCCGGCATGCGCAAGGCGCTGATCGGCATGCGGCCCGACTGCATCGAGGACATCATCGCGCTGGTCGCGCTCTACCGGCCGGGGCCGATGGAGAACATCCCGACCTACAACGCCAGGAAGCATGGCGAGGAGGAGATGGCCTCGATCCATCCCAAGATCGACCATCTGGTGAAGGAAACGCAAGGCGTCATCGTCTACCAGGAACAGGTCATGCAGATCGCGCAGGAGCTGTCTGGCTATTCGCTCGGCGAAGCCGACCTTCTGCGCCGCGCCATGGGCAAGAAGATCCGCGCCGAGATGGACAAGCAGCGTGAGCGCTTCGTCTCGGGCGCGGTCGAACGCGGCGTCGCCAAGCCGCAGGCCGACTTCATCTTCGACCTGCTGGCAAAGTTCGCCGACTACGGTTTCAACAAATCGCACGCGGCCGCCTACGCCGTCGTCTCCTACCAGACCGCCTATCTCAAGGCGCATTATCCGGTCGAATTCCTGGCGGCGTCGATGACGCTCGACATGGGAAACACCGACAAGCTCGCCGATTTCCGCCAGGATGCGCTGCGCCTCGGCATCGAGGTGGTGGCGCCGTCGGTGATATCAAGCTTTCGTCCCTTCGAGGTCGGGGAGAACCGCATCTACTATTCGATGGCCGCGCTCAAGGGCGTCGGCGACGCGGCGGTCGAGCATATCGTCGCCATGCGCGGCGAAAAGCCGTTCAAGAGCCTGGCCGATTTCTGCGAAAGGGTCGACCCGAAAATTGTCGGCAAGCGCGTCTTCGAAAGCCTGATCATGGCCGGTGCGCTGGACTGTTTCGGCCATGACCGCGCCGCGATGATGGCTGGCGTCGAGCGGATGATGGGGCTGGCGTCGCTGGCGCAGCAGAACGCCGTCTCAGGCCAGGCCGACATCTTCGGCGCATCCCTGGGGGCGCAGTCGCAGGCGCTCAACCTGCCGGTGACCGAACCGTGGCTCGCCGCCGACCGCCTGCACCGCGAATTCCAGGTGGTTGGTTTCTATCTCTCCGCCCATCCGCTGGACGAGTACAAGGCGGCGCTGCAGAAGATGCGGGTGCAGAACTGGGCGGAGTTTTCGGCCGCGGTCAAGCGCGGTGCCACAGCAGGGCGCCTCGCCGGCACCGTGACCACCAAGCAAGAGCGCAAGACGCGGACCGGCAACAAGATGGGCGTGGTGCAGTTCTCGGACACGTCCGGCCAGTATGAGGCGGTGCTGTTTTCCGAAGGATTGGCGCAGTATCGCGACATGCTGGAGCCGGGCCGCTCCGTGGTCATCACCGTGGCGGCGGAGGACAGGCCGGAGGGCGTCAACCTGCGCATCCAGACCGTGCAGTCGCTCGAGGACGAGGCCAGCCGCATCCAGAAGGCGCTGCGCATCTTCGTCAGAAACGATGCGCCAGCCTCGATCATTCAGTCACAGCTTACCCAGCGTGGTGAAAGTCAGGTGAGCATCATCGTCATCAAGGAAGAAGCGCAGGGCGAGGTGGAGATTGCCCTGCAGGGGGGGTACCGCGTCTCGCCGCAAATCGCCTCGGCGATGCGCGCCGTGCCAGGCGTGGTCGAAGTGGAGCTGGTGTGATCGCCACTTCCGGGGACTGGTGGCAATCCGCCGGGCGGCATCCGCCGCTCAAGTCACCGCAATTGCCATGAAAACGAAAGACAGCGGCGGATCGCCGGACCGTTCCACAATGGCGCGGCTGCGCGACACGTTGCGCAAGCTCTACCACGGCCGCACGCCGGCGGCGTTCCGCTTCCAACTGGTGGCGGTCATTATCGACCTCGCCATCATCGGCTTCTTCATCGCCACGCCCCTCGTCCAGGAAACGGCCTCGTTCCTGTGGCTCGACTATGCGGTGGCGGCGCTTGTGGCGGCCGACCTGGTAGCCAGGCTGCTTGCCTCGAACGACATGCTGCGACTGATGAAACAGCCGACGTCCTGGGTGGATATTTTCATCCTTTTGACGCTGCTGATGCCGACAGCGCTCGCCAATCTCGGCTTTCTGCGCATCCTGCGGCTGTGGTCGCTGTCGCGCAGCGGTTCGATCTGGCGGCATTTCGAGATGCGTGGTCTGAGGCCCTGGCGCGAGGCGAGCCACGCGGTCATCAATCTTTTGACCTTTCTCTTCGTCATCACCGGTTTCGTCTACACTTTCTTCTTCCGCAGCGGAGCGGGGCTGGAAAGCTACATCGACGCGCTTTACTTCACCGTCGCGACGGTGACCACGACCGGGTTCGGCGACATCGTGCTGCCGGGAATGGCGGGGAAACTGACGGCGATCGTGACCATGATCATCGGCATATCGCTGTTCGTCAGGCTGGCGCAGGCGATCTTTCGACCGGCAAAGGTGTTCTTTCCCTGTCCGCAATGCGGCCTGCAACGGCATGAGCCGGACGCCGTTCACTGCAAGGCATGCGGGCATGTCCTCAACATACCCGACAGTAGTGACTGAGGGATGGCTTGAGGGGACTTTTGGGCGGGCTACGATGCCGCCGCTTGCGCCGGCTTTGGCTGCCTGCGCTGCAGGTTGAGCATATTGCCCATCAGGATCAGCAATGCCCCGCCTGCGGTGAAGGCATCGATCTGCTCCTGGTAGAGCAGCCAGCCGATCAATGCCGACAGCGGCACGCGCAGGAAATCCATCGGCGAAATGACGGTGGCATCGGCGTAGCTCAGCGCCCACGCCATGCAGAAATGCGAGGACATGCCGGTGAAGGCGATCAGCAGAATCCACGGCCACAGCTCGAGCGATGGGTTACGCCATTCGTAGAGCGCCGGGATCAGGCCGAGCACCGACTGGATGATCAACATCCAGAAGATGATTCGCACAACGCTGTCGGTCCGCGTCAGCGACTTGACCAGGACCAGCGAGATGCCGAAGCACATAGCCGCGCCCAGCACGACCAGATGTCCCGGATCGACCGAGCCGACGCCTGGGCGCACGATGATCACAACACCGATCAGCCCGAGCGCCACGGCCCCGAGCTTCGGCCGGGTGAGCCTTTCGCCGAGAAAGGTGACCGCAAGGATCGCCGTCCAGATCGGCGTCGTGAATTCGATCGAGATCAGTACCGCCAAAGGGATCAGCGTCAGAGCGTAGAGCCACGCCGCCTGGCCGGTATAGTGAACCACGTTGCGCGTGACATGGGCGAGGGGGCGCCCAGTGCGCATGGCGGCAAAGCCGCCATTTTGCATGACCAGCGGCAGCAGGATGAAAAAGCCGATCACCGAGCGCAGCTCCAGCACCTGGAAAACGTTGAGCTCGGCCGTGGTGGCGCGGCCCGCGACCGACATCGCCAGGAACGAGGCGATCGATAGCGCCATCCAGAACGCTGCCTTGGGGATGGAAGGTGTGGGTGCCATTTCCGCTATGTCGCAGGCCGTGGCTTTTGCCGCAACCACTAGCAGCCGCATTCTTCTGGGCCAGCCGGATGTTGCAAAACAGTCATGTTGAAGGCGGAACCTGGCACGGTAGGTAGCGTTGAGTTCCGAATATCGGAAGTGCTTTGCAGGTGCCTTTCAAAGTCGATAGGAGAACTTCGATGAGATCATTTGCGCAATTTGCGCTTGCTGGCTCTCTGTTGGTCACGGCAGGCGCGGCACATGCCGACGAGTCCAGATTTCTCCAGTCGTTCAAGGGCAATTTCACCGGCAAGGGCATCGTCAAGGTGACCACCGACGCGCCGACGGTGAATGTGTCCTGCACGTTCAGGTCAAACGCGACATCGACCTCATTGTCGCTCGATGGCAATTGCCGAGGGCTTATCGTGGTGACGCGCGCCATCAGCGCGGACCTGAGGACTGCCGGAGCGAAATATAGCGGCACTTATATCGGGTCTCGTACCGGGCCTGCGCAATTGAACGGCACCCGTTCGGGCAACGCGATCAATCTCGGCATCCGTTGGGCCAAGGAGGTCAATGGTGACCGAAAGGCGCAGATGAAAGTCGAGAAACGAGGCGAGAACGGCATGCGGCTGACGGTCATCGACACTGATCCGAAAACCGGCAAGAGCATGGTGACGAGCAGGATAGACCTAACCCGAACTTAGCGGGCGGCGGTAGCGTTGTGACGCGCTTTGCCACACTGCGGCCTTCTTCAGCAGCCCGTTTAAGCTTAGTCTTCCAGCGGCTCTGGCGGGTGGGTGTCCCGGCCCTTGCCGAACGTATAGCCGGTTTCCACCGCCTTGCGGCCGAACTTGTCGCGCAGCGCGTCGATGGCGCCTTCCGCCATGGCCCGCTTGCGCGACTGGACATCGACCAGATCGGGCGGATCGGCCTTGTCATCGGCGGAAAGATCGCTGACGCCGATGCCGAGCAGCCGGTATTTGGTGCCGTCGGTTTCCTTGCGCAGCAGCTCGACGCCAGTCGAAAAGATGCGGTCGGCAAGCCGGGTCGGGTCGCCGAGCTGGCGGTTGCGAGTGCGGATCTTGAAATCCTGCGTCTTCAGCTTGAGCACCACCGTGCGCCCGGCGATGCCTGACTTTTTCAGCCGCGCCGAGACCTTTTCCGAAAGGCCTCGCAGCACCGAGACCAGCTCGTCCAGCGAAGCGATATCGGTATCGAAAGTGGTTTCGGCTGATACGCTCTTGGCGTCCTGGTCGGGATCGACGCGGCGGACATCCTCGCCGCGCGAGAGCCGATAGAGCCGGTCGCCCATCACGCCATAGCGGCGCATGAGGTCGCCGCGGTCCATCTTCTGGAGCTGGCCGATGGTGCGGATGCCATCCTGTTCGAGCGTGGCGCTGAATGCCTTGCCGACACCCCAGATCATGTTCACCGGCTGCGTGGCCAGGAAGCCCACGGCTTCCGCTTCGCCGATGACCGAGAAGCCGCGCGGTTTGCGGAAATCCGACGCCACCTTGGCAAGGAACTTGCAGTAGGACAGACCTGACGAAACGGTGATGCCGATCTCCTTCTCGACGGCCAGCGCGAAACGGGCCAGCACCACCGCCGGCGGCAGGCCGTGCAGCCGTTCGGTTCCGGCAAGGTCGAGAAACGCCTCGTCGATCGAGAGCGGCTCGACCAGCGGCGTCAGCGCCTGCATCATGGCGCGCACCTCGCGCCCGACGGCCACGTATTTTTCCATGTTGGGCGGGACAACCACCGCTTCGGGGCAAGCCTCGAGCGCCTTGAACATGGGCATGGCGGAACGTACGCCCCTTATCCGGGCGATGTAGCAGGCGGTGGAGACGACGCCGCGCTTGCCGCCGCCGATGATCAGCGGCTTGTCCTTCAGTGCCGGGTTGTCGCGTTTTTCGATCGCCGCATAGAAAGCGTCGCAGTCGATATGGGCCAGATGCAGCCGGTACAGTTCGGGATGACGGGCAAGCCTGGGGCTGCCGCATCGCTCGCAGCGCCTGGCATCGCTGCGCTGAAAGGCCAGGCAGTCGCGGCAGAAACCGTGATCAGGATTATTGACAGGAGCCGCCATCGCTGCGAACATAAAGAGAACAAATGCAATGGTACGACAGTGCAAGGCCAGGGACAAGCTTGGCCTGGGGAGAACGCATGAGCACGACCATAGTGCCGCTGACGCCTGAGCTCTGGCCTGAATTCGAAGATCTCTTCGGCAAGCAGGGCGCCTGCTACGGCTGCTGGTGCACGCATTTCCGGCTGGCGCCGGCGGTCCGTCGCGAAAGCAGCCGCGAACGCAACAAGGACCACATCCGGGCGCGCATCGAAGCAGGCCCGCCACCGGGCATGCTGGCGTTCGAGGACGGCAAGGCAATCGGCTGGATGCAGATCGGGCCGCGCGCCGACGTGCCCGAATGGAACAACCGGGGCCGGGGCTCGGCTCCGGTCGATCCCGCGGATGCATCGGATCCAGGCGTCTGGGCGATTTCCTGTTTCTTCATCCGCGCCAAGGCGCGGGGCCGGGGCATCAGCCATCGCCTGGTCGAAGGCGGCATCGATTTCGCCCGCAGGAACGGCGCGCGAATGGTCGAAGCCTGCCCGATAGACCTGTCGAAGGATTCACGCTCCATCGGGCTGTTCGTGGGCTCGTCGCGCGTGTTCGAGAAGGCCGGGTTTGAGCGGCTCCTGGAACGCAAGGCGGGCCGGCCGTTGATGCGGCTGGTGCTGGAGCCGAGCGCCTGAACTTCGCCGTCTTGCAGTTGCGACGGTCTTTCCCTACCAGAGGCAGGATACGATTTTGCCTTTTCGACCAAACGGAGAATTCTACGTGAACCGGATGTTGCCAATCGCCTTCACCGCGCTTCTGCTCAGCGCGCCCGCTTTCGGCCAGAGCGTCGACAGCCAGGGTGCCAAGCAACTATCCGAGGACCTGTCCCGCTATGTCGGCAAACAGGCACTCGACAAGGGCATTCTGAAGGTTTCGGTCGAAGGCGGCGCCTACAAGATCGTGTTCGATTTCAAGGCGCTCGCCAGCACCTTGCCCGACCAGAAGCTGTTGAAATTCGACTTTGCGCCCTACGCCCTGCTGGTCAAGCCGCGCAGCGACGGGACCTGGGATGTCTCGATGGATCTTTCGCAAAGCGCGTCCTTCGCGTTCAACGGGCCGCAGGGGCTGCAAAGCACGCAATTTTCGATCAAGGACGGCAAGGGTTCCGGTGTCTACGACCCCAATCTGGCGGCCTTTACCAGCGGCACCAGTTCGATGGCGGGCATGACGATGGCCTCGCAAGATGCCAAGCAGCACATGGAAATCAGCGCCGACGCCGGCACCGCGACCATGGCCGCCACCAAGGCTACCAATGGCGGCGTCGATTTCACGATGTCGCAAAAAGTGTCGAACTTTGTCGAGGCGATCAAGTTCGACGATCCTGAAAGCGGACTGAAATTCCCGGTCACCGTCAAATCACCAGAACTGTCTGTGGAGGCCAAAGGCAAGGGCGTGCAGACCAAGCCGCTGCTTGATCTCCTGGCATTTGCCGTCGCCAATGAGAACGAAGCCACGCTGAAAGCCAACCAGGCGCAGCTCAAATCGCTTCTGCTCGCCGCACTTCCCGTGTGGGAGCGCATCGACGGGACATACGGGTTCAAGGATTTCGCGGTCGAGAGCCCGGTCGGCACGTTCGGCGCGGCGCAGCTCAGCACCGCCTTCGGAATGGAAGGCGTCGCCCAGAGCGGTACGCTCGGCTACGGGATCAAGGCGTCTGGGTTGACCGTGCCGCAGCAGCTTCTGCCGAGCTGGAGCATGGCGCTGCTGCCGACCGATATCGACCTGAACTTCGGCGGCGCCAATATCGATCTCGACAGCATGGCGAAGAAGGCAATCGAGGCCTTTGATCTCAATAAGAATCCGCCTCTTTCGGCCGAATTCGGGGAGCAGCTCAAAGCCGACTTCATGGCCAAGACGCCGAAGGTCGTCATTGGCCATAGCACCATCAAGAACAAGGATACCGAAATCGCCTTGGAAGGCGAAATGACGTTTCCTGGCGAGAAGCCGGAAGCCAATGTGACGGTGGACGTGGCCGGCTTCGACAAGATCGTCGAGAGCCTGCAGGAGGCGGCGAAATCGGAACCGGAGGTGGCGCAGTACGTGCCTGTGGCCCTGATGGTGAAAGGGTTCGGCAAGACCTTGACGGACGGCCGCATGGAATGGGCCATCAACGCCAAGCCGGACGGTTCGGTCATTGTCAATGGCGTTATGCTGAAGCCGGCCGATCCTGTTGAAGACGACAGCATCGACGACGGCGACAGCGGCGACGACATGGACCAGGCGGATCCGACACCGTAACCACTCGGCTCACCAAAGCGCGTCGCGTTCGGATGAAGTGAGGCGTCGCGTTCAAGCCTTCGTTTTATCATGTCGTTCATCCGTTCGGGCGACAAGCGTCAAACTTCGAGCGGCCTGGCGATCGGCGGCACCGTCTTGAGATTGTCGCTCATATCGAATGCTCGTGATTGTCGTCGCCCAGCGGCAGCGCGCGCAATGCCTTGCCGACGGAAGCCGGTGGCGTGCCGGTTTCCTCGGAAAAACGCAGCAATGTGGGTTCGTGGGCGAGAATGAACTGCAGCACACCGGCCAGAAATCCCGGCTCGCCGGCGGCTTTGCGGATCGAATGCGCCTCGATGCCGGTGATCGCCAGGAAGCGAGGCAGCAGTTCGGGATCCGAGGCGACGAAGGCCAGAGCCTTCACGGCAATGGTTTCGGCCTCTTCGCGCATTGACGCTGCGTTTGCCATCATTACCTTTCAGGGTATGCGGAATGTGAGTCTCTTCCGCAGTAATGGCAAGCGTCGCTTGCGGCAAGTCACTACCTCTTCAGTGCGGGGCCCGAGGTGGAAGCGGAGCAGCTTTTCTCGCCGCAGGTTTCCGTTTCGTCAATCATATTGCCGTAGAGTCGACCAGGGTTTGGTGCGTTCCGGAAGGGCGCATAACGGCTGCCTTCGATCGGAACAGCGGCCGGGACGGGATATCGATGCCTAAGAAGGTCATGATCGTCGAGGACAATGAGCTCAACATGAAGCTCTTTCGGGACCTCATCGAAGCAAGCGGTTACGAGACAGTTCGCACCCGCAACGGTCTGGAAGCGCTCGATCTGGCGCGTCAGCACCGGCCGGATCTCATTTTGATGGATATCCAGTTGCCTGAAGTGTCGGGGCTGGAGGTGACGAAATGGCTGAAGGAAGATGACGACCTGCACGTCATCCCGGTCATCGCCGTCACCGCCTTCGCGATGAAGGGCGACGAGGAGCGCATTCGCCAGGGCGGCTGCGAAGCTTACATCTCCAAGCCGATCTCGGTGCCGCGCTTCATCGAAACCATCAAGTCCTACCTAGGTGATTCCTGATGCGCCTTGCCGCCAAAGCCGGAGCCTTGTGAAATGACCGCTCGGATCCTCGTCGTCGACGACATCCCTGCCAATGTGAGGTTGCTGGAGGTTCGGCTGCTGGCCGAATATTTCGAGGTGTTGACCGCTACCAACGGCCCGGATGCAATCGAGACCTGCGAGAACGGCAAGGTCGATGTCGTGCTGCTCGACGTCATGATGCCGGACATGGACGGCTTCGAGGTCTGCCGCCGCCTGAAGAGCGATCCGGCGACGTCGCATATTCCAGTGGTAATGATCACCGCACTCGACCAGGTTTCCGACAGGGTGCGCGGGCTTGAGGCCGGCGCCGACGATTTCCTGACCAAACCCGTCAACGACCTGCAACTGATGACGCGTGTCAAAAGCCTCGTCAGGCTGAAATCGCTGACCGACGAGTTGCGGCTGCGCGCCTCGACCACGCGCAACATCGGCATCGAAGAGTTGCTCAGCCGTAATTTCGCCTCCGAGGACACGACGCCGAAAGTGCTTCTGATCGACGAGCGCAAATCGTCGATCGAGCGCGTCCAGAAGATGCTGCGCGACTGTGCTGACCTGGATGTCGCCAGCGATCCGCATGCCGGCTTCTTCCAGGCGGCGGAGACCCCCTATGAATGCGTGATGATCTCGACGAGCTTCGCCAATTTCGATCCGCTTCGGCTCTGCTCGCAACTGCGCTCGCTCGATCGCACCCGCTTCCTGCCGATCATCCTGCTGGCGGAGGAGGGCGAGGAGGAGCGCATCATCCGTGGCCTCGAGCTCGGCATCAACGACTATCTGATGCGGCCGATCGACCAGCAGGAACTGACGGCGCGGTTGCGCACCCAGGTGCGCCGCAAGCGCTACAACGACCAATTGCGCGCCAGCGTGACGCAGACGATCGAAATGGCGGTGACCGACGGGCTGACCGGGCTGCACAACCGCCGCTATCTCGACAGCCATCTCCAGACGCTATTCGACCGCGCCGTGGCGCGCCGACGGCCGCTGTCCGTGATGATCACCGACCTCGACCGCTTCAAGTCGATCAACGATACGCATGGCCATGACGGCGGCGACGAGGTGCTGCGGGAATTCGCGCGGCGGCTGCGCAAGAACGTGCGCGGCATCGATCTGGCCTGCCGGTTCGGCGGCGAGGAGTTCGTCGTGGTCATGCCTGATACCGATGGAGCGATCGCCGAAAAGGTGGCCGAACGCATCCGCGCCGAAATTGCCCAGATGCCGTTCGCCATCGGGCCCGACGGCAAGGCCATCGAGGTCACCGTCAGCGTCGGCGTCTCGTCGGTGCTGAAGGGGGTGGATACGGTGGCGGCGTTGATGAAACGCGCCGATCTGGCGCTCTATGAGGCCAAGAGCGGTGGCCGTAACCGCGTCGTGGCCAAGGCTGCCTGACGGACCGAATAAGAGTATCCGTCAATCCGGCAAGGTTACCCATTTACCTTAATCCAAGCGATTCGCGAGGCTTGGTTAAGAAACTGTTGATTTTTCATAAGCTCTTGCGCAAATGTGCGGCCACAGACAGAGCGACGCCGGCACGAGGACAGACAGCCGGGTCGATCAAAAAATACCCCATGATGCTCAGGTCCGCCGCATCTCCTGGGTCCGTGGGGTCGGCCGGCCGGCGCTGGCACATAGTGGCCTCCTCGTACCGCTGCCAAACGCCGACCGGCCCCCTTTCAAAATAGCATCAGGATTCTGCGCCAAGCTCCGGAAATCACGGGCTTTTTGCGCACGAGATATCGACAGCGCTTTTGGACTGTGGAGGCGAGCCGCGATGTGAAGAGCTGCGCCCCACGCTCTCTGCCATTCGGCAGGGAACGTCGCTCCTCACTTCATACATATGGCGCCCAGGGGGCTTGCTTCAAGCCTGGGTTCCTCCCGTAAAACCGCGGCCCTGGCCAATGGGAGCGGAGTGACGGAATGCGTGCACCGAAAGATGGATCGCGAAATCATGCGGTGATTGTCGCCGGGGGCGGCCCGACAGGATTGATGCTGGCAGGCGAACTCGCGTTGGCGGGCATCGATGTCGGCATTGTCGAGCGGCGCCCGACCCAGCAGCTGATTGGCTTGCGCGCGGGTGGCCTGCACGCACGCACAATCGAGGTGCTCGACCAGCGCGGGATCGCGGACCGGTTTCTCTCCCAGGGGCGATGCTTCCCGACCGTCGGCTTCCACATGATCCGTTTGGACATCAGCGATTTTCCCAGCCGGCACAACTATCTGCTGGCGCTGCGGCAAAACCACATCGAGCGGATATTGGCCGACTGGATCAGCGAGTTGGGGGTGCCGATCCATCGCGGACAGAAAGTCACGGATTTCATGCAGGACGACAGTGGCGTGGATGTGGGGCTTGCCGATGGCCAACGCATGAAGGCGCAGTACCTCGTCGGATGCGACGGAGGACGCAGCACGATCCGCAAGGCGGCGGGCATCGAGTTCGCCGGATGGGATCCGACGATGAGCTGGATGATCGCCGAGGTCGAGATGTCGGAAGAACCGCCATTGGGCTTTCGCAGCGACGCCCAAGGAACCCATGCGATAGGCAAGATCGAGGAAAGCGATAGGGTGGGTGTCGTGCTGACCGAGAGACAACTGATCATCGGTGGTGAACCGACATTGGGCGATCTCCGCGAGGCGCTCACCGTTATCTATGGCACCGATTTCGGCGTCCACAACCCGACCTGGATGTCGCGGTTCACCGATATGACGCGTCAGGCTGCCGCTTACCGCGTCGGGCGCGTCCTGCTGGCCGGCGACGCGGCGCATGTCCATCCTCCGATGGGCGGGCAGGGGCTCAATATCGGTGTGCAAGACGCGGTCAACCTGGGGTGGAAACTGGCCCAGGTCGTCAAGCGGACATCACCCGACAACCTGCTCGACAGCTATCAAGCCGAGCGTCATCCGGTCGCCGCCCGCGTGTTGCGCAACACGATGGCACAGGTCGCGCTTCGGCGCATGGATGACCGCACCAAGGCTCTGGGCGACACCATTGCCGAACTGCTCGGCATGGACGAGCCTCGCAAACGCATCGCGGCCGAAATGTCCGGCCTGGACGTTCGTTACGACTTGGGCGAGCGGCATTCGTTGCTTGGGCGGCGAATGCCCGATCTCGATCTGCTCACCGCCAGCGGGCCGGCGCGGCTGTTTACCTTGCTGCACCATGCCCGGCCGGTGCTGATCAATCTCGGCACGCCCGGCAGGCTGGACATCAAGCCGTGGGCGGATCGGGTCCAGCAGGTCGACGCCGTGTATCACGGCGACTGGGAGCTGCCAGTTCTCGGGGCCGTCGCCGGGCCCGACGCGGTGCTGATCCGCCCCGACGGGTACGTGGCATGGGTTGGTTCCGGAAGCCAACAGGGACTGGCCGATGCGCTGACCACCTGGTTCGGGCCGCCCGCTGCTGTGGCGTAGCAGGGTCGAGGCTGGCCTGGCGAGACCTGCCGCAAACGTCTGCTTGGCACGCATTGCGAGCTTTTACGGCGTCAGGTCTCCTGACATCCCATTGACAGGAGGTACCATCTGTGCAGGAATTGGTTGGACCATTGGACCACTTGGAACGCGCATGGATCAAAACAGCCTGCCACCTATTCAGACGACGGCGCGTGACGACGCCGTGCTGAAGGCGTTGGTAGGCTTTGTTCGTGCCGAAGCCCTCCAGCCGGGCGAGCGGCTGCCAACCGAACGCATTCTGGCCGAGCGGCTGAGGGTCAGCCGCAACACGGTGCGCGAGGCGCTGACGCGCTGGGAAGGGCTCGGGCTGGTCGAGCGCCGGCAAGGCAGCGGCACCTATCTCAAGGCAGCCGTTTCGCCCGACATGTTGCATCTGCCGCTGACGCTTGCGGGCGGCAACGACTTCACCAGCCTGATGCGGACGCTTGAAGTCCGCCGCGCGCTGGAGGCGGAAGCCGCCGCCCTTTGCGCCGAACGCGCGAGCCAGACCGACATCGCCGAAATCGAGCGCAAGCTCGACATCATGGAGCAGGCGTTCCGCACGCGCGAAGGCATGTCTTCGGAAGAGGACTGGGAGTTCCACCAGGCGATCTACAAGGTTTCCGGCAACCCGCTGTTCGAGCAGATCATCGCCGCCATGCACGAATTGTTTCACCGCTTCTGGGAGCATCCGCTCGGCGTGCGCGACTTCGGCCACGCCAGCTTTCCCTATCATCGGACCATTTACGAGCGCATCGCCGCGCGCGACCCGCACGGCGCCCGCGCCGAGGCGCTCAAGCTGATCGCCACCGTCGAGGACGACCTGAAGCGCGGCGCGGCCAAACTCAAACTTTCGAGCCAGACATGAACGAACATCCCTCAGGTTTCGATCACGACTATCTTGCCGAGGCGGCGACGCTTCTGGCGCATGACGAGCCTTTCCCGGGCGGCGCCGTGGTGCCGCCGATCTACCAGACCTCGCTGTTCACCTTCGCCAACTATGCCGAGATGGCCGACACCTTTGCCGGCAAACGAAAGCAGCCGATCTATTCGCGTGGCGACAATCCGACGGTGATGGAATTCGAAGCGCGCGTTGCGGCCCTCGAAGGGGCTGAGGCTGCGCGTGGTTTTTCCAGCGGCATGGCGGCGATCAGCGCCACGGTGCTCGCTTTCGTCGGCGCCGGCGAGCGCATCGTTGCGGTGCGCAATTGCTATGGTGATGCCTATCGGCTGTTCGAGCGGCTTTTGCCGCGGCTCAACATCAAGGTCGATTATGTCGACGGCTCTGACCCGGACGCCGTTGCGGCGGCACTTCCGGGCGCCAGGCTGCTTTATCTGGAGAGCCCGACCTCGATGATGTTCGAGCTGCAGGACCTGGCTCACCTGACCCGACTGGCGAAGGAGCAGGGCATCGTCACCACGATCGACAATTCCTGGGCAACGCCTGTGTTCCAGAAGCCGATCGCGCATGGCGTCGATCTGGTGCTGCATTCGGCATCGAAATATCTCGGCGGCCACAGCGATACGGTCGCCGGCGTGGTGGCAGGCTCGGCCGCCCACATCAAGCACATCAACGAGCAGACCTATTCCTACCTCGGCGGCAAGCTTTCGCCCTTCGAGGCCTGGCTGTTGCTGCGCGGGCTGCGCACGCTGCCGCTGCGCCTGCCGCACCACATGAAGAGCGGGCTCGCCATCGCCGAGCGGCTGAAGGCGCACGGCAATGTCGAGCGCGTCAACCACCCCGCCTATTCGAACCATCCGGGCAAGGCGACGCTTGCTGGTTACGCGGGGTTGTTCTCCTTCGAGGTCACCGAGGATATCGACATCCCCGTCTTCGTCGATGCGTTGAAATACTTCCGCATCGGCGTGAGCTGGGGCGGCCATGAGAGCCTGGTCGTGCCGGCCAAGGCGTCGCTGGAGCAGACGCCGGGACTGAATTCGATGGCGCGCTTCGGCGTCAGCCCCCGAACCATCCGCTTCAATGTCGGATTGGAGAATGTCGAGGACCTGTGGGCCGACGTGGCGCAGGCCTTCGAAAAAGCCAGAAAATAACAAGCCGCTTCAAAATGGGAGTCTTGAAGATGAAAAAACTGACCGTCATGCTTGCCACCGTTGCGGGGTTGGCGATTTCCGCCGGAGACGCGCTGGCCGATTCGACCCTGAAAATGGTCGAAGTCATCACCAGCCCGCCGCGTACGGAGTTCCTGAAGAAGCAAATCGCCGAATTCGAAAAGGCCAATCCCGGCATCAAGGTCGAATTGATCTCGCTGCCCTGGGGCCAGGCTTTCGAAAAGTTCCTGACCATGGTGCAGGCAGGCGATACGCCCGACGTGGTCGAGATGCCGGAACGCTGGATGGGCCTCTACGCCAACAATGCCCAGCTTGAGGATCTCGGTCCGTATATGGCCAAATGGAACGATGCCAAGACGCTCGGCGAGCGCGCCAAGCAGTTCGGCTCGACCGTCAACAACACCCAGTTCATGATCCCGTACGGCTACTATGTGAACGCGCTGTTCTGGAACAAGAAGCTGTTCAAGGAAGCCGGCCTCGACGGCCCGCCGGCCACGCTCGACGAGTTCGTCGCCGATTCCAAGAAGATCTCCGCCATTCCCGGCAAATACGGCTACTGCCTGCGCGGCGGACCCGGCGCCTTCAACGGCATGCACATGTTCATGAACATCGCTCAGGGCAAGGGCGGATACTTCAACGAGGACGGCACCTCGACCATCAACGAGGAGGGCTCGGTCAGGGGCCTGCAGATGCTGGCCGACATGTACAAGCAGGGCTTGGCGCCCAAGGACGCGGTGAGCTGGGGTTTCAACGAAACCGTCACCGGCTTCTATTCCGGCACCTGCGCCATGCTCAACCAGGATCCGGACGCGCTGCTGGGTATCGCCGATAAGATGAGCGCCGACGACTTCGCCGTGGCGCCGCTCCCCGTTGGTCCGAGCGGCAAGTCCTATCCGACGCTCGGCTATGCCGGTTGGGCGATGTTCGCCAATTCCCAGCACAAGGACGACGCCTGGAAGCTGATGGCGACGCTTTTGTCGCCCAAGGACAATCTCGAATGGGCCAAGGAAGTCGGCGTCGTTCCGATCCACAACGGCGCCGACCAGGATCCCCATTTCAAGACCGAGCAGTTCAAGGGCTGGTTCACCGAGCTCAGCGACAGCGCCAAATATGAAATGGTGACGCCGCCGACGCATCTGGAGAACCTCGGCAATTTCGTCGACCAGGTGGCGATCAAGAATTTCCAGGAAGTGCTGCTTGGCCAAAAGACGGCCAAGGAGGTTGCCGACCAATGGGCTGCCTTCCTGACCAAGGAACAGCAGGACTGGATGGCGAAGAACAAGAAGTAGCTTTTCTTCCCTTCTCCTCGTTCACGAGGAGAAGGTGGCCCGATAGGGCCGGATGAGAGGCTGCGCCAGGTTCCGTCAACTCAGCGCTGCCCCCCATCTGCCTGCCGGCATCTTCTCCCCGTTGAACGGGGAGAAGGGTGCTGTTGCCACGCCGGCATCCACCCTTCACCGCGAGTGCCAATGACCTATGCCGTTTCCGAAATACGACCCGCCGGCAAGCCTCGAAAGAAGCGGCTGACGCACGCTGCGACCGAACCCTGGCTCTATCTAAGCCCGGCGATCATCCTGCTGGTCGTGGTGCTTTTGGTGCCGCTGGTCATCGGCATCAGCTATTCGTTCCGTAAGTTTTCGGCTTTCAAGTCGGAATATGTCGGGCTCGGGCAGTATCAGGCTATGCTGTCGGATGCCGTGCTCGGCCAGGCGCTGGTCAATACGCTGTGGTGGACGGTCTCCAGCCTGTTCTTCCAGTTCTTCCTCGGCCTTGGCCTGGCGCTGCTGCTCGACAAGCCGTTTCACGGCCGTAAACTCGTGCAAGCGCTGGTGTTCCTGCCCTGGGCGGTGCCGTCCTTCCTGTCGGGCCTGACATGGGCCTGGCTGTTCAATCCGATCATCGGGCCGCTGCCGCACTGGCTGTTCGCGCTGGGGCTGAAGGCCGAGCCGACCAACATTCTCTCCGATCCCGCGACGGCCATGTGGGGGCCGATCGTCGCCAATGTCTGGTTCGGCATCCCGTTCTTTGCCATCACGTTGCTGGCGGCACTGAAATCCATTCCCGCGGAACTGCATGAGGCGGCGGCGATCGACGGCGCCTCGCCCTGGCAACGCTTCACCAAGGTGACACTGCCGTTCCTGGCGCCGACCATCGCCATCACGGTGATGCTGCGCACCATCTGGATCGCCACTTTCGCCGACCTGATCTTCGTCATGACCGAGGGCGGGCCGGCCGGGTCGACCAATACGGTGCCGGTCTACATCTATGTCAGCGCCTTCAAGTCGCTGGACAAGGGCTACGCATCGGCGGTTGCCGTGCTGCTGCTCGTCCTGCTCATAGCCTATGCGATTGCGTTGATCGCCATCCGTCGCTCTCTGGTGAGGCACGTCTGATGATCGCGGGACGCTCATCTTCGCAGCGCTTCTTCGGCGGCGTCGGGCTCTATGCGGCGATCGCGGCCTATGTGATCTTCGCCCTGTTCCCGATCTTCTGGACCCTGAAGATATCGGTTACACCGGAACGGCTTCTCTATTCCGAAGGCATCAGCTTCTGGCCGTCGCAGATGACGTTGCAGAACTTCGTCACCGTGCTCGAGGCCACCGACTTTCCGCGTTATTTCCTCAACAGCGTCATCGTCTCGGTTTCGACGGCGGCACTGGTGACTGTCATCGCCACGCTCGCCGGCTACGCCATGTCGCGCTTCACCTTTCGCGGCAAGGCGGCACTGGCGCTGATGTTGCTTTTGACCCAGACTTTCCCGCTAGTCATGGTCATTCCACCGATCTATCGCGTGATGGGCCAGATCGGTCTGATCAACAGCCTGACCGGACTGATCATCATCTACACCGCCTTCAACACCGCGTTTGCAACCTTCCTGATGCAGTCCTTCTTCGACGGCATACCGAAGGACCTGGAGGAGGCGGCGATGATCGACGGCTGCACACGCGCGCAGGCGATGCGCCGGGTGATCGTGCCGCTGACGCTGCCCGGCATGGGCGCCACGCTCGGCTTTGTCTTCACCGCTGCCTGGAGTGAACTCCTGTTCGCGCTGATGCTGATCTCAAGCGACGACAAGAAGACCTTCGCCGTCGGCCTGCTGACCTTCATCGGCAAGTTCGCCGTAGACTGGGGGCAGATGATGGCGGCGTCGATCCTGGCGCTGATCCCGGTCTGTATCTTCTTCGGCTTCCTGCAACGCTATCTCGTCACCGGCCTCACCGCCGGCGCCGTGAAGGGATAATCGATGGCTTCCGTTACGCTGGAAAAGGTCCGCAAAGATTATGGCGCCGTGCGTGTGCTGCACGCGGTCGACCTCGACATCGCCGACGGCGAGTTCGTCGTCCTCGTCGGTCCGTCCGGCTGCGGGAAATCGACGCTTCTGCGCATGATCGCCGGCCTGGAAGAGGTTTCCGATGGCGAGATCCGTATCGGCGAGCGGCTGGTCAACGACGTCGCGCCGAAGGACCGCGACATCGCCATGGTGTTCCAGTCCTACGCGCTCTATCCGCATATGGACGTGTCGAAGAACATGGGCTTCAGCCTGATGCTGAGGAATGCAGAAAAGCGGGCGATCGACGCGCGTGTCGACGGCGCCGCAAGGCGGCTCGGGCTGGACAGTTTCCTGCAACGCCTGCCGCGCCAGCTTTCCGGCGGCCAGCGCCAGCGCGTCGCCATGGGCCGCGCGATCGTGCGCGATCCCAAGGTCTTTCTTTTCGACGAGCCGCTTTCAAACCTCGACGCCAAGCTGCGCGTGCACATGCGCGCCGAGATCAAGGCGCTTCACCAGCAACTGAAGACCACGTCCGTCTATGTCACGCATGACCAGATCGAAGCCATGACCATGGCCGATCGCATCGTCGTCATGCATGACGGCGTCGTCCAGCAGGTCGGCGCGCCGCTCGACCTCTACGATCGCCCGGCCAATATGTTCGTCGCCGGATTCATCGGCTCGCCCGGCATGAATTTCCTGCCGGCAAGTGTCGAAAAGGGTGGCGTGACGGATGCCGTGCTGTCCGATGGCCAGAAACTGCGATTGCCGGATAGCCTGCCGCTCAGGGAAGGCGATGCGGTTACCGTCGGCTTGCGGCCTGAGCATATAAGGCTGGCGGATGACGGCACGCTGCGAGGCGAAGTCGTGGTGGTCGAGCCGCTCGGCCTTTCGACGCAGTTCTACGTCAAGCTGGCCGGCCAGCAGCTTTGCGCGTTCGCCATGGGCCGCGCCGGCGTGAAGCCTGGCGAGACGGTGCGGCTATCGGCCGATCCGGCGGCACTACATGTTTTCGACCCGAAAAGCGGCGACCGGATAGGGTAGGGGTCCCGCCTGCCGGGCGGCCAAGACCATATTGAATGCAAAAAAGCCGCCCGATGGGGCGGCGTTTTTGCATTCTCCTGGAAAACCAGATTACTTGATCTTGGTTTCCTTGAACTCGACGTGCTTCTTGGCGACCGGGTCGTATTTGCGGAACGACAGCTTGTCCGTCTTGGTGCGGCTGTTCTTGCTGGTCACGTAGAAGAAACCGGTGTCGGCGGTGGACAGAAGCTTGATCTTGATGTTTGCGGCTTTGGCCATGGTATCAGTCCGTTTGTTCGTGGGGTTTTGGCCGCTGGAGCACGGGAAAACACCCGGACGCGGGAAACTTGCCGCGACACATAAAGAACGCGCCCGGAAAGTCAAGCCCGGCGCGCCCTTGTGTCGTAAGCACATGAGTTGTCCGGATTAGGTGCCACGTGAATTGTCCGGTTTTGTCGCCAGCAACCGGAGGCTAGGGTGAAGCGGACAGCGTATCACCAAACCGGACACTTGATTAGCTACCTACGCCCGGGCGCGTCCTTGCGGCCGTCACGGAAGCCAATGCCTGTCGGCATTCACACGTGTTCCGCCTCCAGAACGATGGTTTTCTTCCAATCTCCCGTGGTGTTCCACCAGCGATTCGGGTTGGCGCGGTCGTCCAGCCCCTTGGAACGGCTGGCAAGGACCGGCTGAATGCGGATCACCGGCTCCTGGTAGCTGTGAGCCTGGAAGATCGCTTCGACGACGCGCGCCGCCAATTCCTGGTCATCGGGCAGTTCGAACGAAACCTCGACCGTCCCGGGGCGCCGCCGCAATTCGGTCTCCGCGCCGGCGGCCGCGCCGTCAAGTGGCCGGTAGCGCTCGATGCCATGCGCCGACTGGTAGGCGTTTCGATCATATTTGCCCATGACCAGCGGGGCGATCGCAACCACCGCATCCATGATGCGGTCCACGTCCGAGGCCGGAGCCTGGAAGGTTACAAGCAGCAGAAGCGTCATTCGCAGTGATGTGGTCTCAAAGCCGCTGTCGATCATGGCAGTGTCCTCAACTTCGGGTATCAGGGGACACTCTTTTAACCGGACGCTCCTGACACGGTTCTGTCAGCATCTGCCGCGGCGCGGCGGATAAGGGCACTCGACTGCGGGGTGCTACAGCAGGATCTTGCGGACGAGCCTGAAGCAGACCAGGGCGATATAGGCGCCGAAGAACAGGCCGAGCGACCAGCCGAATCCGGAGGGCCCGAAACTGTCCATGCCGATGCCGATCGCCTGCGGGCCCAGCACCATGCCGACGCCGTAGCACAGCACGAAGGCGGCGTTTGCCGATGCCAGTTCATGGCCGGACAGTTGCGAACCGAGATGGGCGAGGCCGATCGTGTACATGGCCGCGACGACACCGCCCCAGACGAAGAGAAGGGCCGCCATCAAATGCCAGTTCGTGGCAAAGAAAGGCATGAACACCGTGCCGGCGAGGCCGACGATGGCACAGGCGAGCAGCAGATGGCGCCGGTCCGAAACGCGGTCGCTGATCATGCCGATGGGGATCTGTAACAGCACGTTGCCGAGCCCGATCATGGTCAGCAGCAACGCTGCATCGGCCTCGGAGTAGCCGATCCGGCTGCCATAGACCGGGAACAGGGCGAAACCGCCGGTCTCGACGGCGCCGAACACCAGCACGGCGAAGGTGGCGGTCGGCACCAGCCAGATGTAGCGCAGGAAGTGGCTGGTTTCACTCTCCGCCACGATGGCGGGGCTTTCGTTGCGCGCGGCCAGCACCGGTATCGCCGCCAGCGTCACCAAGGCGATGATGACGCCGAACGGCCTGAAGCCGGAACTGCCGAGATGGGCGAACAGCCACGGTCCCGCGGCAAAGCCGAGCGACAGAACGGTGGCGTAGATGCCGAGCACAAGGCCTCGCCGGTGCGGTGGCGCCGAGGTGCTGATCCAGAATTCCGACAGGATGAACAGCACCGTCAGCGCGATGTGCAGCACTATGCGCAGCGGAAACCACATCCAGAAATCGGGTGCGAAGTGGAAGCCGACGAAGGCCAGCGCACCGGCGGCAATCATGGCGATCATCGTCCAGGCAACGCCGAAGCGCATGGCGAGCGGCGTGGCCAGCGGGGCGCCGGCGATCGAGGCCAGGCCGGCGACGGCCGTATTGAGGCCGATCATCGAGGCCGAATGACCGCGCGTTTCCAGGATGACGCTGAGCAGCGGCATGCCGAGGCCGATGGCGATGCCGACGACGCTGATCGACGAGATCGCCGCCACCATCGGCAGCCAGTGTACGCGCTCGTCGCCCTTTGGTTGGGTATCGACCGTCATGTTATGTCTGAATACTCGATGATCTACAGAATTTCGCGGGTGAAGCGGTTGCGGACAAGCCGGTAGAAGGCCACGGGACCGCCCGGGCGCAACAGCGGATCATGGGCGAGGCGGCTTTCCAGCTCGTCCAGGATCATCCGGGTGATGTCGGGAATGTCGGCTTCTCTGGCCTTGGCAAGCGGCAGCCAGACCAGTTCCTCGAGTTCGTTGGTCGGGCCGCCACCCGGCAGTTCGACCGCGACGTCGCCGCGCCAGGCGCAGAAGAAGCGGGTGTCGAAGCGGCGCACCCGGTTGGGCGGGGTGATGGCGCGCGCAATGAAGCGCAGCATGTCCAGGGAGGGTTGCACGCTGTGTTCGGCGAAGCCTTGCCAATCGGCCCTTGCGGTGGCGAAGGCGCCTTTGCGACCGATCAGCAGCCCGGCTTCCTCATAGGTCTCGCGGATGGCCGACAAGGCGATGGCGCGGGCACGCGCCTCGCTGGTGCGGCCGGGGCCGGCGATGAGCTTTGCTTCCTGCTCGGGATGCAGCGCGGTGGCGGTGGGGATGCGGCTGTCTGCCGGGTCGGTACGGCCGCCGGGAAACACGAACTTGCCCGGCATGAAGGCGTGACCGGCATGACGGCGACCCATCAAGACCCGCAAGTCGTTGGCCTTGCCGTCGAGCAGGATCAGGGTCGCGGCATCGCGTGGACGAATCGCCCGGCCGCCATGCGTGGCCAGACCCTTGTCGAGCCTGTCGACGTCCGCCTTGGTCATTCCTTCCATGCGCAGGACCTAGCGGAAACGTCTTGCATGCGAAAGTAGCCTTGACGGTTGGCATGTTGCGCCAGCCAACACCTCAGGCACCGGGGTGGGGTTCAGCCACGTCGTGTTCGGCAGCAAAACCGTGCATATAGAACGCCCATTGCAATCCGATGACGGCTCCTTTCACCGGTTGCAGCAGTGCAACCGACAGCAGGATCGTCAACGGCACCCAGATCGCGATGTGCTGCCAGGTGGAAAGGGTCGACGTCGCCTCCACGCCCATGAAGGCGCCGAGCACGATGTGGCCGACGATGACGATGACCAGATAGGCGGGCAGGTCGTCGGCCCGGTGGTGGTGCATCTCCTCGCCGCACACGCTGCATGTCTCGACGGTCTTGGTGAAACCGCGAAACAGCTTGCCTTCGCCGCAATGCGGGCAGCGGCCGAGCATGCCGCGCTTCATCGCCGTCCACAGCGGTCGCGCGATCCGGCCCGAGTGATGTTCGCCGCCGAAAACCTGTTCTTCCGTGCCTCTTGCCATCATCGTCTCCTGCCGCGCGAGCCTGGGCGCGATTGTGACGCACGGGCGCGGCCTTTTGCCTTGTGAAACGACCTGACGGAGCCAGGCAGGGGCTTCGGGTCGGTCAACATCTCAAAGCGCATCGCGCCGGCCATCGGCGCCACCTCGACGAGACGGACCTCGACACGGTCCGCCAACTGATAACCCTTGCCCGAGCGTTCTCCGTAGAGCGAGCGGGCCGTTTCGTCGTATATATAGTAATCGCCGCCCAGAGTTGACACAGGGATGAAACCATCCGCGCCATACTGCGGCAATTGGACAAATAGTCCCGATTTGGTGACGCCCGAAATGCGGGCGTCGAAACGGTCGTCGATGCGCTCGGCGAGATAGGCTGATATCAGCCGGTCGACCGTGTCGCGTTCGGCCGCCATTGCACGGCGTTCTGTGCCGGAAATCAGCACCGAAACATCCTCGAGCCGCGCTTCCTCCTCCTGCGTCAGGCCGCCCGGGCCAAGGCCGAGTGCGGCGATAAGCCCGCGGTGCACGATGAGGTCGGCGTAGCGGCGGATCGGCGAGGTGAAATGCGCGTAGCGCCTGAGGTTGAGGCCGAAATGGCCGATGTTCTTGGGCGAATATTCGGCCTGGCTTTGCGAGCGCAGCACCACCTCGTTGACCAGGCCTTCATTGTCGGCGCCACGCACGCGCTCGAGAATGCCGTTGAACTGGGCGGGCCGCATCTGCGCGCCGCGCGCCAGCGACAGGCCCAGTGTCTGCAGAAATTCGCGCAGCGATTCCTGCTTGGCCAGCGAGGGGGCGTCGTGGGTGCGGTAGACCAGCGCCTGCTTCTTCGCCTCGAGCGTCTCGGCGGCGGCGACATTGGCCTGGATCATGAATTCTTCGATGAGCTTGTGGGCGTCGAGCCGTTCCGGCACGACCACGCGATCGACGGTGCCGTCCTCTTTCAGCAGGATCTTACGCTCCGGCAGGTCGAGCTCCAGCGGCTGGCGGCCATCGCGTCCGCGCTTGAGAATCGCATAGGCATCCCATAGCGGCTTCAGCACCATGTCGAGGATCGGGCCGGTCTTGTCGTCAGGCATACCGTCGATCGCCGCCTGCGCCTGTGGATAGGCGAGCTTGGCCGCCGATTTCATCATCACGCGATGGAAGGAATGCCTGATCTTGCGCCCGTCCGCCGAGAAGGTCATGCGCACGGCTAGCGCCGGGCGATCCTGGCCTTCGCGCAGCGAGCAGAGATCGTTGGAGATGCGCTCGGGCAGCATCGGCACGACGCGGTCGGGGAAATAGACCGAGTTGCCGCGTTTCAGCGCTTCGCGGTCGAGTGCCGTGCCGTAGCGGACGTAAGCAGCCACGTCGGCGATGGCGACCGTGATGACCACGCCGCCGGGGTTCTTCTCATCGACATCGGGCGTGGCAAACACCGCGTCGTCGTGGTCCTTGGCATCGGCCGGGTCGATGGTGACCAGCGGCAGGTCGCGCCAGTCCTCGCGGTTGGCCATCGTCGCAGGCTTGATGGTTTCGGCTTCGGCGATGACGTCGGCCGGGAAGACATGCGGAATGTCATGCGCGTGGATGGCGATCATCGAGACCGCCTTTTCGCTGGTCAGCGAGCCCAGCACGTTGAGTACTTTTGCTCTCGGCAAGCCATAGCGCGAGGCCCGCGCGGGCTCGACCTCGACAAGATCGCCGTTCTTGGCGCCGTTCTGGAATTCCTTGTCGACGATCAGTTCGGGTTGCCGGCGCTCCACCGGCTCGATGCGGAAACTGCCGTCCTGAAGCACGCGAAAGACACCGAGAACGGCATCCGTGCGCTTCTCGAATATCTTCATCACCCGCCCTGTGTAGGCCGGGCCGCCCAAGGCGACGTTTGTGTCGTCGGCGGGAAAGGTCTTGGCCAGCACGCGGTCGCCGATGCCCGGCGCCGGTCCGCCGCCGCTGCGCGACAAGCGGATGGAAACGATGGGGGGCGGTCCATTGGCGGTGTGTTCGGTGGGACGCGCCAGCAGCACGCCGTCGGCGTCGCGGTCGAAAATGTCGAGCACCGTGACATGGGGCAGGGCGCCAACGCGGGCCAGGCGCTTACGCTCCTTGGTCAGGACGCCTTCGTCCTGCAGGTCGCGCAGGAGATCCTTCAGCCAGATGCGGTCCGGGCCGCGCAGCGCGAACGCCTTGGCGATGTCGCGTTTTCCAGCGCGATCCGGATTTTCGGCGATGTAGCGCAGGATTTCGTCACGCGAGGGCCTGTAATCGCCCTTGACCTTGGCCGTTGTGTCGGCGGTGCGCGGGTCGCCGTGGGTTCTTGCGGAGATCCTGCGCGCCACGCCGTTCTATCCCTTTTTCTTGGCGGCAGGCTTCTTGGCCGCCGTCTTCTTGGTAGCGGGCGCCTTGGCCGCCGCCGCTTTGCGGAAGGGCTTCTTGCCGCCGCCGCCCTTGGCTTCCTTCTCGGCGATCAGCGCCAGCGCATCCTCCATCGTCACCGATTGCGGATCCTTGCCCTTGGGCAGCGTGGCATTGACCTTGCCGAAATTGACATAAGGCCCGTATTTGCCGTCGCGCACGACGATCTTGCCGCCGCCGTCGGGATGTTCGCCAAGCTCCTTGAGGGCTGCCGCAGTGCCGCCATTGCGGCCGCCCTTGCCCTTCAACTGCTTTTCGGCGATCACCGAAACGGCGCGGTTGAGGCCGATCGAGAACACATCCTCGATGCTGTCGAGATTGGCGTAGGTGCCGTCATGCAGCACGAAAGGCCCGTAGCGGCCGAGCCCGGCCGAGATCATCTTGCCGGTTTCCGGATGCTTGCCGACATCCCGCGGCAGGGAAAGCAAGGCAAGCGCCTTCTCATGGTCGATCGAATCGGGCGTCCAGCCCTTGGGCAAGCTGGAACGCTTGGCCTCCTTGCCGTCGCCACGCTGGATGTAGGGTCCGAAGCGGCCGCTGCGCAGCGTGATCTCCTCGGCCGTGTAGGGATCCTTGCCGAGCACTTTGGTGCCGTCTTCGCCGCCGCCATTCTCGCCATTGGGATTGGCGGCGTCGCCGAGCTGGCGGGTGAAGGAGCATTCGGGATAGTTCGAGCAGCCGACGAAGGCGCCGAACTTGCCGAGCTTCAGCGACAAATTGCCGGTGCCGCATTTGGGGCAGATGCGCGGATTGGAGCCGTCCTCGCGGGCGGGGAAAACCAGCGGCGCCAGTTCCTCGTTGAGCGCATCGAGCACGTCGGTGACACGCAGTTCCTTGATGTCGGCGACGGCGCCGGAAAAATCCTTCCAGAAATCGCGCAGAACGTCCTTCCAGGCGAGCTTGCCGTCGGAGATCTCGTCGAGCTTTTCTTCGAGCGATGCGGTGAAGTCATATTCGACATAACGCTCAAAGAAGCTTTCCAGGAAGGCCGACAGCAGCCGGCCCTTTGCCTGCGGCACCAGCCGGCGCTTGTCGATGGTGACATAGTCGCGGTCCTCGAGCGTCTTCAGGATCGCCGTATAGGTCGACGGCCGGCCGATGCCGAGCTCCTCCAGCTTCTTGATCAACGAAGCTTCGGAATAGCGCGGCGGCGGCTCGGTCGTATGCTGGGTGGCGTTGATCGCCTGGCGGGAAAGCTGCTCGCCGGCACGGATTTCGGGCAGGCGGCGGTTTTCCTCATCCTCGGAATCATCGTCCTTCTGGTCGGTATAGGCGGCGATGAAACCATCGAAGCGCACGACTGAACCGACGGCGCGCAACTCGGCCGTGCGCGCGCCGTTGACCGCCTCGATCTCGACCGTGGTGCGCTCGATCTCGGCGGGCTGCATCTGGCTGGCGATGGCGCGTTTCCAGATCAATTCGTAGAGCCGCATCTGGTCGGCATCGAGATATTGCCTGACCGATGCCGGCGTGCGCATGAAATCTGTCGGGCGGATCGCTTCGTGCGCTTCCTGGGCGTTCTTGGCCTTGGTCGTGTACAGCCGCGGCTTTTCCGGCAGGTATTTCGGGCCGAATTCCTTGGCGATCGCATCGCGTGCGGCCGAGATCGCCTCGGGAGCCATCTGCACGCCGTCGGTTCGCATATAGGTGATCAGGCCGGTGGTTTCGCCGCCGATCTCCATTCCCTCATAGAGGCGCTGCGCCACCTGCATCGTGCGGTTGGCCGAAAAGCCGAGCCCAGACGAGGCGGCCTGCTGCAATGTCGAGGTGGTGAAGGGCGGGCCTGGATTGCGCTTGGTGGGTTTTGCCTCGACGGACAGCGCCTTGAAGGCGGCGCCCTCGAGCATGGCCTTGATGTCGTCGGCCTGCGCCTTGTTGGCGATGTCGAGCTTTTGCAATTTCTTGCGCTCGAAAGCGGTCAGGCGCGCCTCGAAAGTCTCGTTGCGCGGCGTGCCGAGGATGGCAGCGATCTGCCAATATTCCTCGCGGATGAAGCGTTCGATCTCGGATTCGCGGTCGCAGACCAGCCGCAAGGCGACCGACTGCACGCGGCCGGCGGAACGGGCTCCCGGGAGCTTGCGCCACAGCACCGGCGAGAGCGTGAAGCCGACGAGATAGTCGAGCGCCCGGCGGGCGAGATAGGCGTCGACCAGCGGCGCATCGATCTGGCGCGGATTGGCCATCGCCTCGAGCACCGAGCTCTTGGTGATGGCGTTGAAGACGACGCGGCTGACCGGCTTGTCCTTCAGCGCGCGCTTCTGCCGCAAGACTTCCAGCACGTGCCAGGAAATAGCTTCGCCCTCGCGGTCCGGGTCGGTGGCGAGGATCAGGCCGTCGGCGTCCTTGACCGCCTTGGCGATGTCGGCGAGGCGCTTGCCGGAGGCCGTGTCGACCGCCCAGGACATGGCGAAATCCTCGTCGGGTCGCACCGAGCCGTCCTTGGCCGGCAAATCACGGACATGGCCGAACGAAGCCAGGACCTTGTAGTTCCTGCCGAGGTATTTGTTGATTGTCTTCGCCTTGGCCGGCGATTCGACGACGACGACGTCCATGAGGGCTCATATCAGCTGTGATGCGGCAGAAGAATTCCGCTGCGCGCGACGAAATCTCGGTTGTGTTCGTCGCTCACATGGCCGCGCTTTTGCATCCGGTCAAGGGGAAGCGGCCAAATTGCAAGAATGCCGACAGCAATACACTCTAAGAGTGTATGGAGAAGATCACATTGTTGAGGGGTAACTAAGACAAATGGCTGGAGCGGTGAGGGGCGGCTCATATTGGCGCCGATGAGTCGCCGGCGACCCTGTGGATTGAGCCAAATGCCGCGCCAGCGCTACTGATGCATGCTGCCAGGCGTGGAGGCACGCCCGGCAGCACGTCGAAGTTAAGCCGGCTGCCTCAGTCGGCCTTGACGATATGCCAGACGCCGCCGACGCCGTCACCGGACACATCGCCGGCCTTCTTGTCCTTGATGAAGGTGTAGACGGGCTTGCCGTCATAGGCCCACATCTTGGTGCCGTCGGTGCGGTCGACGACGGTCCATTCATCGTCCGCCTTGGCGCCGGCCTCGGCCTTCAGCGGCGGCCAGTTTGTGGCGCATTTGTCGTAGCAGTTGGTCTTGCCCTTCTCATCCTTGTCATAGGTGTAGAGCGTCATGCCATTGGCATCGGTATAGATCTTGGTGCCGTTGACCTCAGCTTCCTTCCACGCCTCGGCGGCAAAGGAGGCGGCGGTGCTGAGCAGGAGTCCGGCCAGCCCTGCGGTTATAATTTTCATGGAAATCTCCCTGGCTGATATCTGGAGACGCGCGGAAAGTCGCGGTCTCGTTGTATCAACGCAATACGCGGTTGCTTTCTTCCCGCCCGCGATGACTTGCCACACGATGGTGATTGGCGGACGAACCCGCGTGCCGCTATATCGTCGCCAGAACAATTGGAGCCTTTGGAATGGCGTTGGATATCGGCTATGTCAGCGCGGTCGGGGCGGGGGCGATCTCGTTCCTGTCACCTTGCGTGCTGCCGCTGGTGCCGCCCTATCTCTGCTACATGGCTGGCGTGTCGGTCGACGATTTTCGCGGCAATGCCGGAGCGGCAGCCAAAGCCGGCGCCCGCACCGCGCTGCTTTATTCCTCGATTGCGTTCGTGCTCGGCTTCTCGACCGTGTTCGTCGCGCTGGGCGCCGGCGCCTCGACCATTGGCCGCCTCCTGCGCGTGTGGCAGGAGCCGCTGGCGATGGGCGCTGGCGTGCTGATCATCCTGATGGGCCTGAATTTCCTCGGCATCCTGCGCATTCCGCTTTTGTCGCGCGAGGCGCGCTTCCAGTCGCAGGGCAAACCCGCGAGCACTGTCGCAGCCTATGTCATGGGGCTGGCCTTCGCTTTCGGCTGGACGCCGTGCATTGGCCCGGTGCTGGGGCCGATCCTGACGCTGGCCGGCGGCCGCGAGACGGTGGGCGAGGGCGCATTGCTGCTTGCCGCCTATTCGCTCGGCCTCGGCATTCCGTTCCTGATCGCGGCGCTGTTTTCCGGCGCCTTCATGCGTTTCCTCGGCAAATTCCGCGTCCATCTCGGCCGCGTGGAGAAGGCGATCGGCGCATTGCTGGTCGTCGCCGGCGTGTTTTTCCTCACCGGCGGCGTGCAGACCGTATCTTATTGGCTGCTGGAGAATTTTCCGGTGCTGGGTCGCCTGGGGTAAGGAAAGCAACAGACGGTGCGCCTACTGATTAAAAGTCAGTCGCTCAACCATCTCACCGGAATTTAACCGCATTGGTGCAGCATGGCGCCGCTGCTAGCATGATTTGATTCCCAACGCTTTTCCTATGGATGTCTTCCATGAGCCAGAGAACATGCCTGTCCATCATCCTCGCCGCCGGTGAAGGCACGCGCATGAAGAGCGCGCTGCCCAAGGTGCTGCACCAGATCGCCGGCCTGCCGATGGTCGCGCATGTCGTCAAGGCGGCCGAGGCGGCGGGTGCCGGCGACCTCGCGCTGGTGATAGGCCACGGCGCCGAGGAGATGCGCAAGGCGGCGCAGAAATTCGCGCCGAAGGCAGAGGCTTTCGTGCAGGAAAAGCGACTCGGCACCGCGCATGCGGTGCTTGCCGCGCGCGCTGCGATATCAAAGGGTTACGACGATGTCCTCGTCATGTTCGGCGATACGCCGCTGATCGATCCGGACGCGCTGACGGCGGCGCGCCTGAAGCTGGCGCAAGGTGCTGCCGTCGTTGTCATCGGCTTTCGCACGGCAAACCCTACCGGCTATGGCCGCCTGATCGAAAAAGGTGGCAAGCTCGTCGCCATCCGCGAGGAAAAGGACTGCTCCGACGAGGAGAAGAAGATCACCTTCTGCAATGGCGGGCTGATGGCGATTGCCGGCGGCCAGGCGCTGAAACTGCTCGATGCCGTCGGCAACAAGAACGCCAAGGGCGAGTATTATCTGACCGATATAGTCGAGATCGCCGGCGCGCAGGGCCTCGATGTCGTCGCCACCGAAGCCAGCTTCGAGAATGCACTTGGCATCAACAACCGCGCCGAGCTGGCGCAAGCCGAAGGCATCTGGCAGGCACGCCGCCGGCAGGAGGCGATGCTTTCGGGCGTGACGCTGATCGCGCCGGAGACCGTTTTCTTCTCGCACGACACCGAGATCGGCGCCGACACCATTGTCGAGCCGAACGTCTGGTTCGGCCCGGGCGTGAAGATTGCTGGCGGCGCCAGGATCCACGCCTTCAGCCATATCGAGGGCGCCATCGTCGCCGCCCATTGCGATGTCGGCCCCTTCGCGCGGCTGCGGCCGGGCGCGGACCTCAAGCAGAAGGCCAAGGTCGGCAATTTCTGCGAGGTCAAGCAGGCCGTCATCGAGGAGGGCGCCAAGGTCAACCATCTGACCTATATCGGCGACGCACGGGTGGGAGCAGGCGCCAATATCGGCGCCGGCACGATCACCTGCAATTATGATGGCTATCTGAAGCACTTCACCGATATCGGCGAGGGCGCCTTCGTCGGCTCGAATTCCTCACTTGTGGCTCCGGTCACCATCGGCAATGGCGGCTATATCGCCTCGGGCAGCGTCATCACCGAAAGCGTGCCCGACGATGCGCTGGCCTTCGGCCGCGCCCGCCAGAAGACGATCCCCGGCAAAGGCAAGGAATTGCGCGAACGCTTCGCGTCGGCCGCCGCTGCCAAAAAGAGGTAAACCCAGTCTTCAAAAACTGAACGATTGCAGTAACTGGATTGCAAGTGCCCTGTGTCATGATGCATGCGTACGAGACTGTTCCCATTACACGGAACGAAACGCAAAGTGACTTTCGCGGCAGCCCGGCAATCCGTAGATAGCGCCGGCTTCTGCGGGAAATTGGGGACGTCTGCATGTGCGGTATCGTTGGAATTGTCGGCCATTCGCAGGTTGCGCCGCTCATCGTCGATGCGCTGAAGCGGCTTGAATATCGCGGCTACGATTCGGCCGGCGTTGCCACCATAGAGAGGGGGGCGCTTGGCCGCCGCCGCGCTGAAGGCAAGCTCGTCAATCTCGAACGCCGGCTGAAGGACGAGCCGCTCGACGGCACGATCGGCATCGGTCACACCCGCTGGGCCACGCATGGCGTCCCGAACGAGACCAACGCGCATCCGCATTTCTCCAATGGTGTCGCCATCGTCCACAATGGCATCATCGAGAATTTCGCCGAGCTGCGCGACGAATTGATCCGCGACGGCTATTCCTTCTCGTCGCAGACCGATACCGAGGTTGTCGCGCATCTGATGGCGCGGGAAGTCGCCAAAGGCTTGAAACCGGTCGATGCCGCGCACAAGGCGCTCAAGCGGCTGGAAGGCGCCTTTGCGCTGGCTATCATGTTCACGGGCGACGAGGACCTCATCGTCGGCGCCCGCAACGGCCCGCCGCTGGCGGTCGGCCATGGAGATGGCGAGATGTTCCTGGGCTCCGACGCCATCGCGCTTGCCCCTTTCACCAATTCGATCACCTATCTGGAAGACGGCGACTGGGCGGTGGTGCGCCGCAGCGGCGTCGCCATCTTCGACATCGACGGCAAAAAGGTCGACCGCAAGCGCCAGCAGTCGCTCTCGACCAGCTTCATGGTCGACAAGGGGAATCGCCGTCACTTCATGGAGAAGGAAATCCATGAGCAGCCGGAGGTGATCTCGCACACGCTGGCGCATTATGTCGATTTTGTTTCCGGCGCCTCCAAGCCGCTCGACCTGCCATTCGACTTCGCCACCATCGACCGGCTGGCGATTTCGGCCTGCGGCACTGCTTATCTGGCCGGACTCATCAGCAAATACTGGTTCGAGCGCTACGCGCGGCTGCCGGTGGACATCGATGTCGCCTCCGAATTTCGCTACCGCGAAATGCCGCTGTCGAAGAACGACGCCGCCTTCTTCATCTCGCAGTCGGGCGAGACCGCCGACACGCTGGCCTCGCTGCGTTATTGCCGCAAGGCCGGCATGAAGATCGGCGCCGTTGTCAACGTGCGGGAATCGACCATGGCGCGCGAATCCGACGTCATCCTGCCGACGCTGGCCGGGCCGGAGATCGGTGTCGCCTCGACCAAGGCCTTCACCTGCCAATTGTCGGTGCTGGCCTCGCTCGCCGTCCGGGCAGGCGTGGCGCGCGGCACGATCTCGCGGGACGAGGAAAAGTCGCTGGTCCGGGCGCTTTCCGAGGCGCCTCGCTATGCCAACCAGGTGCTCAAACTCGAAGAGCAGATCGAACGGATCGCGCGGGAACTGTCGCGCTACAAGGACGTGCTCTATCTCGGACGCGACACCAATTTCCCACTCGCCATGGAAGGCGCGCTGAAGCTCAAGGAGATCTCTTACATTCACGCCGAAGGCTATGCCGCCGGTGAGTTGAAGCACGGGCCGATCGCCCTCATCGACGAGAACATGCCGGTCATCGTCATCGCGCCGCATGACCGCATTTTCGAGAAGACCGTGTCCAACATGCAGGAAGTGGCGGCGCGCGGCGGCAAGATCATCCTGATCACCGACGCCAAGGGCGCCGCGCAGGCGAGCGTGAAGACGATGGACACGATCATCCTACCGGACGTGCCGGAAATCATCTCGCCGATCATCTATGCGCTGCCTATCCAGATGCTGGCCTATTTCGCCGCCGTGTTCATGGGTACCGATGTCGACCAGCCGCGCAATCTGGCGAAATCGGTGACGGTGGAGTAGCACTGTCCCTGTTCGCTTCGCGCCCAGTAATTTCGAAGTCCAGCTGGCGATGGCCTCTTCTTTCGTCATCTTCGGGTCTGCGCCGCGTAGCTTCGCTCCTTGCTCGCCCGTGGATGACGAAGCGACGGATGCTTCGGCTAATCGCGAATGGAAGCAGCTTCCATTTGGAACACAGAAAGCCACGTCATAAGCGAGCTCTTTAAAAACTTCGCAGTTCCAAAGCGCTTAGCGGTTCATTAATGTCGCGCTGTAGGCAGCGCTCCCGGTGAACCATGTCAGATGCTCTCAAGACCTCCGGCATGACCCGGCTGAGGAACTATTTCCTCACGGGCTTCGTCGTCTGCGCGCCGCTTGCGATCACCGCTTATATAGCGTGGTCCTTCGTCGGCTGGGTGGATTCCTGGGTCAAACCCTATATTCCGGCACGCTATAGTCCCGATACCTACCTGCCGTTCCCGGTTCCGGGGTTCGGACTGATCGTGGCGCTCGTCCTGATCACGCTGATCGGGTTCATGACCGCCAATATCGTTGGCCGTGCCATCGTCAATTTCGGCGAGCGCCTGCTTGGCCGAATGCCGCTGGTGCGGGGCATCTATCGCTCGCTGAAGCAGATTTTCGAGACCGTGCTGTCGAACAAAGGCGACATGTTTCGCCAGGTCGGCTTGGTCGAATATCCGCGCAAGGGGGTGTGGTCGCTGGTGTTCGTGGCCAGCGAGAAGGAAACCGAGATCAACCAGAAGCTTGACCAGGAAGGCGATCCGCTGACCGCTGTCTTCATGCCCTGCACGCCTAATCCGACGACGGGCTTCCTGATGTATGTGCCGAAGTCGGACATCGTGCTGCTCGACATGACGATCGAGGATGGCGCCAAGCTGATCGTCTCGGCCGGGCTGGTGGCGCCGGAGGTGAAAACGAAGCTGGTGACGCTGAATGGCGAGCCGGTCACGGGCACCCTGGCCAATCCGCCGCTCGGGCCTTATCCCGCCCGCAGGAGCCGCACCGCCTCGTCGCGGCCGAACAAGTAGAGCAGCAGGCGCAGCGCTTCGCCGCGCTCGGTCTGCAGGTCCGGATCGCGTGACAGGATCAGCCTTGCGTCATCGCGGGCCGCTTCAAGCAGGTCCGCATGCGCCTCGATGCGCGCGACCTGGAAGCCCGGCGTGCCGGACTGACGGGTGCCAAGCAATTCGCCTTCGCCGCGCAGCTTTAGGTCCTCCTCGGCGATCACGAAGCCATCCTCGGTCTCGCGCATCACCGACAGGCGCCGCTTGGCCGTTTCGCCGAGCGGATCCTTGTAGAGCAGCACACAGGACGAAGGCTTGTCGCCGCGCCCGACGCGGCCGCGCAACTGGTGCAGCTGGGCGAGGCCGAAACGTTCGGCATGTTCGATGACCATGATGGTGGCGTCCGGCACGTCGACGCCGACCTCGATGACGGTTGTGGCAATCAGGATACGTGTCTCGCCCTGTTTGAAGGCGCGCATCGCTTCGTCCTTCTCGGCGCCCTTCATGCGGCCGTGGACAAGGCCGATCCGGTCGCCGAACAGGGGCTTCAAGGAAGCAAAGCGGTCTTCGGCCGACATCAGCTTTATCTCTTCGGATTCTTCCACAAGCGGGCATATCCAGTAGATTTTCTGGCCGCCGGCCACCGCTTCCACCATGCGATCGACGAGCTCGTCGAGCCGCTCAAGCGGCAGCGTGACGGTGCGGATCGGCTGCCGGCCGGCGGGCTTTTCCGTAAGCTTGGAGACGTCCATGTCGCCGAAGGCGGTCAGCACCAGCGTGCGCGGGATTGGGGTTGCCGTCATCACCAGCATGTCCGGCGCGTCGCCCTTGGCGGTGATGGCAAGCCGCTGGTGGACGCCGAAGCGGTGCTGCTCGTCCACGACGGCAAGGACCAGGTCGTGGAATGCCACCGTTTCCTGAAACAGCGCGTGGGTGCCGATGACGATGTCGATCTCGCCGCTGGCCAGCCCCGCCAGCGTTTCGGTGCGCTCGCGGCCCTTTTCGCGACCGGTGAGGATCGCCGTGCGCATGCCTGCCTGTTCCGCCAAAGGGGCGATCGTCGCCAGATGCTGGCGCGCCAGGATCTCTGTCGGCGCCATCAGGGCAGCCTGGCCGCCAGCCTCGACGGCACGCGCCATGGCCAGCAGCGCGACGACCGTCTTGCCGGAGCCGACATCGCCCTGCAGGAGGCGCAGCATGCGTTCGGGGTCGGCGAGGTCGGCATTGATTTCGGCGAGCGCGAATTCCTGGGACGCGGTCAACGAATAAGGCAGGACCGCGCGCAGCTTCTCGACGATCCGGCCGTCGCCGGTGAGTGGCCGGCCGGACAGCCTGCGGACCCTCGACCGGACCAGGGCCAGCGACACCTGGCCCGCCAGCAACTCGTCATAGGCAAGACGCCGCCATGCGGCGCCTTCGATGGCGACATCGATCGGGTCTGCGGGATGATGGATGCGGGCCAGCGCGTCACCGAAAGACGGGAAACTCTGGCGGCGCATGAAAGCCCCATCCTGCCACTCGGGCAGCTCCGGCAGACGGCCGAGCGCCTGGCCGATGGCGCGGCGCAGCACCTTGCCGGACAGTCCTGCCGTGAGGGGATAGACCGGCTCGACCAGCGGCAGGTTTTCGGCGTCGCCGGCCAAGGCAATATGATCCGGATGGACCATGGTCGGGCGCCCGTTGAACCATTCCATGCGGCCGGAAACCACGACATGCTCGCCAACCGGCATCGATTTTTCCAGATAGGCAGCGTGGGCGTGGAAGAAGGTCAGCGCCACTTCGCCGGTATCGTCATGGGCGTAGACCCGGTAAGGCACCGACCTGTTGCCGCGCGGCGGCGGCTGGTGGCGGTCGATGCGCAGGTCTAGCGTTACGATGGCGCCTTCGGCCGAGCCGGCAATGCCCGGCCGGCTGCGACGGTCGATGACGGTATGCGGCAGCACGAACAGAAGATCGCCGGCACGCGCCGCCCGATCGCCGAGATCGGCCGCGACGACCTTTTCGATCAGCGCGCCGACCTTCGGCCCGACACCCGCGAGCGACGTGATCGGGACGAAAAGGGGGTCGAGGATGGAAGGACGCATGATGTCAGCTTATGTCGCGACGGCTGCAGCGCAAGGCTGACAGCCCCTTCTATCCACGCTATATGCGCCGCAGCAAGTGAGGATGCGGCACAATGACGGGAACGAAACGATCAAGCGAGGGGCTCGACGCCCGCCGCCGCAAGCTCTTGTTCCGCTCCTGGCACCGTGGCATGCGCGAGATGGACCTTATCCTCGGCACTTTCGCCGATGCCGAGATCGGCGCCTTGACCGGCGACGAAATCGACCAATATGAAAAGCTCCTCGATATTCCCGACACCGAATTCCTGCCCTTGATCACCGGCGAACGTCCTGTTCCCGCCGACATCGATTGTGCGGTCCTGCAAAAAATCGTGGCTTCACGCCGGACAATGACCTTTTGAAGAACGTTTCCATGAGCCTCATTCCCACCATCGGCTTGCCGAAAGGCCGCGCCGGCCAGTTCATCGTCGACGGCGTCGCCGACGGCTATGAAGCCTTCGCGCTGGTGCAGGCGGCGCACGAAATCGCGCCCGACAAGCCCGTGCTGTTCGTGGCGCGCGACGGGCAGCGCCTGCCGGCAATCACAGAGGCGCTGGCCTTTGCCGCTCCCGGCCTGCCGGTGCTGGAACTGCCCGCCTGGGACTGCCTGCCCTATGACCGCGTCTCGCCCGGTTCGGACGCGGCCGCCCGGCGGCTCGACGCGCTCGCCGCCATGATCGCGCTGGCGAGGAAGCCGCATCGCGCCGTCATTCTCACCACCGCCAATGCGCTGCTCCAGCGCATCCCGCCCGCGGACCTTGTCGAGGCACAGACCTTTCACGCCAAACCTGGCAACCAGATCGATATGAACGCGCTGGTGTCGCGGCTGGAGGCATCGGGCTTCGAGCGGGTGCCGACGGTACGCGGCATCGGCGAGTTCGCCGTGCGCGGCGGCATCCTTGACCTTTTCGCACCCGGCTGGACCGAGGCGCTGAGGCTCGATTTCTTCGGCGATACGCTGGAATCGATCCGCGTCTTCGATGTGGCTACCCAGCGCACCACCGGGCAGCGCAAGTCCATGGCGCTGCAGGCGATGAGCGAGGTGGCGCTGACGCCGGAGACGATCAGCCGCTTCCGCCGCGCCTACATCGAAGCGTTCGGGGCGCCGTCGCGTGACGATGGGCTTTACGCCGCGGTCAGCGAAGGCCGGCGCTTCGCGGGCATGGAACACTGGCTGCCGTTCTTCTACGAGCGGTTGGAGACCGTGTTCGACTACCTGCCGGACACGCCTGTCGTTTTCGACCATCTGGCACATGAAGCGCTTGCCGAACGCCACACTCTGATCCTCGATCATTACGAGGCGCGCAAGAAGCAGGCCGAAGGTGCGCTGAAGGACGCGGTGCCCTACAAGCCGGTGGCGCCGGACCTGCTGTACCTTTCGCCGGAAAATCTCGTCGCTTCACTCGGACCGCGCGAAGCGATCGACTTCACGGCCTTCGACGCCCCCGATGCGGGCGCCAAAAAGGTCTTCCATGCCGGCTCGCGCCATGGTCGCAGCTTCGCGGAAGAGCGCGCCGACCCGAACGTCAATGTCTTTGACGTCGTGGTGAAGCACATTGCCGACGAACGTGCGGCACGCCGCCGCGTCATTGTCGCCGGCTGGACGGAGGGTTCGCTCGACCGGCTCGGCCAAATTCTCGCCGAACATCATCTGGGCAATCTTGCGCCGGTGGCAACCTTGGCGGAAGCGGAGAAACTCGAGCCTGGGCAGGCGGCGTTGGCCGTGCTGCCGCTGGAATCCGGTTTCGAGACCGAAAGATTGGTCGTCGTCGCCGAACAGGACATTTTGGGCGACCGGCTGATCCGGCGCTCCAAGCGCAAGAAGCGCGCGTCCGACTTCATTGCCGAAGCCTCGGCCCTGTCGGCTGGCGACATCGTCGTCCATGCCGACCACGGCATTGGCCGCTTCATCGGCCTGCGCACCATCGAAGCCGTCGGGGCGCCGCATGATTGCCTGGAAATCCACTATGCCGGCGACGACCGGCTGTTCCTGCCGGTGGAAAACATCGAGCTCCTGTCGCGCTACGGCTCCGATACAGCCGAGGCGACGCTCGACAAGCTCGGCGGTGGCGCCTGGCAATCGCGCAAGGCGCGGCTGAAGAAACGCCTGCTCGACATGGCAGGGCAGTTGATCCGCATCGCCGCCGAACGGCAGATGCGCGCGGCACCCCCGCTGGTGCCGGCGGAAGGCCTCTACGGCGAGTTCGCCGCGCGCTTCCCCTATGAGGAGACCGATGACCAGCAGACGGCCATCGATTCCGTCAGGGACGATCTGGCGGCCGGCAAGCCGATGGACCGGCTGATCTGCGGCGATGTCGGCTTCGGCAAGACGGAAGTCGCGCTGCGCGCCGCCTTCATCGCGGCGATGGAAGGTTTCCAGGTGGCGGTCGTCGTGCCGACGACCCTGTTGTCGCGCCAGCACTTCAAGACCTTCTCGCAGCGCTTTTCCGGCCTGCCGATCCGCGTCGCCCAGGCATCGCGGCTGGTGGGCGCAAAAGACCTGGCCGAGACCAAGAAGGGCATCGCCGAAGGGACGGTGGATATCGTGGTCGGCACCCACGCGCTGCTCGGCAGCGCGATCTCGTTCAAGAATCTCGGCCTGCTGATCATCGATGAAGAGCAGCATTTTGGCGTCAAGCACAAGGAGCGGCTGAAGGACCTGAAGACCGACGTCCACGTGCTGACGCTGTCGGCGACGCCTATCCCGCGCACGCTGCAACTGGCGCTGACCGGCGTGCGCGAACTGTCGCTGATCGCCACGCCGCCGGTTGACCGCATGGCGGTGCGCACCTTCATCTCGCCCTTCGATCCGCTGGTCATTCGCGAGACGTTGTTGCGCGAGCGTTATCGCGGCGGCCATTCCTTCTATGTCGTGCCGCGCATCAGCGATCTGGCGGAAATCCATGATTTCCTGAACCAATCCGTGCCGGAACTGAAGGTGGCAGTGGCCCATGGCCAGATGCCACCGGGCGAGCTCGACGACATCATGAACGCCTTCTACGACGGCCAATACGACGTTCTCTTGTCGACCACCATCGTCGAATCCGGCCTCGACATCCCGACCGCCAACACGCTGATCGTCCATCGCGCCGACATGTTCGGGCTGTCGCAGCTCTACCAGTTGCGCGGCCGTGTCGGACGCTCGAAAGTGCGCGCCTATGCGTTGTTCACGCTGCCGGCCAACCGCAAGCTGACCGACACCGCCGAACGCCGGCTGAAAGTGCTGCAGTCGCTGGACACGCTGGGTGCCGGCTTCCAGCTCGCCAGCCATGATCTCGACATCAGAGGCGCAGGCAATCTGCTCGGCGAAGAGCAGTCCGGCCACATCAAGGAGGTCGGCTTCGAACTCTACCAGCAGATGCTGGAGGAGGCGGTCGCGGAGGTGAAGGATTCCGGCGAGGTGCTGGATGGCGGCTGGTCGCCGCAGATCGCCGTGGGCACGGCGGTGATGATCCCGGAGAGCTATGTGCCGGACCTGCAGCTCAGGCTGGCGCTCTATCGGCGTCTCGGCGACCTCGAGACCACCGAGGAAATCGATGCTTTCGGCGCCGAGCTGATCGACCGTTTCGGCCCGCTGCCGGAGGAGGTGAAGCACCTCCTCAAGATCGTCTTCATCAAGGCGCTCTGCCGCAAGGCCAATGTCGAGAAGCTCGACGCCGGGCCGAAGGGCGTGGTCATCCATTTCCGCAAGCGCGAATTCCCCAACCCGGTCGGACTGGTCAAGTTCATCGGCGAGCAGGGTTCGCTGGCCAAGATCCGGCCGGACCAAAGTGTCGTCTTCACCCGCGACTGGCCAACGGCGGAAAAGCGTTTGGCAGGCGCGGCTGTCGTCATGACGCAACTGGCGCGGCTGGTGGAGAAGGCGGCGTAGCCGGTCCGCACCATTCGCCAGCGCTGAAATTCCGGTCTAGAATAGGAAATCGGCTTCGTGTATGGAGCCGCCACCCCACATGGGGGCTGGAAATGGCGGGCGAGGGTGCTTGCCGGAAAGAGCGTTGGGTGCAGCGATGACGAAATGGTCGCCGAATTCGTGGAGGGCAAAGCCGATCAAGCAGGTCCCGGCTTATCCGGACCTTGCCGCGCTGAAGAACACGGAGGCCCAGCTCGCCACCTTTCCGCCGCTGGTTTTTGCCGGGGAAGCGCGCAAGCTGAAGAAGCAACTGGCCAGCGTCGCCGCCGGCGAGGCATTCCTGCTCCAGGGCGGCGACTGCGCCGAGAGTTTCGCCGAACATGGCGCGGACAATATCCGCGACTTCTTCCGCGTCTTCCTGCAAATGTCGGTGGTGCTGACCTTCGCCGGTGCGCAGCCGGTGGTGAAGATCGGCCGCGTTGCGGGCCAGTTCGCCAAGCCGCGCTCGTCCGACAACGAGACCAAGGGCGAGGTGACGCTGCCGAGCTATCGCGGCGATATCATCAACGGCATTGAATTCGACGCCAAGTCGCGCATTCCCGATCCTGCCCGCCAGGAGATGGCGTACCGCCAGTCAGCGGCGACGCTCAACCTTCTGCGCGCCTTCGCGCAGGGCGGCTACGCCAGCCTGGAGAACGTGCATCGCTGGATGCTCGGCTTCGTCTCCGACAGCCCACAAGGCGAGAAATACGAGTCGCTCGCCAATCGCATCACCGAGACGATGGATTTCATGCGCGCGGTCGGCATCACCTCCGAGACCAATTTCGCGCTGCGCGAGACCGATTTCTATACCAGCCATGAGGCGCTGCTGCTCGGCTATGAGGAGGCGCTGACGCGTGTCGATTCCACCTCCGGCGACTGGTACGCGACGTCTGGCCACATGATCTGGATCGGCGACCGCACCCGCCAGCCGGACCATGCGCATGTCGAATATTGCCGCGGCATCAAGAACCCGCTCGGCCTGAAATGCGGCCCATCGCTGACGCCGGACGGCTTGCTGGAACTGATCGATCTGCTCAACCCCGAGAACGAGCCGGGCAGGCTGACGCTGATCGCCCGCTTCGGCTCCGACAAGGTCGCCGACCATCTGCCGAAGCTGGTGCGCGCCGTGCAGAAGGAAGGCCGCAGCGTCGTCTGGTCGTCAGACCCCATGCATGGCAACACGATCGAGGCGGCCGGGTACAAGACGCGGCCGTTCGACCGCATCCTGAAGGAGGTGCAGACCTTCTTCGAGGTGCACCGCGCCGAAGGCACGCATCCGGGCGGCATCCATGTCGAGATGACCGGCAAGAACGTGACCGAATGCACCGGCGGCGCCCGCGCCATCACCGCCGAGGAATTGCAGGACCGCTATCACACCCATTGCGACCCGCGTCTCAATGCCGACCAGGCCATCGAACTGGCGTTCCTGGTGTCGGACCTGCTCAAGAAGAGCCACCCTGTGCAACACAAGCAGGTCGCCAACGGCTGAATTCTGCCCTCATCCAAAGCAGTCACAGGAAAACGCTTCCTGCCGATAAATCAGTCTTGTTTGTAGAGCAGCCAGCTCTTGCCGGCGCGGCCCGCCATTGTCGAATGCCTGGTCACGCGGTTACGTCCGCTGACCTTTGAGCGGTAGAGCGCCCGGTCTGCCTTGCTGTAGAGGTCTTCAGGGCCCTCGGCTTCGGATGCCATGCAGATGCCCATCGAGACGGTGACGGTGCCATAATTCATGCCGGTCTGGCTGCTGGTGAAAGGCGACTGTTCGATCAGCGCGCGAAGGCGTTCGGCGATTTCGTAGGTGGCGTCCTCGCTTGCGCCCTCGACGATGAGTGCGAATTCCTCGCCGCCGGTGCGGGCGACGAACATGTCGGCGCGAATGCTGGACTGGAATATATCGGCGATGATCTGGAGGATCTTGTCGCCGACGGGATGGCCGTACCTGTCGTTGATGTCCTTGAACCGATCGATGTCGGCGAGGATCAAGGCGTTGAACAGGATGCCTTTGTTGCTGTTGTAGATCCTGGTGATTTCCTTGTCGAAGGCGCGACGGTTCCAGATTTGCGTCAGGGGATCGGTGTCGGCCAGGCGCTTGTATTCCTCGAGCTTCGACTTGACGCTTTCCAGTTCCGCGGTCTTGTCGCTGAGCGTCGAGGCAACTTGCCGGCCATGATCGATCGTCGAATTGGTGGCGACCGCCATGGCATTGACGATCTTCTGCAGAACATCCGGCGACAGCAGGCTGTTTCTGCCGAGTCCGCTCGACGTTTCATTGAGGATCCTGCCGTATTTCTCGATGTGGCTGCGCTCGCTCCTCAGCAGCGAAGCGATGTCCTCGAGTTCGTTGGCGATGACTTCCCTGGCATGCTCGACGATGCCGGAGCCATGGTTCTGGGCAAAGAAGGTGCGTCCGATCCGGTCGAGGTCGTCCTGTGTCGGTCGGCCGCTCAGCGACACGACGGCAAGGCTGAGCTCGCGATTGGATCCGCTCAGGGCTTCGTAGAAGATCTCGTAATTGCGTGGCAGACCGAGCACGCCGAGCTGGCGCATTGTGGCGAGGACGGTGCTCGCAATATCGGTGCTTCGTTCGCTCTGGACGGCTGCCGGCTGCATGTTCTGTTCACTCTTCCCCGGGGAACACGCTGCGACAGTCGCAGGCATCCAATGTCGCCGACCTGGGGAACGCTGGCCATTCCAGTCCATCTTGCGAAAAAAGGCGCGTCCCCACCCACGACTTTCGCTTGTGAGGATCATAAATGCAGCAGCGCTAAAGTTTCCTTAATCCGCTGAATCCGGCCTGTTTTCCGCTGATTCCGGCTGTACAGGCCTTCATTAGTGAACAAACAATTCCCGAACGCGCCAAATGCATGTCGCATTTTCTTGCGCGCAGCCACCGAAAAGCTGGGATCCTGTCAGCAGCGATTTCTTTTGGGATGGTGCGATGAGTGAAAATCATACGGGATCGTGTCTCTGCGGGGCGGTTCGCTTCAGGACGCGAGGGCCGTTGCGCGGCGTCATCTATTGCCATTGCTCGCAATGTCGCAAGCAGAGTGGACATTTCTATGCCGCAACCAATGTCCCGGACGCCAATATCGATATCGACGGCGCCGACAACATCACCTGGTATGAGGCGTCCGCCTTCGCCGGGCGCGGTTTTTGCAAGACATGCGGATCGCTGCTTTTCTGGAAACCGCGGGACGACGCCTATGTTTCGGTTCTGGCGGGATCGTTCGATGAACCGACAGGCCTCGAGGGCCAATGCCACATATTCGTGGGTGACAAGGGCGATTATTATTCGATCGACGACGCGCTGCCTCAATTCGAGAAGTCGACCCCATCGGTGAAGGTCGCCGACGAATGAATTTTGGGTGAGACAGCTTATTCCATTGATCGGGCCATTGCTTTATCCCGTGCCGGTGATTCGCAAAGGGGTTTGGCATGCAGCGGCTGATCGACGCTTATTTCAACTCGCTGCGGGCGTTCCGCAAGCTGGCTGCAACTGAAAAAGCTTTCCAGCAGGAGCTGGCGCTGCTCGCCCTTGCCTTTCCGCTCGGCTGGTTCGTTTCGGTGTCGTGGCGCGGCTACGCGCTGCTGATCGGCGCGGTGCTGCTCTTGATTTTGGTCGAGGTGCTGAACACGGGCATCGAAGCGGCCTGCGATGCCTTCAGCCGCGAATTCAATGTCGACATCCAGCTGGCCAAGGACTGCGGTTCGCTGGCGGTGCTGATCTCCGTGGCGATCGTCGCCGGCGTCTGGGGCATCGCGATCATCGAGCGTATCGTCGGGCTGCCGATCTGAGCTTTCGACCGCCGGCCGACCATCAGTTTTCCCTGGCGCGTTCCTTTCGGGCGAAATGGCGGGCGATGAGCCAGGCGAATACGGCCACGGCCAGGCCGATAGCCAGGCCCACCAATATCCGCTCATGGCGAAGCAGCGCCTGGCCGATGAAATGCTCGGCGCCCAACCCGAAGACATAGCCGATGGTGCTGAACAGCACCGCCCAGACCGCCGAGGAAATGGCATTCAAGACGATGAAGCGGGGTGCTGCGATGTTCGACAGGCCGGCCGCGATGCCACCGACTAGGCGCATGCCATAGACGTAGCGGTTCGACAGCACGAAGATGTTGGGATGGGTGTTGAGCAGACGATAGGCGCGGCGGAAGCCGGGCCGCTTGCGCAACCCGACGACATAGCGATGGTCCGCGAAACTTCTCCCCAGGATGAAGAAGCAGGTGTCGCCGGCGAAGGCGCCAAGCGCTGCCACGACGACGGTCTGCCAGAGGACGAAGATATGCTGATGGGCGAAGAAGCCGCCGAGTATGGCGGCACTCTCGCCCTCGGCGACACAGCCCAGAAAAACGGCGATCAGCCCGTATTGTTCGATGAAATGATGGATCGCGTCGCTCATGACGGCGATTGCTGCGACAGCCTGTCGTCGATCCGCTTGACCAATTCGGCCAACCGCACGATCTCGTCGCGCATGCCGATAATCTGGCCGTGGCGCATTTCGTCCAGCTTTTCATGCAGCGCCATGATCTCTATCTCGGCCTTCAGATTGACCTCGTAGTCGTGGGCGGCATCGATGCGGTCGCGCTCGGTCTGACGGTTCTGCGCCATCATGATCACCGGCGCCTGCAGCGCCGCGACCATGGACAGGACGAGATTGAGGAAGATGAAGGGGTAGGGATCGAAGGCGTCGCGCGTCAGAAGCCAGGCATTGCCTGATGTCCAGACGATCAGGAAGGCAATGAAACCGAGGATGAAGGTCCAGGAACCGCCGATGCGGGCGATGGTATCGGCAAGGCGGTCGCCAAAGGTCTGGTGGAAGGCGACGGCCTTGTTGGTGTCCCTCGAGATCGTGGTGCGCTCGAGGGTCGACTGCAGCACCCGATTCTCCAGGGCACTGAGACCATCCGGCTTTCGTCTCAGCCAGCGGTTCGCCAGATCATCGATCGTCTTGTTCATGGCCGTCTCCAAGGGCTTGGCTGGCGATAGAGGTAGAGGCTGCCGGCCCGCGCGGGAAGTGCTAGATTGAGGGAACCGGAGGGACTTATGGCCGACTTCAGGAAAATTCGCGCTCGCGCCGCAAAGCGCAAGGGCGGCGAGGAGGAACTGGTCTCGCTGCTCGGGCCGATTCCCGACAACGCCGCCGTGGCCGATATCGGGGACGACCGTATTCTGTCGACGATGGCCGAGCGCGTCTTCGCCGCCGGTTTCGTCTGGCGCGTCATCGAGCAGAAATGGCCTGGATTCGAAGAGGCGTTCCTGCGCTTCGAGCCGAAGCGGTTGCTGTTCCAGCCTGACGATTTCTGGCACGAACTGGCGTCCGACCAGCGCATCGTGCGCAATCCGCAGAAGATCAAATCCGTTCGCGACAACGCTGCCTTCGTCGAGCGCGTGTCGAAAGAGCATGGCGGCTTCGGCACATTCCTCGCCGAGTGGCCCGCCGACGACCAGGTCGGGCTGATGGCCTATCTCGGCAAGCATGGCAGCCGGCTCGGCGGCAACACCGGCCAGTATTTCCTGCGCTGGCTGGGTTGGGACGCCTTCGTCATTTCGGCCGACATGGCGGCCGCCCTTCGCGACGCCGGGCTCGATATCGCCGAAAGCCCGACGTCGAAGAAGGATCTCGACAAGATCCAGGCCCAGGTCAACCGATGGGTTGCGGATACCGGTCTGCCGCGCCGGCATATTTCGCGCATCCTGGCGATGTCGATCGGCGAGAACCATTCGCCTCAAGCGCTGCGCGACTATATGGGCGACGACTGATGCCGAAATTGGCCCAAGCAAACGCCATTGCGGGGCGAATTTTGCCGCGCTAAGTCAGCAGCATGACCAAGAAGCCCGACATACTGCGCATCGCCGTTGCCCAGCTCAACCCGACAGTCGGCGACGTCGCCGGCAATCTCGCCAAGGCGCGGGAGGCGAGGGCGGATGCCGCGCGTCAAGGCGCCGATCTCGTGCTCTACACCGAGCTTTTCCTCGCCGGCTATCCGCCGGAGGATCTGGTGCTGAAGCCCGCCTTCCTGAAGGCCTGCGAGCGGGCCGCGCAGGAGATCGCCGCCGACACCGCCGATGGCGGTCCCGGCGTCATCATCGGCACGCCGCTGAAGCGCAAGACGGGCACCCACAACTCCATCGTCTTCGCCGATGGCGGCAAGATCATCGCCGAGCGCTATAAGCTCGATCTGCCGAATTATGGCGAGTTCGACGAGAAGCGCGTCTTCCAGGCCGGACCGGAGATCCAGGGGCCCGTCAATTTCCGCGGCGTGCGTCTGGGAATCCCGATCTGCGAGGACATCTGGGGCGACATCGGCGTCTGCGAGACGCTGGCCGAGAGCGGCGCGGAAATCCTGTTGGTGCCGAACGGCTCGCCCTACTACCGCGCCAAGATCGATGTGCGCCACCAGGTCGTCATCCGCCAGGTTATCGAATGCGGGCTGCCGATGATCTATGCAAACCAGCTCGGCGGCCAGGACGAGTTGATCTTCGACGGCGCGTCGTTTGCCATAGGTGCCGACAAGCGGCTTGCCTTCCAGATGAGCCAGTTCGAGGAGGCGGTCGACATCACCACCTGGAGGCGACAGGGCGAAAACTGGGTCTGTTCGGAAGGACCGATGTCGAAGATCCCCGAACGGGAGGAGGCCGACTACCGCGCCTGCATGCTGGGCTTGCGCGACTACGTCAACAAGAACGGGTTCAAGAACGTCGTGCTTGGCCTGTCGGGCGGCATCGATTCGGCCATCTGTGCGGCCCTTGCCGTCGACGCGCTGGGCGAGGAGCGGCTGCGCGCGGTGATGATGCCTTACCGCTACACGTCGAAGGATTCGCTCAAGGACGCTGAGGACTGTGCCCGCGCACTCGGCTGCCGCTATGACATCGTGCCGATCTTCGAGCCGGTGGAAGGATTTCTCCATGCGCTGACGCAGCTTTTCGAGGGCACCAAGGAAGGCATCACCGAGGAGAATTTGCAGAGCCGTGCGCGCGGCACCATCCTGATGGCGATTTCCAACAAATTCGGCTCGATGGTGGTTACGACAGGCAACAAGAGCGAGATGTCGGTCGGCTATGCCACGCTCTACGGCGACATGAATGGCGGCTTCAATCCGATCAAGGACCTCTACAAGATGCAGGTCTATGCGCTGTCGCGCTGGCGCAACAGCCATGTGCCGCCGGGCGCGCTGGGGCCGTCGGGCGAGGTGATCCCGAGGAACATCATCGACAAGGCGCCGTCGGCGGAACTGCGCGAGAACCAGACCGATCAGGATTCGCTGCCGCCCTATCCGGTGCTGGACGATATCCTCGAATGCCTGGTCGAGAACGAGATGGGCGTCGACGACATCGTCGCGCGCGGCCATGACCGGGCGACGGTAACGCGCATCGAGCACCTGCTCTACGTCGCCGAATACAAGCGCCGGCAGGCGGCGCCCGGCGTGAAGATCACCAGGAAGAATTTCGGCCGCGACCGCCGCTATCCTATCACCAACCGGTTCCGGGATCGCGGCTAGACACCGTTCCGGCCGAAAATTCGCGTCATGCCGCAGGCGAGGGTAGCGATGCCTGAGTGTGAAACCAGCTTCGACCTGTCGCGGATCGATTTCCGGGCGACCTCGGACCTGTTGATGGCCAGCTATTGGGGCGGCGGACGCAGTGACGAGACCCACCGCCGCGCCTTCGCCAATTCGCTCTGCGTCGGCGCTTACGTCGAAGGCAAACAGGTCGGCTTCGGCCGGGCGATCACCGACCGCACGGTGTTTGCCTATCTCGCCGATATCATCGTCTGGCCGCAATATCGCGGCCAGGGTATAGGCCTGCGACTGGTGCGGGCGCTCATCGATCATCCCGAACTCGGCACCGTTTCGCACTGGAGCCTGTCGACCAGTGACGCGCATGGGGTTTATGAGAAATTGGGCTTCAAGCCGTCGACCGATGGGCGGTACATGCGCCTCGACCGCGCACCCCTGCCGGATGAGCGGCGTGCGCGACGGTAGGCTCAACCCGCGACTGTTGCAAAATCGCCTCATCGGCTGGGCCAGATGCCGTTTTGGTGACGGCCAGCCTTGGCGATGCGATGAGGCATCTCTATAAGGGCCTCTCCGCGATTCCCTTTAGGGAGGACCGAATGCCAGGATTTGACATCGTTATGCGAGGCCGCGAAGCCTAGGTCCCGACCGGCGCGCCGCAGGGTTTTCACCCTCGGAACGAAGCCGGATCGAGAACAGGCCTTTGCCGATGCCGGTCGCCGCCTTCGGGCAAGCGGCCATTCATAACCGAACCTCCGCATTCCCGGGCATTGAGCCCCTTGCGCGGTTTTTTCATTTTCGACCTTACCGGGATCGGGCTTTTTGCGCCCGAATGACATCATGGCTCGTTTTCGAATCGATTTGCGCGCGAGCGCCTTTCGCAGCGTTCTTGGCTTCACTTTCACCCATTGGCGGCGCCAGCCCTGGCGGCTTTCGCTGATCATGGTTGGTTTCCTGCTGTCGACGCTGGCCGATGTGCTGACGCCGCTCTATTCCGGCCGGCTGGTCGATGCCGTCGCCAGCAGCGCCGGCGCCGACGAGATTGCCTGGAATGCCGCGATGACCGCGTTTTCCATGCTGATGGCGTTGGCGCTGGCGGGTGTCGTCCTGCGTAATCTGGCCTTCATGGGAATCGTCGAACTGACGCTGAAGATGATGGCCGATATCGCCGCCGACGCCTTCCATCGTGTCCAGCGCTTTTCCACCGACTGGCATGCCAACAGCTTCGCCGGTTCGACCGTGCGCAAGGTGACGCGCGGCATGTGGGCGTTGGACCTGCTCAACGACACGATCCTGATCGCGCTGCTGCCGTCCGTCGTCATGCTGGTCGGCTCGACGCTGCTGCTGGGCTGGTTCTGGCCGCTGATGGGAGCGGTTGTCGCCGCCGGCTCGGTGCTGTTCATCGTCGTCACGGCGATGCTGTCGCTTGGCTATGTCGCGCCGGCGGCCAGGCTCGCCAACACCTGGGACACGCGCCTTGGCGGCTCGCTGGCAGACGCGGTGAGCTGCAACGCCGTGGTCAAGGGGTTTGGCGCCGAGGAGCGCGAGGAGAACCGGCTTGCCAAGGTCGTCGCCAAATGGCGCGCCCGCACGCGGCGGACCTGGGTGCGCGGAACCATCAACGGCACCACGCAAGGGGCGCTGTTGCTGGTGATGAGAGCGGCGGTCATCGGGCTGGCGCTGATGCTGTGGTCGTGGGGACAGGCAACCGCCGGCGACGTCGCCTTCGTGCTGACGTCTTTCTTCGTCCTGCAAGGCTATCTCAGGGATATCGGAACGCATATCCGCAACCTGCAGCGCTCGATCAACGACATGGAGGAACTGGTCGACTTCCAGTCCGAGCCGCTTGGCATCGAGGACCGGCCCGGCGCCGGACCGATCCGTATCACGCAAGGGGGCATCGCCTTTGACGACGTTACCTTCCATTACGGCAGTCACCGTTCGCCGCTCTATCGCGATTTCTCGGTCGATATCGCGCCGGGCGAGCGGGTCGGGCTGGTCGGCCATTCCGGGTCGGGCAAGACGACTTTCGTCAAGCTGATCCAGAGGCTCTATGACGTGAACGCCGGCCGGATCCTGATCGACGGCCAGGACATTTCGGAGGTGGCGCAGGCGTCGCTGCGTGCGCAGATCGCCATCGTGCAGCAGGAGCCGATCCTGTTCCACCGCTCGCTGGCCGAAAACATCGCCTATGCCCGGCCCGGAGCCACGCAGGCCGAGATCGAGCACGCCGCGAAGCTGGCGAGCGCGCACGACTTCATCACCAACCTGCCGAAAGGCTACGGCACGCTCGTCGGCGAGCGCGGCGTGAAGCTGTCGGGCGGCGAGCGCCAGCGCGTGGCGATCGCACGCGCGTTCCTCGCCGATGCGCGCATCCTGATCCTGGACGAGGCGACGTCGAGCCTCGATTCGGAATCGGAGGTGCTGATCCAGCAGGCGATGGAGCGGCTGATGGTCGGCCGCACCACGCTGGTCATCGCGCACCGGCTTTCGACGGTGCGGGCGCTCGACAGGCTGTTGGTCTTCGATCGCGGCAAGATCGCCGAGGAAGGCTCGCATGACGCGCTGATCCGGCTGCCGGGCGGCATCTACCGCCGCCTGTTCGAGCGCCAGGCGCTCGAATTGACCAGGGGACTTGTCACCTGATCGGGGATGGCCTCCGGCTCTGGCCCGGAGGCCATCCCATCAGGCGCTGTCGGCCTGACGGGCGGGCGGTGCGGGACATCGGATTGCTGGCGGAGCCGCGTCTGCCAAGTCTTTTCATTGCTTGCGCCATGTTCTATGTCTGCGGCACGGCACGGGGGCGCGTCTTGTCAATCACAAAAGCATCCGGTACGCCCCGCTCATGACAGTTACCGTTCGTTTCGCCCCTTCACCGACAGGCCGCATCCATATCGGCAATGCGCGCACCGCCCTGTTCAACTGGCTGTTCGCCATGAACCATAAGGGGCGCTTCATCCAGCGCTTCGACGACACCGATGTCGCGCGCTCGAAGCAGGAATTTTCCGACGCCATCCTTTACGACCTGCATTGGCTTGGCATCTTTCCCGACACCACCGAATACCAGTCGCGTCGCTTCGAGATCTATGACGCGGCGGTCGAGCGGCTGAAGGCGGCGGGCGTTCTCTATGCCTGCTATGAAACACCGGAGGAGCTCGACCTCAGGCGCAAGGTGCGCCGCACGCGCGGCCTGCCGCCAGTCTATGGCCGCGAGGCGCTGACGCTGACGTCGGAACAGATCGCCGAATATCAGGCCGATGGCCGCCGGCCGCACTGGCGCTTCCTACTGCCCAATTTCACCGGCGATCCGCAGCAGCCGGAGCGCACCGAAATCCATTGGAACGACCTGGTGCGCGGGCAGGAAACCGTCGATCTCGCCTCGCTGTCGGACCCGGTGCTGGTGCGCGAGGACGGCACCTATCTCTATACGCTGCCATCCGTCGTCGACGATATCGAGATGGGCGTCAGCCATGTCATCCGCGGCGACGACCATGTCACCAACACCGGCGTGCAGATCGCGCTGTTCCGGGCGCTGGGCGCCGAGCCGCCGGAATTCGGGCACCACAATCTGCTGACCACGGTTTCGGGCGAGGGGCTGTCGAAGCGCACTGGGGCACTCTCCATCGAAAGCCTGCGCGAGGACGGCATCGAGCCGATGGCGGTCGCTTCGCTGGCCGTGCTGGTCGGCACGTCGGAGAATGTCGCCGCCGCGCACGACCTGGCCGAACTCGCCAGCCGTTTCGACCCGACTGCGACCTCGAAGTCGGCGGCAAAGTTCGATCCGGACGAGCTTTTCGTGCTCAACCGGACGCTGCTGCACCAAATGCCCTTCTCCGAAGCGCAGAATCGGCTGGTGGTGCTCGGCATATCGGGCGAGCAGGCGGAACCGTTCTGGCTGGCTGTGCGCGGCAATCTCGACCGGCTGGCCGATGCTGTCGGCTGGTGGCGCATCCTGCGCGAAGGACCGCAGGAAAAGCCGGAATTTTCCGACGCTGATCGAGATTTTCTTCACCAGGCCATCGATCTCCTGCCCGAGGAGCCTTGGAGCGGGACGGTCTGGAAGGACTGGACGGCCAAGATCAGGGAAGAGACCGGCCGCAAGGGCAAGGCGCTGTTCATGCCGCTGAGGCTCGCCCTTACCGGACTGACTTCGGGACCGGAGCTTGCAGATCTATTGCCGCTGATGGGTCGGGAAGGAACGTTGGCCCGACGACCCTGACCTTCCGCTGTTCCGGCGGCAGCACCGGGACCGGCGATGTGACCGGTTTGACCGTGAGCCGCTTGATGGCGTCGCGGTCCAGCCCGCCAGTGGCGTTTGCCAGCGTCTCGGGATCGGCACCTGGATCGGGTTTGGAGGCAGGCACCGGAATGAACGGGGCACCCTCCGTTTGCGGCTGCGACTGTTGCTGGCTTGGCGGATTGCCGCCGATGATCTGGAAGTTCTGCGCGGCGTTGCAGCCGCAGGCCGGCGGCCGCGACAGGTTGGGCTGCTTGTAAAGATAGGCCGTCGGCAGTTCGCTGTAAGGTCGGCCGGTGACCGACGAAGTCATGTCGGCTGAATCGTCGCCCATGCCGCGCGAATAGAAGACCTGGATTTCGGTGCCGGGACAGCTCGATTCGCAGTTCTTCTGGTCGCGCTCGAAATCGCCGACCGAAGCGGCATTCGACATCGGGAAGAAGTAGCCGTCGCAGGTGCGCACGCAGGTGGTACGGAACTCGCCGCCGACGCCGGGAAAGTCCGGTATGCCGGACCGGCCCGGCACGCGGCGGACATTGCGCTCCTCGCCGGGGTCGTCAGACTGGTCGAGCGTGTCGAGCCGGCGTGTGTCGCCACCGAACAGCTGGTCGAACAGATTGCCGTTGCCTTGTTCCCGTTCCGCTTCGCGCGGCGGTTCGCGGCGCGGCGCCACCGCGTCCTCGCGGCAGCCATTGGCGTCGAGTGCGGCCAGGATTCGTCCGCGATCGCGGCGCGAACCGCCGCCGGCGAGGCGGGCGCGTTTGGCCTGCAAGCTATCGAGATTGGCGTTCATGCGCTCGATGGTGGCGTTGAACCCGGCGCATTGGCTGACATTGCGGCTGAACAGCGAGAAGCCGCAGCCGGCGCCGCTGGACTGGCCGCGGACCTTTGAAATCTGCTCGCGTTGCCGGTCGATCGCGGCGTCATATTTGCGGATCAAGGCCGGGCCACCGCCGCCGCGCGAGGTCGCGGCAAGATCGGCCTCGAGTTGGCGGCAGACGCGCGAGGCGGCCTGCGGCTCGGAGACGGCGGCGCCCGAAAGCAGCAGGCCAAGCAGCACGGCAAGATGCGCCTGCTTCCACCCTTCGCCCATCATCCGCCCGAAACCCTGCTTGGTTGTTCCGCCGCACGCTACGTGCTCGTGGTTAAACCGCAGTTTACCCCCGAATCGGCGTTCAGCCCAGATCGACGACGGCCTGCGCCTTGTGGGCGGCCTCGACCACCGCCAGCGCTGTCATGTTGACGACGCCGCGCGAGGTCACCGAGGGCGTCAGGATATGCGCAGGCTTGTCGGTGCCAAGCAGGATCGGGCCGACATGCAGTGCATCCATCATGGTCCTGAGCGCGGTCAGCGTGATGTTGGCGGAATCGAGGTTGGGGAAAACCAGGAGATTGGCTTCGCCCTTCAGACGCGAATGCGGATAAACGCGCTGGCGCAGATGTTCCGACAGCGCGGAATCGGCATGCATCTCGCCGTCGCATTGCAGCTCGGGCGCGATGCGCGCCAGGATCGCCGCCGCCTGCCGCATCTTGAGCGCGCTCGGCGAATCGCGCGAGCCGAAATCCGAATGCGACAGCAGCGCCGCCTTGGGCTCGATGCCGAAGCGCTGGATCTCCTCGGCCGCCAGCACCGTCATTTCGGCGATCTCGTCGGCCGTCGGGTCGACGGAAACGTGCGTGTCGGTGAGGAAGATGATGCCGCGCTGCGAGATCAGCATGGACAGCGTCGACAGATCCCGGTCCTTGATGCCGGCTCGTGGTCCGATGATCAGCGTCACGTTGCGCAGGTGCCGCTCGAAACGCCCTTCGAGGCCGCAGACCATGGCGTCGGCGTCGCCGCGCTTCAATGCGAGGGCCGCGATCACCGTGTTGTCGGTGCGCACCATGGTGCGCGCCGCCTCCGTCGTCACGCCGCGCCGGCCGGCGAGCTCGATCAGCAGGTCGACATAGTGGCGGTAGCGCGGATCGTCCTCCGGGTTGATCAGGCCGAAGTCGACGCCCGGCTTGATGCGCAGTCCGTAGCGCTTCAGGCGCACCTCGATGACGTGCGGACGGCCGATCAGGATCGGCTCGGCGATGCCCTCCTCGAGAACCACCTGCGCAGCGCGCAGCACACGCTCGTCCTCGCCATCGGCGTAGATGACGCGCTTGGCGCTCGACGCCTTGGCCGAGGAGAACACCGGCTTCATCACCAGGCCGGAGCGGAAGACGAAGCGGTTGAGCTTGTCGATATAGGCGGTGAAGTCGCTGATCGGCCTTGTCGCGACACCCGTATCGCAGGCCGCCCTGGCGACGGCAGGGGCGATGCGCAGGATGAGGCGCGGATCGAAGGGCGAGGGGATCAGGAATTCGGGTCCGAACACCGGCGTCTCGCCGGAATAGGCGCGCGCGGCGACATCGGAAGGTTCTTCGCGGGCCAGGGCGGCGATGGCCCGCACCGCGGCCATCTTCATCTCCTCATTGATGGCGCTGGCGCCACAGTCCAGCGCACCGCGGAAGATGTAAGGAAAACACAGTACATTGTTGACCTGATTGGGAAAATCGGACCGGCCCGTGCAGATCATCGCGTCGGGGCGCGCCGCGCGCGCCACTTCCGGCATGATTTCCGGATTGGGATTGGCCAGTGCCAGGATCAAGGGCTTCGGCGCCATGTGCTGGAGCAATTCCGGCTTCAGCACGCCGGCGGCGGAGAGCCCGAGGAACACGTCGGCGCCGGGGATGACGTCGGCCAGCGTGCGTGCCTTGGTGTCCTTCACATAAGGGTCTTTCCAGCGGTCCATCTCGTCGGTGCGCCCCTTGTAGGCGACACCAAAACGGTCGGTGACCCAGATGTTCTCGACCTTGGCGCCGAGCGAGACCAGCAGGTTGAGGCAGGCCAGTGCCGCCGCGCCGGCGCCCGAAGTGACGATCTTTATGTCCGCAATGGTCTTGCCGGCGAATTCCAATCCGTTGAGCACGGCGGCGGCGACGATGATGGCGGTGCCATGCTGGTCGTCATGGAAAACCGGTATGCCCATGCGGGCCTTCAGCCTCTCCTCGACCTCGAAGCATTCCGGCGCCTTGATGTCCTCGAGGTTGATGCCGCCGAAGGTCGGCTCCAGCGCCGCGACGGTTTCAACCATGCGCTCGATCTCAGGCGCGTCGATCTCGATATCGAAGACGTCGATGCCGGCGAATTTCTTGAACAGCACGGCCTTGCCTTCCATGACCGGCTTGGAGGCCAGCGGCCCGATATTGCCGAGGCCGAGCACGGCCGAGCCGTTGGAGACGACGCCGACCAGATTGGCGCGCGCCGTGTAGTCGGCCGCGGTCGCCGGATCGTCACGGATTTCCAGGCAAGGGGCCGCCACGCCGGGCGAATAGGCGAGCGCCAGGTCGCGCTGGTTGCCGAGCGGCTTGGTGGCCTGGATTTCGAGCTTGCCCGGCGTCGGGTGCTTGTGGAAGTAGAGCGCGGCTTCGTCGAGGTCCGAACGTGCCGTTTTCTTGCTCTCGCCGTTCATTCCGGGCCTCCCTGCGATCCTGCGTGCCGCCTTCTTAGCATGCGGCCAAGGTTTTTCGCGACGCCAAATGATGCAATCGCCATTCACATCGACGAAGCAGGGATAAGCAATCTATTTCAACAGCTTGAGCGGAATTTCTTCGGCGCCGGCGCTACCGGGTCTCAGAAGGCGCTGACATAGAGGCCGCCGTCCACCGGTATGTTCTGGCCGGTCAGATAGCCGGCATGGACCGAGCACAGGAAGGCGCATATCTGGCCGAATTCTTCCGGCGTGCCGAGCCGCTTGGCCGGCACGTCGGCACTGATGCGCGCCTTGCGGGCGGCTGCCGCGGCCGGGTCTTCAACGCTGCCGGCCTCGTGCGGACCGCGCAGCCGGTCGGTATCCAGCTTGCCGGGCAGCAGGCTGTTGATGGTCACGTTGCGGTCGACCACCGTGCGCGCCACGCCGGCAAGAAAGGAGGTCAGGCCGGCGCGCGCGCCGGACGACAGGTCAAGGCCGGGAATGGGAACATAGACCGAGAGCGAAGTGATGTTGACGATGCGGCCGAAACCGCGCGCGGCCATGCCGTCGATCACGGCCTGCACCAGTTCGATCGGCGTGACCATGTTCTGGGTGACGCCTTCGAGCATTTTTCCGCGGTCGAGCTCGCGGAAATCGCGGAATGGCGGGCCGCCATTGTTGTTGACCAGGATGTCGGGGGCGGGGCAAGCGGCGAGCAGCGCCTTCTGCACCTCGGGTTTCGATACGTCACCGACCACTTCCTCGACCACGACGCCATAACGCTCACGCAGCTCCGCAGCGGTTTTGGCCACCAGTTCGGCGTTGCGTCCGTTGACGACGACGTCGCAACCAGCCTCGGCCAGCGCCATGGCGCAGCCTTTTCCGAGCCCCTTGCTCGAAGCGCAGACGATGGCCTTCTTTCCGCGGATACCGAGATCCATGATGATTTCTCCTGTGAGTCGCCCGGCAGGCTAGCTTTAGGGCTGGACCAATCGCAACCGTCATACGGTTGTTGCATGAATCGGAGCATAGGCTCGCGAAAGCAACGGTGAATTCGCGATGTCCGGCCAAGAGCCCCGCACGTTCCGCAGCATGTTCATCTCCGACGTCCATCTCGGGTCGAAGGCGGCAAAGGCCGATTTCCTGATCGATTTCCTTAGACATCACGATGCCGACATCATTTATCTCGTCGGCGATATCGTCGATGGGTGGCGTCTGAGGCGCAGCTGGCACTGGCCGCAGAGCCACAATGACGTCGTGCAGAAATTGCTGCGCAAGGCGCGCAAGGGCGCCACCATCACCTACATCGCCGGCAACCACGACGAATTCGCGCGCCAGTTCCAGGGCGTGCATTTCGGCGGCATCGTCGTCGCCGACCGCGCCATTCACGAAACCGCCGACGGCAGGCGGCTGCTCGTCATCCATGGCGACCAGTTCGACACGGTCGTGCACAATCAGCGCTGGCTCGCCTATCTTGGCGACCATGCGTACGACGCCGCCATGCAGGTCAACCGGGTGATCACGCGCCTGCGCCAGTTGCTCGGCCTGCCTTACTGGTCGTTTTCGTCCTGGGCAAAGGTCAAGGTCAAGAAGGCGGTTAACTTCATCGGCTCGTTCCAGACGGTGCTCAGCGAAGAGGCGCGGCGCTCGCATGTCGACGGCGTCATCTGCGGCCATATCCATCATGCCGCGATCGAGAGCTATGGCGACGTCCAGTACATCAACACCGGCGACTGGGTGGAAAGCTGCACCGCGGTGGTCGAACATTTCGACGGCCGGATGGAAATCCTGACCTGGGCGCATGTCTTGCCCGAGGCGCCGGACGAACCCTTCATCCCGATGCTGATCGAGGACCGGGTGGTGCAGGCCGCCTGACTGCCGCTGCCAGGCACGGATTCCGGTGTTAATCGATTAGGCCAATCGGTTTCGTTCGGTTTTTCCTCATGTTAAGGGGTCAATCCACACTGCTCGCCGTTCGTGGACGGCAGCGTTATTGGATCGATTCATGCCGCTGCCGCCGCTTTCACCCGAACAGCTCGTCAAGCCACGCCATTTCGAACTGCGCATGAGCCTGATCTTCGCGACATTGTTCGTGTCGCAGGGCACGCATCTGCCCTACTTCCCGCTGTGGCTGCAGGCGAAAGGTTTCCACGCCGAGCAGATCGCCGTCATCCTGGCGGCTCCGATGTTCCTGCGCGTCGTGACGACGCCGCTGCTCACCGCGCTCGCGGACCGGGCGAGGGACCGCGCCGATGTTTATATCGCGCTCGTCGCGGCATCGATGATCATTTCCGCCGGCTATTTTCTGCCGGCCTCCTACGCCGTCGTGCTTGCGGTATCGCTGGCGTTGACGATCGTATGGACGCCGCATTCGCCGATGGCCGATTCGCTCGCGCTTTCGGGCGTGCGCCGCTTCGGTTCCAACTACACCAGCATGCGCAAGTGGGGTTCGATCTCCTATCTCTGCGCCAACGTGGCCGGTGGTTTCATCCTGACCGCGGCAGGGGCGCAAGCCGTCCCGGCAATCATTTTCGCGGCACTGGGTGCCGCGCTCGTTGCCGCGCTGCTGGCGCCGCGCCTTGGCCGGCCCCGCCTTGCCTCACCTCTTTCGGCCGCGGAGATCCAGCACTCGGCACCAAGTCTCTTCAATGCCTATTTCGTCTATTTCACCCTCGGTGTCGGCATCCTCACCGCCAGCCACGCCTTCCTCTATGGCTTCGTATCGATCTATTGGAAGTCGATCGGCATAGGCGACACCGTCGTCGGGCTTCTGTGGGCCTGGGGCGTGGTAGCCGAAGTCTGCATGTTCGTGTTTTTCAACCGCATGTTCGCCTCCGTGTCGGTCGTCAGGGTGATGGTGATTGCCGGCATCGGCGCGGTCGTACGCTGGATCGCTTTTCCGATGATCTGGCCGCTTGGCCTTGGCGTCGCCGGGTTTTTCGGCGTCCAGACCCTGCATTCGGTGTCGGTGGCCATGGTGCTGATCGGCCTGCAGAAGATGATCGGCGAAACGGTCTCGGAAGAGCGCACGGGTGCCGCGCAAGGCATCGCCTATTTCTTCAACGGCTTCTTCATGGCCGCCGTGACGCTCGCCTCCGGCCCGCTCTACGATCGTTTCGGGGTCGACGGTTTCCTGGCCATGATCCCGATCGCGATCATCGGCCTCGTGCTGATCGGGCTCGCGGCGCACTCAGCCCCAAAGCGCCGGATCGGGCGGTGAAACCAGCGATCCCTCATAGGCGAGGCCGGGCACACGATCCCGCGCAAGCAGCAGCGGTCCGTCGAGGTCGACGAAATCGGCGTCCTGGGCGAGCAGCACCGCCGGCGCCATCGCCAGCGACGTGCCGACCATGCAGCCGACCATGACACCGAAACCCAGTTCACGGGCGCGGTCGCGCAGCACGAGCGCCGCCGTCAGCCCGCCCGACTTGTCGAGCTTGATGTTGACGGCATCGTAGAGACCGGCGAGAGCGGCCAGATCCTTGGCCTCATGCACGCTCTCGTCCGCGCAGATCGGCACCGGATGGGCGATATGGCGCAGGATGCCGTCATGGCCCGCCGGCAGCGGCTGTTCGATAAGCGCGATGCCTTGCTCGGCGGCAAAGGCGAGGTTCGCGGCGATGGTGTCGTCGTTCCAGCCTTCGTTGGCGTCGAGGATGATGCGGCTGTCGGGCGCGGCCTGCCGGACGGCGCGGATGCGCGCAATGTCGTTGTCGCCCCCGATCTTCACCTTGAGCAAGGGGCGCGCCGCATTGGCGCGGGCCTGGGCCGCCATCGCCTCGGGTTCGCCCAGCGACAGCGTGTAGGCCGTCTCGAGCTGATGCAAAGGAGCCGGCCAGACTGCGTCCGCCACCGCCTTGCCGCCGATCTTGGCTTCCAGGTCCCACAAGGCGCAGTCGATGGCGTTGCGCGCCGCGCCCGCCGGCATGGCGCCGAGCAGGGCGGTCCGGTCGATACCAGCGGAGATTTGCCCGCGCATGGCCTCTATCGCGGCGCGAACCCCATCCATGGTCTCGCCATAGCGTTTGTACGGCACGCATTCGCCACGGCCGGTGTAATCGCCTTCGCTGATCGTGCAGGTGATCACTTCGGCTTCGGTCTTCGAACCACGCGAAATGGTGAAGGTGCCGGCGATCGGAAAACGCTCGGCCTCGACCGAAATGACACGCGCCATAATTTTCTGCTCCGGCTGTGCGAGAAGGGTCGTCGGCAAATCGACAAGGCCGGACCCGTCAGGCTAAACAGGACGCCATGTTGACCATCGGCAAGCGCGACGCAAGCGGCAAGACCGCCTCGGAGGCTGACCACGACCCGCGCGTGTCGGTCGGTGAGGAAGCAGGCGTTCTCGGGTGCGCCTTCTCGGGAATCTGGACGACGCGCACCGTGGCCGTGATCGACGCAGAGATGCGCAAAATCGAGAAACGGAGCGGTTTCAAGACCTTGGCGCTCGATCTCTCGCACATCGAGAAGATCGACACCGCCGGCGCGTGGCTGATCGACCGCCTGGTCAGCGCTTTCGAGAAGAAAGGTGTCGAGGTCAGGCTGCAGGGCCAGAGCGACGTCGCCTCGATCCTGCTCGGCGCGGTCGGCGATGCGGTGCGGCGCGAGCCCGAATCGGGGCCGGTCGGGCCGCCGAACATCGTCATTCGCGCGCTGGAGGCGGTCGGCCGCCGCGTCTACGAAATGCGCGACGATTTTCTCGCCTCGATGAACATACTGGGCGCCACGATCCGTGGCGCGCAGATGAAGCTCGGCCGCGGCCATGCCGTCAATCCGGCGGCGATCTTCAACCAGATCGACCGGATGGGCGTCGGAGCCATTCCGGTGGTGGTGCTGATGTCGGCGATCGTCGGCGCCATCGTTGCCCAGCAGGGCGCCTACCAGCTCAGCTATTTCGGCGCCGACATCTTCGTCGTCGACCTCGTCGGCGTGCTGATCCTGCGCGAACTCGGCGTGCTGATGACGGCAATCATGATCGCCGGCCGCTCGGGCAGCGCCATCACCGCCGAAATCGGCTCGATGAAGATGCGCGAGGAAGTGGATGCGCTGAAGGTCATCGGGCTCAACCCCATCGGCGTGCTGGTCTTTCCGCGCCTGGTGGCGCTGGTGATCGCCCTGCCTTGCCTGACCATCATCGCCAATTTTGCCGCACTCGGCGGCGGTATCCTGGCGGCTTGGCTCTATTCCGACATCGCGCCCGCCGCCTTCATCGACCGGCTGCGCGTTGCTATCGACCTCAGCACCATTTTCGCCGGCCTGATCAAGGCTCCGTTCATGGCCATGATCATCGGCACCATCGCCTCGGTCGAGGGCATGAAGGTCGGCGGCAGCGCCGAATCGCTCGGCCAGCACGTGACCGCCTCGGTGGTGAAATCGATCTTCGTCGTCATCATCCTCGACGGGCTTTTCGCCATGTTCTATGCAGCGATCGAGTTCTGAAATGGCGGTGGGAAACGGCATCGAGACCAGGGCCAAGGAGGGCGCCGATGACAGCGAGATCGTGCTTTCGGCGCGTGACATCACCGTTTCGTTCGGCGACAATCTGATCCTCGACAAACTGTCGCTCGATATCTGGCGCGGCGAAATCCTCGGTTTCGTCGGCGCTTCGGGCGCCGGCAAATCAGTTCTGCTACGCACCATCCTTGGTTTGACGCGCAAGCAGTCCGGCACGATCAAGCTGTTCGGCGTGGATATCGAAAAGGCCGACGATGCGGAACGGCTGCGCATCGACATGCGTCTTGGGGTGCTGTTCCAGCACGGCGCGCTGTTCTCGGCGCTGACGGTGCTGGAAAACGTCCAGGTGCCGATGCGCGAATATCTCGACCTGCCGCGCAAGCTGATGGACGAACTGGCGATGCTCAAGGTCGAACTGGTCGGGCTGCCGCCGGACGCGGCGCAGAAATTCCCGTCCGAGCTGTCGGGCGGCATGATCAAGCGCGCGGCACTGGCTCGTGCGCTGGCGCTCGATCCCGACATCGTCTTCCTCGACGAGCCGACGTCGGGCCTCGATCCGATCAGCGCGGCGGAATTCGACGAGCTGGTGGTCAAGCTGCGCGATACGATGGACCTGACCGTCTACATGGTGACCCACGATCTCGACACGCTTTTCACCGCCTGCGACCGCGTCGCCGTGCTCGGGAAGAAGAAGGTGCTGGTCGAAGGCACCATCGACGACATGCTGAAAAGTGAAGAACCGTGGGTAAAGTCGTATTTCCGCGGAAAACGAGCCCGACAACTTGATCTTGCCGCGCGCGCATAGCCATAAGTGAAGCAATGGAAACCAGAGCCAACTACGTTATTGTCGGCATCTTCACGCTGGTGGCGATCCTGGCGGCGTTCGGCTTCGTCTATTGGACGGCGGCGATCGGCGACAAGGGCGAGACCACATTGTTGCGCGTGCGCATCCCGGGCTCGGCTTCCGGACTTGGCCGCGGCAGCTTCGTGCTGTTCAACGGCGTCAAGGTCGGCGACGTCAGGCGCGTCTATATCGATGTCGACAATCCGACGGTCGCCATCGCCGACACCGAGATCGACCGCATGACGCCGATCACCAAATCGACGCAGGCCGATATCGGCCTGGCGGGCCTGACCGGACAGGCCAATATCGAACTCAAAGGCGCCGACCCCAAGGAAGTAAAACTTCTCGACCAGGCCGAAAAGGAAGGCAAGGTCGCCGAGATCGTGGCCAACCCGTCGGCGGTGACCAATCTTTTGCAGACGGCGCAGAACATCTTCACGCGCGCCGACACGGTGCTGACGCAGCTGGAAGGGTTCACCAAGGATGTGCGCGGGCCGCTGACGCAGACCGTGCAGAACGTGCAGACGTTCTCCGACGCGCTGGCCAGGAATTCCGACGGCGTCGACAAGTTCCTGTCGGCGGTCAGCGCGCTGTCCGATGAGCTGAAGGGCGTCTCGGGCAAGCTCGACGGCACGCTGAAGGCGGCCGAAGGGCTGCTCAACGCCGTCGACAAGGACAAGATCAAGAGCATCGTCGCCAATGTCGATACGGTGACCGGCAACCTCAAGGAAACCTCCAAACAGCTCGATGGCGTGATCAGGAACGTCGATACGGCGGTCGGGTCGGTCAACGATTTCGCCAAGCAGACGCAAGGTACTCTGGCCAAGGTCGACGGCGTGCTCGACGGCATCGATCCGGCACAGGTGCGCACGGCTCTGGCCAACATCCAGAAGGCAAGCGAAAGCGCCGACAAGGCCGCGTCGGACATCGCCAAGGTGACCGGCAAATTCGCGAACCGGGCGGACGACATAGACGAGACGATCAAGGATGCGAGGCAACTCGCGCAGCGGCTCAACGACGCCTCGGTGCGCGTCGACGGCATCCTGGCCAAAGTCGACAAGCTGCTCGGCTCGGGCCAGGCGGACGGCGTGATGGCGGATGCCAGGGACACGTTGCGATCGTTCAAGCAGGTCGCCGATACGCTGAATTCGCGGCTTGGCGTCATCACCGACAATATAGCCCGGTTCTCCGGCCAGGGCCTTTCGAATGTCGAGGCGCTGGTTCAGGACAGCCGCCGTTCGATCAGCCGCATCGAGGAGGCGGTTACGGACCTCAGCCGCAATCCGCAACGCATCCTGTCGGGCGGCGAGGGCGAGGTTCGGCAGTATGATGGCAGGGCGCGGCGTTGACTTCGGTCTCGGCTCGCCCCAGAAACAGTGTCTGCATCCGCGGGTTGTTTTTACAATCCAGGGATAGCGAGGCCGGGGACAGCAGGGATCGCGCGTGAAGTCGACGATTGTGTTCAGATCGGGCGTGGCCTTGCTTGCCTTGACCCTTGCCGGTTGTGCCGCGCTGCCGGGCGGCGGGCCTGCGCCGCTTGACACATTCGAGCTGTCGGCGCCGTCGGTCGAGGCGCATGGCCACAGCCGCCGCCAGATCCTGATCGCGCAGCCGTCCGCGCTCAAGGCGCTGGACAGCCAGAATATCGTCATAAAACCGTCCCCACGCTCGATCCAGTACCTCAAGGGCGCGCAATGGGCGGACCGGCTGCCGCTGATCGTGCAGGCACGGCTGGCGGAGACCTTCCAGCGCTCTGGCAGCTTCGCCGGCGTGGGCAAGCCGGGCGAGGGGCTGGCGATCGACTACCAGGTCATCGTCGAGATCCGTTCGTTCGAAGTCCGCGTCGACGGCGGCGATCATGCCGAGGTCGACCTGTTCGTGCGCATCCTCAACGACCGCAATGGCGAGGTGCGTGCGTCCAAGAGCTTTACGGCGTCAGCGCCCGTCTCGGGCAGCGGCAATCAAGGCTATGTCGGCGCGCTCGATGCTGCCTTCGGCGATGCGGCCAAACAGATCGTGCGCTGGACCGATTCGGCGATCTGAGCGGCGATGCCGGGCGGGCGCCAGCACCAGGCTACACGCGGTCAAAGACGTCCGGCCGCAGCTTTCCAGTCTTCATCAGGTGCTGCAGGGTGTAGGTTACGGACAGCGCGTCATCGAGCGCGTCGTGTCCCTGCAATGGTGGGTGTTGAACGCCATAATAGTCGGCAAGCTTGTTGCTCGGCGTCCTTGCCAGGTCCTCGATCGGCATGCCGGCCGCGATGAGCAGCTTTACGGCATTGTCAAAACGGGCGGCCGGGATGGAAGCGGGGATGCCTGCGATATAGCAGCTGATGGCCATCATGTTCAGTTCGTCCTTGCCCCAGGACCAGAATCGGGCCCCACCCGAGAAACGATCGACGTCAACCAGAGCTTGTCCTAGCGCGACTCCCTCGATCTCCAGCTTTTCTTCTGTGATGCCGGTCAGTTCGGTGAAGAAAGGGTCGAGCGCGTATCTCCTGCCAAACCGGTCGATCGGTCTGACATAGGCCTTGTGCGTGCCCAGGATGGGAAAGTTCTCTTCGAGCCCAAGCCTGACCGCGCCGATCTGCGCGATCACCGGATCAGGATCGTGGGCCGCGCACCAGAATCGACGTTGCGAGCCCTCGAGACAAAGAAACTCGCAGTCGAATATGATCGCCGTCTTCACAGGTCGGTATCCAGTTCCGGATGCGACTATCAGCCTTCCAAGCGAAAAGGCGGGAGACAAGTCCCCCGCCTTTTTCGTTTTGGCTGTCTGCCGCTGCCTAGTGCAGGCGGCCGCTGGCGTGGGCCAGCATGGTGTAAACCTTGCCGGTATCCGATGTCAGGTAGGTCTGCGCCATGATGTTGTCGCGGTCGTTGCGCGACACATCCTTCAGCAGCTTCTCGAAATCATCGCAATAGCGGTCGACGGCGGCGCGGAACTCTGCCTCCGTCTGGTACTTGCGACGGATCTCGTCGAACGTCTGCTGGCCCTTCAGCGTATAGAGCCGCCGCGTGAACACGTCACGCTCGCCGCGCCGGTACCGGTTCCATAGTTCGATCGACGCATCGTGGTCGATGGCTCGTGCAATATCGACGGACAGCGAGTTCAGCGATTCCACGACGTGAAGCGGTGAGCGCTGGGCAGGGGCGGCGCGCGGTGCGTCGGCGGGTGTTGCCGGCTTGGCTTCGTCCTCGCGTGATGCCCCGCTCAGGAGATCGCGCACCCAGCCGCCCTGTTGCGTGCGGGCGTCGGAACGCGGGCGCGGCGCCGTGTCGGCAGGGCGCTCCAGGTCAAGCGTGCCGCGTAGCGCCGTGCCGCCCGACGGCGCCTGCGGCGCGCGAAGTTCCGGCTGTGGCGCGGGAGCGCGGCGCGGCGGCTCCGCCGCGCGCGGCGCGGCCGGGGCTTGCGGCGCCGGGCGCAAATTGCGCGATTCCGAGGGCTCTCCACCACTGCGGCCGGACTTCGCAACGATGTCCGAAAGCTCCTTCAGGGCGTTGATCTGCTCGGAAACCGCGCGGCGGATGGCCGAGGTCGATTCCTTGGCCTCTTCCGGCATCTCGATGACGCCTTTCTTGAGTTCGGCGCGGGTGAGGTCGAGCTCGCTCTTGATCGAGCTCGCGGTGCGCCGCATCTCCTCGGTGGCGTCGGCGAAGCGCTTGGTGGCCGAATCGACGACGTCGGTGATGGCGTTGCGGATCTTGTCGGCCGATTCCAGCGTCTTGCCTTCGGCGTTCTGCAGCGTCTGACCGACCAGATTCTCGAACGAACGCATGACCTTTTCGAGATCTTCCGACTTCTTGACCAGGCCGACGGCGAGATCCTCGAGCGACGACTGCCTTTCGAGCGTGTGTTCGAGGTTGCTCTGGGCCGAGCTCAGGAGGTCCGAAGCCCCGGCGAGCAGGCGGCTGTGTTCATCGAACTTGGTGGCGATCGACGCGACCTCGCGCAAGGTCGACGACGACAGTTCCGTCAGTCTTGTCGTGTTCGAATCGACCAGCCTTGCCGAGCTGGCGAAGGTCTGCGCCGCTTTCTCGGTGGTTGCGGCGAAGCTTTGCGTGCTGCCGGTCAGGCGTTCGTCGACCTGGCCGAGATTGAGCGCGGCCTGTTCGATCAACTGACCGAGCTGCGCGCTCGACGTGGTCATGCGGCCAATGAGGTCGGCGACGCTGTCGGACAGCGACGAGCGGGCACCTTCGACCGCCGAAAGGGTCTCGGCGGTGCGGCTGGCGAGCGCGTTGACAAGGGCTGCGTTTTCGCTGCGCAACTTCTCGGCGGCACGTTCGGTGACCTCTTCCATGCTCTTTTGCAGTTCCGAGCCGCCCTGGGCGAAACGCTCGACCAGCGGCCGCGCGGTCTCGTCGAGGATCTTCGACATCTCCGCCGACCGTGCCGCGAGCATGGTGTTGAGCTCGCGGGTGTTGGCGCCGATCGTCTTGGCGGCGTCGTTGGTGCTCTGGCCGATATGCTGGCCGACCGCGGTGAAGGTCTCCGCGATGACATTGGCGCGCGACACGAGTTGCGCCTCGGCGCTCGACACCTGCTCGTTGAGCTTCTGGCCCATCGTCTCGGCGGTATGGGCGAGCCGGTTCTCGACGCTGGCGATCTGCTCTTCGACGCGGGCGGCAGCCGTTGCGGCGGTGGATGCGAGCCGCTCGTCGGCGCCGGCGAGCGCCTGCTCGATCTCACGGGCATGCGCGGCCAGTTCCTGGCCGGTCTGGCGCGCACGGTCGGCGACCCTCTGCTCTGTGCTGGTGAAGGCGCCGACGATGCTCTGCGCATGTTCGCCGATGGTCGAGGTGCTGGTGGCGATGCGTGACACCAGACGTTGATCGGCATCGTCAAAGATGCGGGCGATTTCGGAGGCGCGGCCTGACAGTGCTTCCGAACCTTCGGCGATGCGCGAGACCAAGTGCTGGTCGGCGGCATCGAAGATGCGACCGAGATCCGCTGCACGCGCGGCAAGAGCTTCGGCTGATTCGCCGATGCGCATGCCGAGCCGCTGATCGGCGCCCTCGAAATTGCGCAGGATATCGCCGGCGCGCGCGGCCAGCGACTGTGCCGTTTCGACGGCCCGGGCAACCAGCTTCTGGTCGGCCGCGTCGAAGGTACCGGCAATTTCGCTCACCCGAGCCGCCAACTGGTCGGCGGTTTCCTGGGCGCGGGCGGCCAGCTTCTGGTCAGCCGCGTCGAACGTCCCGGCGATTTCGCTTGCACGGGCGGCAAGCTGATCGGCGGTTTCATGGGCTCGCGCCAGCAAGGAACTGGACGCATCGTCCGCGCGGGCAAGCAAGGCGCTCGACGTGTCTTCCGCACGGGCGTGGAGACGGCGATCCGCCTCCTCGAAGGTGCGGGCGATGTCTTCGGCCCGAGCCAGCAGGGCGGCCGAGGTCTGCTCGGCGCGCTCGGCGATCTTGCGATCCGCATCGGAGAAGGCGAGGCCCGCCTGCTCATGCAGGACGCTGGTGACTTCCAGGACTTTCTCGCGCAAGGCGCCGGCCACGAAGACGGCGCTCTTCTCGAGCACGTTGCGCACATTGTCGACGCCTGTCGACAGCGCACGCTCCATGGTGCCCGCACGCTCCTCGATGATGCCGGTCTGGCGACTGAACGCCTGCTCGATCTTGTCCACGTCGGCGGCGATCGCAGCGGAGATGTCGGTGCTCCTCGCCGCGATCTGGTCGATGTGACCCGACAGCGAACGATCGATATCCTTGCGGGTCTCGGCGAGCCTGCCGAGATCGTCTTCCAGCGCGCGGCTCAGCACGTCGCGGCCTTCGGCCAGCTTGCCGACATGTCCGGCGATGATGCCGTCGAGATCGCCACGGCTCTCCGACAGCTTCTGCAGATCGGCCTCCAGCGCGCGCTTGAGGATGTCGCGGCCTTCGGCCAGCTTCTCGACCTGGCCGGCGACAAGGCCGTCGATGCTCGAGCGGCTTTCGGCCAGCTTGGCGAGATCGTCCTCAAGCGCCTTCGACAGCACCGAACGCTCCTGGACAAGTCGCTCGGAGTGGCTGTTGACCAGTCCGTTGACGTTTTCGAGATCGTCTTCGAGTGCCTTCGACAGCGCCGAACGGTCCTGGACAAGCCTTTCCGAGTGGCTGTTGACGAGGCTGTTGACGCTTTCGAGGTCGGCTTCGAGCGCCCGGGCGAATTGTCCTCGATCTTCGATCAGTTTCTGGGACTGGTCGGCGACGGTGCTCTTGATCGTATTGAGATCGGCTTCCAGCGCACGGCGCAGGATGTCGCGGCCTTCGGCCAGCTTCTCGACCTGGCCGGCCACCAGCCCGTCGATGCTTGAGCGGCTTTCGGCCAGCTTGGCGAGATCGTCCTCAAGCGCTTTCGACAAGGTCGAACGGTCCTGGACCAGCTTGTTCATGTGGTCGGCAATGACGCTGTTCACATTCTGCAAGTCGGCCTCGAGAACCCGCGACAACTGCCCACGGTCCTCGGCCAGCCTTTCGGACTGGTTCGATATGACACCCTTGATCGCGTTGAGGTCGGATTCCAGCGCCCGCCTGAGAATATCGCGGCCTTCGGCCAATTTCTCGACCTGACCGGCGACCAGACCGTCGATGCTCGAGCGGCTCTCGGCGAGCTTGGCAAGGTCGGCTTCAAGGGTCTGCGACAGCAGGCTGCGATCTTCGGCCAGGCGTCCCGAATGATCTTCGATCAGCCCGCGTATGCTGGATAGATCGTCCTCCAGCGAACGGCCGAGCTGCGAGCGGTCTTCCGCCAGTTTCGCCGAATGCGCCTCGATGAGGTCCTTGATGCCGGCGATGTCGTTCTCCAGCGCCTTGGCGAGTACCGCGCGGCCCTCGGCGATCTTCTCGACCTGACCGGCGACAAGGCCATCGATGTCGGCGCGCGTGTCGACGAGCTTGCCGAGGTCGGCTTCGAGCGCGCGCGAGAGAATGCTGCGGCCCTCGGCCAGTTTGCCAACATGTCCAGCTACCATTTCGTCAATGATTGTACGGGCTTGCACCAACTTTCCGGAGTCTTCGTTGAGAGCCTGGGAGAGCCGGTTGCGACCTTCTTCCAGCCTTTCGAGGTGGCTGCCGAGCGAAGCGTCGATGGCAGCGCGCGATTCGTTGACCTTGCGCAGATCTTCTTCGAGAGCGCGCGCGATCAGGCTGCGGCCCTCGGCCAGCTTCTGCACCTGGTCGGTCACCGCGGCATCGATACCGGCACGGCTCTCGGCGAACTTGGCCAGGTCGGCCTGCATCGCGGCCGCCATGCGCTCGCGGCTCTCGGAAAGGCTGCGGCTGTGATTTTCGACCGCCTCCTCTATGCCCACGCGGGCATCGGCAAGCCGCTGGATATCGGCATCGAACGAGCGCGAGACGACGTGGCGCGCCGCTTCCATGCGTCCGGCGAAATCGCTGGCGCGCGCTTCGAGCATGGATGAGGTCGAGGTGACGATATCGGCCATGTCGGCGCCGATCTGGGTCTTGCCCTGGTCGATCATCGCCGTCAGCGTGTCCTTGCTCTCGGCGAAGGTGTGGGCGATTTCGCGCGCGCGTTCGACCAGCGTTTCGTTGATCTGCCGGGCGCGGGCTTCGAGCGCTGCGTTGAGCTTCTGGGTGCCGGTGTCGAGGGCCTCGGCACGGGTCTGGAACTCGCTGATCAGCGCTTGGCCGCGCTCGGCGAGCGTGCGCTCGATGCCGTTGAGGCTGGCCTCGAATTCCGAATTGAGTGTGCGCGCGGCGCCGCCAAGCAACGACACCATGCCGTTGGTTCGATCGTCGAGCAGGTCGGTCAGCGACCGGGTCAGGCCGTCTGTCGTGTCCGTCAGCTTGGCGATGCGCGTGTCGAGCAGGCTGGCGAAAGCCTCGCCGGAAGTCGAAAGCTTGTCGGTTATGGTGTCGAGCCGGCCTTCCACCGAATCGAAGATCGACAGCGAGCTTTCGTTGATGCGGTCGATAAGCGTGTCGCCGGAATTGGTGATGGTCATCGACAGTTTGGTCGATGCATTGAGAATGCTGTCGCGGATGAGGTCGCTGGCAGCGCCGATTTCGTCCTTGAGCGTGTCGTGCGCGCCGGCGATCGAGGCGCGAACCCGCTCCGCATGGCTGACGACCGCCTCGCGCTCGCTGCCGAGCCCGTCGACGAGCGAGCGGATGCGGGTTTCGTTTTCCGAATAGGAGCGCTCGATCTGGTTGACCTCGCTGTGGACCAGCGTTTCCAGTTCGACGGCGCGGGCCAGCGTACGTTCGATGCCTTCGCCCATGGCGGCCACCTCGCGGCGGACGGCCTGGCCGATCATCATGACGCGATCCTGGGCCATGTTTTCTGGCTCGGTGAGGCGGAAGGCCACTTCCGTCATCGACTGGGCGGCGATGCGCATGTCCTGGGCGCGGCGAATCATGGCGGCGAAGGCCCAGAACAGGATGACCGGCACGATGGCCGCGACAGCAAGGCCGATCAGCTCGGGACGGGCAAAGAACTGGTCGAGCGTGCGGATCCTCCAGATGCTCGGCCCGAAGAGGAGGTTGGCCAATCCGCCCGCGCCGGCGATCCAGGCCAGCGAAACGAAGGCGATAACCCAGTAGATCGTGTTCGAGGCGCGCCGGTTGAGGCTGTGCAGAAGCGTCTTATAGTCCTTCTGGCGATCGTCATTGGCCGGCGAGAAGCCGGCGGGCTGACCGCCATTGCGTGTTTCGACGGGGCGCAGTTCGGCGGGTCTGGTCTTTGGCGCGGGATTCGCGGCCTGGGCTTGGTTTACGACGGGTGCCTGCGTCTGATTGCGTCCCTCGCGCGCCAATTCGTCGGCGGCCTGGGATATCTGCGCTTCCAGATCTTCCATCGAGGCCGCGATATCGAGGTCGCCGCTGCCGGTGTCGCCGCCGAGGTCGAGATCGAGCGCCTTCTCGAGTTCCCTGGCCACATCGTTGTCCAGAGATCTGGTCGTCGTTGTTTTCTTCGCCATGCCTTCGCTACCCTGTACTAGCTGCCGCGGGCTTATGATTCTGGTTGTCGCACCCACGCGCAGGAGGCTGAAAATGGACCCCTCGTATCGTAATGACACAGGGGGGTAAAGAAAACATGCATTCCGCGGGATACGTAAAACTTTAAATATAAGGTTAACGGAAGCGTGATTCCGGCGCCGCTTTCCCAACATTTTTCCCGGCCATTCATTAACCCGTTGTCCATTGGATTCGCCTAGTTTTTCAGGCGGCCGAAGAAGCGGAGTACGAGTTCATGCGTGGCGAAAGCGGCATTGCCTTCTCAATGCCCGGGGGCGATGTATCGGGAACGAGGCGGTCCCGACCGGTCGATTTGGCACACCTTGCGCGGCAGACGATGGGCGACCGCAGCCTCGAACAGGAGGTGCTGGCGCTCTTTGTACAACAGGCGCTGTCGGTGCGCGACAGGATAGTCGATGCAGACATCAAGGACCGGCTGCTCCTGGCGCACGGTCTGAAGGGCTCGGCGCGCGGCGTCGGAGCCTTTGCCATTGCCGATTGCGCCACCGAGATAGAACGGCAGCCGGAAGACAGCCAGACGCTTGCGCGACTGGGCAAGCTGATCGACGAAGTGCGCGATTTCATCGCCGCCATCAACCGCTAGACCGGTTTGCGGAAAAACGTCACCGTGCGGCGCTTTCTCGCCGCAGTTGACTTGTGTGCCCGAGTGATTATCTCGGCGGAAACTCCCTCAGGTGACAAATGACCAAACTGACCTTCATTGCCCATGACGGCACACATTTTGACGTGGATGCCGAGAACGGCTCGACGGTCATGGAAAACGCCATCCGCAATGCCGTGCCGGGTATCGAAGCGGAGTGCGGCGGCGCCTGCGCCTGTGCAACCTGCCATGTCTATGTCGACGAGGCCTGGACGGCGGAAGTCGGCGAGCCGGAAGCGATGGAAGAGGACATGCTAGACTTCGCCTACGACGTCCAGCCGAATTCGCGGCTGTCGTGCCAGATCAAGGTGCGCGACGCGCTCGACGGACTGGTGGTTCGGGTGCCCGAGCGCCAAGGCTAAAAGCCGATTTTGCCCAAGGCAATGAATCCGGTAGGGGGCTCCTTAGGGGCCTTCGCCGGCTGTTGATGGCGCCTTGAATGGAAAACCCGCCTGTGCGGCGGGCTCTGGCGCAACTCAACACCATAACCGAATATCTACCATAGCTGCCTTCACCCAGTCAAGAAAAAATTCCTATCGTGAGAAGCTGCCTGCCGTGAAAAGCTGGCGGGGCTGCCGGACTTGCGGTCGTCAAGCCTTGTAACCCGAGTTCGGAGCCCTGATTTTTGCCGCTACCGCTTGGCAGCAAGCCGGTGGTCATGCAGTCTCACGCCAATCCAGCAGCGAGGCGCGCATCATGACCGGCATCACCAGGACAGACGTACTCATTGTCGGGGCAGGGCCGGTCGGCCTGTTCGCCGTGTTCGAGCTCGGCCTGTTCGACATGAAGTGCCACCTGATCGACATTCTCGACCGGCCGGGCGGCCAATGCGCGGAACTCTATCCGGAAAAGCCGATCTATGACATTCCCGGCTGGCCTTCGATCTCGGCGCAAGGCCTGGTCGACAAGCTGCTCGAGCAGATCGTGCCGTTCAAGCCCGATTTCACCTACAATCGCATGGTCTCCAGCCTGGAGAGACTGGAGGACGGCGGCTTTCGCGTGACCACCGACGAGAATGAGGTGTTCGAGGCCAAGGTGGTGGTGATCGCCGCCGGCGGCGGCTCCTTCCAGCCAAAACGCCCGCCCATCCCGGGCATCGAGCCCTATGAGGGCAAGAGCGTCTTCTATTCGGTGCGCCGGATGGAAGATTTTCGCGGCCACGACCTCGTTATCGTTGGCGGTGGCGATTCGGCGCTGGACTGGACGCTCAATTTACAGCCTGTGGCAAAAAGCGTGACGCTGGTCCACCGGCGCCCGGAGTTCCGCGCCGCGCCCGACAGCGTCAACAAGATGTACGCCATGCAGGAGATGAAGCAACTGGATTTCCAGGTCGGGCAAGTGACCGGCTTGACCGGCGCCGACGGCCAATTGTCGTCCGCCCTGATCAAGGGGCCGGACGGCGACATCGAAGTTCCTTGCACGCGGATGCTGCCCTTCTTCGGCCTGACCATGAAGCTCGGACCGATCGCGGATTGGGGGATCAATCTTCACGAGAACCTGATTCCGGTCGACACCGAGAAGTTCCAGACGTCGGTCCCGGGCATCTTCGCGGTCGGCGACATCAATTGGTATCCAGGCAAGCTGAAGCTCATCCTGTCGGGCTTTCACGAGGTCGCGCTGATGGCCCAGGCCGCCAAGCGTATCGTCAGCCCGGGCGAACGCATCGTTTTCCAGTACACGACCTCCTCCTCCAGCCTGCAGAAGAAGCTCGGCGTGGTGGAGGCCTCCTGACGCGTATCGCTTCACTCCGCCAGCACGGGGGCCTCAGGATGGCCGCGCAGCGGTTTTTCCGGCATCAGGCTTAGCGTCAGCAGCGCCATGATCAACATCACCACGGCGGCGACGAAGATCAACCCGAAGGCGGCAGCTTCAGCACCGACGCCGGTCGCCTGCGCGCCTTCGCCCGCCAGCGGCAGCCCGTTGCCCAGGGCGACCGCACCGAGGATAGCAACGCCGAGCGCGCTGCCCAGCGAGCGCAGGAACGTCAGCACGCCGGTGGCGACGCCGAGGTGCCTGGGGTCGACGGCGTTCTGAACAGACACCGTGGCCACCGGAAAGGTGGTTCCGCTGCCCAGCCCGACGCACGTCGTCAGGATCTCGACAACCAGCAGCGAGGCGTGCCCCGCCACCAGGCTGAGGACGCCGAGGCATAGAACGGCGAAGCCCAATCCGACCATGGCGATCCGCTTGTAATGGACGAAACGCGGAATGGTGCGCCCGCTGAATGTCGCGCCCGCCACCGTGCCAAGCATCAGCCCCAGGAGGGCGGTGCCGGATTCGCTCGCCGACAGGCCGATGACCGACTGGAGATAGACCGGCAGGTAGACAGACAGGCCGATATTGGCCGCCTGCAGAAGGAACATGGAGAGCGTGCCGGCAAGGACGATCGGGTTGCTCAGTACCTCGAGCGAAATCAGCGGCTCGGTTGCGCGCAGCAGGCGCAGCGCAAAGGCGCCCCACAAGACCAAGGAACTGGCGACCAGCCCGAGGATCTCCGTCGAGAGCCAGGGGTATTCGCTGCCACCCCAGTTCAGCGCCAGAAGCAGCAGGGCCGTGGCGGCGACGAGAAGCAGCGCGCCGAGCCCGTCTATGCGGTGCTGTCTTGCCGCGACCGGCAGCTTGCGCAGCGGCTTGTTGATGATGGCCATGGCCACGATGCCGAGCGGAATGTTGATCCAGAAGATCAGCGACCAATGGAGATGTTCGGCGAACGTGCCGCCGAGCAACGGCCCGGCGATGCTGGCGACCGCCCAGGTGCCCGAGATCCAGGCCGCGTAACGTGCCCGTTCGCGTGGCGGCACGAGGTCGCCGATGACGGTCTGCGCCAGGGCGAAAAGCCCGCCGCCGCCGGCGCCCTGGATCGCGCGGCCGATCACCAGCACGAACATGTTGGGCGCCATTGCGCTGACCAGCGAGCCGGCGAGGAAGATGAGGATCGCTCCATAGACGGTCGGCCGGCGGCCGTAGACGTCGGAGATCTTGCCGTAGAGCGGCGCCATGGCGGTTGCGGTCAGGAGATATCCGGTTACGATCCAGGGCAGGTACTCGGCGTGGCCGAGCGCTCGCGCGATGGTCGGCATGGCCGGCGCCACAATGGTCTGGTCAAGTGCTGCCAGCAGCATCGACAGGAGAACGCCGCCGATGATGGCGTTCTTTTCGCTTTCCGTCAGCGGCGCGCTCGCGGCCGCCACGGCCTGCTTGTCGACAGCCTGGTCCATAGTCTTTCGTCCATATGCTTGCGCGCCGTCCGGTGGACCGGCTGGGCTTGCCGGGTTGCATCCGCGGCGCGATCGGTCGTGATGCTCTTGATTGAAAGGTCGTGCCCTTGCCAACCCCTGATATGTCGTCCCGTATAGGCCGATTTCGACCGTTGCCCGAAAATTTTTCGAAGCTGGCACTACGCTTCGGCCCGGTTGGCTCGCACCGCAGCCCTTTAGGCGACATGAATCAGGACATTCAGGTCGGCGGCAATCGGCCGTTCCCGATGCGCTCGACGCGATAACGCAGGAGCCGCAGGATGCGGCTTTCGAAATTGACGCTTTCGACACGATCGAACTGCACCTGGGCACGGTCGTGTCTGGCCAGGATGGCGGCGGTGATCTGGGCGGCCTTGGCCTTCGCCGCATCGCAGTCCTTCTGCGGGTAGGCGCCTTTCAGCGCGTCTTCCAGTTCGCGGGCGTGATTCTTGGCGATCTCGACATGGCGTTCCTCATGGCGCTTGATGTCGGCCGACAGCGTGTCCCAGAACAGCCGCACATCCGCGTCGGCCTTGCGTGGACGGCGCCATTCGGGAAGGATGACCTTGACCTTGACGGTCACGGCGGCGTCGGCGATCCGGCAGGAGCCGGACTGCCCGGCATAGCTTATGCGCGTGGTGAAGGCCATCTGTGTGGCGCCGGGATGCCGCGAGCCCGTGCTCTTCACCTGCGGACCGTGTTTGGAAAGCTGCGCCTCGATGTCTTCCAGTGTCCTGCCGCCAACGGCGAAGTAGCTATATGTCTTGACGAGATTGGCCGCACCCGCCGGAACGGCGGTGGCGGCAAGCAGCAATGCGCAAAGCAGGGTTCGTGTCATCAGGTTGCCTCTCGACCTACCTTGCTTTACGGCCATTGCCGGCGCAACGGAATTGATATGGTGCGGATCACACATGGTTGATGAGCCACACGGTTGATGAGCCCCATGGTTGATGAGCAATGACGGCGAGGCGATGGCAGTTGGCGCACGGACGTCATCTCGACCTTGGCGACAAGGCCGTGGTGGTCGGCATTCTCAATGTCACGCCCGACAGTTTTTCCGACGGCGGTCTGTTCGATGCCGCCGAAACCGCGCTGGTCCAGGCGCACCGCATGCTGGGCGAAGGCGCTCTGGTCGTCGATGTCGGCGGTGAATCGACCAGGCCGGGCGCGTCCGCGATCACGGCAGGCGAGGAGCAGGCGCGCATCCTGCCGGTGATCGAGGCGCTGGCGGGTTCCGGCGAGGTGCTGATTTCGGTCGACACCTATCGCGCCGAGACCGCGCGGCTGGCCGTCGCGGCCGGGGCGCATATCGTCAACGACGTCTGGGGCTTGCAGCGCGAGCCGGACATTGCGCGTGTCGCAGCCGAAACCGGCGCGGGGCTCATCATCATGCATACCGGGCGGGATCGCCGGAAACTGCCCGACGTCATCGCCGACCAGTTCGCGTTCCTCGAAAAATCACTGGAAATCGCCCACCGGTACGGCATCGCCGACGATCATATCGTTCTCGATGCCGGCTTCGGCTTCGCCAAGGAGACGGCCGAGGATAACCTCGACCTGATGGCGCGATTTTCCGAGCTCAACGCCCTCGGATTTCCGCTGATGGCCGGAACCTCGCGAAAGCGCTTCATCGGCACCGTCACGGGCCGCGACGCCGCCGAAAGAGGGGCCGGGACTGCGGCGACGAGCGTCATACTGAGATTGAAGGGCGCCGACCTGTTTCGCGTCCACGATGTCGCAATCAACGTGGACGCGCTGGCCGTGGCGGATGCTATGCTGGCGCGCGAAACCGCCGCTTCGGAACGCTGAACCATGTATGTCATCCGCCTGAAGAACTGCGCCTTCTTTGCCCGGCACGGCGTGCTGGACGAGGAGGAGGCACTCGGCCAGCGCTTCTATGTCGACGCCTCGCTCACCGTGGAGCCCGGGCGCGCGCTGGTCGATGATGCCATCGGGGAAACCGTCAACTACGGCGTTGCCTTCACGGTGATCGAGGAGATCATCACCGGACACAGGCGCTTCCTGATCGAGGCGCTGGCCCTGGAAGTCGCAAAAGCCCTGACGGAACGCTTCCCGCAGATCAGGAAAGCCGAAATCACGGTCCGCAAGCCGAATGCGCCGGTGCCCGGCGTGCTCGATTACGTCGAGGTGACCGTTGTCTGGCCGCAGTAACACCGTCTATCTCAGCCTTGGCGGCAATCTCGGCGATCCGGCGAGTTCGATGGCGGCGGCGCTGCGCCTGCTCGACGCCGATCCCGCCACTCGCGTGGCCTCGGTCTCCTCGCTCTACCGCACGCCGCCCTGGGGCAAGCTCGACCAGCCCGACTTCCTGAATGCCGCCGCGGAACTCTCGACCCGGCTCTCGCCGCGAGCATTGCTCGACCTGTGCCTCGATGCCGAGCGCAAGCTGAAACGCGTGCGCGAGGAGCGCTGGGGGCCGCGCCTGATCGATATCGACATCCTGGTTTTCGGCGACCGCGTCATCCACGAAACCGGCCTGGAAGTGCCGCATCCGCGCATGCTTGAACGTGCCTTCGTGCTGGCGCCGCTGGCCGAGATCGCGCCCGATCTTGCCGTAAGCGGGCGAAGCGTCTCGGAGCGGCTGGCCGCCGTCGATGCGGCCGGCATCGAACGCCTGCCGTCGGGCCGCGACTGGTGGCTGGCTAGAGCAGGGTCAGCCTGAGAACCCGCCATCGTCCAGAAAGGCTTTTTCCTCCGGCGTGGTTTCGCGGCCGAGCATCTTGTTGCGGTGCGGAAAACGGCCGAAGCGCCGGATGATGTCGAGGTGTTCCTCGGCGTATTTGAGGTAGTCCGGCGCATTGGCCGCGGTGAGTTCGACCGACCGCTCCTGGTCGGCGAGCAATTCCGAATGTTCGAACGGCAGATACAGGAACACTCGCAATTCCGGTTCGAGCGCCAGATCCTGGCCGGCCGTTACAGCTTTTTGGGCGAAATGCTTCGCCAGCGGGTCGGTGGCGTACATGTGGCCGGTGCCGCGAAAGCAGTTGCGCGGAAACTGATCGAGCAGGATCATCAACGCCAGCGAGCCTTCGGCATGCTCCGACCAGTCGTCGCATTCGCGCCGTGCAGCCGCGTAGTGCAGCTCAAGAAAGCGGTTGCGGAAATCGCCATCGAAAACATCGCTTTTTTCGAACCATGCGTCCGCTCCGGCGTCACGCCAGAATCTGGTGACCGACAGGGCTCTGCTGTCCAAATCCATGCTTTTCTCCTATCGATCCGCCGGCTCGGACTTGTGCAGAACGCCGGCCGTTTCCTCGTTGAGCGCCTGGCCGGGGCGGCGCGGCGTGGAGAGCGGCGTCGGGATCGGCGTGCCGATATTGCCCTTCAGGAAACGCTGTCCGGAGCGGATGCCTTCGGCGAGTTGCGTCTCGAAGCGGGCGGTGTCGCGGCGGCGGACGTCCTCCACCACCTCGGCGACGTCTTCCGGGTCGACGCCCAGGGCCTCCAGCGTCGAACCGCCAAAAACCAGCGCCGATTCGAATGTTTCACGCAGCTGGTAGTCGACGCCGGTACGGATGAGCTGTAGCGCGGTGCCTCGGTCAAAGGCGCGCGCCAGCACGGTGAGCAAGGGAAACTCGGCTTTGACGAGCTCGGCGATGCGTACGGCTGCATCGGGTTTGTCGACGCAGATGAGCACGGCGCGTGCACGCCCGGCACCGGCGGCGTGCAGGATGTCCAGCCTAGTTCCGTCGCCGTAATAGACCTTGAAGCCGAAATCGGCCGCCGCCTGGATCATCTCGACATCGTTGTCGATGATCGACACGTCGATGCCGCGCAGCAGCAATGGCTGGCTGGCGATCTGGCCGAAGCGGCCGAATCCGATGATCAGCACGCTGCCGGTCAGCCCTTCGGCGACGTCGACGCCATCCAGCGACAGCTCGTCACGCGGCGTCAGATACCGCAACGCGACGATCGCCAGCGGCGTCAGCACCATGGAGATGATGACGATGGCCGTCAGCGTCGCGTTGGCCTGGCCGTCGATGATGCCGACGGAAGCGGCAGCCGAATAGAGGACGAAGGCGAATTCGCCGCCTTGCGCCATGAAGACCGCGCGTTCCAGCGCCTCGCGATGGCCCGACTTCAGGATACGGGCGACGATGTAGATGCCGAGCGCCTTCATGACCATGTAGGCAACGACATAGACGGCGATCAGCCGCCAGTTCTGAACCACGACATGCAGGTCGAGCGACATGCCCACGGCGAGAAAGAACAGGCCGAGCAGGATGCCGCGAAACGGTTCGATGTCGGCTTCGAGCTGGTGGCGGAAGGTCGATTCGGACAGCAGCACGCCGGCCAGGAACGCGCCCATCGCCATCGACAGGCCGCTGAGCTGCATGGCAAGCGCGGATCCGAGAACGACCAGAAGGGCGGCCGCCGTCATCACCTCGCGGGCGCGGGCATCCGCCAGGATGCGGAAGAAAGGGTTGAGCAGAAAGCGTCCGGCCAGCACCAGGCCGATGATCGCGGCAAGGCCGATGCCGACCTCGGCCAGCCGCTCCGACAGGCTGGTGTCGGTGCCGCCTGGCGCCAGGAACGCGATCAGGGCCAGCAGCGGCACGATGGCCAGATCCTCCAGCAGCAGGATGGAGACGATGCGCTGGCCCTTGGGCGAGGCGATTTCGCCGCGCTCTTCCAGAAGCTGCATGACGATCGCCGTCGAGGTCAGCACGAAGCCGGCTCCGGCGACGAAGGATTGCGCGATGGAAAAGCCCCCGGCTATTCCCACACCGGTCAGCAAGACCGCGCAGACCCCGACCTGAAGCGCGCCCAGGCCGAAGATCTCGCGTCGCAAGCCCCAGAGCCGCGACGGCTGCATCTCCAGCCCGATAATGAACAGGAACATGACGACGCCGAGCTCGGCGACGTGGAGGATGGCTCCCGATTCGGAAAACACACCGATGCCGAACGGGCCGATCACCACGCCCGCGGCCAGATAGCCGAGAATCGAGCCCAGGCCCATACGCTTGAAGATGGGAACGGCGACAACACCAGCGGCGAGCAGCGCCACCACCTGAACAAGCTCGCTGCCCGCTGCCTCTGCCGCCATTTCCCGCCATTCCGCTCGTTTGAGGACCGCAGCCTGTGCGGTCGGGTCAATGCGCCTCGATCGGGCGCCAGTGTCCCAAGGATAGGGGCTTCGGTGAGCATGTAACAGCCCGAATCCCGCCGGCGGGTAATGTTGCAGGCACGTTACGCAAGTTGAGCGCGAGACCGCGTTGCATCCGGCTGCAATCGGAGGTTAAGCACGCTCGGCTTCGGCCAGTGGAGGGTGTGACGATCAAGTCGCGCCCTTTTTGAGGAGATGACTGACATGAAGAAGTTTTTGCTTGTTGCCGTCGGCCTGGCGGTGCTTGCCGGTTCGGCTTGCTCCAAGGCGCCTGAGTGCACTGCCGAGGTCGCGACCAAGAAGGCGCAGGACATGGCCGCCGCGCTGCAGGAGGCGGTTACCAAGGATCCGTCCAAGGCGGCCGATCTGACGGCCAAGGTGCAAGAGGTGACGACCAAATATCAGGGCACCACGACCCTGGCCGACGCCTGCAAGGCCTATGACGAGGTGACGGCGGCGATCAAGGGCTGATCGTCCTCGACGTCTTCAAAGGAGGCTGCGGCGATGGGCCGCCGCCTCTTTTTCGTGGTTGGTTACAGGCGGTTGATACCCGCTCAGTTCGGCGCGATGGAGCCGATTTCGATCGCGTCGACCCGCTTCAGGCTCATGCCGATCACCGGCACCAGCTGGTCCGCGACGCGGACGGCAACTGTCACCGTCATCGAATTGTCGTCGGGGATGCGGGCCTGCATGACGCCGCGCAGCTGGTTGCGGTTGATGGTGAACACCACCTTGCGGGCGTCGACCACATTGCCGCCGATGATATCGAGGCCGGCACCGGCCGCGCCGCCCATGAAGGAGCCCTTATAATCGCGACCCTTGCGCTCGATCTTGGCCGACATTGGCTGGGTGAACATGCCGACCCGGCAGCCGCCGTCGAGCGTCATGCCCATCTTGCCGTCGGGCGTCGAGCCGGTGAAGCTGCAATTGAACTTCGTGCCCTTGTATTTGCCGGCGACGATCTCGCCCGGGCCCACCCATTTGCCTTCGGCGGACCGGAAGAACTGCTTGTCCGGCTCCGCAGCGGACGCCTGTGCGGCAATGCCGGCGACAGTGGTGATCGCGACCGCCAGGGGCAACAGGCTGGACAGAATTACGCTTTTCATCGACGACACCCGGCAACAAAGAGGCTGTTTTGGAACCAGTGCGACCATGAACAAGATTGGTTAATGCTTCGTCACTGCCAGGGTCGTCGTTCACTTGCCAGGCGGGTGTTCTCGCTTTCCTTCCTGCTTGCGAACGATGTCAGCGCGGAGAGGAAATCGCCCAGTCCCGGCCGTTTTGCCGCACTGAAGGGCAGGGGGCGCGCCGTCTCCATCGCGGCGATGCCGATGCGCGCCGTCATCATGCCGTTGACGACGCCTTCGCCGAGCTTGGCCGAGAGGCGCGCGGCCAGGCCGTGGCCGACGATCTGCTGGACGAAACTGTCGCCGACGGCGATCGAACCGGTGACCGCCAGATGCGCCAGCACCCTGCGCGCCAGGCGAAAGAAACCCAGCGTTCCCGGCCGCCCGCCATAGAGTTCCGAAAGGCGCCGGATGAGGCGCCCGGCCTCGAACACGACATAGGCCACGTCGACGAGCGCACGCGGACTGACGGCCGTCACCAGCGACACGCGTTTGGCGGCTTCCAGGATCATGATCTTGGCCCTGGCGTCGAGAGGACCCAGGATCTCCGCTTCAGCGAGACGCACCAGATTGGCGCCATCAATGATCTCGTCGCGCAGATCGGCCAGCGCGCGCCTGCCGGCAGCCGTTTCGGGTTTGGCTGCGACGAACGCCGACAGTTCGTCGACCACCAATCGCGCCGCCTTGGGATCGTCGCGCGCAATCGCATCGAGCGCACGCTTCTGCAGCTTTTCGACCTCGGCAAGCCGGGCGATCGCCAGGAACTCGCGAATCAGGATCACCACCAGCGCCAGCAGGGCGATGGCCGCCATCCCGGCGGCCAGCCAACCCAGCCACTCGGCGCGCGCGAACAGATCGCGGATGAGCCGATCGGTCCACAGGCCGACGGCCAGCGAAACCAGCACCCCGAACGCGCCGAAGAAGATGGAGCCAAGCAATGAACGTTTCCTGCGAGCGACTGCCGGCGGCGGTGCGGCGGCAACGATGTCCGGCTCGTCGAACACGTCGATCTCCGACGGGATGACCAGCGCGACATCGCTCTTCACCGCGCGGGGCTTGCGCTGTGTGTCGGTCTGGGCACGGCGCGCCTCCGGCGCCCCGGCCTGGGCACGGCGTGTCTGCGCCGCGTCCTGCTGCGATGTGGCCTCCGGTTCGATGCGGTATGCCGCCGGCTTGCGGGGCGCGGTCATGCCAGATGGTCTCCGATCAGGAACTGCAAGGCACGGTCGAGCCGGATATGCGGCAGCGACAGCGTGACGCCCTCGGCCGTGCGCTCGAGTTTTGGCGGGCGAAAACGCACGAAGCGGATTGCCGGGTCGGTATTGTCCTGCCTGTGAGCTCCCTCGGGGGCTTCGAAGACGGCATCAATTTTCTCCGGTAAATCACCGGGAAATATGGCTGTTTCAGCTTTCCCGTCAAAGGTGTCGCCATTGATCGTCTCGCCCGCGAGCGGTGTGCCGATGATGACCGGCAATGTCTCGCGGCCCTGTTTGACGGTGCCTTCCCGTGTTGCGCGCACCCGCCGCCATGGCGACGACGTCGACGCCGGCGCCGGTGAAATTCGCCCGCGCCACGGCGCGGTCTGCCAGCCGCCGCACGATCGCCTGCAAGCGGTCATGGCTGTCGTGATGCAGGTGATCGGCCTTGGTGGCGGCGATCAGGATACGATCGATGCGCCGCGAGAAAAGATCGGTGAGGAAGCTGCCGCGTCCAGGACGGAAACAGGCCAGGATCTCGGTCACCGCGCGCTCCAGGTCGGCCATGGCTCCGGGGCCGGCGTTCAGCGCCTGCATGGCGTCGATCAGCACGATCTGGCGGTCGAGCCGGGTGATGTGTTCGCGGAAGAAGGGTTTGACGACATGGGTCTTGTAGGCCTCGTAGCGCCTTTCCATCATGGCGTGCAGCGAGCCGCTGCGCGGGCGCTTGTCGCCCAGGCCGGCCAGAGGCGCGAAGGTCAATGCGGGCGAGCCTTCGAGATCGCCAGGCATCAGGAAACGGCCCGGCGGCAAGGTCGAAAGCGCCCGCTCGTCGAGCTTGCAGGCTTTGAGATAGGCGGCGAAATCCTCGGCCAGGCGGCGCGCCGTCATCTCCTCGGCATCGGCGTTCGGGTCGATCCCGGCCGATAGCGCCCGCCAGGCCCGGGACAGGTCCTCGCGCACCGGCAACGCAGCCATTTCAAAGGCTTCGCGCGAAAAATCGGCGAAGGATTTGCCGAGCAGCGGCAGGTCGAGCAGCCATTCGCCGGGATAGTCGACGATGTCGACCGACAGTTTTCCGGAGGAAAACATCCTGTTCCAGCCGGAAGCCGATTCATATTCGATGGTCAGCCGCAATTCGGAGATGGCACGTGTCGAATCGGGCCAGACGCGGTCGTTCACCAAGGCGGCGATATGGTCCTCGTACTGAAATCGCGGCACCGCGTCGTCGGGCTGCTCTTCGAGGAAAGCGCGGGCGATGCGCCCGGATTTATGCGCCTCGAACAGCGGCAGGCGCCCGCCGTGAATAAGGTTGTGAACCAAGGCCGAGATGAAAACCGTCTTGCCCGCCCTGGAAAGGCCCGTGACGCCCAGCCGCAGCGACGGCGAAAAAAGCCCGCTGGCGCGGCCCGAAAGCGTGTCGAGGGCAATTCTCGCCTCGTCGGTGAAAGTGGTCAGCGATGATGCCAAAATTGTTTCTCGAGGCTGCGACAGGTCCGATATAGGCGTTGCCGTGCTGGTTTGGAATGGCGTCAGAGGTCGGCCGGCGTCAGGAATGCCTCGAGATAGCCGGCACCCTGGGCGGCCGCGGCAAGGTCGCCGCTGAAGCCCACGACCGCCAGGCCCGAGGTCGGGAAACCATGATTGAGCATGGCGCGGGCGCTTTCCTCGCCATCGCCGGACACCGCCATGGCGAGATCCTCCATCATCGGATTGTGGCCGACGAGCAGCATCGAACCCACCCCACCATTGTCCCGGATGAGGCTGAGGTACGCGGCCGCGTCCTCGCCATAGAGCGCGTCGACGAACAGAACCCGGCCGGTGTCGGCCCGACCGGCCACACCGTCCAGCGTCTCCTTCGCGCGCCGGGCTGTGGAGCAAAGCGTCAGATCGGGTACATAGGCGCGCGACCGCATGGCGATGCCCACCGCCTCGGCATCAGCGCGGCCGGACGCATCGAGCGGGCGATCGAAATCACGCATGCCGGGCAGCGCCCATCCGGCCTTGGCGTGCCTCAACAGATAAAGCCTGCTCACCCAACCTCCACCGTGCCAACAGCCCGAACCGTGCCGTGATTAGCCACAAGAACGGCGCGGCGCACAATGGCAGTCGTTTTTCGGACATGACGAATCATCAGCCGGCGGCCGCCAGTTCGAAGGATTCAGTGCTTAAGACCAGCCCGAATCACCCCAATCGCGCTCATCGAGGCAGATTAACAATTGCGTGAATCGGTAATCGATTGCGCTTGTGCAGGCGTTTGACCGCGAATATATAGGCGCCAAATTTGGGGCTGTTTGGGTGAGTCGAATGAACGATGCCGTTACCGCCGATTACGTACCCTCCGAAGACGAGCCGTTCATGAACGAGCGGCAGAAATCCTACTTCCGCTCAAAGCTCGTCACCTGGAAGAATGACATATTGCGCGAAGCGCGCGAAACTCTCGAAATCCTGCAGCAGGAAAACGCCAACCATCCCGATCTAGCCGACCGCGCCTCTTCGGAAACCGACCGCGCCATCGAACTCAGGGCGCGCGACCGCCAGCGGAAACTCATCGCAAAGATCGATTCGGCCTTACAGCGCATCGAGGAAGGCACTTACGGCTATTGCGAGGAGACCGGCGAACCGATCGCGCTGAAGCGGTTGGATGCTCGCCCGATCGCAACCTTGTCGATCGAAGCGCAGGAGCGGCACGAGCGCCGCGAGAAGGTCTATCGCGACGACTAGCCTGCGGTCTGCATTCAAGAAGATTTCAGCGATATCGCTGTCGAAATGGCCGGTTTTCCGGCCATTTCTTTTTCAGACCCGGGCGATGCGCTCAAAACGCCGATCGCTTTCGGACCGGGCGCAAGTGCTGCTCATCTTTTCTGGCTGGAGAGTTCGCCCAGAAGCCTGGTCATCTCATCGTCGAGCGACGGCGGTGTTTTTGCCACCGGCTTATTCGCTGGGCTGCTCGAGCGGGGCTGGTCGAGCGAAACCTCGAGTTCCTTCATCAGCGTTTCGTCTATGCTTTCCTGCCCCGGCGGTGGTGAAGCCGGAGGCGGGGCATGCCGGACGGCATTGGCGTTTGCGGAGCCGTAGGAAGGCAGCGGCATGACATTGGTCGGCTGATAGCCCTGCGCAGCAGCCGGCTTCGGCGGCTCCGGAGCGCGCTGACGGGCGGGCGGCGCCGCGCTCACCGGCTGCGGAGGAGGTGCCTGTCTCGCCGGCGCCGGGGTGGGCTGAGGCGGACGCGGCTTTGCCACCGCGACAGGCTGCTGCGAGCCGCCATCTCCGGTCAGCGCGGGACGGCGTGGCGCAGAAAGGCGGATGTCACGCTCGACGACGACATCGGTCGGGCCGCCGATCAAAAGCAGATGCTCGATGTCGTCGCGGCGCACCAGCACCAGGCGGCGATGGCTGTCGACGGCGGTGGCGTCCATGACCGCAAGCCGCGTTTTGCGGTTCCGTCCGCCCGCGACAAAGGTGCCGAAGGTCAGGTTGCGAACGAGTTTGACGATGATGAGGACGATGACCAGCAGGACCAGCGCCGCGAAGGTCCACAGCAGTGCCGCTACATAGCCGGGGCCCGCTACGCTATCCAGCCATTGCAGCATTGGTTCCCCCTGATCGGTTTGGAAGTGACGCGACACTAGACCGTTGCGGCAGGCTACCGCAAGTTGCCTTTCACGCTTCATGAACAGCTTGAAACACAGGAGGGCCGGCCGACATCATTTTTATCTGACATTTGCGGCGCGGGCCTTTTCGCGACCAGGAGAATATGATTCAACCCGACAGGGGCGGGCGTCGGCACATATTGCGGCGAGTATCGGAACACCGGACTTCAAGAGCAGGGGGCACATGGCCAAGGAAGCGCGCGGCGATTTCTATCCGGTACCGATCGTCGATCAGAACACGCGGCCCGGCGCCGTCACCCGGCTCGTCATCTTCATTGCCGTCCTGACGGGGGCCGCGATCGTTTTCGGCCTGTTCCGCGAGCGGCTCGGCGACCCTTTCCTGCTGGGGATGCTCGGCGTGCTGGCGATGATCGGCGTCGGCTTCCTGTTCGCCACAGCGATCGGCTTCGTGCAGATCACGCCGCGCTCGACGGGCGACGAACTGTCGAAGGCATTCGTCGATTCGATGTCGCAGGGCCTTCTGGTCACGGACACCAAGGGCCGCGTGGTCTATGCCAACCGCGCCTATGCCGATATGACCGGAGCCTCTTCCGCGGCCGACCTGAAGACGGTCGAAGGGCTGCTTTCGGATGTTCCGGAAGCTTCGGTCACCATCTACCGACTGGCCTCCGGCCTGCGTGACGGCCAGCCGGGCGACGGCGAGTTCCGGCTCGCGCAGTCGATCAAGCCCGGCGCTGAGCCCGGCGCGCGCTGGTATCGCGCCCGCGCCCGCACCTTCAGCGTGCCGGGCCAGCGGCTGCCGATGCTCGCCTGGCAACTTGCCGATATTTCGCAGGAACGCGCCGAGCAGGAGCGTTTCTTCCTGGACCTGCAGAAGGCGATCGATCATCTCGACCACGCGCCCGCCGGCTTCTTTTCCGCCGACCAGGAAGGCCGCGTCACCTACATCAACGCCACGCTCGCCGAATGGCTGGGTATCGACCTTGCCAGCTTCACGCCCGGCGCCGTCTCGCTGCCGGAGATCGTCGCCGGCGACGGCATGGCGCTGGTGCGCTCGGTCAAGGCCGACCCCGGTACGACGCGCAACGCGGTCATCGATCTCGACCTCACGACGATGACGGGCGAGGCGCTGCCGGTGCGCTTCATGCATCGCGTTTCAGCCAGCCGCGAAGGTCTCAACGGTCCGACGCGCACGATCGTGCTCAACCGTACGCAAGGCGAGGACGCCTCGGCGGACCTGCGCGCCTCGGAAGTGCGCTTTACCCGCTTCTTCAATTCGACGCCGATGGCGATCGCCGGCGTCGACGCCAGCGGGCGCATCCTGCGCACCAATGCGCCGTTCCTTTCGCTGTTTTCATCGGTCGTCGACCGGGACGCCGTCGACCGCCGCATGCGGCTCGACACGGTCATCCACGAACGTGACCGCCCGGCCTTTGCCGCGGCCTTCGAAAAGGCAAGGCAGCGGCAGGCCGATATCGAGCCGATCGACACGCTCCTGCCCGGCAACGAGGAGCGCCACATCCGTTTTTACGTCAATGCGGTCGCCGACGGCACAGGCGGCGAGGGGGCCGAGGAGTCGGCCATCGTCTACGCCGTCGAGACGACGGAGCAGAAGGCGCTTGAAGGGCAGATGGCGCAAAGCCAGAAGATGCAGGCGGTCGGCCAGCTTGCCGGCGGCATCGCGCACGACTTCAACAATGTGCTGACCGCCATCATCATGGCGTCTGACCTGCTTCTGACCAACCATCGGCCGTCGGACCCATCCTTCCCCGACATCATGAACATCAAGCAGAATGCCAACCGGGCAGCCTCGCTGGTGCGGCAGTTGCTGGCCTTTTCGCGCAAGCAGACGCTGCGGCCGGAAGTGCTGAACCTCACCGACGTGCTCGCCGATCTCAGGATGTTGCTCGCCCGTCTGGTCGGCAACGACATCAAGCTGAAGATCGACCACGGTCGCGATCTTTGGCCGGTCAAGGTCGATATCGGCCAGTTCGAGCAGGTGGTGGTCAACCTGGCGGTCAACGCGCGCGATGCAATGCCGGCGGGCGGCGACCTCACGGTGCGCACCCGCAATGTGACCGCCGAGGAGTGCAAGACCTTCCCCTACCGCGAACTCACTCCGGCAGACTATGTGGTGGCCGAGGTCGAAGACACCGGCAGCGGCATCGCGCCCGACGTGCTGAAGAAGATATTCGAACCGTTCTTCACCACCAAGGAGGTCGGCAAGGGCACCGGCCTTGGCCTGTCCATGGTCTACGGCATCATCAAGCAGACCGGCGGCTTTATTTTCTGCGATTCCGAGGTCGGCAAGGGTTCGGTCTTCCGCATTTTCCTGCCGCGCCACATCGCCGAGGCGAAGAAGGCAGACGAATCCGGGGAAGCACCGGCAGCGGCGCCTGCCAAGTCGGCCGAGACAGGCAAGGATTTGTCGGGGTCGGCCACTGTGCTGCTGGTCGAGGACGAGGATGCGGTGCGCATGGGCGGCATGCGGGCACTGACCTCGCGCGGCTATACCGTGCATGAGGCGTCCTCCGGGGTCGAGGCGCTGGAAGTGTTCGAAGCGCTCGGCGGCAAGGTCGACATCGTGGTTTCGGATGTGGTGATGCCGGAGATGGACGGGCCGACGCTGCTCGGCGAGCTGCGCAAGCGCCAGCCGGACATCAAATTCGTCTTCGTGTCCGGCTATGCCGAGGATGCTTTCGCCAGGAACCTGCCGGCGGACGCGCATTTCGGATTCCTGCCGAAACCGTTTTCGCTCAAGCAGTTGGCGACGATCGTCAAGGACATGCTGGAGTCTTAAGCCGTGAACCCATAAGTCGCGAATGGCCGAGATTGGTGGTTCCCCGGAGGGCAGCTTAGGAGGCGGAATCGCCGAATAGCGGCCGTTCAGCAAATCCGAGCAGCAAGGTTTTTGCGATCTCTCGCGCCTTCGAGGCAAGCGCCTCATCCGGCAGTTCGCCGGCGGTCCAGAACGACAGAACCCCACGAAAGGCAAATGCGAGCTGCTCCGGCAAACTGCGCAGCGCCTCCTGCCTGCTGGCCGCGACCAAGCCTTCGCCCGCTCCAAGGGCCAGCGACCACAAGGTTGCGGAGTGCGCCAGGACCTTTCCGGGGGACGGGCCGGCCGTGCCGATCCACCCCATCACGGCCCGGTTTATCTCCGGCTCCTCCAGCATCACCTCGACCGCCGTATCGATGGCCAACAGCACGCGGCCGGCGGCATCGGCAGGCGGTGGCATCCCGGCAAAGCGCTGGGCCATCGTATCGATCCGCCGCCGCGAAAGGGCGTGCATGATCGCGGCCTTGCTCCCGAACTGATTGAACGGCGTCGCGAAACTGACTCCGGCTTCGGTAGCGAGGTCGCGCATCGAGAAATCGGCCTTACCCTGTCGGAGCAGTCGCTCCGCCGCATCGATCACACGCTGGCGAAGCGGCTCACCCCGCGTGGCGGTCGGAGCGACCTTGGTCTTGTTCGGTGTCATGCTGCTATCTATATCATGATATAGTTTCAATCATAGCCTGGAGTTGAATCATGACTTCCACCCCTAAGACATTCCTTATCACCGGTGTGAGCTCCGGGCTGGGGCGAGCATTTGCAAGAGGCGCGCTTGAAGCGGGCCATCGGGTGATCGGCACCGTGCGGCGGGAGGCCGACGCCGAGATATTCGCCGCGCTCGCGCCCGACCGCGCCCACCCGCTCTTGCTGGACGTGACCGATTTCGAGACGGTCCCGACGGCTGTCAGCGCGGCCGAACGGCAGGCGGGTCCAATCGACGTGCTGGTGAATAACGCCGGTTACGGCCATGAGGGCGTGCTGGAGGAGTCCTCCATGGACGATCTCCAGCGCCAGTTCGCCGCCAACGTCTTCGGGCCGGTCGCGATGATCAAGGCGGTGCTGCCGGGCATGCGCGAGCGGCGTTGCGGCCATATCATCAACGTCACGTCCATGGGCGGCTTCATCACCATGCCCGGGATCGCCTTCTATTGCGGAAGCAAATTCGCGCTCGAAGGCATTTCCGAAGCGCTCGGCAAGGAAGTGGCAGGCTTTGGAATTCGGGTGACGGCGCTCGCTCCGGGCCAATTCCGCACGGATTGGGCAGGACGCTCGATGGATCGCACGCCGCGCTGCATTGCCGACTATGACCCGGTCATGGACCCGGTGCGCGCCGCGCGACAGGCCAAGAGCGGCAACCAACCGGGCAATCCGGCCAAGGCCGCGCAGGCGTTGCTCGTGCTGGTCGATGCTGCGAACCCCCCGGTACGGCTGTTCCTGGGCGACGACGCGCTGGGGCTGGTCGACCAGAAGCTCGACGCGATGCGGGGCGAAATCAGCGCGTGGGAGGAGCTTTCGCGCTCAACCGGCTTCGTATCATGAGTGCTTCGAATGCCTCGGCTGATGAAGACGCGCCGCGCGTCTTCATCAGCCTGCAATTGGGGCGGCTCGGCCTGACCGCCGGCCGAACATCCCGCCGAAGAGCAACCAAAGTGAAGCCTTGCTTCAGCGAGCGGCTTTATCGCGAGCGCAACCTGATCGATCGGTTCTTCTCTGAGCTGAAGCACTTCCGGCGTGTCGCCACCCGCTACGACAAGCTCGCCGCCAACTTCCTCGCCATGGTCCAGTTCGCCTCGATGCGGCTGTGGCTCCGCGCTTATGAGTCCTAGAACAGTTCAGCTTTGATGGAGTCGCCGACCCGCTTTAACTCTTTGTTTTCGTGATATTGTCGTCCTGAAACGAAGTTTCCGTGTATTAGCGTTCCCGAATGCCTCTTGCGCAATACTGCGACAGGGCCATGATTGTGGATGAAACGGCAGGGACGAGCTGTTGACGCCACACATCGAAGCCAGCAAGGGTGACTATGCCGACATTGTGCTGTTGCCGGGCGACCCCCAACGCGCCGAATGGATGGCCATGAGATTCCTGGAGGCCCCACGCTGCATCAACCGCCGGCGCGGCGCCCTTGGCTTCACCGGCCAGTTTCGTGGTCAGCCGATCAGCATCCAGGCGACAGGCATCGGCGGGTCCTCCTTTCTGATCTATGCGCACGAGCTGCTGGACGGCTACGGCGTGCGGACTTTGATCCGTACCGGCACCTGCGGCGGGCTGACCGCTGACGTAAAACTGCGCAGCCTCGTCATCTCGCAATCGGTGCGGCCCGAAAGCGCCCGAAGCGGTCAGGTTTTCGGCCTCTATGACGCTGCTGCCGGGCCGGACCCGACGCTGTTTGCTCGCGCATTGGCGAAGGCGGCCGAACTCGGCATTGACCATCGTGCCGGGCTGACGGCATGCAGCGACGTCTTCCACCATCCGGAGGGACGCGCCCGTTTTGCAGATGCGCAGGCAGCCGGCGCGCTCGCCGTGGACATGGAGACCAGTGCGCTTTATCGGATCTCCAGGCATTTCGGCGCCCGTGCGCTATCGATCTGCACGGTGGTCGACAATATCGACAGCGGCGAACAGACCCAATATGCAGAGCGCCAGGATCTTTTTGCCGATATGACGCGGCTGGCGCTGGAAATCGCCGCCGCCGAGCGGCCCGGTGCGTGACAGGCCCGCCGAGCCGTTCCAATTCCTGGTGCAATTCCGAACGGACATTTCAGTCCTTCGTGCAGGTCGAGGCGGTGAAGGCGCCGTCGGGTTGCCTCATGATGATGTCGAATGAGGGCGGGCCCTGACCATCCAGAGTCGCCTGAGTGAGCGACAACGAGTTGCCGCCGGCGGTGTAGCCGCCGAGCGGTCCCAGCCAGGAGATCACCCCGTTCGCGTCCATCTGGTAATTGTAGCCCTGCTGGGCCGTCCCGAAGGTGACTGGGCCGGTATAGACATTTCCCTTGATGGTGATGTCGCCGAGGTTGAGGAACATGCCGAGCAGGTAGACCTCGCAATGATAAATGCCGTCGGGCATCTTGCCGTCGCTGAAGTCGGCTCGCGCCGCCCCGGTCGCCGCCGCCAGAAACAATAGGCCGGTAGAGATGCGTGAAATTCCGGATGCCATGACGTCGCTCGGTTGAGGATCGAACTTGCCCCATTTGTGTGCCGTGCCGCAATATTGTCGCGTGCGGCCGGCTCGCGGAGATCAAAATCTAGGCATTTGACAAAATTGGACAAAAATTAGGCAAAAGCCGTGTGCGCTGCGCAAAATTCTCTCAACCAATTTTTAACCGGCCCTCACGATTTCTCTAAGTACGATATGTCAACCCACTGAAAAAATTGAGCATTAACGTCTTCCGCGAGACCGCCCTGGCGATTGGCATGGGGGTTGCTTCGTAGTGTTGCGTTGCAATCAATCAGCTTGGGAGTGTCAGGCATGAGGGGTAATTTCTCGACAATAACAAAAATGTTTTCGGCGGGGGTGGTCGCTGCCGGCCTGTCGATGTCGGCGCCCGCGAAGGCGGCCGACGACACGATCAAGGTCGGCATCCTCCATTCGCTGTCCGGCACGATGGCGATTTCGGAGACGACGCTGAAGGATGCCATGCTGATGCTCATCGACGAGCAGAACGCCAAGGGCGGCCTGCTCGGCAAGAAGCTCGAAGCGGTCGTCGTCGATCCGGCGTCCAACTGGCCGCTCTTCGCCGAGAAGGCGCGCGAGCTGATCTCCAAGGACAAGGTCGCGGCGGTGTTCGGCTGCTGGACCTCGGTGTCGCGCAAATCGGTGCTGCCGGTGTTTTCGGAACTCGACAACATCCTGTTCTATCCCGTCCAGTATGAGGGCGAGGAGAGCGAGCGCAACGTGTTCTATACGGGCGCGGCGCCGAACCAGCAGGCCATTCCGGCCGTCGACTATCTGATGAGCGAGGACGGCGGCTCGGTGAAGCGCTGGGTGCTGGAAGGCACCGACTATGTCTATCCCCGCACCACCAACAAGATCCTCGAGGCCTATCTGAAGGCCAAGGGCGTCGCGGCGGAAGACATCATGGTCAACTACACGCCGTTCGGTTTCTCCGACTGGCAGACCGAAGTCTCGGCGATCAAGAAGTTCGGCTCGGCCGGCAAGAAGACCGCCGTCGTCTCCACCGTCAACGGCGACGCCAACGTGCCGTTCTACAAGGAACTGGGCAACCAGGGCATCAAGGCCGAGGACATCCCGGTCATGGCCTTCTCTGTCGGCGAGGAGGAGCTTGCCGGTCTCGACACGGCGCCGCTGGTCGGCCATCTCGCCGCCTGGAACTATTTCGAGAGCGTCGACACACCCGAGAACAAGAAGTTCATCGCCGACTGGCACAAGTTCATCAAGAACGACAAGCGCACCACCAACGACCCGATGGAGGCCCACTATATCGGCTTCAACATGTGGGTGAAGGCGGTCGAGAAGGCCGGCACCACCGATCCGGACAAGGTGATCGATGCCATGGTCGGCGTCTCCGTGCCGAACCTGACCGGCGGCTATTCGACGATGATGCCGAACCATCACATCACCAAGCCGGTGCTGATCGGTGAAATCCAGGCAGACGGCCAGTTCGAGACGGTCTCGCGCACGCCGGGGCTGGTGATGGGCGACGAGTGGTCGGATTACCTGCCCGATTCCAAGGACCTGATCTCCGATTGGCGGGCGCCGCTGTCCTGCGGCAACTTCAATGTCGCCACCGGCAAATGCGGCGGCAAGGGCACAAACTGATCCTCCCGGGCTGGACCTTCAGGTCCATGACTCGGTCTGGACTGCTAAGTCCATGCCCCCCGGTCTGGACTGTTAAGTCCATGACCCGGTCTGGACTTTTAAGTCCATGCCCATGACCGCGAGCGTCCGGGCGGTTCCTCCGCCGTCCGGACGTCCAACTCAACCCTGAAGAGTCGCCTGACGCCGATGAACCTTTTCCGCGCACTTGGCCTGACGCTGCTGTTCTTGCTGGCGACGCTGTCGTCGTCGGGCGCTGGCGAAGCCGATCTGCGTGGCGTCATCGCCAAGTTCGCCGCCGCCAAGGGTTTTTCGGACACGGGAGCTGTCGTTCACGACTTGGCGGCCACCGGCGATCCGGCAGTGGAGCGGCCGCTTGCGGCGCTGGCCGATGGCAATCTTTACATACGAAAGATCGATTCCCTGGTCTTCGTCGGCAAGGAAGCCGGCGAACGGGTCCAGCTTTTCGACCCGCTGAGCGGTGAATCATCCGGTGAAGCGGCCAAGGACGACATCACCAAGATCAAGGTCAACAACACGCTGCGTCGCACCATCCGCGATGCGCTCGGCACGCTGACGCTCGGCGCCAAGGATCCGGCCGTGCGGCTCGCCGCCGCCGACACCATGTTCAAGACGCCCGATGCCGCAAACATCGAGCCGCTCGATGTTGCGATCGCCAATGAGACGGTCGCCAGTGTCAAGACCTTGCTGGAACAGGCTCGTGCCGCGTCGATTCTGAGCTCGGATCGGCCGGATGCCGACAAGCTCGCGGCAATCGCCCTGATCGGCGCGCGCGGCGACCGCGATGCGGTATCGCTGCTTACCTCGGTAGAGGCCAATGCCTCGGGCGCAGCAAAGGAAGCCGCGGCAGCGGCAATCGCCAACATCGATTCGACACTGGCCCTGTGGGACGCCGGACAGAACATCTGGTACGGCATTTCGCTGGGCTCGGTGCTGCTGCTGGCGGCGATCGGGCTTGCCATCACCTTCGGCGTCATGGGCGTCATCAATATGGCGCATGGCGAGATGGTGATGCTCGGCGCCTACACGACCTTCGTCGTCCAGCAGGTGATCCGCACGTCCTTTCCCGGCCTGTTCGACTGGTCGCTGGTGATCGCACTGCCGCTTGCCTTCCTGGTCGCGGGGCTTGTCGGCCTCGCCATCGAGCGCGGCGTTATCCGCTTCCTCTACGGCCGGCCGCTGGAGACGCTGCTGGCGACATGGGGCGTTTCGCTGATCCTGCAGCAGGCAGTGCGCTCGATCTTCGGGCCAACCAACCAGGAGGTCGGCAATCCCTCCTGGATGTCGGGTTCGTTCGATGTCGGCCAGCTTGCCATCACCTGGAACCGGCTCTGGATCCTGGTCTTCGCGCTCACCGTCTTCGCGATGCTGCTCTATGTGATGAAGCGCACCCCCTGGGGGCTGCAGATGCGCGCCGTCACCGCCAACCGCCGCATGGCCGCCTCGATGGGCATCAGGACGCCATGGGTCGACGCGCTGACCTTCGCGCTCGGCTCCGGTATTGCCGGCATTGCCGGCGTGGCGCTCAGCCAGATCGACAACGTCTCCCCCAATCTCGGCCGCGGCTACATCATCGACAGTTTCATGGTCGTCGTTTTCGGCGGCGTCGGCAATCTGTGGGGCACGCTGGTCGGCGCCTTTTCGCTGGGCATCGTCAACAAGTTCCTCGAACCCTATGCCGGGGCGGTGCTCGGCAAGATCGTCGTGCTGGTGCTGATCATCCTGTTCATCCAGAAGCGCCCGCGCGGCCTGTTCGCGCTCAAGGGCAGGGCGGTGGAAGCATGATGTCGGGACGCTTCTTCGCCGCGGGCGCGAACCGCCGCATCGCCATCACCATCCTCATCCTGCTGGCGGCGGCCACTATCGTGCCGCTGCTCAACCTGGTTGTTTCGCCTACAAGCGCATTCTACGTCCCGCCCTATATCGTGGCTCTGACCGGCAAATATCTCTGCTACGCGCTGCTGGCACTCGCGCTCGATCTGGTCTGGGGCTATTGCGGCATCCTCTCGCTCGGCCACGGCGCCTTCTTCGCGCTCGGCGGCTACGCGATGGGCATGTATCTGATGCGCCAGATCGGCTCGCGCGGTGTTTATGGCAACCCGGTCCTGCCTGATTTCATGGTGTTCCTGAACTACAAGGAACTGCCCTGGTTCTGGACCGGCTTCGACCATTTCTGGTTCGCCGCGATCATGGTGCTCGCCGTGCCCGGCCTGCTCGCCTTTGTCTTCGGCTGGTTCGCCTTCCGCAGCCGCGTCACCGGCGTCTATCTCTCGATCATCACACAGGCGATGACCTATGCGCTGCTGCTCGCCTTCTTCCGCAACGACATGGGCTTCGGCGGAAACAATGGCCTGACCGACTTCAAGGATATTCTGGGCTTCAACGTGCAGGCCGACGCGACCCGCTCGGCGCTGTTCGCGGCCAGCGCGGTGACGCTGGCGCTCGGCGTCTTCGTCACCTGGGCGATCGTCGGCTCCAAATACGGCAAGCTGCTGATGGCGGTGCGCGATGCCGAAAGCCGCACCCGCTTCCTCGGCTGGCGGGCTGAGAACGTGAAGTTGTTCGCCTTCACGGTTTCAGCCGTCATGGCCGGCATCGCGGGCGCGCTTTACGTGCCGCAGGTCGGCATCATCAATCCGGGCGAATTCGAACCCTCCAATTCGATCGAGGTGGTGATCTGGGCAGCGGTCGGCGGGCGCGGCACCATTGTCGGGCCGATCATCGGCGCATTGCTGGTCAACGCCGGAAAATCCTGGTTCACCGGCGTGCTGCCTGAACTGTGGCTGTTCGCACTCGGAGGCCTGTTCGTCGCCGTGACGCTGCTCTTGCCGAAAGGCATCATCGGCATGTGGGATAGCTGGCGCGGCAACGCCAAGGCGCTGCGCGCGGCATCGTTGGCCGAGGAGGCCGGCGCCGATGGTGAAATCGCGCCGTCCAAAGTCGTGCAGTCGGCGGCCAGAACACCCGGCGAATGGTCCTCGTCCAGCCTCGAACCTCAGCCGGCGGAGTGACGGGCGATGTCGAGGTCGAACACCATTCTCTACCTCGACGGCGTTTCGGTTTCCTTCGACGGATTTCGCGCCATCAACAATCTGTCGCTGGTGCTCGACAAGGGCGAGATGCGCGCCATCATCGGCCCCAACGGCGCCGGCAAGACGACGATGATGGACATCGTCACCGGCAAGACACGGCCCGACGAGGGGGAGGTGTTCTTCGACGGCCAGGTCGATCTCACCCGCCATGACGAGGCCGAGATCGCCATGATGGGCATCGGCCGCAAATTCCAGAAGCCGACCGTTTTCGAAAGCCACACGATCGAGGAAAATTTGATGCTGGCGCTGAAGGGGCCGCGCTCGATCTTCCCGGCGCTGTTCCATCGACGCTCACCCGCCGAGGCGCGGCGGATCGATGACATCCTCGGTACCATCCGGCTCGGCGACAAGCGCGACGAGCTCGCCGCCAATCTCAGCCACGGCCAGAAGCAGTGGCTGGAGATCGGCATGCTCCTGGCGCAGGACCCGAAGCTGCTTCTGGTCGACGAGCCGGTCGCCGGCATGACCGACGCCGAAACCGAGGAGACCGCGCGTCTGCTCAAGGAGATCGCCCGCGACCATTCGGTGATCGTCGTCGAGCACGACATGCATTTCGTGCGCGAGCTCGGCGTCAAGGTCACCTGCCTGCATGAGGGCTCGGTGCTTTCCGAAGGCACGCTCGATTTCGTATCGGCCGACGAGCGTGTCGTCGAAGTCTATCTGGGGAGATGATCATGGTTTGGCGGGTGCAATTCCATCGCTTCGATCTTGCCTTCCTCCGGTTCTGGAGAAGGCGCTGACATGCTCGAAGTTTCCGATGCCACGCTTCACTACGGCGCCGCCCAGGCGCTGCGCGGCGTGTCGCTGAAGGCGGGCGCCGGCAAGATCACCTGCGTGCTCGGCCGCAACGGCGTCGGCAAGACCAGTTTGATGAGATCGATCGTCGGCCATCACAGGCTGACGAGCGGAAGCGTTGCCTTCGAGGGGAAGGCGCTCGACCGGAGCGCGGCGTATGACCGCGCCCGGTCGGGCATCGCATTCGTGCCGCAGGGCAGGGAGATCTTTCCGCTGCTCAGCGTGCGGGAAAACCTCGAATCGGGATTCGCGCCCTTGAAACGGACCGACCGCAACGTGCCGGCGCATGTCTTCGAATTGTTTCCGGTGCTCAAGCAGATGCTTGGCCGCCGCGGCGGCGATCTCTCCGGCGGCCAGCAGCAGCAACTCGCCATCGGCAGGGCGCTGGTGATGCGGCCGAAGCTCTTGGTGCTCGACGAGCCGACGGAAGGCATCCAGCCGTCTGTTATCAAGGATATCGGCCGTGCCATCCGCTATCTACGCGACCAGGCCGGCATTGCGGTGCTTCTGGTCGAGCAATATCTCGACTTCTGCCGCGAACTCGCCGACGAGGTCAACATCATGGACCGCGGCCAGATCGTGCATACTGGTCCTGCCGAAGATCTCGACCGGGCGGACGTCAGGAAGTTCCTGACGGTCTAGATCCATCTCCTGATGAAAGATTTTTCAATCTTTCTTCAACACCCGCTGGCACGCCCAATACTAGATGCTAGTCTTCCGATGGCTTTGTGAGTCGGCCGCTTCCGTATCAGTCTGGTTTGTCGCAGATCGAGGTGGGCGCCGGGCAAGTTCCGCGCAAGCATGCGTTCCTAGCATCCTCCCTGCGATTTCTGTCGTTCAACGCGTTTGGGCACACAGGCTAAGGGGCAGCCATGGAACGTTACGTCGAGGACTACCAGAAACGGCGGCTTACCGAGCGCGTCGACATCATCACAGCCATCAACATCCTGAAATCCCAAGGCTATGACCACGACGAGCTGATCGAGGAGATCACCAAGGTCTTCTATGTCGACCTCGATGCCTTCAATGAAATTGTCATGGCGGCGTAAAAGCCGCATTCGCCCATTCAACGGTCATGGGCACGGCATTGATGCCCTTGGTCAGCTGGCGCGCCGGAATGGAGAGGCGGTGACGCGGTTGCGGCCGCCGCGCTTGGCGGCATAGAGCGCCTTGTCGGCGGCGCTGAGCACCTTGTCGAAGCTCAGGCCCTCTTTGGCGCCGAAAGCAAAGCCGGCGCTGACGGTGCACGTCAGGGGACCGTTCTCGGTGTCGGTGCGGCGCGCGGCGAATGAGGTTCGTATCGCCTCGGCCGTGTTTTCCACTGTTTCGGGCAAAGTCCGCTTCAGTACCACCGCGAACTCCTCGCCGCCCATGCGCGCGGCGACATCGGTCGGGCGAAGGTTGCCGGCAAGCTCCTTGGCGAACACTTTCAGCACCTCATCGCCCGTCGCGTGGCCGAACTCGTCATTGATGGCCTTGAAGCTGTCGAGGTCGAACACGACCACGGCGGTAAAGGCGCCGACGGGAGAATCGCCAAAGAGGTCGAACAGCGCGCGGCGGTTGAGCAGGCCGGTCAGCTGATCCGTCAGCGCGTTGCGGCGGTGATGCCTCGCCAGACGCCCCTGGTTGAGGGCCAGCGACAAGGCGCCGATGCCGGTCATGCTGGCGATGACGACGATGAGGCTGAGATCCTCGGCCCAGTTCCTCGGCGCATGGCTCAGGATCAGCTTGCCGTCCCAAGCCAAAACCGTCGCGCAAAGCAGGAAGGACATGGCGGTCGCCGAATAGAGTGCGGCGGCGCCGATGGTAAGCGCTGGGGCCTCGGCACGGCCCTTCCAGTATTCGGCGGCGGTTGCGAACAGGAGTAGGGCCGCGAACAGGTTCTCGAACATGAAGCCGAGCCCGTCATAGCCGAGAGCCATGGGCGGCAGCGCCACTGCCAGCGAAATGCCGCCCCCGATCAAAACTCTGGGGATCGGCGAGCCGCCGCTTCTGAATTGGTAGGCGGCGCCCAGCATCATCGAGAAGCCGACCAGCAGCAAGGTGAAGGTGGCGATGCCGAGGCCGCGCCTGGGCGCGTCGATATAGGCGTCATAGGTGAAGACCTCGCCCACCACCAGCAAGGCGCTGAGCGCCCAGGTGAGCAGGAACTTGTCGGTGCGGGCGGTGAGCCATGTGCCGAACAACGTCAGGCTCAGGCAGGCAGCGGAGAAACCGACCGCCAGCAGAAGTGAGTTGTAGTCGAGCGACATGCCCCTCGTTCCTTGCCCGCGACGACCCTGCAGCCTGACGTTGCTGGAGTCATGACGCAAGGAAGTGTCGATAAGGTTACGATAGCGACGAAGATGCGACGGTTCAGGCCCGGCGCCGCCGCCAGTGGGCCGTCTGCGCGGAGTTTTCTCAGGCGACCCGCTTCATAAGCGCCATGGCGCCGAAGGGCGCGCGCACCTTGCCCTCGGTGATGAAGTAAACGAACACGTCGCGCGGTTGCACCGGTGCGTCGGTGGCAGGGTCGGCGCGGCGTAAATCGGTTGGCTGCTTGCCTTCCGCCCAGACCTTGGCCCGCGCCGCCCACTCATCGAGGCCTTTTGGGGTGTAGCAATCGGGATTGTCATCCGAGCCGGTCTGCAGCCGCGCATAGATGAAATCGCCGGTGATATCGGCGATATCAGGATATTTTGCGTGATCGGCATAGACGATGGCCGCCTTGTATTTGCGCGCGAGCGCCGGGAATTCCGGCACGATGAAACTGTCGTTGCGGACTTCGAGCGCGTGGCGCAGTGCAACGCCATCCTGCTTTTCCGGCAACAATTTCAGAAACGCTTCGAAATCGTCGGGATCGAATTTCTTGGTCGGCGCGAACTGCCAAAGGATCGGCCCAAGCTTGTCGCCGAGCGCGGCGACGCCGGAGCCGAGGAAACGCATCATCGATTCACCTGCTTCGCCCAGCACGCGGCGGTTGGTGACGAAGCGGTTGCCCTTCAGCGAGTAGACGAAACCATCGGGGGCCTCATTGGCCCATTTGACGAAGGTCGGCTCCTTGAAGCTGGAATAATAGGTGCCGTTGACCTCGATGCTCGGCACCTGCCGGCTGGCGTATTGCAACTGCTTGGCCTTGGAGAGTTTTTCCGGGTAGAAGGACGTATCCCACGGCTCGAAGGTCCAGCCGCCCATGCCGGCGCGGATTGTTCCTGATTTGCTCATTGTCGTCCTCCCGTTTCAGAAGTCTGGCGAGTTCAGAAAAATCACGCCGTCGTGACCTCGGCGACTGGCTTGGCCATGTCGACGAGCACCCATCCTGGCCGGTAGGGGTTGGGCCGGCGACCCGTTTCGCTATAGCCGTAGGCCAGATAGAGCGCGATGTTGCGCTCCATTTTCGCATTGGTGTAGAGCCGCACCTCCGGCAGGCGCCACAGGCGGCTCTGTTCGTCCGCATGTCTCAGCAGCGCGATGCCGAAGCCCTTGCCCTGAAATCCCGGCGCCACGGCGACGGAGAAGATCATCGCGTGGTCTTCGTGCCGCTCCAGGACGATCAGCCCGGCCAGTTCGCCGCCGCTCTCCAGCAGCCAGACCTCGCCGCGCGCGATGCGCGGTGCATAGTCCTCGTTGACCGGGATCGGTGGCCCGCCCAACAGCGAGGTGTAGGGCGCGTAGGCATCCGTGGTCAGAGTCATGACGGCGGTGACATCCGGGGCGAGGGCTTTCCTGATCTTCATTCCGGAGATTCCCAATGCCAGCCCGCCATCACTCCGCCGCTTCGCGCTTGCCTCCGGGGCGTCGCTCCAGCAATTCCTTGAGGAACTGGCCGGTGTAGCTGCGTTTTTCGCGCACGATCGCTTCCGGCGTACCGGAGGCGACCAGTTCGCCGCCGCCGTCGCCGCCCTCGGGGCCGAGATCGAGCACCCAGTCGGCGGTCTTGATCACTTCGAGATTGTGCTCGATCACCACCACCGTGTTGCCCTGGTCGACCAGTTCGTGCAGCACTTCCAAGAGCTTGGCGACATCGTGGAAGTGCAGGCCGGTAGTCGGCTCGTCGAGGATATAGAGCGTCTTGCCGGTCGCCTTGCGCGACAGTTCCTTTGCAAGTTTTATCCGCTGCGCCTCGCCGCCCGACAACGTGGTCGCCTGCTGGCCGATATGGATGTAGCCGAGGCCGACCTGCTTCAGCGTGTCGAGCTTGTCGCGCACACCGGGCACGGCGGCGAAGAAGTCGACGCCTTCCTCGACGGTCATGTCGAGCACGTCGGCGATCGACTTGCCCTTGAACAGCACGTCGAGCGTTTCGCGGTTGTAGCGCTTGCCGTGGCAGACGTCGCAGGTGACGTAGACGTCGGGCAGGAAGTGCATCTCGATCTTGATGACGCCGTCGCCCTGGCAGGCCTCGCAGCGGCCGCCCTTGACGTTGAAGGAGAAGCGGCCCGGCTGGTAACCGCGCGCCTTGGCCTCGGGCAGGCCCGCGAACCAGTCGCGGATCGGCGTGAAGGCGCCGGTATAGGTGGCGGGGTTGGAGCGCGGGGTCCGTCCGATCGGCGACTGGTCGATGTCGATGACCTTGTCGAGGAATTCCAGGCCCTCGATGCGGTCGTGCTCGGCCGGATGCTCGCGCGAGCCCATGATGCGGCGCGAGGCCGCCTTGAACAACGTCTCGATCAGGAAGGTCGACTTGCCGCCGCCCGATACGCCGGTGACGGCGGTGAAGGTGCCGAGCGGAATCTCGGCGGTGACGTTCTTCAGATTGTTGCCGCGCGCGCCGACGACTTTCAGGCGGCGGTTCTTCTTCGCCTCGCGGCGAACCGCCGGTGTCGCCACTTCGAGTTCGCCCGAAAGGTATTTGCCGGTGATCGAATTCGGGTTGGCCATCACCTGCTGCGGCGTGCCCTGGGCAATGATTTCACCGCCATGGATGCCGGCGGCCGGGCCGATGTCGACGACGTAGTCGGCATGCAGGATGGCGTCCTCGTCATGCTCGACCACGATGACCGTGTTGCCGATGTCGCGCAGGTGCTTCAGCGTGTCGAGCAGGCGCGCATTGTCGCGCTGGTGCAGGCCGATCGACGGTTCGTCCAGCACGTAGAGCACGCCGGTGAGGCCGGAGCCGATCTGCGATGCCAGCCGGATGCGCTGGCTCTCGCCGCCCGACAGCGTGCCGGAATTGCGCGACAGGGTGAGATAATCGAGGCCGACGTCGTTGAGGAAGCGCAGCCGCTCGCGGATCTCCTTGAGCACGCGCACGGCGATCTCGTTCTGCTTGTCGTTGAGCTGCGCCGGCAGATCGGTGAACCACTGGTCGGCCTTGCGGATCGACTGTTCGGTCACTTCGCCGATGTGCTTGCCGGCGATCTTCACCGCCAGCGCTTCCGGCTTCAGCCTGTAGCCACGACAGGCCGGGCAGGGGGTGGCCGACATGAAGCGCTCGATCTCCTCGCGCATCCAGGCGGATTCGGTCTCTTTCCAGCGCCGCTCGAGGTTGGGGATGACGCCCTCGAAGGTCTTGGTCGTTTTGTAGGAGCGCAGGCCGTCATCATACTGGAAGGTGATCTCGCGCTCGCCTGTGCCGCGCAGGATGGCTTCCTGGGCCTCCCTGCTCAAATCCTTGAACTTGTCGCCGAGCTTGAAGCCGTAAGCCTTGCCGAGCGCCTCCAGCGTCTGCACGTAGTAGGGCGAAGTCGATTTCGCCCATGGGCTGACGGCGCCGTCGCGCAGCGAGACGTTCTCGTCGGGGACGACCAGATTGGGATCGATGGCGCGCTGGCTGCCCAGCCCGTCGCAGGTCGGGCAGGCGCCGAACGGGTTGTTGAAGGAGAACAGCCTGGGCTCGATCTCGGGAATGGTGAAACCGGAGACCGGGCAGGCGAATTTTTCCGAGAACAGGATGCGCTCATGCGTCTCGTTCTTCGACTTGTTGACCGAATCCTCGCCGGTCTGGCTGGCATCGAGCGGCTTGTCGGCGAACTCCGCCACCGCCAGCCCCTCGGCGAGCTTCAGCGCGGTCTCCATGGAATCGGCAAGGCGCGTTGCGAGGTCGCCGCGCACGACGATGCGGTCCACGACCACGTCGATGTCGTGCTTGTATTTCTTGTCGAGTGGCGGCACGTCCGCGATCTCGTAGAAGACGCCGTCGACCTTGACGCGCTGAAATCCTTTTTTCTGCAGCTCGAGCAATTCCTTGCGGTACTCGCCTTTGCGGCCGCGCACGATCGGCGCAAGGATGAACAGGCGCGTGCCTTCCTCGACCGCCAGCACGCGATCGACCATCTGCGACACCGTCTGGCTCTCGATCGGCAGCCCGGTGGCCGGCGAATAGGGTACGCCGACACGCGCGAACAGAAGCCGCATGTAGTCGTATATCTCGGTGACGGTGCCGACCGTCGAGCGCGGGTTTTTCGAGGTGGTCTTCTGCTCGATCGAGATGGCCGGCGAAAGGCCGTCGATCTGGTCGACGTCCGGCTTCTGCATCATTTCGAGGAATTGCCGCGCATAGGCCGACAGGCTCTCGACATAGCGGCGCTGGCCCTCGGCGTAGATGGTGTCGAAGGCGAGCGACGATTTGCCCGAGCCCGACAGGCCGGTCATGACGATCAGGCTGTCACGCGGCAGGTCGAGATCGACATTCTTCAGATTGTGTTCGCGCGCCCCGCGAATGGAAAGATATTTATGGTCGGCCATCGCCGGTCGCCGCCTCAGATCTGGAATTTGTGGGATCGGCGGGTTTTCCCCGGCCATCCCCTATGTAGGTATTTTTGCCGCCGCGTCGAGAGACGCCACAATTCTCGACCAAGTCGTTTAACCGTCTTTCGCGCGAACGGGCAAGCGGAAAGAACAAAGACCGAACACGCTCCTGACAAAAGCAATGGACCAGGCGGGCCTTGTCGATTGATGGATGTGTCGGTCGATCACATTTTTCCCGTTCGGCCATCGGGCGGTTGACGTCCCCGGCCGAGGGGAGCAGACTCCATACGTCAATGAAGCCGGCTGTCTTTCGATGGCCTCGCCGCCCAAAGGCGGCCTGCGAGACGCCGCGGGCTTTTGCGATCAGTGCTTCTGACGACGATTGTCGCAACGGACACAGGAGTGGAGCATGACGCCACCGGACAGTCCCTTGAGGCTCCAGCAGTGATTGGAGCCGCGGCAGGCATAAATGCCGGGGAGGCGCGAGCGCCTTCCGACGTGACCCTGCCGGATGCACCAAAATCAGAGACTACTGGTCGGATCGTCGGCTGAACGCCGCGTAGCATCCGAAATCGAAAGCCGGTAAAACATTCCCGGCGAAAGATTGGATTATAGATCCAGAAAAGCCCCGTCCGTTTGCTAAAAGCACGGCGGGGCTGCTCTTTTGAGCGAACGCGCAGGTACTGACGGCCCGCGACATGTCAGCTACCGCGGTGGTTTGATCCCGCCGGCGCCGATATCGACCGTGATGCTGCCGGAAATCCTGACATCGGTATCGCCGATCTTGAACTGGCCGTTGCCGTTGGCTGGGAAGGCGTCATCGGGCTCGGGCTGCGGGGCCGGCTTGGCGATGCGGTAATCGCCGGCCACACCGGGCAGGCTGCCTTGCTGGCTGTCGCCGGCAAAGGCGCCGCCGGCCAGCATGAGCGCTCCGGCGAAAATGGCGACGGCAAGACGCCGAGGTCGGAACGAGCGGCTGTCGATCATCGGCCCGTTATAGCGCCGCCACGCCGTAGGGGCCAGACCGGCGGTCACCAAATCGCCGGATGGCGGGGCCGTCGCGGCTCAATTCATCGTGCTCGTGCCGGTCACGCCGCCTTTTTGCGGGTGTCGTAGACATGATCGACGAGACCCCATGCCTTCGCTTCCTCGGCGGTCATGAAATAGTCCCGGTCGAGCGTCCGCTCGACCTCTTCATAGGTGCGGCCGCAATGGCGCGCATAGAGCTCGGTCATCTGCCGCTTGGTACGCAGAATGCCTTCGGCGTGACGCTGGATGTCCGATGCCTGACCCTGGAAGCCGCCCAGTGGCTGGTGCAGGACGAGGCTGGCGTTGGGCAGCGCGATGCGCCGTCCGGGCGTGCCAGCCATCAGCAGGAACGAAGCCATCGAGGCGGCAAAGCCCATGCACACCGTCGACACCGGACAGCTGACATATTGCATGGTGTCGTAGATGGCGAAGCCGCTGGTCACCACGCCCCCAGGCGAGTTGATGTAGAGCGAGATCTCCTTGTCGGGATTATCGGATTCCAGCGACAGAAGCTGGGCGCAGACCAGCGCCGACATGCCGTCGTTGATCTCGCCGTTGATGAAGACGATGCGCTCGCGCAGCAGCCGCGAGAAAATGTCGAAGGCGCGCTCGCCGCGGCTCGATTGCTCGATCACCATCGGCACCAGATTGGCAAAACCGGTCATCGTCTCTCTCCGTTTTTCATTGTGTCGGCCAGTCAAGCGGCGCGCTGCAGAAGGCAAAATGAATTGGCTGCGGGGCGGCGGCCGGAGCCACGCGCAGCGAATGAAAGCCGGCAGCCGGCGCCTGCCATGGTCACCATGGGCCCGGCGGCGGATGTCGCCGCACGGGCAAAGCCTTCATGGATAATATGCAGATGCGTGCCGCCCGAAACGGTGCGGGCGAGCGTGAAGGTGACGATGCTGTCGAGCGGGTTCCGTTTCTCGTCCGGCCGCGGCTGTTCCCGCCAGGTATAGCGAAGCCTTTTTCCGGGCTCGGCATCGAGGATCTCGCATTCGATCGGCGCTTCGGGGCCGGCAAAGGCGAAATTGCTGCCGATCTCAGGATTGATGTCGTTGGGCATCATCCAGGCCGCAAGCAATTCGGGCACGGTCAGCGCCCGCCATACCTTTTCCGGCGGCTCGGGAAGATCGCACTCGAACTCGATCGCGTCGGGGGCGGTCCGCGCATGGCTTTCGTCGGTCACTGGTGCGTGCGTCATTGGTCCATGTCCTTGAGAACCGTCTTCAGTCTTTCGATGCGTTCGGGCCAGAACGTCCGGTAGCGTTCGATCCAGCCGAGCAGCGGATCGAGCCCTTGCGGATCGGCGCGGTAATAGGCGTTGCGGCCCGCCCGCCGCTCGACCACCAGCCCTGCGCCGCGCAGCACGGCCAGGTGCTGCGACACAGCTGGCTGCGACACCGTCATGCCGGTGCGCAGTTGCGACACCGTCATCTCGCTGGTGGCGAGGCGTTCATAGACGGCGCGTCGGGTGGGGTCAGCCAGCGCCCGGAAAATTTCCGCTTCGATCATGGCAAAAGCATAAGTCGATACTTATCGGTTTGGCAAGCGGTCTTTTGCGGCCCATATGAGAGGGAGCGGGCTGCTGCGGCATTGCTGCCAATCCTTGACAATGAGCGGCGATGCATATAGGAACGAAAAGAGAACAAAAACCTTGTGGGAAAAGGCAGCCACAGCAGGCAAGGGGTGTGCGCAAGCTGTAAGGTGCTGCGACAAAAATTTGTTTCGGACGAGCGCGGAGAAGTATCATGGCGGGTAGCGTCAATAAGGTCATTCTGGTCGGCAATCTCGGAGCGGACCCGGAGATCCGCCGCCTGAATTCGGGCGAGCCGGTCGTCAACATCCGCATCGCAACGTCGGAAAGCTGGCGCGACAAGAATTCCGGCGAGCGCAAGGAAAAAACCGAGTGGCACAATGTCGTCATCTTCAATGAAGGCATCGCCAAGGTTGCCGAGCAGTACCTGAAAAAGGGCATGAAGGTGTATGTCGAGGGCCAGTTGCAGACCCGCAAATGGCAGGACCAGACCGGTGCCGACAAATACACGACGGAAGTCGTGCTGCAGAGATTCCGCGGCGAGCTGCAGATGCTCGACGCGCGCGGCCAGGGCGAGGGCGGCCAGGTCGGCGGTTATTCCGGCGGCGGCAGCAGCCGCGGTTCCGACTTCGGCCAGTCCGGTCCGAACGAAGGTTTTAGCCGCGGCGGCGGTGGTCCCAAGGGCGGTGGCGGCGGCGGTTCTTCGCGCGAGCTGGACGACGAAATCCCGTTCTGAGAGACAGATAAATCATAGCATGACCGGCACGCGGCGAGCGCGCCGGCCGATGGATTCCAGCGAGAGACACATTCAGTGAAAGCACGGGTAAAGTGGGTCGAGGAGCGCACCTTCGTCGGCGAGTCCGGCACGGGTCACAAGGTCGTGCTGGGGACCGCGTTCGGCCCTGAAGGGAGAACGCCGGGTCCGAGCCCGATGGAGCTGGTGCTGATCGGCACCGGCGGCTGCTCGGCCTATGATGTCGTCCATATTCTCGAAAAAGGGCGCGAGGCGGTCGAGGATTGCGTGGTCGAGCTCGATTCCGACCGGGCCGAAACCGACCCGAAGGTGTTCACCCGCATCCACATGCATTTCATCGTCAAAGGCAGGGCGTTGTCGCACGACAAGGTGAAGCGGGCGATCGATCTCTCGATCGAAAAATACTGTTCGGCCTCGGCCATGATGGCCAAGACGGCGACGATTACCCACGACTTTGAAGTCATCGATACGACCGCAAAATAAACGGCCTACGAGGCCATCAGGGCCTTGATGCCGTCGGCCACGAACTGCACGGCAAGGGCGGCCAGGATGACGCCGAGCAGGCGGGTCAGGATCGAACGGCCGGTCTGACCGAGGATGCGGTCTATGCGCTCCGACAGCACGAACACCAGATAGGTGATGGCGAGGCAGACGAAGATGATGCCGACCAGTGCCGCCTGGGCGCCAAAACCCTGAAACGAGCCGGAGAGCAGCACAGTCGCCGAAATCGCGCCGGGGCCGGCGATCAGCGGGATCGCCAGCGGGAAGGCGGCGATGTTGTGGATCATGTCCTTGGTGATGGCGACGTCGCCGATCTTCTCCTTGCGGTCCTGCCGGCGCTCGAACACCATTTCGAAAGCAATGAAGAACAAGAGGAAGCCGCCGGCGACGCGGAAGGCCGGCAGCGTGATGCCGAACACCGACAGGATCGAAGCGCCGGCAACCGCGAACAGCGCCATCACCAGGAAGCCGATGACCGAGGCGCGGACCGAGACCTGCTGGCGCTCCTCGCGGTTCATGCCGCGTGTTATCGCCAGAAACAGCGGCGCCAGCCCCGGCGGGTCGATGGTCACCAGAATGGTGACGAAGGCGTTGAACAGGCTGTCGAAACTCGGCATCTCTCACCCTCCCGCCGGGCCGAGCCCGCAGCATTGCATTGGTAGAGCAAAGCTCAGTCGGTGGGAACTGCAAGGACAGCGAATGACTGGAAGTTCAACCTTTTATACTGGCGGGCAGCGCCCCCCTCTGTCCTGCCGGACATCTCCCCCACAAGGGGGGAGATCGGCTGCAATCGCCGCTTTCGCCTATCTCAAACGTTGCAGGAAGGGTGCCGTCGCTTAAGCTGCCAATCTCCCTCTCGTGGGGGAGATGGCCGGCAGGCCAGAGGGGGGTGCGAAGGATCGCTGCGGCTCTCATTTCGTATCGCTGCGGCGTTCAAGATGATCAATTTCCACCCATGCGCCGCGCCAGAAACTCCACTTCGAGCCGCCATGTCGCGCCATTATCGTGCGAGCGCTCGCCGAGCCAGCGGAAGGAATTTTCCGTGATCCGCGAAAAGCTCCAGCGTACGGAGGAACCGGTGCCGTCGGCGCCCACTTGGACAATCGTGTCGCCTTCGGCGCGGCCGAGCTGGCGGCTGTAATACTGATTGCGGGGATCGCTCCAGAAGATGTGCCAGGCGTTTGCGCCGGGATCGTAGACGCGCAAGGTCGTGCCATAAAACGTCCATTTGCCGAGGGAAGGCGAAGGGCCGGCGTCGCGTGCGGGCAGGATCCAGACGTCCTGGATCGCGCGGCCTTCCAGTACCCAGCCGAAATGCACCTCGCCGCGCCCGGTCAACACCGTCCCGTCCTCGAGATGACGGCTGGCATCGAAAGCCCAGGCGCCGACAAAGCGGCCGTAGAGATCCAGGTTCTCGGCAAGGCCGGGGGCGGGCCCGTCGCAATGAAGGGCTTCGGTAAAAGTGGGCTGGTTGGTCATGGCTGGTGCCTTCATGCTGTCAGGAGACTGCGAGCGATAGGCCGGGGCGGGGTTCTGCGCTTGGGAAAAATTGCTATCTTTCGGGCCATGACGACGAGCGACAGGGTCATTGCCTCGGGACCAGGCTGGCAGGTGTCGGACGTGGTGTGCACGGCAGGCGCCGGCGACCGGCCGTTCGAGGAAGAGCACCGGACGTTCTGCATCGCCGCGGTGACCAGCGGCACCTTCCGCTACCGGGCCAGCCAGGGCACCGCGATGCTCGCGCCAGGCGCGGTGCTGCTGGGCAATCCCGGCACATGCTACGAATGCGGCCACGAGCACGGCGCCGGCGACCGCTGCCTCTCCTTCCATTTCAGTCCAGCCTATATGGAACGGATCGTTGAAGGCGTGCCGGGCGCCAGGATGCTGGCCTTCGAGACGCCGCGCCTGCCGCCCCTGCCGGCGCTGATGCCGCTGCTGGCCGAAGCGGAGGCCGCACGCGATGTGGGCGAAACCGCCGCCTTCGAGGAACTTGGCTTGCGCATTGCCGGGGCGGTGGTCGCCGCGAGCTCAGGGCCCACCAAGGTGGCGCGGACACCCAGCCTCTGCGACCAGAAACGGGTCGCAGAGGCGGTTCGGCGTATCGAGATCGATGCCGACCGGCCACTTTCGCTGGCCATGCTGGCCCGGGAGACGGCGACCAGTCCCTATCATTTCCTGCGCACATTCCGGCAGGTTGCCGGCATGACGCCTTACCGGTTTCTGCTGAGGACCAGGCTGCACCGGGCGGCGGTGCGGCTTTGCGCTTCGGACGAGGCGATCTCGACCGTCGCCTTCGAGGCCGGCTTCGGGGATCTGTCGACCTTCAATCGCCGCTTCCGGCGCGAAATGGGGGAGACACCCGGTGGCTATCGCGCCCGCCGCGCGGGCCGCCGCTGACACGAGATGGCGGGCCTCTGCGTCGACGGCTCCGAAAAGCATCTCGGCCATATCGTCGCAATCACCGGTATCCTTTTGAAATCACCGCCAAAACCGACACTGGAAAAGTGCCGGCGACATTGGAGTTTCGGCCGCGCTTCCTATATATACGGCAAGTGATTCCTGTTTAGATTGTGATCCGATTTGACCGACCAAAAAACACCGCGCGGCGCCGACGGCGGCCCCACCGGCATCGAGCCGATTTCGATTATCGAGGAGATGCAGCGCTCCTATCTCGATTACGCCATGAGCGTGATCGTCAGCCGCGCGCTGCCCGACGTGCGCGACGGCCTGAAGCCGGTGCATCGCCGCATTCTCTTCGCCGCACATGAGAGCGGCTATCACTGGAACCGCAAGTATGTGAAGTCGGCGCGCCCGGTTGCCGATGTGATGGGTAAATACCATCCGCATGGCGACGCCTCTATCTATGACGCCTTGGTGCGCATGGCGCAGGACTGGTCACTGCGCGTGCCGCTCATCGACGGGCAAGGCAATTTCGGCTCGATCGACGGCGATCCGCCGGCGGCCATGCGCTACACCGAGTCGCGGCTGACCAAGGTCGCGCATGAACTGCTGGAGGATATCGACAAGGATACGGTCGATTTCCAGGACACTTACGATGCTTCCGGCAGCGAGCCGAAGGTTCTGCCGGCGCGCTTTCCCAATCTGCTGGTCAATGGCTCGGGCGGCATCGCCGTCGGCATGGCCACCAACATCCCGCCGCACAATCTGGGCGAAGTCTGCAACGCCGCGATCGCCATCATCGACAATCCGGCCATCGACCTGCCGGCGTTGATGGAAATCATCCCGGGGCCGGATTTCCCGACCGGCGGCATCGTGCTCGGCCGCTCCGGCATCTACAGCGCCTATTCGACCGGCCGCGGCTCCATCGTCATGCGCGGCAAGGTCAACATCGAGGCGCGCGGCAATGACCGCGAATCGATCATCATCACCGAGGTTCCCTATCAGGTGAACAAGTCGTCGATGATCGAGAAGATGGCCGAACTGGTGCGCGACAAGCGTATCGAAGGCATTTCCGACATTCGCGACGAGAGCGACCGCCAGGGCTATCGGGTCGTCGTCGAGCTGAAGCGCGACGCCGTGGCCGACGTCATCCTTAACCAGCTCTATCGCTTCACACCGCTGCAAACCTCTTTCGGCGCCAACATGGTGGCGCTGAATGGCGGCAAGCCCGAACTGCTGACGCTGACCGACATGCTGAGGGCATTCGTGTCCTTCCGCGAGGAGGTGGTCACCCGGCGCACGAAGTTCCTGCTGCGCAAGGCGCGCGACCGGGCCCATGTACTGGTCGGCCTCGCAATCGCCGTCGCCAACATCGATGAAGTGATAAAGCTGATCCGTACCGCGCCGGACCCGCAGACGGCGCGCGAGCAGTTGATGGAGCGGCGCTGGCCGTCCGGCGACGTCGAATCGCTGATCCTCCTGATCGACGACCCGCGCCACCGCATCAACGAGGACGGCACCTACAATCTGTCCGAGGAACAGGCGCGCGCGATTCTTGAATTGCGCTTGCAGCGCCTGACCGCTCTCGGCCGCGACGAAATCGCCGACGAGTTGAACACGATCGGCGCCGAGATCGTCGATTATCTCGACATCCTGTCGTCCCGCGCCCGCGTCCAGCAGATCGTCAAGGACGAGCTCGCGGCCGTGCGCGACGAATTCGGCACGCCGCGCCGCACCGAGCTCAGCGAGGGCGGCGCGGATATGGAAGACGAGGACCTGATCCAGCGCGAAGACATGGTCGTGACGGTGAGCCACTCCGGCTACATCAAGCGCGTGCCGCTGTCTCTCTACCGGGCGCAACGCCGCGGCGGCAAAGGTCGCTCGGGCATGTCGACCAAGGAAGAGGATTTCGTCACCCGCCTGTTCGTGGCCAACACGCACACGCCGGTGCTGTTCTTCTCCTCGCGCGGCATCGTCTACAAGGAGAAGGTCTGGCGCCTGCCGATCGGCAATCCGCAGTCGCGCGGCAAGGCGCTGATCAACATGCTGCCGCTGGAGCAGGGCGAGCGCATCACCACAATCATGCCGCTGCCGGAGGACGAGACGAGCTGGGGCGAGCTCGACGTGATGTTCGCCACCACGCGCGGCACGGTGCGCCGCAACAAGCTCTCAGACTTCGTCCAGGTCAACCGCAACGGCAAGATCGCCATGAAGCTGGAGGAGGAGGGCGACGAGATCCTCGGCGTCGAGACCTGCACCGACAATGACGACGTGCTCCTGACCGCCAGCTCCGGCCAGTGCATCCGCTTCCGGGTCAGTGACGTGCGCGTCTTCCAGAGCCGCAATTCGGTCGGCGTGCGTGGCATCGCCATGTCCGATACCGACCGGGTGATCTCGATGGCGGTGATCGAACATGTCGAGGCATCGCCCGGCGAGCGCGCATCCTATCTCAAGCGTTCGGCCGCCGAACGGCGTCTCGCGGCGGGCATCGCGGCTGGCGAAGAGGAAGAGATCACGCTGACCAATGAAGAGGTTGGCGAAGAAGCTGAACTTCCAGATCTCCGCTATGAAGAGTTGAAAGGGCATGAGCAGTTCGTGCTGACGGTCACCGAATTCGGTTACGGTAAGCGCTCGTCGTCCTACGATTTCCGTCTGACAGGACGCGGCGGCAAGGGCATCCGCGCCACCGATGTGTCGAAGGTGGCCGAGATCGGCAGGCTGGTGGCGACTTTCCCGGTCGGCAATGACGACCAGATCATGCTGGTGTCGGATGGCGGTACCGTCATCCGGGTGCCGGTCAACGGCATCCGCTTCGCCAGCCGCGCCACCAAGGGCGTGACCATCTTCAACACGGCGGAAGGCGAGAAGGTGGTTTCGGTCGAGCGGATTTCCGAGCCGCAATCGGACGAGGAAGAAATCGTCGAGGTTGGTGTCGAGATCGATCCGACGGCGGACGCCGGCCCGGAAGACGCGCAATAGGTCTGGCTTGGCCCAGACATGGCAACGCCGGCCAATCGGCCGGCGCGTCGCAACAACTTCGGGTAAATTCAGTAGTGACGGTACGGCTTGCGGGGGCCGAACCCTTCGAAGCGTTTGGCGTTGGTCTTGATACGGACGCGCTGGGCCTCCTGATGCAGCCCAAATACGGTGGCGATCAGCATGGCGACGGTCATTGCGGTGGCGAGCATGTAGATCAGCATTTGCGTGTTCTCCTGCGCCTTACAACGGTTAAATGGGACTTTGGTTTCATCTTCTTAAAGGGGCAAGGTAGTGAACGCTGCGTGAAGCGTTCGTGATCGGCGCATTCATCTGTCGTTCATCCCGGCAAAAGGTTCACGGGGATCGCATCAATGAGATTTGCCTTCCGTCCGCGCGCCCGTTAGAAGCACCGGCATGACCGAGCGCATTGCCCTTTATGCCGGCTCCTTTGACCCGTTGACCAACGGCCATCTCGACGTGCTGAAGGCGTCGCTGGCCGTGGCCGACATCGTCTATGCGGCGATCGGTATCCATCCCGGCAAGAAGCCGCTGTTTTCCTTCGAGGAACGGGTCGAACTGATCGAGGCCGCGACCAGGGCCGAATTCGGCCGCGACGGCACGCGCATCAAGGTGGTCGCCTTCGACGGGCTGGTCATCGATGCGGCCAGGAAACAGGGCGCCTCGATCATGATCCGCGGCCTGCGCGACGGCACCGATCTCGATTATGAGATGCAGATGGCCGGCATGAACGAAACCATGGCGCCTGAGCTGCAGACGGTTTTTCTGCCCGCCAGCCCCTCGGTGCGCACCATTACCGCCACACTTGTCCGCCAGATTGCCTCGATGGGCGGCGACATCCGCCCCTTCGTGCCGGCCGCCGTTGCCGGTGCGCTCACCGCTAAATTCGCAAAATAGGTTTCTCGGAGAAGACCATGCAGCTGAAAAAGCTCGCCTCGTTCCTCATCGTGCTTGCCGGTCTTGTGACCGCATCGGTCTCGGCCTATGCCGCCGACCCGGAAAACACCATGATCATAACGTTGAAGGACGGCGACGTGACCATCGCGCTGCGTCCCGATCTCGCGCCCAAGCATGTCGCGCAGATCAAGAAGCTGGTGCGTGAGCATGCCTATGACAACGTCGCCTTCCACCGGGTTATCGACGGCTTCATGGCGCAGACCGGCGACGTCAAATTCGGCAACATGAACAAGGGCTTCAACGCCCAGGCCGTCGGCACCGGCGGCTCCGACCTGCCGGACCTGCCGGCCGAATTCTCGCAGACCGAGCATTACAAGCGCGGCGTGGTCGGCATGGCCCGCTCGCAGGATCCGAACTCCGCAAACTCGCAGTTCTTCATCATGTTCGCGCCGGCGCCGCCGCTCGACGGGCAGTACACCATCGTCGGCAATGTCGTCAGCGGCATGGAACTGGTGGATCATATCAAGAAGGGCGACGAGGCCGACAACGGCACCGTCACCGATCCCGACCGGATGATCAAGGTGCGCATCGCCGGCGACAAATAGTTCTGTTTTTTGAAAAGGATATCAGACATGGCCGACATCAAGGATCGCGAAAACGCGCTCATCATGGAAACGACCAAGGGCGAGGTCGTCATCGAACTGTTTCCCGACCTGGCGCCCGGCCATGTCGCCCGTATCAAGGAACTGGCACGCGAAGGCGCCTATGACGGCGTGGTTTTCCACCGCGTCATCGAGGGCTTCATGGCGCAGACCGGCGACGTCAAGTTCGGCAATTCGAGCAAGCCCTCTTTCGCGCCTTCTCGCGCTGGCATGGGCGGTTCCGACAAGCCGGATCTCAAGGCCGAATTCTCCAATGCCAACCACGGCCGCGGCACCTGCTCGATGGCGCGCTCGCAGAATCCGAACTCGGCCAATTCGCAGTTCTTCATCTGCTTCGACGATGCAGCCTTCCTCAATCGCCAGTACACGGTCTGGGGCCAGGTCATCGAAGGCATGGACAATGTCGACAAGATCAAGCGCGGCGAGCCGGTGCAGGATCCCGACAAGATCGTGTCGTTGAAGGTCGCGGCCGACGTCAAGTAAGGCGACGGGACAATGATGGGCGTCGTCTGGTCGCTTCTCGGCATCCTGTCCGGCGCCTTCATAGCCATTCAGGCGCCGATCAATTCGCAGTTGGCGCGCGGCCTGGGGCTCCCGGTCGCGGCGGCTGCGTTTTCGTTCCTGTCGGGCGCCATCGTGCTCGGCATCATTGCCGTCGCGGTGGTGAGACTGCAAGGCATCTCGCTCGACTGGAAGGCGCCCGCGCCCTGGCTGTTCATCGCCGGCGGCATGCTGGGCGGCTTCTACGTCACGCTATCCACCATCCTGACGCCACGCATCGGCGCCGCCGCCCTGATGGCGTTCCTGGTGGCAGGCCAGTTGCTGGCGGGCATGCTGATCGACCGCGTCGGGTTCCTCGGCGTCGCGGTTCGCGAAATCTCGCTCGGCCGCGTGGCCGGCGCGGTGCTGCTTCTGGCCGGGGCGCTGCTTATCAGGCTCTTCTGATGCGTGTCGATCTGTTCGATTTCGACCTCTCGGAAGAGCGTATCGCGCTTCGCCCGGCAGAGCCGCGAGACAGCGCCAGGATGCTGGTGGTCAGGCCGGGCGAGGGGGTTTCGGACCGGACGGTCAGCGACCTGCCTTCCCTGCTCCAGGCCGGCGACGTGCTGGTCTTCAACGACACCAAGGTCATTCCGGCGCAGCTCAAGGGCATCAGGCGGCGCGGCGAGGCGGCGGCGCAGGTCGAAGCCACATTGCACATGCGGGTGGCGCCGGACCGCTGGCTGGCCTTCATGCGGCCGGGCAAGCGCGTTGCCGTCGGCGACCGCATCCATTTCGGCCATGACGGCAATTCCTGTTTCCTCGGCCAGCTTGACGCCACGGTGATCGAAAAGGGCGAGGCGGGCGAGGCGCTGCTCGGTTTCGACCTGTCGGGCCCTTTCCTCGACGAGGCGCTGCATGCGGTCGGCCACATCCCGCTGCCGCCCTATATCGCCTCGAAGCGCGACGACGACGAGCGCGACCGGGCCGACTACCAGACCATCTATGCCCGGGAGGAAGGCGCCGTCGCAGCGCCGACGGCCGGCCTGCATTTCACGCCCGAGCTGTTTGCCGCGCTCGACGCCAAGGGGATCGAACGCCGCTTCGTCACCTTGCATGTCGGCGCCGGCACGTTCCTGCCGGTGAAGGCGGACGACACCGCCGACCATAAGATGCATGCGGAGGTCGGCTCGGTCAGCGAGGCAACAGCCGACGCGTTGAATGCGGCGAAGGCGAGGGGCGGGCGCGTCATTGCCGTCGGTACGACCTCGCTGCGCCTGCTGGAAAGCGCCGCGCGAGAGGATGGCGTGCTGGCTGGATGGTCCGGGCCGACCGATATCTTCATCACGCCCGGCTACCGTTTTCGCACCGCAGACATGCTGATGACCAATTTCCATCTGCCGCGTTCGACGCTGTTCATGCTGGTTTCGGCCTTCAGCGGCCTCGAGACGATGCGCGCCGCCTATGCGCATGCCATTGGGCACGATTACAGATTCTACTCCTACGGAGATGCAAGCCTGCTTTATCGAGCGGAGATGAGCGATGGACGATGACCTCGACAGGCTGGACCGCGACAGTTTGATCGCCGAAGTCAAAAAATTGCGCGCCGGCATTCGCCAGCATCGCGATGCATCGGGGCACGATCTTTGCTGGCATCATCCCGATTTGTGGGAGCTGCTGCCCGAGAAGATCGATCCGGCAATCGCCGTGCCGCCCTGGCCAAAATTCATGCGCGGCTGCATCCACTATCGCCAGTCGCTGGACGAACAGGCTCCGGGCGCACCGGTACACGACAAGGAATTCAATGGCTGAGACGTTCACCTTCAAGGTGCTGGCGACCGAAGGCAAGGCGCGGCGCGGCCTGATCAGCATGCCGCGCGGCGAAATCCGGACGCCTGCCTTCATGCCGGTCGGCACCGGCGGCACGGTCAAGACGATGTACATGGATCAGGTGCGCGGCGTCGGCGCCGATATCATCCTGGGCAATACCTATCATCTGATGCTGCGGCCCGGCGCCGAACGCGTGGCGCGGCTCGGCGGCCTGCACGAGTTCGCCCGCTGGCCGCATCCGATCCTGACCGACAGCGGCGGCTTCCAGGTGATGTCGCTGTCGAAGCTTCGGAAATTAACCGAGAAGGGCGTCACCTTCCGCTCGCATATCGATGGCGCTGCATACGAAATGTCGCCGGAACGTTCGATAGAGATCCAGGGCCTGCTCGATTCAGACATCCAGATGCAGCTCGACGAGTGCACCGCTTTACCCGCGGAGGGCAAGGAAATCGAGCGCGCCATGGAATTGTCGCTGCGCTGGGCCGAGCGCTGCAAGACGGCGTTCGGCGACCAGCCCGGCAAGGCGATGTTCGGCATCGTACAAGGCGGCGATAACGCGGCTTTGCGCGTGCGTTCTGCGCAAGCGCTGAGCGCGATGGATCTGAAAGGCTATGCGGTTGGCGGCCTTGCCGTCGGTGAACCGCAGGCGGTCATGCTCGACATGCTCGACATCACCTGCCCGGAACTGCCTGATGACAAACCCCGCTATCTCATGGGCGTCGGCACGCCGGACGACATCTTGAAATCGGTGGCGCGCGGCATCGACATGTTCGACTGCGTAATGCCGACGCGGGCCGGCCGGCATGGGCTTGCCTATACAAGGCGCGGCAAGGTCAATCTGCGCAACGCCCGCCATGCCGACGATCCGCGCCCCCTCGACGAGGAAAGCGACTGCCCGGCGGCACGCGATTATTCCCGCGCCTACCTGCACCATCTCGTGCGCTCGCAAGAGGCGCTCGGTGCGATGCTTCTGACCTGGAACAATCTGTCCTATTATCAGAAGCTGATGCAGGACATACGCGCCGCGATAGAGACCGGCACTTTCGAGGCACGCGCTGCCGAAATTGCCCAGGGCTGGGCGAGGGGCGATATCCCGGCGCTGTGACGGTTCAGGTGCTCAGCGAATTCGACGCGCGCAGGCTGCAGCCGGTGATTTGGAACGTGCCGTCGGGCTGTCGCTCCAACGTGTAGACAGCTTCGTAGTCCTTGCCGTCAGGGCCGACGATCAGCACCTGCTGGATGATCGAGGTCGGACCCGTCTCCTCGACCTTGCCGAACGAATAGCTCCGTGGGTTGCGCACCGGCGCGTAGCCGTTGGTCACCATGTTCATGAAGGTGTCGACGGTCGGGAAGATCCGCTTCACGTTTGGTGAGGCGAAGCTGTAGGCGGTGGCGCCGTCGTCGGCGAGGAACGCTTTCAGCTGGCCGTCAATGGCCGCTTGCGCCGCCTTGACCTCAGCCTCGCCGGCAAACACCGACGATGGCAGGAAGAGAGGAACGAATGCGAATGCGAAAAACGTGCGGCGCATAGCTGTTTCCGTTGTCTTTCGAGAACTTGCCTTCGAAAAAATCCTGCCGTGCAGGCATCCTAACATACGTTTGGTGGCGCTTCAGGGTTTCACCGGCGGCGAATATTCAGTGTTGTCCCGCGAGGAAGTCCAGGCAGCCTTGGCGGAATTGCGGGAGCGTGGCCAACGCCCCGAACTGGCTAAGTACCGTTCCAGCGCTTGAAAGCCCGCCTCCAGTCTGCCAGAAGGGCCGCTTGGATTGGACGTTTAGCAGGGCGAAGCCATGAAGGCGTTTTTCGTGCAGATCAAATGCGAGCTTGGCAAGTCGTATGAGGTTGCCAGCGCGCTCGCCGATGCCGAGATCGCCTCGGAAATCTACTCCACTGCCGGCAATTACGACCTGCTCGCCAAGTTCTATGTCGACGACGAGGAGGATGTCGGCCACTTCGTCAACGAGAAGGTGCAGATTCTCCCCGGCATCAAGGACACGTTCACCGTCGTCACCTTTCGCGCCTTCTAGCGTCGGGCGCATTTGCCCGAGCATGAGGCAAAGCCTGACCAAGCCCGTATTTCAGCTGCCTCAATTTTAGGCAGGGGCGACATACTGATCGCCCGCATTCCTCAAATCACCGATTGCGCTTGATTTTCTCCGGCGGCGCCAGTGAAATGGCGTCACAGGGGAGTATGCGATTGGCAGCGTTCGATGAAATGCTTCCGGAGGTCTCCGGACTTAGAAGACCGTATTCGGCTTACGATCGCTGGCTGAAAGAGCAGGACCCGGCCAGGCTTACCGAGAAAATGCAGGACGCCGAACGCGTCTTCCGCAAAACCGGCATCACCTTCGCCGTCTATGGCGAGCAGGAAGCGTCCGAGCGACTTATCCCCTTCGACATCGTTCCGCGCATCATTTCTGGCAATGAGTGGCGCCGCCTCACGCAAGGCATCGAGCAGCGCGTGCAGGCGCTGAACGCCTTTCTCGACGATATCTATCACCGCCAGGAAATCCTGCGGGCCGGACGCGTTCCCCGCGACCTGGTCGCCAGGAACGAAGCCTTCCTGCCCGAGATGATCGGGGTCAGGCCGCCCGCGGGCGTCTACACCCACATCATCGGCGTCGACATCGTGCGCATCAGCGAAAACGAGTTCTACGTGCTGGAGGACAATGCGCGCACCCCGTCGGGCGTTTCCTACATGCTGGAAAACCGCGAGACGATGATGCAGCTCTTCCCCGAGCTGTTCCAACAGATCAAGGTGCGGCCGGTGGAGAACTATCCGCAGCTTTTGCGCCAGTCGCTGGCGGCGGTGCGGCCGCAGAACGCCAAGGGTACGCCGACCATCGCCGTGCTGACGCCCGGCAGCTACAACTCCGCCTATTTCGAACATGCCTTCCTGGCCGATCAGATGGGGGTGCAACTGGTCGAGGGACAGGATCTGCGCGTGGTCGATGGCCATGTCGCGATGCGCACGACCGAAGGCTACAAGCAGATCGACGTGCTCTATCGCCGGGTGGACGATGCCTTCCTCGATCCGCTGACCTTTCGGCCGGACTCCGCGCTTGGCGTGCCGGGCATCATGGATGTCTACCGCGCCGGCAACATCACGATCGCCAATGCGCCGGGGACCGGCATCGCCGACGACAAGGCGATCTATTCCTACATGCCCGAGATCGTCGAATTCTACACCGGCCGCAAGGCGATCCTCGGCAATATCCCGACCTGGCGCTGTTCCGAGCCGGACAGCCTGAAATACGTGCTCGAACATATTGATGAGCTGGTGATCAAGGAAGTGCATGGCTCCGGCGGGTACGGCATGCTGGTCGGACCGGCGGCGACTAAGAAGGAATGCCAGGATTTTGCCAAGAAGCTGCAGGCCAAGCCGTCCAATTACATCGCCCAACCGACGCTGGCGCTCTCGACCTGTCCGATCCTGACCGAAAAGGGCCTGTCCCCGCGCCATGTCGATCTGAGGCCCTATGTGCTGGTCTCCGACCGCATCCAGATCGTGCCGGGCGGGCTGACGCGCGTCGCGCTCAAGGAGGGCTCGCTGGTGGTCAATTCCTCGCAAGGCGGCGGCACGAAGGATACCTGGGTGCTGGATGATTGAAAGAGCGAATAGCGAGTAGGGAGTAGGGAGTAGGGAGTAGGGAGTGGGGAGTGGGGAAAGAGGGGATACGACAACGATTAATTCCTACAGGGACCTTATTGTTTGGAAGGCGGCCCTAGCGTTGGCAGTGAATTGCTACGCGGCCACGAAAGGCTTTCCGAACAGCGAAGTATACGGAATGACCTCTCAGATACGACGCTCGGCGGCTTCCATCGCAGCGAACGTCGCTGAAGGTCATGGACGAGAAAGTACAGGAGCCTTCATTCAGTTTCTTCGCGTGGCACAGGGCTCCTTAAAGGAGTTGGAGACACATATCATCCTGTGTGGGGAGGTAGGATTGATGATCGAAGCGGAGGCCGCCAACTTGCTTGGCCAGACTGACGAAATTGGGAAGATGCTGCGTTCGATGATCAGGAGCCTGCAACAGAAATCATGAAAATTTCTTTGCGCTATTCGCTACTCGCTATTCGCTATTCGCTCATCGGGGCACGTTGACATGCTTCTCGGCCGCACCGCCAACGGGCTCTACTGGATGAACCGCTATATCGAGCGTTCGGAAAACATGGCACGTCTGGTCGATGCCGGTTTGCGCATGGCGCTGACGCGCACCCAGAGCGCGTCGGAAGAGTGGAATTCGGTGCTGCTCAGCGCCGGCTCCGACGTCGCCTACACGCAGAAATACCAGGACTATACGGCGGCCGATGTAGCCGACTTCCTGTTGCGCGATACGTCGAACCCGTCGAGTACGATGTCGTCGATCGAGACGGCACGCAACAATGCCCGCATGGTGCGCACCGCGCTGACGCGCGAGACCTGGGAAAGCATCAACGAGGCCTGGATGGCGCTGAAGCGCATGCTGGCAAGGCCGATCGACGAGCGTGACCTGCCAAGCGTGCTCGATGCGATCAAGCGCGAAACGGCGCTGATCCGCGGCTCGTTCTACGGCACCATGCTGCGCAACGAGATCTTCGATTTCTCGCAGCTCGGCACCTATGTCGAGCGCGCCGACAACACGGCGCGCATCCTCGACGTGAAGTACTACGTGCTCTTGCCGTCGATTTCCTGGGTCGGCTCGACGCTCGACAATTACCAGTGGGAATCGATCCTGCGCTCGGTATCGGCGCATCGCTCCTATCGCTGGGTCTACGATGCCGACTACAAGCCGACCAACATCGCCGACTACCTGATTCTCAATGTGCGCATGCCGCGATCGCTGACCTTCTGCTATCGCTTCCTGGCCGAGCACCTGAAGTTCCTCGGCGACGACTATGGCGAGCGCCATGCCTGCCATGCGACGGCGGAAAAAACCCAGGCCATGCTGCGGGCAGGCTCGATCAAGGATATTTTCGACGCCGGTTTGCATGAATTCCTTGCCGGCTTCATTCGCGACAACACCAGGCTCGGCGACGAGATCGCGCAGGACTACAGGTTCTATTGAGGAGGCCATGCGGCTCAAGATCACCCATCGGACCGAATACCGTTACGATGCACCGGTGCATTACCTGCTGCAGCGGCTACGGCTGCTTCCGGTGAGCGGGCGGACGCAGACGGTGCTGTCCTGGGCCCTGAAGGTGGACGGCGCGCGCGAGGAAGTGCGATTTACCGACCATTACGGCAATGACACCCGATTGTTGAGCGTCGAGGGTGACCATGATTTCATTACGGTCGAGGCATCGGGCGAGGTGGTGACGCGCGATACATCGGGCGTTTGCGGGCCGCATCAGGGCTTCGCGCCGCTCTGGCTGTTCGCACAGGAGACGCCTTTGACCATGATCGGCGATGGCATTCGCGCACTCGCCGAGACAGTCGGCAAAGGCACCGACATCGAAAGACTGCACCGTCTGATGGCGATCATCTCCGAGCGGGTCGCCTACACGCCGGGCGCCACCAATGCGTCGACACCGGCGGAGGAGGCACTGGGGCTAAAAACCGGAGTTTGCCAGGACCATAGCCACATCTTTGCAGCCACCGCGCGCGCCATGGGTTTTCCGGCCCGCTATGTCAGCGGCTATCTGATGATGGACGCCGCCGTAGAGCAGGCAGCAAGCCACGCCTGGGCCGAAGCGCATGTCCAGGGCCTCGGCTGGGTTGCTTTCGACGCCTCCAACGGTATTTCTCCCGATGAACGCTATGTGAAGGTAGCCATCGGCCGCGACTATCGCGACGCCTCGCCGGTTTCGGGAATTCGGCTTGGGCAGGCGGAAGAACAGCTTGCGGTCACGGTCACGGTAGAGCAGTAATCCCGCAAGATTGACCGCCGGAAGAGTAATCATGACCTATTGCGTCGGCCTCAAGATCGATCGGGGGCTCGTGTTCATGTCGGACACGCGCACCAATGCCGGCATGGATTCGATCTCCACCTTCAAGAAGATGCATGTCTGGGAAGAGCCCGGCGAGCGTGTCATCGTGCTGATGTCGGCCGGCAATCTGGCGACGACGCAGGCCGTGATCAGCATGCTCGACGAGCGCCCGAAAGCAGTGGCGGATCGCCACGCGGCAGTGCTCGAAACGCCGTCCATGTACCAGACCGTGCGGCTGGTCGGCGAAACCGTCAAGGACGTCATCGCCCATTCCTCGCCCGCCGGCGACAAGGCCGATTCCTACTTCAACGCCTCCTTCATCCTGGGCGGCCAGATAAAGGGCAGCGCACCGCGCCTGTTCATGATCTATCCCGAGGGCAATTTCATCGAATCGACGGATGACACGCCCTTTTTCCAGATCGGCGAGACCAAATACGGCAAGCCGATCATCATCCGTGCCTATGAACGGTCTATGAGTCTGGCGGAGACCGTGAAGCTGCTTCTGGTGTCGTTCGATTCCACGCTGAAGTCGAACCTGTCGGTCGGGCTGCCGCTGGATCTGCTTTTCCTGGAAAAGGACGCCTTCCAGGTCGGGTTGAAGAAGCGGATCGGCCATGACGACCCGTACTACCGCACGATCTCCGAGGGCTGGTCGAGCGCCTTGAAGACGGCGTTTGCCAGTCTGCCGGATTTTCCGGGATAAGGACGCGCCGGATTTCTCCGGTGGCTGCAATGTTTAACAGTGGTTTTTGACAACCGGGGCGAAGGGCGCCGGTGAAGCGATCATGTCGGGAGGACAGGATGAACAGTGATGATTTCCGGCAATGGTCGCGGCGGGCCGCTGACTGGGGCGCCGACTATCGCGAAACGCTGCGCCAGCGCCCGGTGCGGCCGCGGATCGAGCCCGGCGACATATTCAGGAGCATAGAAGCGTCGCCGCCCGAAGACGCGGAGCCGATGGACAGGATCTTCGCCGATTTCGAGGAGAAGATCGTGCCGGGCATGACGCATTGGCAGCATCCCCGCTTCTTCGCCTATTTTCCGGCCAATGCGGCACCAGTTTCTGTGGTGGCTGAGTATCTGGTCTCGGCGATGGCCGCGCAGTGCATGCTATGGCAGACGTCTCCGGCGGCGACGGAGCTCGAAACGCGGGCTGTCGATTGGATGCGCCAGGCGCTCGGCCTGCCGGAAGGCTTTTCCGGCGTCATCCAGGATTCTGCCTCATCGGCGACGCTGGCGGCGGTCCTGACGATGCGCGAACGGGCGCTCGACTGGCAAGGCAACAAAAAGGGCCTGGCGGGGCAGGCGCGGTCGCGCATCTATTCGTCGGATCAGGTGCATACCTCGATCGACCGGGCGATCTGGGTGGCCGGCATCGGCGAGGACAATCTCGTGCGCATTCCAGTCGCCGGCCGCTTTCGCGCCATGGACATAGGGGCCCTCGAGGCGGCGATCGTCGCCGACAAGAAGGCAGGCCTGCTGCCCGCGGGTATCATCGCCTGCGTCGGCGGCACCAGTACTGGCGGCACTGACGATATCGCCGGCGTCGCCGCGATCGCCAAACGCCACGGGGTCTATCTTCACGTGGATGCGGCCTGGGCGGGATCGGCGATGATCTGCCCGGAATACCGGCATTTCTGGGCTGGTGTGGAGCAGGCGGATTCCATCGTCTTCAACCCGCATAAATGGCTTGGCGCACAGTTCGATTGCTCGATCCAGTTCCTGCGCGACCCCGAAAGCCATGTCAGGACGCTCGCCATCAAGCCGGATTATCTGAAGACGCACGGTCATGACGCCATCATCAACTATTCCGAATGGTCGGTGCCGCTCGGACGCCGCTTCCGCGCGCTGAAACTGTGGTTCCTGCTGCGCGCGCATGGGCTGGAAGGCCTGCGCACGATGATCCGCAACCACGTCGCCTGGAGCGAAGGCCTGGCAGCGCGCCTGGCCAGCGAGCCGGATTTCGAGATCGTCACCGAGCCGATGCTGTCGCTGTTTTCGTTCCGGCACAAGGCGGAGGGAGCCGATGCCGACGACCACAATCTCCGGCTGGTCAATGCGATCAATGATGACGGACGCATCTACCTGACACAGACCAGTGTGAACGGGCGCGTCGCCATCCGCTTCCAGGTCGGCCAGTTCGAGGCGACCACGGCGGATGTCGATTCGGCTTTTGCCTCCATCACCGAAATCGCGCGCGGACTAACCTGAACCGGCTGAGTCGGAACTGCGACGAAGTTTGCCTTTGCTATCATGCGGTTTCCATTAGCCGGCTCACGCCTTTTCATTGCTTTCGTTTTCGTCTATGGTCAAGAAAAACGAAAGCAGAAGGTCTTCAGATGTATCTGTCGCCGCGCCATGCCGAAATCGTCCAAATGGCCAAGGATCATGGCCGCGTTCTGGTCGACGATCTGGCCACCCACTTCAACGTCACGCCGCAAACCATCCGCAAGGACCTCAACGATCTTTGCGACCAGCGGTTGCTGTCGCGCATCCATGGCGGCGCCCTGTTTCCTTCCGGCATCGAGAACATGGAGTACGAAGCCAGGCGCAAGATCGCCGCCGAGGAGAAGGAGGCGATCGGCAGCGCGGCCGCCAGGCTGATCCCGGACAACGCCTCGTTGTTCATCAACATCGGCACCACGACGGAGTCAGTCAGCAAGGCGCTGCTGGATCACAGCGGCCTCATGGTCATCACCAATAACATCAATGTTGCCAACAGGATGCGCATCTATCCTTCGATCGAGGTGGTGATCGCGGGCGGGGTGGTTCGCGGCTCCGATGGCGGGGTCGTCGGCGAGGCGGCGGTGGATTTCATCAGGCAGTTCAAAGTCGACTACGCCGTCATCGGCGCCTCGGCAATCGACCATGACGGCGCCTTGCTCGATTTCGATTTCCGCGAGGTCAAGGTCGCGCAAGCCATCATCGCCAATGCCAGGCACGTCATCCTGGTATCCGACCGGACCAAATTCGAGCGCACAGCGCCGGTTCGCATCGGCCATCTGTCGCAGGTCAACACCTTCATCACCGACCGCTGCGATATCCCCTCGGTGCGCAAGATCTGCCAGGAGGCCGAGGTTCAACTGATCGAAACCTCGCTCGATTGAGGATGCTGTAGCGCTTTCACGGGCTTGTGATATTTCGTTTGACATTCGTTATGAGTTCGAAATAATCCCGCCACGGTTTCGCAAAAGAGCCAAATGGTGCATTGCGAAATTGCTGGAGGAATTGGTGGACGCATCTTCGATCCGTGACATTTTCGTCATAGGCGGTGGCATCAATGGCTGCGGCATTGCCCGTGATGCCGCCGGCCGCGGGTTTTCGGTATTTCTGGCCGAGATGGACGATCTCGCCAGCGGAACCTCCTCAGGCTCGACCAAGCTGATCCATGGTGGCCTGCGCTATCTAGAATTCTACGAATTCCGCCTGGTGCGCGAGGCGCTGATGGAACGCGAGGTGCTGTGGAAGAACGCGCCGCACATCATCTGGCCGATGCGCTTCGTGCTGCCCTATGCCAAGGGCCTGCGTCCGGCCTGGCTGATCAGGCTCGGCCTCTTCCTTTACGATCACATTGGCGGGCGCAAATTGCTTCCGGCGACCAGGACCCTGGACATGGCTACCGACCCTGCCGGCAAGCCATTGAAACCATTGTTCAAGAAGGCCTTCGAATATTCCGACGGCTGGGTCAACGATGCGCGGCTGGTGACGCTGAACGCGCGTGATGCCGCCGACCGGGGCGCGACCATCCGCACCCGCACCAAGGTGGTCGGGGCACGCCGCGAAGGCGGGCTGTGGACGATCAGGATCGAAAATCTGCGGACCGGCGAGACCGAAGAGGTCAAGGCGCGGCTGCTGGTCAATGCCGCCGGCCCCTGGGTCGATCATGTGCTTTCCGGCGTCGTCGGCCTCAACGATGTGCACAATGTCCGCCTCGTGCAGGGCAGTCACATCGTGATCGCGAAGAAATTCGACGATCCGCGTGCCTATTTCTTCCAGAACAAGGATGGCCGCATCATCTTCGCCATTCCTTACGAGGACGAGTTCACGCTGATAGGCACCACCGACCAGGACTATCCCGGCGATCCGCACGACGTGAAGATCAGCGACACCGAGATCGACTATCTCTGCGCGGCGGCAAGCGAGTATTTCGCCCAACCCGTCAAGCGCTCGGAGATCGTCTGGACCTATTCGGCCGTGCGTCCGCTCTATGACGATGGCGCTTCGAAGGCACAGGAGGCGACACGCGACTATGTGCTGAAAGCCGATGGCGGCGAGGGCACAGCCCCGATCGTCAACACGTTCGGCGGCAAGATCACCACCTATCGCCGGCTGTCGGAATCGATGCTGGAGAAGATCGAAGGCTTTCTCGGCAGGCGCGGCAAGCCGTGGACGGCAAATGCGCCGCTGCCGGGCGGCGACTTCGCGGCGACCGGTTTTGATGCGCAAGTGGCGAGGCTGAAGGGCGCCTATCCCTTTCTCGACCAGCGTTTGGCGCGCCGGCTCACGCGGCTCTACGGCACGCGCGCGCAGATGCTGCTTGGCCTTGCCAAATCGAATGCCGATCTCGGCCGCAATTTCGGCGCGGACCTTTACGAGGCCGAGGTGCGCTACCTCGTCGAGAACGAATGGGCCGTCACATCGCAAGATGTGCTGTGGCGCCGGACCAAGCGCGGCCTGCATTTCAGCCGCGAGCAGACGGCGGCGTTGGATGAATTCATGCGCGGCATAAGCCGCCGCCACGTCGCGGCCGCGGAATGAAGGGCTGCTGATGCACAAGGCCTGGGAGGAGGCATCATGCTGGAACTGAGGAACGTCACCAAGACGGTCGGCGCGGTGGAGCATATCCGCGACGTGTCGCTGACGCTCCAGCATGGCTCGCTGAACGTGCTGCTCGGGCCGACGCTGTCCGGCAAGACCAGCCTGATGCGGCTGATGGCCGGCCTCGACGCGCCGACTTCCGGCTCGGTCTGGTTCGACGGCAAGGACGTCACCGGACAGCCTGTTCAAAAGCGCAAGATCGCCATGGTCTACCAGCAGTTCATCAACTACCCCGCGATGAGCGTCTACGAAAACATCGCTTCGCCACTGCGGGTAGCGGGCGTCGAGAAGGCCAAGATCGACAGTCAGGTTCGTGAAGCCGCTGCCCTGCTCAAGCTGACGCCCTATTTGGACCGCACGCCGCTCAGCCTGTCCGGTGGCCAGCAGCAGCGCACCGCGCTGGCGCGCGCCATCGTCAAGAACGCAAGCCTGGTGCTGCTCGACGAGCCGCTCGCCAATCTCGACTACAAGCTGCGCGAGGAATTGCGCGCAGAACTGCCGAGGATCTTCGCCGCCGCCGGCACCATCTTCGTCTATGCCACGACCGAACCGCACGAGGCGCTGCTGCTCGGTGGCAACACGGCGACGCTGTCGCAAGGCCGCATCACCCAGTTCGGCCCGACCATCGAGGTGTTCCGCAAACCGGTCGACCTGGTGACGGCCAGGACCTTCGCCGATCCGCCGCTCAACACGATCGTGCTGGCCAAGAACGGGCCCGATTTCCTGTTGGAGGGCGGCGTCAAGCTGCCGGTGCCGCCGGAACTTGTCGGCATTGCCGACGGCAATTACACGATCGGCTTCCAGCCGCACCATCTGTCGCTCGAGCGGCCGAATGCGAGTGCCGTGCCGGTGCGGGCAAAGGTCACCATCACCGAGATCACCGGCTCGGAAAGCTTCATCCACCTTGATTTCGCCGACGCGCGCTGGGTGATGCTGACCCATGGCATCCGCGATTTCGAGACCGACGACGTGGTCGAAGTGTTCATCGACCCGCGTCACATCATGGTTTTCGACCAGCACGGCGTCGCCGTGGCCGCGGCGAAGCTGGCGGCCTGAGGAGAAAAAGATGGCGCGCATCGACGTCAACCATGTCAGGCACTCATATCTGCCGAACCCGCGTACCGATGGGGATTTCGCACTGCGGGAGGTGCACCACACTTTCGAGGACGGCGGCGCCTATGCGCTGCTAGGCCCATCCGGCTGCGGCAAGACCACGCTGCTCAACATCATTTCCGGCCTGCTCCACCCCTCGCACGGCCAGTTGCTGTTCAACGGCAGGGATGTCACGAGACTGTCGACGCAGGAGCGCAACATCGCCCAGGTGTTCCAGTTCCCGGTCATCTACGACACGATGACCGTCTACGACAACCTGGCTTTCCCGCTGCGCAACCGCGGCGTTCCGGAGGCCGACGTCGACCGCAAGGTGCGCGAGACGCTCGACATGATCGACCTGGCAGACTGGGCCAGGAAGAAGGCGAGGGGCCTGACCGCCGACCAGAAGCAGAAGATCTCGCTCGGCCGCGGACTGGTGCGCTCGGATGTCAATGCGATCCTGTTCGACGAGCCGCTGACCGTCATCGACCCGCACATGAAGTGGGTGCTGCGCTCGCAGTTGAAGCAGCTTCACCGCCGCTTCGGCTACACTATGGTCTATGTCACGCACGACCAGACAGAGGCGCTGACCTTCGCCGACCAGGTGGTGGTCATGTATGATGGCGGCATCGTGCAGATCGGCACGCCGGCCGAGCTGTTCGAGCGGCCGCGCCACACCTTCGTCGGCTACTTCATCGGCTCGCCCGGCATGAACGTCATGCCAGTAGCGATCGATGGCAAGACAGCGACGCTTGGCTCCCAGCGCATCCAATTGCCAGGCGCGCCGAAGGCCGGAAGCGGCGTCGTCGAACTCGGCATCCGTCCTGAATATGTCAGGCTTGGCCGCGATGGCATGGCCGTCCACGTCAGCAAGGTCGAGGATGTGGGCCGCCACAAGGTCGTGCGCGCCAGTCTGGAAGGCCGCGAGATCGCCGCCGTCATCGGCGAGGACGAAACCGTTCCCGCCGATCCAAAAGTGCGGTTCGATCCAGCCGGCATCAACATCTACGCCGATTCCTGGCGTGTCGAGATGGGGGCGTAAATGGAAAAGCCCTGGAATAACAAGGCCTGGTTCCTCGTGCTGCCGATGCTCGTGCTGGTGGCGTTCTCGGCCGTCATCCCCCTGATGACCGTCGTCAACTACTCGGTACAGGACACGTTCGGCAACAACGTCTTCTTCTGGGCGGGGACCGAATGGTTCGAGGAGTTGCTGCATTCCGATCGCTTCTGGGAAGCCATGGTGCGCAACCTGATCTTCTCCTTCATCATCCTGGCGATCGAAGTGCCGCTCGGCATTTTCATTGCCCTCAACATGCCCAAAAAAGGCTGGGGCGTGCCGGTCTGCCTGGTGCTGATGGCGCTGCCGCTCTTGATCCCGTGGAATGTCGTCGGCACCATCTGGCAGGTGTTCGGCCGCAACGATATCGGCCTGCTCGGCTATTACGTCAACGCGCTTGGCATCGACTTCAATTACGTGCAGGATCCGTTCGACGCTTGGGTTATCATCATCATCATGGACGTCTGGCACTGGACCAGCCTCGTCGTGCTGCTCTGCTATGCCGGCCTGGTCTCGATCCCCGACGCCTTCTACCAGGCGGCCAAGATCGATGGCGCCTCGCGCTGGGCGGTGTTCCGCTACATCCAATTGCCGAAGATGAAGCGCGTGCTTCTGATCGCGGTGCTGCTGCGTTTCATGGACAGTTTCATGATTTACACCGAGCCCTTCGTCGTCACCGGCGGCGGTCCGGGCAATTCGACGACCTTCCTGTCGATCGACCTCGTCAAGACCGCGCTCGGACAGTTCGACCTCGGTCCGGCGGCGGCGATGTCGCTGGTCTACTTCCTGATCATCCTGTTGTTGTCGTGGGTGTTCTATACCGTCATGACCAACTACGACGCGGAGCGCTGATATGGCCGGCGCCAACGAACGCACCGAGCGCAACCTGGTGAACGGGACCGCCGCTTCGGAAAGACTCGCCAGTTCGCTGTCGCAGAGTGAGCTGGACAGGCGCATGCGCCGCCGTGGCGAGGAATCGCGCTGGTGGTGGATCGTGCCGACGCTCTACATCATCGTGCTGCTGCTGCCGATCTACTGGCTCATCAATATGAGCTTCAAGACCAATGCGGAGATCGTCAATTCGCTGACGCTCTATCCGCATGCGCCGACGCTGCGCAACTACACCATCATCTTCACCGATGCGTCGTGGTATTCGGGCTACATCAATTCGATCACCTATGTGGTGATGAACATGGTGATCTCGGTCGCCGTGGCGCTGCCGGCGGCCTATGCCTTTTCGCGCTACCGGTTCCTCGGCGACAAGCATCTGTTCTTCTGGCTTTTGACCAACCGCATGGCCCCGCCAGCGGTGTTCGCGCTGCCGTTCTTCCAGCTTTATTCGGCATTCGGCCTCATCGATACGCATATCGCGGTGGCGCTGGCGCACTGCCTGTTCAACGTGCCGCTGGCGGTGTGGATCCTTGAGGGCTTCATGTCCGGGGTGCCGAAGGAGATCGACGAAACGGCCTACATAGACGGCTATTCGTTTCCGCGTTTCTTCGTGAAGATATTCATGCCGCTGATCGCCAGCGGCATCGGCGTCGCCTGCTTCTTCTGCTTCATGTTCTCATGGGTGGAACTGCTCATCGCCCGAACGCTGACCACCACCGATGCCAAGCCGATCGCCGCTACCATGACCCGCACTGTGTCGGCGTCGGGAATGGACTGGGGCCTGCTCGCTGCAGCCGGCGTGCTGACGCTGATCCCCGGGGCGCTCGTCATCTGGTTCGTCCGCAACTACATCGCCAAGGGCTTCGCCCTGGGGAGGGTGTGACCATGAACCTCGACTTCTCGTGGATGGCGTGGACCTGGCCGACTGCCGCCTTCTTCGCCGTCATCGCGCTGCTGCTGGTTGGCATGGGTGTCTGGGAATATGCCTCGCCGGGCGGCAATCCGCGCATCGGCGTGCTGCGTTTCAAGACGACGCGCGGCGATCGTCTCTTCGTTTCGCTGCTTGGCAGCGCCTTCATCCATCTCGCTTGGCTGGGTCTTGTCGGACCCAGTCTGTGGTGGGCTCTCGCTCTCTCCGTGGTCTACGCCATCGGCGTCTTCCGCTACGCATAGAGGGGGAAACTGTTGGAGCGGCCGCTTGCTGGCGACCGCTCCAGATCGCACTTGAAATCTTTTCAAAACGTGGAGGAAACACAATGCGACGGCAATTTTTAACATCGACCACCGCCCTTGTCCTGCTGCTCGGCGTGGGCAACGCCTACGCCGGCATGGACGAGGCAAAGGCTTTCCTGGACAAGGAGATAGGCGATCTGTCGACGCTTTCGCGCGCCGATCAGGAAAAGGAAATGCAGTGGTTCATCGATGCGGCCAAGCCGTTCGCCGGCATGGACATCAAGGTCGTGTCGGAAACCATCGCCACCCACCAGTATGAATCGCAGGTGCTGGCGCCGGCCTTCACCGCCATCACCGGCATCAAGGTCACGCATGACGTCATCCAGGAAGGTGACGTCGTCGAGAAGATCCAGACCCAGATGCAGACCGGCCAGAACCTCTATGACGGCTGGGTCAACGATTCCGACCTTATCGGCACGCACTGGCGCTACCAGCAGGTGCGCAATTTGACTGACTGGATGGCGGGCGACGGCAAGGACGTCACCAATCCGAATCTCGATCTGAAGGATTTCATCGGTACCTCCTTCACCACCGCGCCAGACAAGAAGCTCTATCAGCTTCCCGACCAGCAGTTCGCCAACCTCTACTGGTTCCGCTACGACTGGTTCAACGACGAGAAGAACAAGGCCGACTTCAAGGCCAAGTACGGCTACGATCTGGGCGTTCCCGTCAACTGGTCGGCCTATGAGGACATCGCCGAGTTCTTCACCGGCCGCGACGTCGACGGCAAGAAGGTCTACGGCCATATGGACTACGGCAAGAAGGACCCGTCGCTCGGCTGGCGCTTCACCGATGCCTGGCTGTCCATGGCCGGCAATGGCGACAAGGGCATTCCGAATGGCCTGCCGGTCGACGAATGGGGCATCAAGGTCGACCAGAATTCGCGTCCGGTCGGCTCCTGCGTGGCGCGTGGCGGCGATACCAACGGCCCGGCCGCCGTCTACTCCATCCAGAAATATCTCGACTGGCTGAAGGCCTACGCACCGCAGGAAGCGCAGGGCATGACCTTCTCGGAGTCCGGCCCGGTTCCCGCGCAGGGCAACATCGCCCAGCAGATCTTCTGGTACACGGCCTTCACCGCCGACATGGTCAAGCCCGGCCTGCCCGTCATGAACGACGATGGCACGCCGAAATGGCGCATGGCTCCGTCGCCGCACGGCGTCTATTGGAAGGACGGCATGAAGCTCGGTTACCAGGACGTCGGTTCCTGGACGCTGATGAAGTCGACGCCGACCGACCGTGCCAAGGCCGCCTGGCTCTACGCCCAGTTCGTCACCTCCAAGACGGTGGACGTGAAGAAGAGCCATGTCGGCCTCACCTTCATCCGCGACTCCACCATTCACGACAAGAGCTTCACGGAGCGCGCACCGAAGCTCGGCGGCCTGATCGAGTTCTATCGCTCGCCGGCCCGCGTGCAATGGTCCCCGACCGGCACCAACGTGCCGGACTATCCGAAGCTGGCACAGCTGTGGTGGCAGGCGATCGGCGATGCCTCGTCGGGCGCAAAGAGCGCCCAGGAGGCGATGGATTCGCTTTGCGCCGAGCAGGAGAAGGTCATGGGCCGCATCGAGAGGTCCGGCGTCCAGGGCGATATCGGGCCGAAGCTCGCCGAGGAACATGATCTCGCCTACTGGAACGCCGACGCGGTCAAGGCCGGCAATCTCGCTCCTCAGCTCAAGATCGAGAACGAGAAGGAGAAGCCGCAGACCATCAACTATGACGAACTGGTCAAGAGCTGGCAGAAGTAGGACTGTCCTATGCGGGCGCTCGCGCCCGTGTGAAATTCAGGGAGGCGGCACGTTGCCGTCTCCCTTCTTTGTATCATGACGGAGGAAGTGCGAATGAATGGCTTTGTCCTGGCAATCGACCAAGGCACGACATCGAGCCGGTCGATTCTGTTCGGCGGCGACATGAAGGTCGTCGGCAGCAGCCAGCAAGAATTCACCCAGCACTATCCTGCTTCCGGCTGGGTCGAGCATGATCCGGAAGATATCTGGGCCAGCGTCGTGGCGACCGTGAAGGGCGCCTTGAAGAATGCCGGGCGGGAGGCCTCGGACGTCGCCGCGCTCGGCATCACCAACCAGCGCGAGACCGTCGTCATCTGGGATAGGACTACCGGCAAGCCGATCCACAACGCCATCGTCTGGCAGGACCGGCGCACCGCGCCGCTATGCCGGAAGCTGAAGAAGCAGGGGTTGGAAAAGACCTTCACCAGGAAGACCGGCCTGCTGCTCGATCCTTATTTCTCCGGCACCAAGATCGCCTGGATGCTGGACAAAGTGAAAGGCGCCAGGAAACGCGCCGAGAAGGGCGAATTGCTGGCCGGCACCATCGACAGTTTCCTGATCTGGCGTCTAACGGGCGGCAAGGTGCATGCCACCGACGCCACAAATGCCTCCCGCACGCTGGTCTACAACATCGAGAAGAACGTCTGGGACGACGAGCTGCTGGCCATATTGAACATCCCGGCAAGGATGCTCCCTGAGGTGAAGGACTGCGCCGATGATTTTGGAATCACCCAGAAAAATCTCTTTGGTGCGGAGATTAGGATCCTCGGTGTTGCCGGCGACCAGCATGCCGCGACCATCGGCCAGGCCTGTTTCGAACCCGGCATGATGAAATCGACCTACGGCACCGGCTGTTTCGCGCTGCTCAACACCGGCGCCGATCTGGTGCGCTCGAAGAACCGGCTGTTGACCACCATTGCCTACCGGCTGAACGGCAAGACCACCTATGCGCTGGAAGGATCGATCTTCATCGCCGGAGCCGCCGTGCAGTGGCTGCGCGACGGCATCAAGGTGATCGGCAAGGCCGAACAGAGCGGCAAGCTGGCGGCCGAGGCAGATCCGACCCAGGATGTGTATCTGGTGCCGGCCTTTGTCGGGCTCGGCGCGCCGCACTGGGATGCCGAGGCGCGGGGTGCGATCTTCGGCTTGACCCGCAATTCGGGGCCGCCGGAGTTCGCCCGCGCCGCGCTCGAATCCGTGGCCTATCAGACGCGCGATCTGCTCGATGCCATGCGCAAGGATTGGAAGGGTACGGCGGCCAAGACGGTGCTGCGGGTGGATGGCGGCATGGTGGCATCCGACTGGACCATGCAACGGCTGGCCGACATTCTCGACGCCCCGGTCGACCGGCCGACCATTCTGGAGACGACCGCGCTCGGTGCCGCCTGGCTTGCCGGCTCGAAGGCGGGCGTGTGGCCGAAGGCGCGGGAATTCGCCAAGACGTGGGCGCTCGACCGGCGCTTCAGACCGGACATGGAACCATCGGTACGCTCGGCCAAGCTGGCGGGGTGGCGCGATGCTGTTCGCAGGACGCTAAGCGTGCCATAGCAAGGAGCGCTGTGAAAGGCTCGGCGACGGGGCGGGGAGAATGAAGCATCCAGACTGGTATCCAGCGTGGCGCGACGAGGCATTCGACGAGCTGAAGGCCAAGAATACACGCCTGCGCGATTTCCGCCTCGGTAGTTGGTCCCGCTATGACTACGACTTGACGGCGGGCACGCTTCTTTTTTCGGAGGAAGGCGTCGTTAAGGTCGCCGCCGAAATCCAGGTTGCGGGCACCACGAGTGTCAGAGCCAATAACTGGCTCTGGGCCTGGGCAAACTCAAACTTGCCTTGGGAGGTCCTTAGCGATGCGAAGCGGGTTCGATCCTTCGGTGAGGAGAACGGCATCGATGAACTGGCTCAGGCTTACGTGACCGATACCGACCACCTCGAAGCGCTCGGCTGGGGACTGACCGGCGCTACGGTCAGGATTTGCGATGCACTGGGAGCCTACCGCTCCCCGAGCGTCCAAGGCGGTCTGTATTTGATCTTGAAGACCATCAACTGGGCCAACTGATCACAACTTGTCTGTCGGTCTTTCGCCAGCCAGAGAAAGCCCGCGCCATTTCCGGCACGGGCTTTGACTTTCTATCCCTCTGACGAACACTGCCGCCCATCAGTAGGGGGAAATGCACTGCTGGCGCGGGCCGTTATACGGCTGGAACGTGTTGTCGGAGGCGCGGTACGAACGGTAACGGTCATAGCACCACTGCACGTGCGAATTGCCTTCATAGACGCGGTTCCGGTTGTTGGCGATCGCGCCGGTTATCAGCGCGCCAGTGGCGAAAGCAGCAAGCGGGAACCAGAAATCGCCGTGACGGCGATAGCCTGGACGGTATTCACGGTAGCCGCGATGGCCGTTCCAGTAGGCTCCGCGGTTGTCGCGGTAGAAGTTGCGGTTGCCGCGAAACTCGCCGCGGAAGTTACGGCGCCGCTCCCACGGCCTGTACTGCACGGTCTGGACATCAGACGAGACCGACGCAGGCTGCGGCACATAGGCCGGTGCGGCTTCGACCGGCATGGCAGCCGCCACTGTGAACGAAGCTGACAGTGTGGTCGCCAGCAAACCCGACAGGACCTTGTTCATGATCTTCTCCTTGAAAGGTTGACGTCCCTTGTGGCGGAGGAAACGGGCACGCTCGCGAATTGTTCCTGGAAAAAAAGGCAAGTTGCTGATTTGTAATGTTTCTCCGGTTTGGCGTCGATGGCAGCGACAGGGTCTTTCGCCTGCCTGGCAAAGGTTCGGCATGTCCTTGCCGAAACGGCCGGCCGGGAGAGCCGGCACGGCGGGAACGCATGGCTTGGTGGCCCGTTTTTTCCGGTTGACCGGTCGAGGCACTCTCCCTATGTTCCGCGCAATTTCGAGGGCGCCGTTTCCAGCCCACGGGAGCGCGTAGCTCAGCCGGTAGAGCAACTGACTTTTAATCAGTAGGTCATGGGTTCGAATCCCATCGCGCTCACCACTCAGTCGTTCCGCAAATGCACATTCAGGACAGCGGCCTTTTTGGCGATCAGTCCTTCCAGGTCCGCGTCCGATCGGCTGGTGCCGGTGCGTTCGCGCAGCAGTGAGATCATCGCCCTCATCGATGGCGGGGCGGTTTTTTGCTGAACCAGGATCGCGTCCACCGCGCCGGCAACGTCGGGGCCTTCCGCTGGTGCTCTCATGGCCGGGTCCTTTCTGTCCAGCTCCGCCTCGCTACCGCCGACCGACCCTCTGACGCCGCGGTCGAAGACGACGGCCAATCCGTTCTTGACGGCGAGGGCGGCGACCATGTCGTCGAGCTCGTGATCCGAAAAGGAGGGATCGGAAGGCGTGGGTTTCAGGATTCTGTGAATGACCCTGGCGGCCTGGTCCGTCGAAACATAGCCGAAGCGCTGCTTTTTTCTGGCTTCGACATATTGTTCGATGATCATGTCCAGCCGCCGGGCCGCAATGTCCTTCGGTTGCTGCATCGGAACCTCCTCGGGGTGGTCGTCGCGCACAGGAGCAGCACCTAAAGAAATAGGGCCGCCCGGGAGAACATCAAACACGAGAGTGACGCATCTGCCGATGGCGGAGGAACGATACCGCCGCTGATGCATTTTCGCCTGTGACCAGCTCATTGAGGGAACGCAGGCCAATGAAGATCGCCCATGTCGCGCCGCTGTACGAGTCCGTGCCGCCTAGGCTCTATGGAGGCACCGAGCGCATCATCTCCTATCTCACCGAAGCTCTCGTCGGCCTCGGCCACGATGTGACGTTGTTTGCCAGCGGCGATACGAGAACCTCCGCCCGGCTGGTTGCATGCCGGGAACGGGCGCTGCGCCTCGATCCCAGGCCGTTGAAGTCGGAGATCGCGGCGCATCTGTCGATGCTCGAGGAAGTCCGGAGACAGGCCGACGATTTCGACATTCTTCACTTCCATCTCAGCCACTTCGTGCATTTCCCGTTTTTCCGCCATATGCCGGAGCGAACGGTGACGACGCCGCATGGCAGGCTGGACTATGTGGATCTGGCACAGGCCTATGAGCGGTTCCCACGCTTTCCAATGATTTCCATTTCACGCAGCCAAAGGACAAGGCTCGCGTCCGCCAACTGGTTGGCGACCATCCATCATGGGCTGCCGCTCGATCTTTATCGGCCGGATTTCGAGGCCGGCTCCGACGGCACGTATCTGGCGTTCCTCGGCCGGATGTCGCGCGACAAGCGGCCGGACCGGGCGATCGAGATTGCCAGGCGCACGGGCCTCAGGCTCAAGCTCGCGGCCAAGGTGGGTGACGGCGACCGGGCCTATTTCGAGGAAGTCGTTCAGCCGCTGATCGATGGCGATCGCGTCGAATATGTCGGCGAGATCAGCGAGGACCAGAAGAGCAGGTTTCTCGGCAACGCCGCTGCCTTGCTGTTTCCCATCGACTGGCCCGAGCCTTTTGGTCTGGCGGTAATCGAGGCGATGGCCTGCGGAACCCCTGTCATGGCTTGGAGTTGCGGCGCCATGCCGGAGATCATCGATCACGGCGTGACCGGCTTCGTCGTCGAAACCATCGAGGATGCCGTCGCTACCATGCCGGCTCTGCTCCAGCTCGACAGGCGCCGGATAAGGGCCGTTTTCGAAGGACGGTTCTCAGCCGACCGTATGGCGCGCGACTATGTCGCGACCTATTCACAGGCAATCGACACTCAACAGATCCGGGCTTCCTAGTACAGTGCCCCGTTCAGAAACAAGCACGGGACAGTCTTCTTGACCATCACCCAACTTGACGAGCGCAAGCTCGATCCCGCAATAGCACTGGCCTCCCTGGACGAAACCGCGCCGAGGGAACCGCACCGGCTTTTCGCACTCAAACATGGCGACTGCTTCGCCGTCGCCGATTCCTATGGCGACATACGCGGTGTCGGCGACGGCTTCTTCCGCGACGACACGCGCGTGCTTTCCGAATTCCGCCTGGCGGTCGGCGGGCGTTCGACATCGCTGCTGGGAGCGTCGCTGAGCCAGGACAATGTCCTGTTCACCAGCAATCTGACAAATCTGCCGATCGAGAGCGCCGGCGGCCGGCCCATGCCTCAAGGAGCGATCCACATCGAGCGTGTCAGGCTGCTGTGGCAGGACCGGCTGTATGAGCGCCTGACCCTATCCAACTACAGCCAGGAACACTCGACCATCCTGCTTTCGCTGCGCTTCGCCGCCGATTTCCGCGACATGTTCGAAGTTCGCGGCTCGACGCGCCCGAAACGCGGCACCGCCCATACGGCCGAGATAGGCGAGAATTCGGTGCTGCTTCGCTACGAGGGCCTGGACAAGGTGGTGCGGACCTCGACGATAACGTTTTCGCAGAAACCCGACGAGTTGACCTCCGACCGGGCGGATTTCTACATTGCCGTCACAAAGCGCAGCCGCAAGACGCTGTATGTGGAGGTCGGCAGCGAAATAGCGGATGTTCCCGACCGCGACCGGTTTCGCGCCGCAGCGGCGCGCGCGCGTTTCGGCATGCGCGCCAAGCGCCGCCATGGCGCGACGCTGCACAGTTCGGGCAGGGTGTTCAACGACTGGATGGAGCGCGCCCGTGCGGATGTGGCGCTGCTCACCACCGAACTCGCGACCGGTCCTTATCCCTATGCCGGCATTCCGTGGTTCTCGACCGCCTTCGGCAGGGATGGCGTCATCTCGGCGTTGCAAATGCTCTGGCTTAATCCCGGCCTGGCGCGCGGCGTGCTTGCCTTTCTTGCGCAGCATCAGGCAACCGAAACCTCGCCCTTCAGCGACTCCCAGCCCGGCAAGATCATGCATGAAACGCGCAAGGGCGAAATGACGGCGCTGAGCGAGTTGCCGTTCGGCCGCTACTATGGCGGCGTCGACACCACTCCGCTCTATATTCATCTCGCCTGCGCCTATGCGGACCGCACCGGAGACATGACCTTTATCGACGGTCTATGGCCGTCGCTATGTGCGGCCGCCGAATGGATCGAAGCGGCAAGCGGGCCGACCGGATTCGTCACTTACCGGCGCGCTGCGGAATCGGGTCTCGCCAACCAGGGATGGAAGGACAGCTTCGATTCCGTCTTTCATGCCGACGGTCGTATTCCGAAGGGACCGATCGCACTGGTCGAGGTGCAGGGGTACGTCTTCGCGGCGTTCCAGGGGCTGGCGAAACTGGCCCGGCGGCGCGGCGAAACCGAAAGGGCGGAGGGTTGGGAAAGGCGGGCCGAAGAGATCCGCCAGCGGGTTGAAAGCCATTTCTGGATCGAAGAGCTGGGTTACTATGCGCTGGCGCTCGATGGCGACGGCCAGCCATGCGAGGTGCGCACATCCAATGCCGGACATCTGCTCTATGTCGGACTTCCGGATCCTGATCGGGCGCGGATCGTCGCCGATCAGTTGCTGTCGGCTTCTTTCCACTCCGGCTGGGGACTGAGGACGCTCGCCGACGACGCGATATTCTTCAATCCCATGTCGTATCACAATGGCTCCATCTGGCCGCACGACACGGCGATCTGCGCGGCAGGCCTTGCGCGATACGGAATCCGCGACAATGTGGTGCGGCTGATGAGCGGGACGTTCGAATCCGCCGTCCATTTCAACATGCGCCTGCCCGAACTCTTCTGCGGTTTCACCCGCGCTCCGGGCGAGGCGCCGATCGCGTATCCGGTCGCTTGCCTGCCGCAGGCCTGGTCGGCGGGTTCCACCTTCATGCTGATGCAGGCCTGTCTAGGCCTCCATATCGACGGCTGGGCCGGCGAAATCCATGTCACAAGGCCACGCCTGCCAATCGGCATCGATAGCCTAGTGATCCGCCATCTCGCGGTGGCGGGCACGGCAGTCGACCTGACGTTCCAGCGGGTAGGGGATCGTGTGGGCGCCTTCCTGGCCGACCGCCATGAGGGGTTGGCGCCTTTGATCGTGCGCAGCTAAAAACCGGAACCATCACCGGCGACGTGCGTTGCACAATCACCCCACGAGTGCGCGATTTAGGCCGGAGCAATTCACATCAATGGCAGACAACGGTTTCGACTTCCTCCATTCCGCCTCCGCTCTATGGTTCGTCATTCTTGCCAGCCTCTGTGTTTCCCTCGTTGCCTTGGTGATTTCCGCGCTGCGATCCCGCCGAACCCCGTCGGAGCCGGCGAATGTCGAGCCGGCACCGGCTCGCGTCGTGTTGCGGGAATTCGAAAAAAATGGCCATTCCGCCGACGCGGCGCTCGTTAATTGGTCGCCCTCGACATTGCGCGAAATCCTGGCGAAGGAACTGCCGGATGCGCAGGTGATCGTCGTTTCCAACCGCGAGCCCTACATTCACAATCTCAGGGACAACAATGTCGACCTGGTTGTACCGGCCAGCGGACTTGTCTCGGCGCTGGAGCCGATCACCCGTGCCTGTGCGGGGACCTGGATAGCCTATGGCGGCGGCTCGGCGGATCATCTCGTCGTGGACCAGAACGACCGCATCGAGGTCCCACCTGAGAACCCATCCTATACGTTGCGCCGTGTCTGGCTGACCGAGGAGGAACAGCAAGGCTACTATCTGGGCTTTGCCAATGAAGGTCTCTGGCCCTTGTGCCACATAGCCTTTACACGGCCCGTCTTCCGCACGTCCGACTGGGAGACATACGAAGCCGTCAATCAGAAATTCGCCGATACCGTCGTTGCCGAAGCCCGGAACGAACGCCCGATCGTCCTCGTCCAGGACTATCATTTCGCGCTGCTGCCGCGAATGATCCGGGAACGCCTGCCCGATGCGATCGTCATCACCTTCTGGCACATTCCTTGGCCGAATTCGGAAGTCTTCAGCATCTGCCCCTGGCGGGAGAAGATCTTGGACGGCCTGCTGGGAAGCTCGATCATCGGCTTCCATACGCAGTTCCACTGCAACAACTTCATCGAGAGCGTCGACCGCTTCCTGGAAAGCAGGATCGAGCGCGAGGACTCGGCGATCTCCTATGGCGGCCAGACCAGCCTGGTCCACGCCTATCCGATCTCGATAGAGTGGCCGCCGGCTCAACTCGGGAAATTGCCCGCTATCGCGCAGTGCCGCGCGCGAATTCGCGAAAAATTCGGGCTGGCGGACAATGTCAGCCTCTGTGTCGGCGTCGAGCGCCTCGACTATACGAAAGGCATTCTCGACCGGTTTCACGCATTGGACGAATTGTTCAAGCAACACCCGGAGTGGATCGGCAAGGTGGCTTTCCTGCAGATCGCGGCGCCAAGCCGTGGAACCTTGCCGGCCTACCAGCAACTGCACGAGGAATGCCTGCGCTGCGCGGCGGAGCTCAACGAGCGTTATGGCCGGGACGGCTACACGCCTGTCTTGATGGTGGCTGAACACCATTCCCAGGAGCAGGTCTACGAAATCTACCGAGCCGCCGATGTCTGCATGGTGACCAGCCTGCACGACGGAATGAACCTGGTCGCGAAGGAATTTGTCGCCGCGCGCGACGACGAGCAGGGCGTGTTGATGCTCAGCATGTTTGCCGGCGCTTCCAAGGAGCTTCTCGAGGCGCTGATCGTCAATCCTTACGACGAGACGATGATGGCCGAGGCGTTGCTGCAGGCATTGACCATGGTGCCCGCCGAGCAGCGCCAGCGCATGCAACGCATGCGCGAGATCGTCCGCGACAACAATGTCTATCGCTGGGCGGGCAGCATGCTTCTCGATGCCGCCCGCTTGCGCAAGCGGGCCGCGATCGATCCCGCCGGGCCGGGCTCGGTTGCCGCGGCCAATGTGATATCGCTGCTTGATCGCAAACGGGTCGCGGCGCTGTGATGTCGGGATCGACAAGCCTGCCTGCACCGACCGTCCCGCAAGAGCCGTGGGCACTCTTCCTCGACATTGACGGCACGCTTCTCGAACATGCCGCGCATCCCGATGCGGTGGTCGTCGGCGATACGTTGCGAAACATGCTGACAAAGCTGGACGGGCGCTTGGCCGGCGCATTGGCCTTCATAACTGGCCGATCCGTTTCCGCTGTCGACCGGCTCTTCCAGCCGCTGCGCCTGCCGGCCGCCGGTCTATATGGCCTGGAACACCGGCTTGTGCGCGATGGGCCGGTCGAGGCCGCAGGCGAGCCCGCCGACATTGCCGCGCTTGCCGAGGAAATCGAGGCGGAACTGGACAATGGGGATGTCTATATCGAGCGCAAGGGCCCGATCCTCGCCATCCATACGCGCGCGGCGCCGCAGTTGCTGCAACGGGCGACGCAATTGGTCGAACAGGCGCTGGAGCGGCTCCCCCAGGGATATCGGGTTCTAGCCGGCAATGCCGGGGTGGAATTGATGCCGCTCGAAGCGGCCAAGGGAGCGGCAATCAGGCGTTTCTGCGAGTTGCCGGCTTTCAGGGGGCGGGTTCCCGTATTCCTCGGAGACGACACGTCGGATGAGAACGGCTTCGAGGCCGTCAATGAAATGGACGGCATTTCGGTCCGCATCAAACCGCAAGGGAAAACCGCGGCGCGCCACGCGCTGGCCGATGTCGGCGAGACCCTTAACTGGCTCGAATCCCTATGCCACGACCAATCCGGCACGGGCCGGTTTGAGGAGGTGGTCCAGCCCACTGCCCGGCAGAGCTGAGGCCGCGCAGAGGCATCTTGCACGTTGAAGAACGGGTTCAGGGAGTTGATCAATGGTCCAGTTCACCAGCCTCATTCACGAGATCATGCCCGCGTGGCTCCGGCGGCGTTCGCACCGGCGCATGCAGGACACCGAGACAACTTTCGATCCATCGCGTCCTGAAGACGCCGATGCCGTCTGGCGAAAGGCCGTCGAGAGGGACCTGTTCGGCGCAAACACGCCCGACTACACCGAGGCCGAACAGAAGAAGCGCGACCGCCACTGACGGAGGCTGTCAGCCTTCCGCGAAAACCAGCGAGACATTGCCGCCGGCATGACGTTCGAGCCGGCCGGCAAGGTCGAGCTCCAGGAGCACCATGAACACCTGTGCCGGGTGCAGGCCGGTGTGGCGGATGATCTCGTCGATGGCCACCGGGATCGGGCCGAGCGCTTCGATCACCTTGGCGCGGTCGTTTTCGCCGGGTGGCGGCGTGGCCGAGAAATCGGGCGGATCTTCAAAGGGCGGCAGTTCGGGGGCCCGCAAACCGGTCAGCGGCGCGATTGCTCTGTGAATGTCGGCTGCTTCGGTGACCAAGGTGGCGCCGTCCTTGAGCAGGCCATTGGTGCCGGCGGCGCGTGGATCAAGCGGCGAGCCGGGTACGGCAAACACCAGCCGGCCCATTTCGCCTGCAAGCCTGGCGCTGATCAGGGACCCGGAACGCTGCGCCGCCTCGACCACCACCAGACCGACTGCCGCACCCGCGACAAGGCGGTTGCGGCGCGGAAAATCCTGGGCACGCGGCTGCCAGCCGAACGGCATCTCCGAAATGATGGCGCCGCCGCGCTCGACGATTTCATCGCATAAGCCGGCATTCTCAGGCGGGTAGGGCAGATCGAGGCCTCCGGCCAGCACGCCGATCGTGCCCGTCGAGAGGCTGCCCTGATGTGCTGAAGTGTCGATGCCGCGCGCGAGACCGGAGATGATGGCGTAACCGTCGCGGCCAAGGTCGCTCGCCAGCATGCGCGCCATCTTGATGCCGGCGAGCGAGGCGTTGCGGGCGCCGACGATAGCCACCGCGGGCAGCCGGAACACGGCGCCTTCGCCTTTCACCGCCAGCAGCGGCGGAGGATGGTCCATGTTTTTCAACAAAGCGGGATAGTCCGGCTCGCCGATACCGACAAAGCGGGCGCCTGCCCGCCTTGCGGCCTCCAGTTCCGCTTCGGCCTCGGCGATCGAGGGAATGCGGGCGATCCTGCTGGCGCCGCCCGAAATCATCAGTTCCGGCAGCATTTCCAGCGCGACCTCGGCCGAACCGAAGCGGTTGATCAGGTCGCGAAAGGAGGCAGGACCTACATTTTGGGTGCGGATCAGCCGCAGCCAGCTCAACCGCTGCCGGTCGCTGAGGCGCGGCCCGGCGACCGGCTTGCTCACTCCTTCGCCCCGATTTTGCCCTCGGTGCTGGCAAGCAGGCGTGAAATGTTGGCCCGGTGCTTGATGAAGACGATCAGGCTCATCACGACGAACAATGCGGCAATCTGCGGTGTGCTCAGGAAATAGAGGGCGATCGGCACGGCGACCGCGGCCGTCAGCGCTGCAAGGGAGGAGTAGCGGAACAGGAATGCCATGGCCAGCCAGACGACGGCGAAGATCAGCGCCACCTGCCAGGCAAGACCGATCAGCACGCCGAGATAGGTGGCGACACCCTTGCCTCCCTTGAAGCCGAGCCAGATCGGGAAGAGATGGCCGAGGAAGGCGCCAAGGCCGGCCCAAGCGCCGAGTTCGGGCGCGAAATGGCCCGCGATCAGCACGGCGACCGTGCCCTTCAGTGCGTCGAGCAGCAGCGTGGCCGCGGCAAGGCCCTTGTTGCCGGTGCGTAGCACATTTGTGGCGCCGATATTGCCGGAGCCGATCTGGCGCACGTCGCCAAGCCCTGCCGCACGGGTCAGCAGAAGCCCGAACGGAATCGAGCCCAGGAGATAGCCGAGCACCAGCGCCGGGATCAGGTTGTAAGTCATTGTTCCCCCCCGCATTTCCCTCTGACGGGCTGAATTCGGCGCGATGCGCCACCGCCAGCTCAGACCGAGAACACTGTGCGGCCCGCCACCAGCGTTTGCAAGACCTTGCCCTGCAGGCGCGCGCCTTCGAAACAGGTGTTTTTCGAGCGCGAGCGGATGCCGCTTTCGCTGACGATCCAGGGTTCATCCAGATCGACAAGCGCAAGGTCCGCGAGAGCGCCGGGCTTGAGCGTGCCGCCGGGCAGGCCGAACAGCCGTGCCGGCGCCGTGGACAAGGTCTCGATCAGCCGCAACAACGGCACGTCGCCATTGTGGTAGAGCCGCAAGGCCGCGCCCAGCAACGTTTCCAGCCCGATGGCGCCGGCTGCCGCGTCGGCGAAGGGCAGGCGCTTGGTGTCGACGTCCTGCGGATCGTGCGAGGAGACGATGATGTCGATCGTGCCGTCCCTGATCGCTTCGATCATCGCCAGGCGGTCTTCCTCGGCGCGCAGCGGCGGGGTCAGGCGGAAGAAGGTGCGATATTCCCCGACATCGTTTTCATTGAGTGACAGATTGTGGATCGACACGCCCGATGTGACGGTCGCGCCGTCCGCCTTCGCGCGCGCCACCGACGCCGCCGCCATTGCCGTCGATATCTTTGCCGCGTGGTAGGAACCGCGCGTCAGGCGCGCCAGGGCAAGGTCGCGCTCCAGCGGGATGGTTTCGGCCTCACGCGGAATGCCGGAAAGTCCTAGCCAGCTGGCGTAGAGTCCCTCGTTCATCACGCCCGACGACGCGAGGTCGGCATCCTGGGTTTCGTGCACGATGGTTGCGCCGAAATCGCGGGCATAGGTCAGCGCCCGGCGCATCACCAACGCGCTTGATATGGTGTGGCGGCCGTCGGTGAAGGCCACGGCGCCGGCCTCGCGCAGCAGGCCGAATTCGGTCATCTCGCGGCCGTCGAGGCCTTTGGTGATGGCTGCGGCCGGGAAAATATTGACGATGGCCGTGTCCTTGGCGGTGCGCAACACGAATTCGACCAAGGCCACATTGTCGATAACGGGATCGGTATCGGGCATCATGACGATCGAGGTGACGCCGCCGGCAGCCGCGGCGACACTTGCCGACGCGATCGTTTCGCGATGTTCGCCGCCCGGTTCGCCGATGAAGACGCGGGCGTCGATCAGGCCCGGAATGACCGCCTTGCCGGAGCAGTCGACGATGGTGGCCCCTGCGGGCGCGCCCTGGTTCAGCGCAGCCTTGCCGGCGGCGGCTATCTTCTTCCCGTCGACGATAACCGTCCCGGTCTCGTCTACGCCGCGCGAGGGATCGATGATGCGGGCGCGCTCGAATACCGTGATGCTCATGCGCCGCGGCCCTCATGGTTGCGCCGCGGGTCGAGCAGCGCTTCCATCACTGCCATGCGCACGGCGACGCCCATCTCTACCTGTTCCTGGATGACGCTCTGCGGCCCGTCCGCGATCTCCGAGGCGATTTCGACGCCACGGTTCATCGGGCCCGGATGCATCACCAGCGCGTCGTCCTTGGCCGCTTTCAGCTTCTCGGCATCGAGGCCGAAATAGCGGAAATATTCGCGCACCGAAGGCACGAAGGCGCCCTCCATCCGCTCGCGCTGCAGGCGCAGCATCATCACCACGTCGGCGTCCCTGAGGCCTTCTGCCATCGAGCGGCAGACGATTACACCCATCCTGTCGATGCCCGCGGGCAGCAGCGTCGAGGGTGCGACGACGCGCACCTGCGCACCGAGCGCGTTGAGCAGCATGATGTTGGAGCGGGCGACGCGCGAATGCAGGATGTCGCCGCAGATCGCCACGATCAGTTTCGACAGCGGACCCTTGGCGCGGCGGATGGTCAGCGCGTCAAGCAGCGCCTGTGTCGGGTGCTCATGCGCGCCGTCCCCCGCATTGACCACGGAGCAGCCGACCTTCTGCGCCAGAAGGGCGGCCGCACCCGCCGACTGGTGGCGGATGATCAATATGTCGGGCCGCATGGCGTTCAGCGTCATGGCCGTGTCGATGAGCGTCTCGCCCTTCTTCACCGAGGAACTCGCCACCGACATGTTCATGACGTCGGCGCCGAGACGCTTTCCGGCCAGCTCGAACGACGACTGCGTCCGCGTCGAAGCCTCGTAGAACAGGTTGATCTGGGTGCGGCCGCGCAGCGCCGAGGTTTTCTTCTCGGATTGCCGCGAGATCGCGACCGCCCGGTCCGCCCTGTCGAGCAGAAGCTCGATGTCGGCGGGGGAAAGATCGCGGATGCCCAGAAGATGGCGGTGGGGATAGAGTGGCAGGGACGAAGCGTCGGTCATCTCAAGGGGCTGCTATAGGGTGGACGTTCCATGGCTGCAAGCGCCAGCTTTGGATTGCGGCCGTTCTCCCCGGTATTTTCGTCGCGCGCCTTGGGCTATATCTAGCCGATGGCTCCGGATTCGTAGCCGCCTGGCAGTAAGGATGAAGCGTGACCGACGACGTGACGAACCAGCCGCCGCCGCTGACAGGCGGCAACGCCTGGCGGGGCGATCCGTTGCTGATCCAGCTTGCAGAGCGCTTTTCCGATCCGGTGCGCAAGGATCTCGACGGGCTCGGCCGCTTCGTGCTGACGCAGGAGGCCCAGGAACTGGCCCGCCTCGCCAATGTCGAAACGCCGAGGCTCAGGACGCATGATCGCCAGGGCCGGCGCATCGATCTGGTCGAGTTCCACCCCGCCTATCACGCCTTGATGCGCCGTTCCGTCGCCAACGGGCTGCACTCCTCGGTCTGGGAGAACGGCGATGCCGAGATCGGCCGCCGCCATCAGGTGCGCGCGGCCCGGTTCTACCTGACGGCCGAACTCGAGACCGGACATCTGTGTCCCATCACCATGACCAGCGCTTCGCTGGCGGCGCTGATGGCGAGCCCGAAACTGTTTCGCGAGTGGGCGCCGCGCGTGACGACGCGCAAATATGACCAGAGCCAAAAGCCGCCGGTCGAGAAGACCGGGCTTACGCTCGGCATGGGCATGACCGAGAAACAGGGCGGCACGGATGTGCGCGCCAATGTGACGAAGGCCGAGCGCGTAGGCAGCGGCTTCTATCGCCTGACCGGCCACAAATGGTTCATGTCGGCGCCGATGTCGGATGCCTTCCTCGTGCTGGCGCAGGCGCCCGAGGGATTGTCTTGCTTCCTCGTGCCGCGCGTCCTTGGCGACGGCTCGGGCAACGGCTTCCGTTTCCAGCGCCTGAAGGACAAGCTCGGCAACCGGTCGAATGCGTCTTCCGAGGTGGAGTTCGTCAACGCGATCGGCGAGATGGTCGGCGAGCCGGGCGCCGGCGTGAAGACGATCATGGACATGGTGACCTTGACCCGGCTCGACTGCGCCGTGGCGTCTTCGGCGATCATGCGGGCGGGTCTGGCCGAAGCCGTTCATCACGCCCGCCATCGCCAGGTGTTCGGCACCAACCTGATCGAGCAGCCGCTGATGCAGCGCGTGCTGGCCGACATGGCGCTCGACGTCGCCGCTGCCACGGCGCTGTCGTTCCGTCTGGCGCGTTCCTTCGACGAGGCGGCGAGCGATCGCGGCGAGGCGGCCTTTGCCCGTGCCATGACGCCGGTCGTCAAATATTGGGTCTGCAAAATCGCGCCGCCGCTGCTCTACGAGGCGATGGAATGCCTAGGCGGCAATGGCTATGTCGAGGAGGCGCCGCTCGCCCGCTACTATCGCGAAGCTCCGGTCAATGCGATTTGGGAAGGGTCGGGCAATGTCATGGCACTGGATGTGCTGCGCGTGCTTGGCCGCGCGCCGGGCCTGTTCGAGGAGGTGCTTGCCGGCATCGATCGCGACCTGGGCGCGGGCGGGCGCGGCACCATCGGTGTGCTGAAGGCGGCGATGCAGGTGGCCGCGACCGATGAAGGCTCGGCCCGCCTGCTGACGGAGCAACTGGCGCTGTCGGCGGCGGCGGCGGAATTGCGCCGGTTGGGGGCAGGGCGGATCGCCGATGCCTTCGTCGAGACGCGGCTGGCGGGCCAGTGGCGCAACACCTATGGCATGCTCGATTCGCGCCATGATGCGCGCATGATCATCGACACGCTCTATCCGCCAACCAACTGAGCAGCAGCCATGGGCCAAGCCTTGGTCGTTCCCCCGCGCCGTTAACCTTAACAAATGGTTTCCGTTGCGAGGGCTGGCGGCAAAGCCCACTGTCATTCCTGTCGAAGCAGGAATCACGATGCGACAGGTATTGACCTCTTTTCTCGCCTTGCACTGGACGATCGTTTTCGCCCTGCTGGCGATCATCTGCATCGATGGAAACCGCGGCGTGGCCGGGGCGCTTGGCGTGCTGGGCGTGACAATCGAGAGCGCCCGCTTCGTCGATCTCGAAAATGTCGTCGTGGTTGCGCCTCTGGCCACGGCCCTGCTTGTCGTGGCGGTGCTGTTCTTCTGGGCCTTTGTCGAGGCGCTGATCAACAATGCCAGCAATCCGGGCGCCGACAGCGTTGCCCGCGTCGCCTTCATCAGCGCTTCCGGCGTGCTTTCGCTCATCCTGGTCGGAGGCGCGGCGCAAGGCATCAACGGGCTGTTCCTGGTCGTCGCCGTGCAATTGGCCGCACTTCTGGCCTCCTATGTCGCCATGCTTGCCGAGCGCCGCGCCCTGGCCGCATCGGATGAGGTCGAAATCCACGCCACGGCGCACAGCATGGCCAGGGCCGCAGCCCACAATTCGCTGCTTTCGCTGATATCGGGCCGACCCGAGCCGACCCGGAAGGGAGGCCGCTGATGCGTTACATCTTCGCATTGTGGGCGGCTCCGATGGCGCTTTTCTGGGGCTGGTTCTACCTGTCGCTCAACGACATGAATTTCGGCTACGTCATGCTGAGCCGGCAGTTGCACGATTTCGTCTTCCAACTCTACGGCCAGATGCTCGGCATCGACCCGGCAATCATTCCCGGCATGGTGGGAAGAGCCTGTATATTCGACGGCCTGCTGCTGCTGGCGATCTGGGCGTTTCGCCGCCGCCGTGAAATCATCGGGTGGATCAAGAGGCGGTCGGCGGTTCCGGTGCCGTTCGAGCGGCCGCACCGAGCGAGCGAAGCCGGTCCAAAACTCCCTGCAGAATAAAGGCGGCGGCGGCCGAATCGATCTTGCCGGCGCGCTTGGCGCGCGAAAAATCCATCTCGATCAGCGTCCGTTCGGCGGCTACCGTCGACAGCCTCTCGTCCCACAGCAGGAAGGGAAGGTCGCTCAAGGCGGCCATGTTGCGTACGAAGGCGCGCGATTTCTGCGCGCGCGGACCTTCCGAGCCGTCCATGTTGACCGGCAGTCCAATCACCACCGCGCCGGCATTCTCCTTTTGCAGCAGATCCAGCAGCACGGCCGCGTCGAGCGAGAATTTCCGTCGCATGATGACAGGACGCGGATGCGCGAAGGAAAAGCCACGGTCCGAAACGGCGACGCCGATCGTCTTGTCGCCGAGATCGAGCCCGGCGAGCGTCCTGCCGCCGGCCAGCCGTGCCGGCAATTCCTCGATGGTAATGATAGCCAACGGTTTTCCTTTGACCCGACAGTGCCGTCGCGGCGTTTTGAACACGCGAGGACGCCGTAACACTTTGCTCTTGAGCTGACGCCGTTCTATCCTCCGACGGAGCAAAAATCGAGGAACTCGCCGATGAAACTCACCTGGTACGGACAATCCGCCTTCAAGATCGAGGTGGCGGGCGCAAGCATCCTGATGGACCCGTTCCTGAGCGGCAATCCGCTTTGGAAGAAAAGTTGGGAAGGCCCGGCCGAAGGTGTCACCCACGTTCTTTTGACGCATGGTCACGGAGACCATGTCGGCGATGCGCTGGAGATCCTCAAGAAGACGGGAGCGATGCTGGTCGCCAATCCCGAGGTCTGCGGCTATCTCGGCGGCCAGGGCGTCGACCAGAACAATATCAACCAGGGCAACACCGGTGGTACGGTGGATTGCGGCCCGTTCACGACGACTTTTGTCCAGGCATTGCACTCCTCGTCCTACGGCGACGGCATCTATATGGGCAATCCTTGCGGGCTGGTCCTGCATTTCCACGACGACAAGACGCTCTATCACATGGGCGATACCGACATCTTCTCGGACATGGCGCTGGTTAACGAACTGCATGAGCCGAAGATCGGCCTGGTGCCGGTCGGCGACCGCTTTACCATGGGAGGCGCCGTCGCGGCTCTCGCCTGCCGCCGTTATTTCAAGTTCGATGTCGCCGTGCCATGCCACTATGCGACTTTCGGCCTGCTCGACCAGACGCCCGACAAATTTGTCGCCGGAATGGAGGGGTCGGGCGTGAATGTCGTCGTGCCTGGGATCGGCGAGGCGGTCACGCTATAACACGCTAGAAATTCTATAAATTGAAAACGGAATAAGACCATGGGCTTGAGGAACTCTCTTTGCGTTTCGATGCTGTTTGCGGCGTCGCCGGCGTTTGCCGCGGACGATTTCATCGAAGGGGTCTACCTCAAGTCCGAGGAGCTCTGCGCACAAGCCAGGAAAGACACCCTGCAGACGCTGATCGATGCCGGCAACATCGTGCTGTCGGCCCATGGCCTGCAGGGGGTCGAATACAATTGCGAGTTCTTGCAGATCAGTAAGGCGACACGCTCGCCAAGCTGGGCGGTGACGGCCATTTGCCAGGAGCCGGGCTACGTCTTTCCCGACGTGCTCTCGGTGACGCAGATGAGCCCGACGCAGATCGATCTCGTCTCCGTCCGGCCCATCGAAGACGAGAGCGAGGCGAGCGGCAACAGCGGCAGCTACTATCTGTGCGAGGGCATGGCCCTGCCGTGAGGTCATTTGCCCGATTGTGGGCATGCACATGTTGCGCGCCGCGCGCGGCGCCGCTATAGGCCGGGGCTGGTTTTCCCGAGGCACAAACATGTCCGTTGACGTCAAGACAGTGAAGCGCGTCGCGCGTCTCGCCCGCATTGCGGTGAGCGAGGAAGATGCCGAACGCATGACCGGCGAGCTGAACGCCATACTGGGCTTCGTCGAACAGCTGAACGAGGTCGATGTTTCCGGTGTCGAGCCGATGACTTCGGTTACTCCGATGGAGATGAAGAAGCGCCAGGATGTCGTCACCGACGGCAACAAGGCGGCCGACATTGTCGCCAACGCGCCAGCCACCGAAGAGAACTTCTTCCTCGTGCCGAAGGTCGTGGAGTAACAGGCCGATGGCCATCGAAATCGCCATCGAGACGCCGCTGCAGGACGATGTGCGCGGCCTGGTCGCGGAACTCAACGAGACGCTGCTCGAACTGACGCCGCCGGAACACTGCTATCATCTGACCGTCGAGCAGACCACGGTCTTCGTCGCCCGCGACGACGGTCTTGCCGTCGGTTGCGGGGCGCTGAAGCGCCATGATGGTGCCATAGGCGAGGTCAAGCGCATGTACACGCGGCCCACGCATCGCGGCCAGAAAATCGGCGCCAGGATCGTGGAGCGTGTCGAAGCGCTGGCGCGCGAGGAAGGATTGAAGCGTCTGGTGCTGGAGACGGGCGATCGCCATCCTGCCGCCTGGACTGTCTATGAACGTGCCGGCTTCTCGCGTTGCGGCCCGGTGCTGGATTATCCCGATTCCGAGTGGTCGGTATTTTACGAAAAGAGCCTTGCCTGATGAGCGACCTGACCCGACTGACGATTTCGCAGGCCCGCGCCAAGCTGCGCGCCAAGGAAATCACCGCGACCGAGATCGCCGACGCCTATCTCGCTGCGATCGAGCGCGCCAATCCGGCGCTCAACGCCTATGTCGTGGTGACCGCCGAGAAGGCGTGCGACATGGCCAAGGCCTCCGACGCCAGGCTGGTCAAGGGCGAGGGCGGTGCGCTGGAAGGCATTCCGCTCGGCATCAAGGACCTGTTCGGCACCGAGGGCGTGCACACCCAGGCCTGCAGCCATGTGCTCGACGGCTTCAAGCCGCATTACGAATCGACCGTCACCTCCAATTTGTGGGCCGACGGGGCGGTCATGCTGGGCAAGCTCAACATGGACGAGTTCGCCATGGGCTCGTCCAACGAGACGTCTCACTACGGGCCGGTGGTCAATCCGTGGCGGCGTTCGCGCGTCGATACGATGGTGATGCCGACCACGCATCAGGGCGATGGCGGCTTCGTTTCGGCCGGCGGCACCAGGACCGCGCGCACCCTGGACAATGCGCATCTGGTGCCGGGTGGCTCGTCGGGCGGCTCGGCCTCCGCCGTCTCGGCTTTCCTGTGCGCGGGCGCTACGGCCACCGACACTGGCGGCTCGATCCGCCAGCCGGCCGCCTTCACCGGCACAGTCGGCATCAAGCCGACCTATGGCCGCTGCTCGCGCTGGGGTATCGTTGCGTTCGCCTCGTCGCTCGATCAGGCCGGGCCGATCGCGCGCGACGTGCGCGATGCCGCGATCCTGCTCAAATCGATGGCCTCCGTCGATCCGAAGGACACGACCTCGGTCGACCGGCCGGTGCCGGACTACGAGGCGGCGATCGGCAAGCCGATCAAGGGCATGAAGGTCGGCATTCCCCGGGAATACCGCGTCGACGGCATGCCGGAGGAGATCGAAGCGCTGTGGCAGAAGGGCATTGCCTGGCTCAGGGAGGCCGGCGCCGAGATCGTCGACATCTCCCTGCCGCACACCAAATACGCGCTGCCGGCCTATTACATCGTGGCGCCCGCCGAAGCCTCGTCCAACCTGGCGCGCTATGACGGCGTCCGCTACGGCCTGCGTGTGCCCGGCAAGGACATCGTCGAGATGTATGAAAAGACCCGCGCCGCCGGTTTTGGCCGCGAGGTCAAGCGCCGCATCATGATCGGCACCTATGTGCTGTCGGCAGGCTATTATGACGCCTATTATTTGCAGGCGCAGAAGGTGCGCAACCTGATCAAGCGCGACTTCGAGAACGTCTTTGCCGCCGGCGTCGACGTCATCCTGACGCCTGCGACGCCATCTGCCGCCTTCGGCATCGCCGACGAGGACATGGCTTCCGATCCGGTGAAGATGTACCTGAACGACATCTTCACCGTCACAGTGAATATGGCGGGCCTGCCGGGCATCGCCGTGCCCGCCGGCCTCGACCCCAAGGGATTGCCGCTTGGCCTGCAACTGATCGGCAGGCCGTTCGAGGAAGAGACGCTGTTCCAGACCGCCGCCGTCATCGAACAGGCGGCCGGCACGTTCCAGCCGGAGAAGTGGTGGTAGGATCGTTTCTCATCTGAGGGGTGAGGGATGTTCTTTTATCTTTCGAAAATCTTCTGGTTCTTTATCCAGCCGCTCAACCTGACGATCTTCCTGCTGCTGGCGGGGCTGGTCGCGGCATTCTTCGGCCGCCGACGGCTGGCAGCGGTCGGCGGCGGGCTGGCGTTTCTGATTCTGGCGCTTTCGGCCTGGACGTCGCTCGGCGCCATGATGCTCGACCCGCTGGAGGAACGCTTTCCACGCCCGCCGCTGCCGCAAAAGGTCGATGGCATCGTCGTGCTCGGCGGCGGCTTCGAAGGCGCGATCAACCTGGCGCGCGGCGGTTATGAATTGAACAGTGGCGGCGACCGGATGGTGGAGACCGCCGTATTGGCGCGGCGCTTTCCCGATGCCAAGGTGGTCGTCTCGGGCGGCAATGGCGAATTGTTCCTCGACGCCGAGGGCGATGCCGCTACCGCGCCGCGCCTGCTCGGCGCGCTTGGCGTGGCGCCGGAACGCCTCATCCTCGAGGGCAAATCGCGCAACACCTACGAGAATGCCGTCTTCACCAAGGCTTTGATAGCGCCGAAGCCGGGCGAAACCTGGCTGCTGGTCACCTCGGCCTACCATATGCCACGCGCCAAGGCGCTGTTCGACAAGGCCGGCTTCGCCACGGTTCCGTGGCCGGTCGACTATCGGACGTCGGGGCGTGAAGGCATCGGCCTGTTCCGCGACAATCCAGCCGATTCGCTGCAGGCCACGACCATGGCGATGCGCGAATGGATCGGGCTGTTCGCCTATTGGCTGTCCGGCCGCATCGATCAGCCTTTTCCCGCACCCGGCGGCTGACCGATCACGGCGCGGCGCGCCGCCGAGAAGAACTGGCGTCGCACCAGAACGGCCAGGAGCAGAAGCGTCGACAGCACGAACACCACCGGATCGACGAACCAGCCGAGATAGCCGATCGAAAAGAACACGCCGCGCAGGCCGGAGTTGAAATGCTTGCCCGCAAGCATGTTCATCTGCGCCGCCCTCCACACCGCCGTCTCGGTGACCGGATTGCGCGAGGCCTCGCCATGCGGGATCGGCACGGCGCCGATCAGGATCGAGCAATAGTTGAACAGCCGGTAGGCCCAGCCGAACTTGAAGAACGAAAACGCCAGGATCAGCACCAGTCCCAGCACCTTGATCTGAAAAGCCGGGCGCGACGGGGCGCCGCCCAGAGGCAGTGTGCTCAACACCTCGAGGACGCGGTCCGAGGCACCGAGCAAGGCAAAGCAGCCGCCAAGCGCGATCAGGGAGCTGGAGGCGAAGAAGGCGGTGCCTTGCTGCAGGCCGCCCATGATGGCTGTGTCGACGATGCGTATCTCACGCTCGGCCATCGTGCGCATCCAGGCTTGCCGCTGCGCATTCATCGCCGTGGTGAGCGACATGCGGCTGACGAGCACGCCGTCCGAGGCGAGCGTATGCAAAACCCACGCAATGAGGAAGAACGCCAACGCCGCGAGATCGGCTGTCGAAAGATCGAGGGAATCGCCCATTGGCGGAACCTATCACATCCAGTGCGATTGCTTCGATCGTCCGCGGGCTTCGATGGTCATGTCGCTGCCGGAGCAAACAAGGTCGGCAGGCGCTGCGCCGCGCCGTTCAAAACAGCGGAAACATCGCAGGAGTTCCTATATGTAGTCCCAGAGCGGCTTCGGGAGATTGCGGCGCGTGTTCCTTTCGGTTTTCGACCTGTTCAAGATCGGCATCGGACCATCGAGTTCGCACACGATGGGACCGATGACGGCCGCCCGCCGTTTCCTCGACGAGATCGCCGGAGACGACTGGCCGCGTCCGGCCGGCGCCAAGGTTGCTCGCATCGGCGCCAGCCTGCACGGCTCGCTCGCCTATACGGGCATCGGCCATGGCAGCGACCGTGCCGTCATTCTCGGCCTTGCCGGCCAGACGCCGCAGACGGTCGACCCTGATCAGGCGGACGACATTGTCGCTCGCATCACCGCCGACAAGCTCGTTTCACCGCCCGGTCATCCTTCCTACCGTTTCAATCCGGCCAGCGATCTGGTGCTCGATCGCAAGACGCCGCTCCCCGGCCACGCCAACGGCATGGCGTTTTATGCCTATGACGCCGGCGACCGCCTGCTGCTCAAGCGCATCTATTATTCGATTGGCGGCGGCTTCGTGGTTTCGGAAGAAGAGCTGCAGCGCATGAAAGCCAAGGGTTCGGTGACGACCGAGGGCAAGAAAGTCCCTTATCCCTTCAAGAACGCCCTCGAAATGCTGAAGATGGCGGGCAAAAGCGGCCTTTCCATTGCCGAGATGAAGCGGGTCAACGAGGAAACACAAATGTCGCGCGAGGAGCTCGACGCCGGCCTCGACGCCATCTGGGGTGCCATGAAAGGCTGCATCGACCGCGGCTTGTCGCAGGACGGCATCATGCCGGGCGGGCTGAAGGTGCGCCGCCGGGCCAGGCAATTGCACGACAAGCTGCAGGAGCAGTGGCAGCAGAACCGGCCCAATCCGCTGCTCGCCAATGACTGGCTGTCGATCTATGCCATGGCGGTCAACGAGGAGAATGCGGCCGGCGGGCGCGTCGTCACCGCGCCGACCAACGGCGCGGCCGGCACGCTGCCGGCGGTGCTGCGCTACTGGCTGCATTTCCATCCCGAGGCCGACCAGCCCAGCATTCGCGACTTCCTGCTCACTGCCGCCGCCGTGGGCGGCATCATCAAGTCCAATGCGTCCATCTCCGGCGCCGAAGTCGGCTGCCAGGGCGAGGTGGGCTCCGCTTCGGCTATGGCGGCGGCCGGGCTGTGCGCCGTCATGGGCGGCACGCCCGAACAGGTCGAGAACGCCGCCGAGATCGCGCTGGAGCATCATCTGGGCATGACCTGCGATCCGGTCGGCGGGCTGGTGCAGGTGCCTTGCATCGAGCGCAACGCGCTGGGCGCTGTCAAGGCGGTGACGGCCGCCTCGCTTGCCATCAAGGGCGACGGTACCCATTTCGTGCCGCTGGATGCGGCGATCGAGACGATGCGCCAGACCGGCCTCGACATGAACGAGAAGTACAAGGAGACCAGCCTCGGCGGGCTGGCGGTCAATGTGGTGGAGTGTTGAGCCCGCCGGCACTGTGGAGAACTTGCTCAGGCCGTTGACGCATCCGTGCGACGGATTAAATCTTGGGCAATGGCTCTCAACCTCCTAAAGCTCTGCGTCGGCTGCGACAGCGTCGAGGATCTCGAAGAATGGATCGCGTTCCGCCTCGACGAGCGGCGCCGTGCCGGCGAACCGACCGAGCATTGGCACACCACCCGCATGGTGCCGACGCGTGGCGATGAGATTGTCAACGGCGGCTCGCTCTACTGGGTGATCAAGGGCAGCGTCCAATGCCGCCAGTTGATCACCGAGATCCGGCCGTTCACCGATGACGAGGGCATCGGCCGCTGCCATCTGATGCTGGATCCGCAAGTGGTGCGCACCGACTGGCAGCCGCGCCGCGCCTTTCAGGGCTGGCGCTATCTAAAGCCATCGGATGCACCTGCCGATCTCGGCAAGGGCAAGCCGGGGCAGGTCGAAATGCCGCCGAAACTCCGGCGCGAGCTCGCCGATCTGGGCCTGCTTTGAATCACCATCGGCTTGTTCCGAGCAGCCCATGGGCTTGCTTCCGGGCGATCTGGCGGCATGGTCGGCCCGCATAGGCGGACTGCGGTTGCTGGCCCTCAATGTTGCTGTCCGTTGGACTTGCAAGCGTCGCGACAACGCCACATCTTGAAAACCATGAGCGATAGGAACCATCCGGTTTCGATATCTGACGCATCCGCGCCCACCACATCGCGCCGCGGCGTGGGATGCGGACCATGTGTCGCGCAGGGTCATGACTGCGGCGCAGGAACTGCGCACGGTGGCGGCGTGCGCATGTTCAGGAATAGTCTGGAAATACCGCTGATCGCCGGCCATTTGCGGGGCAGCCGAACATGATGGGCGCGATCATCGCTGTCGTCGCATTGCTGCTGGTGCTGATGGGCCTGGCAACGGCTTTCGTGCGAGCCGACCCGAGCAGGCTTGCGGGCGACATGAGGAAGGTTGGGCCGGTTTTGCTGGCATTGGTCGGCGGCGCCGTGCTGCTGGTCGGGCGCGGCGGTCTTGGCGGTATCATCCTGCTCGCAGCGATTGCCTGGTACGGCTCGATGCGGCTGAACCGGCGAGCCGCGATGCCGGCGCGGAGACGCTCGACCGTACGCACAGCGGCGCTGGAAATGGACCTCGATCACGATACAGGCGGCCTTGAAGGCCTTGTGCTGGCAGGCCGCCATGAAGGCAAGATGCTTGGTGCGATGGGCAGAGCCGAATTGCTGCAGCTGTTTCGCGAACTCTCCGGCGACCCGGAGAGCCGGCAACTGTTAGAGACGTATCTTGACGGCAGATTTCCCGTCTGGCGCAAAAACGCTGAGGCGCACGGTGGCGAAGGGCTGGGTATTGCGCCAGGTCCGGGCGCCATGACTAAGGAGGAGGCCTACAAGATCCTTGGTCTTGAAGCGGGGGCCGCCGCGGCGGATGTCCGCAAGGCGCACCGCCGCCTGATGCAACGCCTGCACCCCGATATCGGCGGCACGTCTTTCCTGGCGGCGCGGATCAACGAAGCCAAGGACGTCTTGCTCTCCAATCACGATTAGTCTCCTTCGACGCAGAAATTTTCCGGGAGATATCTTCCACGCCGTCCCTACTGCTGGACGGCGTAGCACTCTATTTTCTTCTTCTTCAGGGCGGTGCAGGCCTTCCAGGCAGCGGTCTTGGAGCCGAAGCCGCCGAAGCGGGCGCGGTAGTAGGTGACGCCGTCCTTGTCGAAGGCGACGGTGAAGCCGGAGGCATCAGCCAGCACCTTCGGCGCCTGCTTGGTGGTCTTGTCGAGGAAGGCCTGGGCTTCGGACTGTTTCGGCGACGAGGCGACCTGAATGGCCCAACCCGACGGCACCGACGCGGTGTTGACCGGGTCGACGGCCGGCGCGGGCTCGGCATAAGCGGACACCACCTGTGCCGTGGCGACCTTGGGGGCGGAGACGATAACCGTCTTCACTTTCTTTGCCGGAACAACCAGTTTGGGTTCTGCGGCTGCGGTATCGTCGGCTTCATCGCTGTCGCCCTGGGCAACCGCCGCGTCGTCAGCAACGGCTTCGGCCGCGTCATCGGCGCTTGCCACCGCCACCGGCTTCTCGTCCGGAGTCGGTGCGTCGTGCTTGGGCAACAGCACCTTGGCCAATGCCGTCACCGGGTTGCCGCTATCGGCCTTGGCGACCAGATCGCCGCCGCCCCGGGTCGATGCCCGCGGCAGATAAGTGTTGATCAGGGCCGCCATCTGATTGTCGCGACTGCTGCCCGAGGTGCCGCCCATGACCACGCCGACAATGCGACGGTTGCCGTCGGAAACCGACGAAACCAGGTTGAAGCCCGAAGCGCGGGTGTAACCGGTCTTGATGCCGTCGACGCCCTTGATGCGTCCAAGCAGGCGGTTGTGGCCGTTGATGCGCTGGCGGCCATAGAGGAAGGAGCGCTGCGAGAAATAGCCGTAATATTGCGGGAAATGTTCGCGCAGCGCGATGCCGAGCGTTGCCATGTCGCGCGCAGTGGTGAACTGGCCGGGATCGGGCAAGCCGTTGGCGTTGCGGAACACGGTACCGTTCATACCGAGCTGCCGCGCCTTGGCAGTCATCATGCGGGCGAAGTTGGTCTCGTTGCCGCCGAGCATTTCGCCGAGCGCGGTGGCCGAATCATTGGCCGATTTGGTCACCATCGACAGGATGGCGGTCTCGACCGCCACCGACCCGCCCGGCTTCACGCCAAGCTTCGTCGGCGGCTCTGCCGCGGCATGAGCCGAGAAGACGACCGGCGAGTTCCGGCTGATCTTGCCCTTGGCCAGAGCCTCGAAAGTCAAATAAAGCGTCATCATCTTGGTAAGCGAGGCGGGATAACGCCGGGCGTTGGCATCCGAGGAGTAGAGCACCTTGCCGGTCTTGGCGTCGACCACGATGGCCGCGGACTTCGCGGCGAGCGACGAGGCCGCACCTGCAACGACGATGGTCATCGCCGCGGCGATGATCATGATCGTTTTGAAAGGGGACACGGATTTGGAAACGATGCCCGACAACGCCTGACGCACTGATAGTTCCTTTGAATTTCTTGTTGCGCTGGAGGCGGCAAAGGGATCCTGCCTCGCTTCCGGCAAGCTATCGAGCCAGCGTTACCAATCCGTTTATGGTAACCGCCGCGTTCACCATTTTCTGGTGGTTTGATCCTCTCTTTATTCGAATTTTAGCCATTGCCCCCGCCGGCTGGGACAGAAGCAGGCGATTTCTTGACTTTTGTGCGCCGCACAATATATTCGGGTGCATTGCACAAGGCGCTCGGGGCAGGGCGCATCAACCGTCCAGGGAGAATTGAAATGACGCAGACCTACGAGGACTTCAGCAAATACGGCAAAGAGTTCGCCGACACCGGATTGAAGAGCTTTGCCTCCTTGTCCAAGGGCGCGCAGGCAATTGCGGCCGAGGCCGGCGAATATACCAAGAAGAGCTTCGAGGCCGGCAGCGCCGCTTTCGAGAAGATTGTCTCGGCCAAGTCGCTCGACAAGGCGATCGAGGTCCAGTCCGACTATGCCAAGCAGTCCTATGAGGCGTTCGTCGCCGAGGCCACCAAGATCGGCGACCTCTATGCCGAACTCGCCAAGGAAGCCTATAAGCCGTTCGAATCGATCGTTGCCAAGGCGAAATAACTCGTCCGGCAGTACCGGGATTTGGCCCATTGGGCCCAGACAGAGCCCGGCCGCGCAAGCGCGGCCGGGTTTTTTCGTGTCAATTTCCGATCAGGGGCCTGGCTCGCCTTCACGATTGCGAAAATCCGCCAAGTTGGGCACCTAGCCATATTGTCAGCTAACCAGAAGGGCTTAAAATCGTCCATCGAACACCTACATGTCGAACTCGCATGAGGATTCGAAAGAGGCAGGATTACGTGACGATCGGTTTGACTGCCACCAGGGCACGGATGCAGAACGGCAGCGGCGACGGCAATGAGGCCGGCCGCGGCACGGCGGTCATCACGCGCACAAAGACCAAGACCAAGAAACCCAGCCTCTATCGGGTCCTCATCCTGAACGACGACTACACACCGATGGAGTTCGTGGTTCACGTGCTGGAGCGTTTTTTCCAGAAGGACCGCGAAGCCGCCACACGCATCATGCTTCATGTTCACAATCATGGAGTGGGCGAGTGCGGGGTCTATACATTCGAGGTGGCCGAGACCAAAGTGTCCCAGGTCATGGATTTCGCCCGACAAAATCAGCATCCGCTGCAATGCGTGATGGAGAAGAAGTGAGGTAACATGCCGGCTTTCTCCCAAGGCCTGGAAAAGGCGCTTCACCAAGCGCTGACGCTCGCCAACGAGCGGCACCATGAATATGCAACCCTTGAGCATCTGCTGCTCGCCCTGATCGACGACACCGAGGCCGCCGCCGTCATGCGCGCCTGCAATGTCGATCTCGACGAGTTGAAGCACACTGTTCTGACCTATATCGACACCGAGCTCGACAATCTGGTCACCGGCTATGACGAGGATTCCAAGCCGACCGCCGGCTTCCAGCGCGTCATTCAGCGCGCGGTGATCCATGTGCAATCGTCTGGCCGCGAGGAAGTGTCGGGCGCCAACGTGCTCGTCGCCATCTTCGCCGAACGCGAGAGCCATGCCGCCTACTTCCTGCAGGAACAGCAGATGACCCGTTACGACGCGGTCAACTACATCTCGCACGGCATCGCCAAGCGTCCGGGCGCGTCGGAGACGCGTTCGCCGCGCGGGGCCGATGACGAGCAGGGCGGCGCGAACGGCGCCGAGCCGCAAGAGGAAGGTGGCAAGAAAAAGCAGCAGCAGGACGCGCTGACCGCTTATTGCGTCAATCTCAACAACAAGGCCAAGGCCGGCAAGATCGATCCGCTGATCGGGCGCGAGTCCGAGATCAATCGCACCATCCAGGTGCTGTGCCGCCGCTCCAAGAACAATCCGCTCTATGTCGGCGATCCCGGCGTCGGCAAGACCGCGATCGCCGAGGGCCTCGCCAAGCGCATCGTCGAAGGTGATGTTCCGGAGGTTTTGCACAACGCCACCATCTTCGCGCTCGACATGGGCACGCTTTTGGCCGGCACGCGCTATCGCGGCGATTTCGAGGAGCGGCTGAAGCAGGTCGTCAAGGAGCTCGAGGATTATCCGGGCGCTGTGCTGTTCATCGACGAGATCCACACCGTCATTGGCGCCGGTGCGACGTCGGGCGGCGCCATGGATGCGTCGAACCTGTTGAAGCCGGCACTGTCTTCGGGGGCGATCCGCTGCATCGGTTCGACCACCTACAAGGAGTTCCGCCAGTTCTTCGAGAAGGACCGCGCGCTCGTACGTCGCTTCCAGAAGATCGACGTCAACGAGCCGACTATCGAGGACGCCATCGAGATCATGAAGGGTCTGAAGCCCTATTTCGAGGAGTTCCACAAGGTCCGCTACACGACGGAAGCCATCAAGGCTTCGGTTGAGCTGTCGGCGCGCTACATCAACGACCGCAAGCTGCCGGACAAGGCGATCGACGTGATCGACGAGACCGGCGCCTCGCAGATGCTGGTGCCGGAGGCCAAGCGCAAGAAGACCATCGGCATCAAGGAGATCGAAGCGACGATCGCCACCATGGCGCGCATCCCGCCGAAGACGGTTTCGGCCGACGACGAGAAGGTGCTGCAGGGGCTCGACATCGAGCTGAAGCGCGTCGTCTATGGCCAGGACACCGCGATCACCGCGCTGACCTCGGCGATCAAGCTGGCGCGTGCCGGCCTGCGCGAACCGGAGAAGCCGATCGGCTCCTACCTGTTCTCGGGTCCGACCGGCGTCGGCAAGACCGAAGTCGCCAAGCAATTGGCCGCTTCGCTCGGGGTCGAACTGATCCGTTTCGACATGTCGGAATACATGGAACGCCACACCGTATCGCGGTTGATCGGCGCGCCTCCCGGCTATGTCGGCTTCGATCAGGGCGGCCTTTTGACCGACGGCGTCGACCAGCATCCGCATTGCGTGCTGCTGCTGGACGAGGTCGAGAAGGCACATCCGGACCTGTTCAACATCCTGTTGCAGGTGATGGACCATGGCAAGCTGACCGACCACAACGGCAAGCAGATCGACTTCCGCAATGTGATCCTGATCATGACCACCAATGCGGGCGCGTCGGATGCGCAGCGCGCGGCGATCGGCTTCGGTTCGACCAAGCGCGAAGGCGACGATGTCGAGGCGATCAACCGGCTGTTCACGCCGGAGTTCCGCAACCGTCTCGATGCGATCATCCCGTTCGGCTCGCTGCCGGTGCCGGTCATCCATCAGGTGGTGCAGAAGTTCGTCATGCAGCTGGAGGCCCAGCTCTCCGAGCGTGGCGTCACCTTCGACCTGTCGCCGGAGGCGATCGCCTGGCTCGCCGACAAGGGCTATGACGAGCGCATGGGTGCGCGTCCTCTCGGCCGCGTCATCCAGGAGCACATCAAGAAGCCGCTGGCAGACGAAGTGCTGTTCGGCAAGCTCAAGAAGGGCGGCACGGTGCGCGTCAGCGTCGAGAAGAAGGAAACCGGCGAGACCGGCCTGAAGCTCGAATCGCTCGCCGACGAGGCACCGGTGAAGCCCAAGAAGGAAGAACCGGAAGACGCCCCCAAGCCGCGCAAGGCAGCGGCCAAGAAGCCGGCAGCCAAGAAGGCCGTCGCGCAGAAACCCGAGCCCAAGGGCAAGGACGGCGGCAAGCGCAGCCTGGTGCCGCAACTGCCGCGCAAGAGCTGATAGGCACTCCCTCGAAAAAGCCCCGGAAACGGGGCTTTTTTGTTGGGACAGGACGATCATTGAAGCGTTGCCGGCGGCCCCTGGACAGCAAGCGACGTTGGGCGGGTTTTGGCTGATTTGTCCGTCCAGGACGGTGGTGCTCCCACCTTGGCGCCGACCATGCCGAACAGCCCGGGCGCGCGGCCAAAGACCTCGCAGGCCGCGTATTTCGGCTTGCCGCCGAGGAACGATTTTATGCGTTGACCCGACGGTATCGAGATATGCCATCCCGATGGCGCCTTGCCGGTGACGAGCATGCGCGAAAAGTCGTTTCCGAAAGTAGTGCCCAGACTGTACGCGTCGCCGATCTCTGAGACCCTGGCCTCGGTGGTAAAGGAGTTCGCTCCGCGGGACCAGACCATGGCTGCGCGTTGCGTGCCGTTCCGGTCAAGTGCCTCGGCCTCGACCGCGAGCCCTCCAAAACCCAGGGGAAGGCGCGGAATGGAAACCGGCAGCACGGCGCTGCTGCCCAGAGAAACCGCCTTGGAGACGCCCGCAGTGATTTTGTCCGTAGGCACGAGGTCGGCGATCACGGTCTTGACGGTTAGATCCGAAGGCTGGCCGGCAGGGACCACCTGGTATTTGTCGCTCAGCGCGACGCACATAGCCCGGTCGAGTGCGTTGAGAACCAGAGCGCGATCCCGAGCCTCCTTGACACGGGAGGCGGCGCTCGGGGAAAAAACGGTCGGCGAGATGCTGACGGATCTGATGCTCCCCAGTGCTTTGGCATCCACGAACGTACGTGATTTGTTGAACTTGCCCTTTGCCGGGCCGAGCTGATTGTAGGAGGTCAAGGTTCCTGCCTCCTTGAGGGGAACGGAACTGCAACCGGCAAGCGCCAGAGACAGCCCGATACAAGCAATCTTCAATCGCAGCATCCGGGCCGACCACGTGGCCGCGGCGCGTGGTCTAGGTGTTACAGTGTTGAGCATTGGTCGTCGGGCCTTCCCTTGTTGATCGACGGGAAGAGTCCTGAAGTCACTGAATTACAGCAACATTACGCGGCTTGGACATCCATCGTCAGACGAATGGCATCGTCTGATCTGCCCGTGCAGCGTGCCCTGGTCTCGGTCACATCTGGATGCGGAACATCGTTCCGTGGCTCCCGCTGTCGACCGCCACGTGCCCGCCGTGATTGGTGACGATCTGCCTGACGAGAGCCAGCCCCAGTCCGGCGCCGGTGCTGCGCGGCGTGGTGCGATAGAACGGCTCGAAGACGAGCTCCTGCTGGTCCAGCGATATCCCCTGGCCCTGATCGGCCACGGTGATCTGCCCATCGGCGGTGACGGACACCGAGATCATGCCGCGATTTCCCCCATGCTCGATGGCATTGCGGACCAGATTGGTTATCGCCCTGACCAGCGCGGGACGGTTGCCCTGGCGCTCCAATCCATCGATTTCGCGAAGGAAGGAGATCTCGTAGCCGGCCGCTATCGCAAGCGGCGCAAGGTCGGCCACGACGGTCCTCGCGATATCGACGAGATCGACTGTCCCGTAATTTTCCCTGTTCTGGTCGTTGCGCTCGAAATCGAGCAGTTGTTCGGCGGTTTCGCCAAGCCGGGCGACATCTTGCAGCAGGCGTTCGCGATCCTGGCCATATTCCATTCCCTCGATCCGCGTCTGCATGATTGCAATGGGGGTGCGAAGCTCATGGGCGGCATCGACCAGGAAACGTTGGCGCTTTTGAAATTCGCGCTCGAGACGCTCCAGAACCCCGTTGAATGCCGCCACCAGCGGCACGACTTCGCGCGGAACGGCTTCGGTTGGAAGGCGAGCGCCCTGGCTGCGAAGCTCGATCTCCATCGCCTTGCCAACGACGTCGTTCAGGCCGGTGAGGGCGCGGCGGACAATCCGGGGCACGCTAAGGAATATCGCCGGCAGGGCGAGGGCCAGCAGAGGCACATATATCCGTCTCACCTCTTTTATCAGTGTGACCAGAACCGAGTCATTGCCGGAATTTCCGCCGAACAGCATCCGCATCTCGCCGGCTGGCGTATCAAACTCTTCGATCGATGCGATCTCGTCCGTGCCGTCGACGCCGCGCAAGTCGGCATCGTGAAAGAGGTGCACGTTGCGCGCGACGTCGAGATAGACCGGCGGTATGGCGCCAAAGGAGACCGACCTGCTGTCAGTTGTGACAATGACATACCAGAGGTTCTTGTTCTCCTGCTTGAGCGAGGTCAGGCTCGGCCTGTCCTGGATCTCGATATTTCGCCGAGGGCCGAGTTTGATGGATTCGGCTATGGCAGCGGTGAGCCTGTGCTCCAGGGCCACGTTGGGCGAAAGGACCCTTTTTCCGTAGAAACACAGGCCGACAATGACGGCGGCAACGACTGACGTCAGCACAACGCTGAGCTGCCAGATCAACGTCCACCGCAGCGAGGCGCCCCGCTGCATCATCTTACTTCCCTGAGGAGATAACCGACGCCCCTGATGTTGTGGATGGCCACCCCAGCGCCGGCATCCGTCAGCCTTTTGCGCAGGCGCGAAATATGGGCGTCGATGGCGTTCGACTGGATCTCGTCCTCGTAGTTGTAGACGGCTTCTTCCAGCGTGGAGCGGATGACAGTCTTTCCGCGTCGCTTTGCCAGGGCGAGCAGGACGGACAGTTCGCGTCTCGGTATATCGACGGGGCTGGACCCGACCGTCACGCTGAAATTCAGCGGGTCGATGGTGACCATGCCAACGGTGATCCGCGGCTCCGCCAAGGCTGCTGGCCTGCGCAACACCGCCCGCAGCCGCGCCATCAGTTCATCGATCAGGAATGGTTTGCCCAGATAGTCGTCGGCGCCGGCATCGAGCCCCTCAATGCGCTCTCTTGGCTCATTGCGTGCCGTCAGGACGATCACCGGCGCATCGACACCTGCCGCCCGCAGCCTGGGAATGAAGCTCAGTCCCTCACCATCCGGCAATGTTCGGTCGAGCAGGATTGCCTCATAGACGTGCTGGCGCGACAGTTCGATAGCATCGCCAAGGAGCACGGTGTGATCGACGACGACGCCTTGTTTGCCAAGCGCCCTGGTGAGCGCGTCAGCCATTTCTCTTTCGTCCTCGATCAACAGAACCCGCATTGCACGTCCACGTCTCGCCGGCGCCCTTGTCATCCGTCAGGATTACAGCAGCATTGCGAACAACAGCCGTTCGCCAGATGGCTGCGTGCGTTCATTTCCATGAGATTGGGAATTTTATGTCCGGACCAGGTCAGATCATCATCCTCAACGGCGCACCGCGATCGGGGAAATCAAGCATCGTCCAGGCAGTTCTGGAGAGCTTCGAGGGCCTATGGATGAATTTGGGAGTCGACATCTATGAGCAGGTCACACCGCTGCGCTGTCGCCCGGGGATAGGTTTGCGGCCCGGCGGCGAGCGCCCGGATCTCGAGGGTCTCGTGCCTCGGTTCTATGCCGCGCTCTACGAATCGATCGCCGCCCACAGCAGGGTGGGGTTGAATATCGTGGCCGATCTCGGCCATCACGACAGCTATTCGCAACCCCTTGATTGCCTTGTCGATTGCGCCCGGCGCCTCGCAGGCCTGCCGGTTCTGTTTGTCGGTGTCCGCTGCCCGGTTGAAATCATCCTGCAGAGGCATGCCGCCAGTCCGGCGGGGAGGGGATATGTGACCGGGTCGCCTGACGATCCCGTACCGTTGGCGGTGCGTCTGTGGCAGGAGGAGGTACACCGGCCCGGCGTGTATGATCTGGAAGTGGACACATCGCTTCTGACGCCAGCACAATGTGCGGATGCGATCCGCCGGCGGCTCAGGCAAAATGTAGAGCCTCCGACGGCGTTTGAGAGGCTTTCGGCGTTCTCCGCAAACAAGCTGTCCTGATCGCGCGCCAAGCGAGCGATGAGAATGAATCTCAGCCGCGCTGCCCGATCCTCATCCATGGCGGGCATAATCTGATTGATGTGTTCGGCGGAATGGCGATCACGCTGTGGCGGCTCGGATCCATGGTTTTCGATGCGCAACTGCGGAACCTTCCCAGACGGTCGCAGTTGCTGGGAACCGCTGAAAGCCAGGCGTCATGATAGCAAGGCGGCCTTTATCCGGCCGGCATTCTCGGCCAGCACCTCGGGTTTCTCCATCTGGCCCGTATGGGGCTTCAGCGCGATGCCTTCGAAGCGTGGAATGACATGGACGTGAAGGTGATAGACGGTTTGCCCGGAGGCCGGCTCGTTGAACTGCATCACGGTGACGCCATCGGCGTTGAACGCCTTGCGGACGGCGACCGCCACCTTCCGCACGACGGTGAAAAGCGGGCCGAACGTTGCCGGATCGGCGTCGAGCAGATTGCGCGACGGCGCCTTCGGCACCACAAGCGTGTGGCCTGGCCCCTGCGGCATCACATCCATGAAGGCAACGACCGCTTCGTCCTCGTAGACGCGGTGCGAGGGAATTTCATCGCGCAGGATCTTGGCAAAGATGTTGTCGGTGTCATAGGCGGTTTCGGCCATGGCGAACGCTCCGGATTGTGCCTCGCCAGTTGGTGTAGCGAAGCCTCTCGTGAGCGGCAAGACGATCGGGCGAGATCGATGAAGCCGATCTCGACAGGCGTGCACTGCCAACCCAAGGGATGCCGAACCTTACATATGCTCCTGCCCTGCAGGATGGCCTACACCTCGAGATCCTTGCGGAACGGCGTGTGCTCTTCCAGGTATTCGCCCATGCGTTCAACCTCGCGCCGTTCGCGCCTGAGATAGTCGGCGACGGCGTTGCGCAGGCCGGGATGGGCGATGTAATGCGCGGAATGCATGATCACCGGCCGGTAGCCTCGCGCCAGCTTGTGTTCGCCCTGTGCGCCCGCCTCGACCACCTTCAGCTTGCGTTCGATGGCGAAGTCGATGGCCTGGTGATAGCAGACCTCGAAATGCAGGAAGGGATGATCCTCGATACAGCCCCAGTTGCGGCCGTAGAGCGCATCCGAGCCGATGAAGTTGATGGCGCCGGCAATATAGCGGCCGTTGCGCCTGGCCATCACCAGCAGGATGTCGTCGGCCATGCGCTCGCCGATCAGCGAGAAGAATTCGCGGTTCAGATAGGGCCGGCCCCATTTGCGGCTGCCGGTGTCCATGTAGAAGGCGAAGAAGTCGTCCCAGGCCCGTTCGGTAAGGTCCTTGCCGGTAAGCCAGTCGATGGAGATGCCGTCGGCAAGCGCCTCGCGCCGCTCCTTTTTCATCGCCTTGCGCTTGCGCGAGGCGAGCGTGGCGAGGAAATCGTCATAGGTCGAGAAGCCCTCGTTGACGAAGTGGAACTGCTGGTCGGTGCGATGCAGGAAGCCCGCCGCCTCCAGCACGTCCACGTCGCTCTCCTGCGCGAAGGTAACATGAGCGGAAGAGACGCCGAGCCTTTCCGTCACCGCCTTCAATCCCGCGGCGAGCCCGGCCTTGACGGTGCTGGAATCCTGGCCCCTGCTCACCAACAGGCGAGGGCCGGTGACCGGCGTGAACGGTACCGAGCATTGCAGCTTGGGATAGTAACGGCCGCCGGCGCGCTCGAAGGCATCCGACCAGCCGTGATCGAACACATATTCGCCCTGGCTGTGTGATTTGAGATAGCAGGGGACCGCGCCGAGCAGCGTGCCTTGACCATTCTCTAGCCTGAGATGATGACCTTGCCAGCCGGTGCGCCGCACGGCGCAGCCGGAATCCTCGAGTGCGCTCAGAAAAGCATATGAAACGAGGGGGTTATAACCGTTTTCGGCATCACTGCGCGTGGTTCCCGCGAAACCGTTCCACTCTTCGCAGGTGAAGGCGCCGATGCCCGCCGCAATGCGGATCGCATACTCCGCATCAACCGTTTGCCCGTCGCCGTCGTCGCCCTGATCCATGAGGCTTATTTAAGCTCCATCCGGACCGCTACAAGTCACGTTCCAGGCACCCTGCCTCAAGCGACTTTGACCAGATCAGGCTCGAACCCTTCGAACGTCATCTGGTCCGCGTATTTGAATGTAAGGTCGACCGCCGGCTGGTCATGCACCGTCCAGGTGATGACCGGCATTTTGAGCCGTTCACGGACAAAGCTGACGAATGGATTTGGCAGGTCGCCCGCTGCGTAGGAGGTGAAGGCGATCTGATGCGCCAGCATGGCGAAATGTGCTTCGATCAGCCTGTCGTCCTTGCCATAGGCGGTCAATCCAGCCGGTATGCCCGGCGCGTCCTTGGCGAAATCGCGGATCAGCCAGTGGTCGAACGACATGATCGCCACCTTGCCCTTGTAGCGCTTGAGCTGCCTGCCGACGCTCGCCACCAGGCCATTGTCATATCCAGCCACGCCTTTCAGCTCGACCACCAGAGGCACCCGGCCGTCGATCAGCTCGAGCACCTCGCGCAGCGTCGGCACATGATCAGACGTGCCGCCGACCCTGAGCGCCGCCAGTTCGGCCGCCGTGCGCTGCCAGACGAAACCGTCGTGCCCGGTCAGCCGCTGCAAGTCCCCATCATGGATGATGACGGGAACTCCGTCCGACGACAGGTGCACGTCGCATTCGATGGCATAGCCGCGTTCGGCCGCGGCGGCAAAGGCGGAGAGGGTGTTTTCCCAGCGCGTCTTGTTCATGTCGTGAAAGCCGCGATGGGCGACAGGCCGGGCAATCAGCCAGGAAAGGTCAGTCATGTCAGGCTCGCTCACTCGACTTCGAAGATCGCTTCGATTTCCACGGCGGCATTAAGCGGCAGCGAAGCCGTGCCGACGGCGGAACGGGCATGCTTGCCGCGCTCGCCGAGCGCCGCCACCAGGAAATCGGAGGCGCCGTTGGCGACCAGATGCTGCTCGACGAAATCCGGCGCGGAGGCGACGAAGACGGTGATCTTGACCAGCCGGCGTATCTTCTCGAGATCGCCAAGTGCTGCCTTGGCCTGCGCCAGAATGTTGATCGCGCAGTATCTTGCCGCTTCCTTGCCGGTTGCTGTGTCGACGTCGCGGCCAAGCAGTCCGCTCGCCTGCAGCTTGCCGTCCTTGAGCGGCAACTGTCCGGCGGTGAAAAGCAGATTTCCGGTCCTGCAATGCGGCACGTAATTGGCGGCAGGCGCCGCGGCCGCGGGAATGGTGACCCCGAGGTCGTTTAGCCGCTTTTCGATTGTTTCACTCATTGCTTTTCCCTATTGCTGGAAGGCGCCGCGTCAGCCGGGCCGAAATTGCTATTTTTGCCTCGCTTCCGCCACGACTTTTTTTAAGCTGGACCATCTTTCCCTGCGGCCTGCCATCAGCCGCGACGATCGGAGCCTCTCATGCGCGCAACGCGCCTTGCATTCCATGCCGTCCTGTTGCCGGCGGTCTTTTCGATAGGTCCCGCTTTCGCCGTGCCGGCGCTGCAGGCGCATCGCGCCGTTTACGATCTTACGCTCAAGAAGGCGGACGACCGCTCCGGCATCACCGGCATTACCGGCCGCATGGTCTATGAATTCAACGGGTCGGCCTGCGAAGGCTATACGGTGAAATTCCGCTTTGTCACCCAGATCGCCACCAGCGACAACACCAAGCTGACCGACCAGCAGACGACGACATTCGAAGACGCCGAAGGCAAGACCTTCTCGTTCGTGACCAAATCCTTTGTCGACCAGAACCTCGACAAGGAGGTCAAGGGCGTCGCCACGAAGGAAACGAAAGGGCTGAAGGTCGACATCGATAAGCCCGAGAAGAGCAGCCTGGAACTTGCCGCCACCCAGTTTCCGACCCAGCATCTGGTCGAATTGATAGACAAGGCCGAGAAGGGTGAAAACTTCTATCAAACCAATCTGTTCGACGGTTCCGAGGACGCCAACAAGGTGATGTCCACCACCGTCGTCGTCGGCAAGAGGACCGATGCCGACAAGGCCGATCCGGAAGCGCCGGCGCTGGCCAAGCTCGCTACCGACAAATACTGGCCGGTCGACATCGCCTATTTCGACGACAGTGCCAAGAACGGAGAAGAGACGCCGGAATACCGGATCAGCTTCAAGCTGCACGAGAACGGCATCACCCGCGATCTAACCATGGACTATGGCGATTTCTCCATGACCGGCAAGCTGGTCAATCTGTCGCTGTTCGACCAGACGAAGGCCTGCCCGACGAAATAAGCTTCGATTTGCCTCGACGCAGCGCCGTCGCGGTCCACGGCTTGAAGGCGCCGCGGCCGCTTCTCATCTTCTCGAGGCCGCCAGCCGCTTCATCTTCTGTGCGAATCCCTTCTATCATCGCTCGTCGCGGACCACCGGTCGGCGAAAGAAGGAATGCGGCGAGCCTCATGGCGGTTTATGTCGACGCGGCGATCTGGAAATGGGTTGGTCACCGCTGGTGCCATCTGATGGCCGACGACACCGATGAACTGCATCGTTTCGCCGCGCAACTCGGCATCAAGCGCTCATCCTACCAGGGGCCGCCGAAGACATCGGCGCCGCATTATGACATAACCGGTTTCGAACGCGACCGCGCGGTGCGGCTTGGCGCCATCGAGTGCAGCCGCGAGGAGATCGTCGCGATCTTCCGGCGGGTGAGGGTGCCAAAGGGTAAGATAAAGCGTTGAAGCACGCGCGGATCGCCGCAGGCGCGCCGCAATGTGTCGTCGCGCTTGCGTTTAGAGCACTTCCCCTCTATATGCGCGCTCATTCCACACACGGACTTTGGTGTCTGCCCGGGAGAAATCCGGCTGAAACCTCCGGTGGCATCGAGGACTTCGTCCGAAAATGCCTGTGTCCGTGGAGGCTAACCGGAAAGGAAAATGAGAATGGCTCTGCCTGATTTCAGCATGCGCCAGCTTTTGGAAGCTGGCATTCACTTCGGCCACCAGACCCACCGCTGGAACCCAAAGATGGCGCCCTATATCTACGGCGCCCGCAACAACATCCACATCATCGACCTCAGCCAAACGGTGCCGTTGCTGTACCAGGCGCTGAAGCAGGTTTCCGACACCGTCGCCAAGGGCGGCCGCGTGCTGTTCGTCGGCACCAAGCGCCAGGCGTCCGACATCGTCGCCGATGCCGCGCAGCGTTCGGCCCAGTACTATGTCAACTCGCGTTGGCTCGGCGGCATGCTGACCAACTGGAAGACGATCTCGAACTCGATCCAGCGCCTGCGCAAGCTCGACGAGATGCTGGCCGGCGAGGCGCAAGGGTTGACCAAGAAGGAGCGCCTCAACCTCGACCGCGAGCGCGAGAAGCTCGACAAGGCTCTCGGCGGCATCAAGGACATGGGCTCGACGCCCGACCTGATGTTCGTGATCGACACCAACAAGGAGGCGATCGCCATCCTCGAGGCCAAGCGTCTTGGCATTCCGGTCGTGGCGATCATCGATTCCAACTGCGATCCGGACAAGATCGACTTTCCGATCCCGGGCAATGATGACGCCGCGCGCGCCATCCAGCTCTATTGCGACCTGATCGCCAAGGCTGCCATCGACGGCATCGCCCGCCAGCAGGGCGCGCTCGGCGTCGACATCGGCGCTTCGGTGGAAGCTCCGGTCGAGCCGGTGCTCGGCGAAACGCCGGCGGCGGAAACTCCGGAAGCGTGATAGCGAAGGCCGGTCACGGCCTTCATCTTTCTAATATTTTGACGCGTTAAACGGACGCACCGTCGAGATTCGATGGTGCGTCGGCGCATTTGAACAAAGAGGCGACAATGAGCATTTCGGCTGCACAGGTCAAAGAACTCCGCGACTTGACCGGCGCGGGCATGATGGACTGCAAGGCGGCGTTGAACGAGACCAACGGCAACATGGAAGAGGCCGTCGACTGGCTGCGCAAAAAGGGCATCTCCAAGGCCGACAAGAAGGCAGGCCGCACCGCGGCCGAGGGCCTGATCGGCGTCGATTCCGGCGTGCGCGAGGCCGCGGTCGTCGAGGTCAATTCCGAGACCGACTTCGTCGCCCGCAACGCCGCCTTCCAGGAGATCGTCGCCAACGTCGCCAAGGTGGCTCTGGCCTATGGCACGAGCGAGGCCGTGGCTGCCGCGAAGTACCCGGGTTCGGACAAGTCGGTCACCGACACGATCAAGGATGCCGTCGGCACCATCGGCGAGAACATGGGCTTTCGCCGTTCGGCCAAGCTCACCGTTCCGCACGGCGCCGTCGCGACCTATGTTCACAACGCGGTTGCCGACGGCCTTGGCAAGCTCGGCGTCCTGGTCGCCATCGAGACCACGGGCAACGAGCACGCCGCCAATGCATTCGCCCGCCAGGTCGCCATGCATGTCGCCGCCACCAACCCGATGGCGCTGACCACCGAGGAACTCGATCCCGCGGCGGTCGAGCGCGAGAAGGCGATCTTCGCCGACCAGGCGCGCCAGTCCGGAAAGCCGGAGGCGATCATCGAGAAAATGGTCGAGGGCCGCCTGCGCAAGTTCTACGAGGAAGTCGTGCTCCTGAAGCAGGCCTTCGTGCTCAATCCCGACATCACCGTCGAGAAGGCGCTGAAGGATGCCGAAAAGGAGATTGGCGCTCCGGCCAAGATCTCGGCCTATCTGCGTTTCGCGCTCGGCGAAGGCATCGAGAAGGAAGCGACCGATTTCGCGGCGGAAGTCGCGGCGGCGGTCAAGAAATAGCCCGAAGACCAAGTACGGCAGAACAGCTCAGGCAACTCGGCCGGGTGTCCGCTTGGATGCCCGGCCGATTTCCTGTGCGGTGTCGATGAAGGCCCTCAGCTTCGGCGCCATCGACGCCCGGCGCGGAAAGTAAAGGAAAAGGCCAGGTTCCTCGATTGCCGTCTTTGGCAGGATCTGGACGAGGCGTCCGGCGGCAAGATCGGCGCGTACCAGCGGCTCGAACACATAGGCGAGCCCGACCCCCGCAAGTGCAAGATCGATCGCCGCCAGCGAATCGGTCACGACGGCGGTGCCACGCGTCTCGACCACGATATCCTTGCCGTTATCGTTCAAATCCCAACGATAGAGCGCGCCGGAGCGGACAAGCCTGTAGCCTATGCAATTATGGTTCTCGAGGTCGGCCACGTCGCGTGGACGGCCGCGCTTTCCGATATAGTCCGGCGAGGCGACCAGCACGGCCTTGAAGGGCTCCGTCAGCCGTATGGCGGTCATGTCCTGCGCGATCATCTCGCCCAGCCTGATGCCGGCGTCAAAACCTTCCCTGACGACATCGACCAGGGCTTGATCGGCGAAAACCTCGACCGTCACATCCGGATAGCGATCAGCCATGGCTGCGAGCACAGGCGTCACCGCCAAAGGGATCGCGATGTTGGAGGCATTGATCCTGAGCAGACCGGAAGGCCGTCCCTTGACGCCGCGGATGCGGTCCATCCGCTCCGCGATGTCCTGAAGGGCAGGGCCCGCTGTCTCCACCAGTGCCTTGCCGGCTTCTGTCAGCGAGACGCTACGTGTCGTGCGCGCAAACAGCGGCTGGCCGATGCGTTCTTCCACCAGCCGCACCGCATGGCTGACCGCCGACGGGCTCATGCCGAGCTCGGCCGCGGCAAGCGCGAAGCCGCCCCGTCGCGCCACGGCAACGATGACGGGCAGGTGGGTGAGCAGGTCCCGGTCCATTCATGAATGATATCGCATAGTCTTTGCGAACAATGCAATCTTATCGACGGCGGCGCGTTGATCCACATTGTCCCAGATACAGCGGGCAGGCTGATTTCCAGGAGACGAGACATGAACGCTTTGAAACATGTGACCTTCGCCGCAGGATTGGCGCTGGCGCCGATCGATGCTGGCGGCGCCGAACCGGCGGACTGGCATGCGCTTGCCGACGAGCGCGCGGTCATCCGCATCGCCGATGCCATCGACCGCGCCGTCGATGCACAGGACTGGAAGCTTGCCCGCAGCTATTTCGCGGATCGGGTTACCGCTGATTTCAGCAGCCTGTCCGGACAGCCGGCGGCCAACATTGCCTCCGACGACCTGATCGGCGCCTGGGCCGGCAACCTCAAGGGCAGCAAGACCAGCCTGCATCTGCGCACCAATCACCAGGTCGTTCTCGAAGCGGACACAGCGATCGTCCTGTCGAACGGCTATGCCTGGAACCGCATGGAAGGCAATGGCGATCCGCTCTGGGAAGTCTGGGGCACATACGAGCACCATTTCATCCGTTCCGACGCCGGCTGGAAGGTGGATGGCTTCATATTCCGCATGACGCATGAGCGCGGCAACCCCTGGGTGAAGACCACGCCCGGCCGGTGAACGGCGGGCATCCTGCGGATCAGAATGGGAACAATATCATGACCATGAATTACTATACTCTAGGCAACAGCGGCCTGCGCGTCAGCCGGCTGGCGCTGGGTACGATGACATTCGGCACCGAATGGGGTTGGGGAGCGGACAGGGAGACCGCCCGCGCCATATTCGACGCCTATGTTGAGGCCGGCGGCAATTTCTTCGATACCGCCGATCTTTATACCGGCGGCACCGCCGAAACCTGGCTGGGCGAGTTCGTATCCGAGCGCGGCCTGCGCGACAGAGCGGTGATCGCCACCAAATTCACGATGAACACCGAGCCCGGCAATCCGAATGCCGGCGGCAACGGGCGCAAGAACATCATGCGGGCGGTCGACGCTTCACTGAAGCGGTTGGGTACAGAGTATATAGACCTCTATCTCCTGCATGTCTGGGACAGGCTGACGCCGGCCGAGGAGGTCATGCGCACGCTGGACGACCTCGTGCGTGCGGGCAAGATACGCCATGTCGGCCTGTCCGACGTGCCCGCATGGTACGCGGCTCGGGCGCAGGCGATCGCCGAATTGCGCGGCTATGAGCCGGTCTCGGCCTTGCAACTGGAATACTCGCTCGCCGAGCGCACGATCGAAAACGAGTTCGTGCCTTTCGGCACGCGCCATGGCGCCGGCATCATGGTCTGGAGCCCGCTGGCCAATGGCCTGCTCAGCGGCAAATACCGGCCGATGCAGGCCGGCAATGCCGGCCGGCTCGACGGGTTCCGCAACTCGACGCATCCGGGCTTCCAGAAATTCACCGAGCGCAACTGGGCGATCGTGGCCGAACTCGAGAAGGTCGCGGCCGAACTTGGTCGCGGCATGGCCGAGGTCGCACTCAACTGGGTGGCGACACAGCCGGGCATTGCCACCGTCATTCTCGGCGCAACGAAGCTCGAGCAGATGCAGGACAATCTCGGGGCGTTGGACTTCGAGATCCCAGCCGCGCTTCGCGACCGGCTGGATTCGGTCAGCAGAACTCCCGCACCGTTTCCCTATTCCTATTTCGGATCGCAGATACAAGCGCGCGTCACCGGGGGCGCGACGACCGGCGATAAGCCCTCGGGCTACGCATTGCCGGTGCTTGTCGAAGGCGAGGCGGCCAGCGTCTCCACCAGCTAATCGATCCGCTGGCGCCGGCCGCCATTTGCCGTCGGGCGCTGCGTGACATCGTGGCGCCCTTCGTGTATCGGAACTCGGCATCGCGCCATTGTTCGGGGGCGGCGCCTGCGCGAAGGGGGTGGCCACGCCCGGGCGCACCACATGCAAATGACGAGGACCAGATGACGGTGAAGCCCCTCTACCGACGTGTCTTGCTGAAGGCGTCTGGTGAAGCGTTGATGGGCGAACAGCATTTCGGCATCGACGTCTCGGTCGTCGACCGCATCGCCGGCGACATCGCCGAAGCCCGCGCGCTGGGCATCGAGGTCGGCGTGGTTATCGGCGGCGGCAATATCTTTCGCGGTGTGGCGGTTGCCTCCAAGGGTGGCGACCGCGTCACCGGCGACCATATGGGCATGCTCGCCACCGTCATCAATTCGCTGGCGCTGCGCACTTCGCTGAACAAGATCGGCGTCGATGCGGTGGTTCTTTCCGCGATCGCCATGCCTGAGCTTTGCGAGAGCTTTTCACAGCGCCAGGCAACCGCCTACATGAACCAGGGCAAGGTGGTGATCTTTGCCGGCGGCACTGGCAATCCATTCTTCACCACTGATTCGGCCGCGGCACTTCGCGCCGCTGAAATCGGCGCCGACGCGCTGTTCAAGGGCACACAGGTCGACGGCGTCTATTCTGCCGACCCGAAGAAGGACCCGAACGCGACGCGTTTCGAGCGCATCAGCCATGCCGAAGTGATAAATCGCGGGCTTTCCATCATGGATACGGCTGCGATTGCACTTGCGCGCGAAAACAACATTCCGATAATCGTCTATTCGATCCACGAAAAAGGTGGTTTCGGCGATATTCTGAGGGGCGGCGGCCGCTGCACGGTCGTCGCGGACGATTGATCCGGGGCCTGATCGCAGAAAAAGGCGAAAACCGGTTTCGAAATCAGGCTCGAACACGGGGCCGTGCCCCGAAAGCAGTGAACCCGCGTCAGACGGGTCGAGGAGACTAAAATGAGTGGTGAGTACGACGATCTCAAGCGGCGCATGGATGGGGCAATCGCCGCGTTCAAGCATGACCTGGCTTCGCTGCGGACCGGTCGCGCTTCCAGCAATCTGCTCGACGCTATCCAGGTGCAGGCCTATGGCACCAGCATGCCGATCAACCAGGTGGCCAATGTCACGGTGCCTGAGCCGCGCATGATTTCGGTGTCGATTTGGGACAAGTCGATGGTGGGCGCGGTCGATCGCGCCATCCGCGAATCCAATCTGGGCTTCAATCCTATCGTGGACGGCACCAATCTCAGGATTCCGCTGCCGGAACTCAACGAGCAGCGCCGCAAGGAACTCGTCAAGATCTCGCATGGCTACGCCGAGAACGCCCGTGTCGCAGCGCGCCATGTGCGCCGCGACGGCATGGACTTCCTGAAGAAAGCGGAGAAGGACGGCGTTATCAGCGAAGACGATCAGCGCAAGCGCTCCGACCAGGTCCAGAAGCTTACCGACGAAACGATCAGCACCATCGACCACCTGCTTTCCGACAAGGAAGCTGAAATCATGCAGGTTTAGGGTCTGGCCGGCGGCTGGCCCGAAAGCGAGATCATGGCAACGCCCGCGCATGTCGCGATCATCATGGATGGAAACGGACGCTGGGCCAAGGCGCGCGGCATGCCGCGGCTCGCCGGCCATCGCGCGGGCGTAGAGGCACTGCGCAAGACGGTGCGCGCCGCGCCCGATCTCGGCATTTCCTACCTGACTGTCTATGCCTTCTCTTCGGAAAACTGGTCGCGGCCGAAATCCGAAGTCAGCGACCTGATGGGCCTGTTGAAGTTGTTCATTCGCCGCGATCTCGCCGAACTGCACCGCAGCGGCGTACGCGTCAGGATCATCGGCGACAGGGTAGGGCTGCAGCCCGATATCAGGCTCCTGCTGGAAGAAGCCGAAGCGCTGACGTCGGCCAACGAAGCGCTGACGTTGATCATCGCCTTCAACTATGGCGGACGCGACGAGATCGTGCGCACGGCGCGCAAACTTGCCTCGGCCGTCGCGCGCGGCGAACTCGACAGCGAGGCGATCACCGCCGAATCCTTTGCCGGCTGCCTCGACACACAAGGCATTCCCGATCCCGAACTGGTCATACGCACCAGCGGTGAGCTTCGCCTTTCCAATTTTCTTCTATGGCAGGCTGCCTATAGCGAGCTTGTTTTCCTGCCTTGCTATTGGCCCGACTTCAGCCGTGAGCACCTCGCCGAAGCCTTGCGCGAATTTGCCGGCCGCGAACGCCGTTTCGGCGGACTGGGCCCGCAGGACGTCGCTTCGCGACCGGCCGCGGGATGAGCAATCTTCAGCTTCGCGTCCTTTCGGGGGTCGTGCTTGCCATCGCGACGCTTGGCCTGACCTGGCTCGGCGGCCTGCCGTTCCGACTGCTTTCAGCCGCGATTTCCGCGGTGATCTTCTATGAATGGACGCGCATGTCCCGCCCCTCCGGGACGACCGGGCTGGGTTTTTTGCCGGAAGCGCTGCTGCTGGTGTTCCTCGTCGCCCTGATCGCCGGCCTGCCAGCCTTGTGGCTGCTGCTGCTGGTGGCTGCACTGGTCGCCGTCACGGCCATCGCCGCCCAACTGCGCGGGGCCGGGCAGTGGGATGCGTCCGGCCTTGCCTATGCAGCCGTCTCGGGTCTTTCCCTTGCGCTGCTGCGTGACGGCGACCATTCCGGTCTCGTCGCCATCCTGTTCCTGTTCGCGGTGGTCTGGGCGACCGACATCTTTGCCTATTTCGTCGGCCGGGCCGTCGGTGGCCCGAGGCTGGCGCCGTCCATCTCTCCCGGCAAGACACGGAGCGGCGCACTCGGCGGCGCCGTGGGTGGGGTCGTCGCGGGGCTCATCCTGGCCGCCGCCGCCGGTGCGGGCAACCTGGCAATGCTCGGTCTCGTCGCGCTCGCGCTTTCAATCGTCTCCCAGGCTGGCGACCTCCTGGAATCCTGGGTCAAGCGCCGCCACGGCCGCAAGGATTCGGGCGCGCTCATTCCGGGCCATGGCGGCGTCATGGACCGTGTCGACGGGCTTGTCGCGGCGGCTTTCGCCCTATACGTCATCGGCTGGATTGCGGCGGGCGCCGATCAGCCGGCACAGGGGCTGTTTCCCATTTGAGCGGCATCGTTCCACGATCGATGCGGGCGCGCCTTGGATTCGCCTGGATTGATGTCACAGTCGCGGCGCAACGATGTCGCGGAAGAACTGAGGGCTTGAGTTGAACGAGATTCTTCACGCGATCTTCGGCATGGAAGGCTTCCTTCTCGGCACGCTCGTGCCCTTCCTGTTCGTGCTGACCGTGGTCGTGTTCGTCCACGAAATGGGCCACTATCTCGTCGGCCGCTGGTGCGGCATCGGCGTCAGGGCCTTTTCGATCGGTTTCGGCCCGGAACTCTTCGGCTTCAACGACAGGCAGGGCACGCGCTGGAAGCTCTGCGCCATACCGCTTGGCGGCTATGTCAAATTCGTCGGCGACATGAACGCCACCTCCAGCCAGCCGTCGACGGAAGAGATCGAAACGCTGACCGACGCGGAACGCAAGGTCGCCTTTCACACCCAGCCGATCTGGAAGCGGGCGGCGACGGTGGTGGCCGGGCCGCTGTTCAATTTCCTGCTGACGATCGTCGTCTTTTCGGTGCTGTTTTCGGCTTATGGCCGCTACGTGGCGGAACCCATGGTGGCCGAGGTGACCGCCGGCAGCCCGGCGGCAAAGGCCGGCATCCTGCCCGGCGACCGATTCGTCAGCGTCGACGGCAGCAAGATCGACACCTTCGGTGACGTCCAGCGCCTGGTTTCGGGCCGGGCCGGCGACAGCATCACCTTCGTCATGCTGCGCGACGGCAAGGAAGTGACCGTGACTGCCACGCCGCAGCTGATGGAGCAGCAGGACGCGCTCGGCAACAAGGTCAAGGTGGCCGTGATCGGCGTCGTCAACAACAAGGAACTCGGCCAACCCAGGCTGATCACCTATAGCCCCGCCGGCGCGTTTACCGCGGCGGTCGAGGAAACCGGGCACGTCATCCAGCGCACCGGCCAGTTCCTGCAGCGCTTCGTCGTCGGGCGCGAGGACAAGTGCCAGCTCGGCGGCCCGGTGAAGATCGCGGACATGGCCGGCAAGGCGGCGAAGCTCGGCTTCGAATGGCTCGTGCAGCTTGTTGCGCTGCTGTCCGTGGGCATCGGCATCCTCAATCTTTTGCCGATTCCCCCCCTCGACGGCGGCCATCTCCTGTTCTACGGGGTGGAGGCCGTCATCCGACGGCCGGTGTCGGAACGGATGATGGAAATGGCCTATCGGGCCGGTCTGCTTCTGGTTTTGGGCTTCATGGCTTTCGTATTCTGGAACGATCTGTTTGGGTGCTGAAATCATGAAGAAATTTGGCTTCGGCATGGTCGATGTTGAGACGCCGTTTACCATGCACGGGGATATGAGTGACGCGAAAGCCACGCACCAGGGTTAAGTAAATACAAATTAACCAGAAGCCTTGCGTGTAGGGAAAATCCGGTTAATACGGTACGGGAAATTACCGCACGTCCGGTTTTCTCGCCGTGGGGACTACGAGAAAAGGTTATTAAGCCCGATGAAGGCAGCATCCAAGTTTTTGAGCGCCGCTTCCGCGGCAGCCCTGTCCGCGGCTTTGGTCGTGCCAGGTGCGCTCGCAGTGCAGTTCGTTGCCACATCGGCGGCCGAAGCCGCTGTCGTCAGCAGGGTGGAGGTGAGCGGCAACCAACGTGTCGACGCCGATACCATCCGCAATTACATCACCATCAAGCCGGGCAAATCCTTCTCCAGCTCCGATATCGACAGCGCGGTCAAGGCGCTGTTCGGCACCGGGCTGTTCTCGGATGTGCAGATCAATCAGGTCGGTTCGACGTTGGTGGTCAAGGTTTCCGAGTACCAGGTCGTCAACCAGGTGCTGTTCCAGGGCAACAAGAAGCTCAAGGACAACGCGCTTGCGGCTGCCGTACAGTTGAAGCCGCGCGGCACGTTCTCGCAGGCGGCGCTCGACGCCGATGTAGAGTCGGTCAAGGCCGCCTACAGGCGTATCGGCCGAGACGATGCCGCCGTAACCACCGAGGTCATGCAGCTCGGCGACAACCGCGTGAACGTGGTCTTCCATGTCAATGAAGGTGATCGCACGCAGATCGCGGCGATCAATTTCGTCGGCAACAGCGCCTATTCGAGCCGCCGCCTGTCAGATGTGATCTCGACCAAGCGCTCGTCCTGGGTTTCGTTCATCCTGCGCGACGACGTCTATGACGACGACAAGCTGCGCGCCGACCAGGAGCTGCTGCGGCGCTTCTACTACAATCACGGCTATGCCGACTTCCAGGTCGTATCCGCTGTCGGCGAACTCGACAACGCGACCAACAAGTACACGGTCACCATAACAGTCCAGGAAGGCGAGCGTTATACGTTCGGCGACATCAGCGTCGAAAGCACGATTCCGGAAGTCGACTCGAAGGCGCTTGAATCGGTGGTCGAGACCCATAAGGGCGACGTCTACAACGCCAAGAACGTCGAGGACACCATCATTGCCCTGACCGAGAAGGTGGCCGGCTCTGGCTACGCCTTCGCGCAGGTGACGCCGCGTGGCGACCGCAATTTCGAGAATCATACGATTTCGGTGGTCTACACCATCGACCAGGGCACCAAGGCCTATGTCGAGCGTATCGAGATCCGCGGCAACGACCGCACACGCGACTATGTCATCCGCCGCGAGTTCGACGTCAGCGAAGGCGACGCGTTCAACCAGGTGCTGATCCAGCGCGCGAAGAAGCGGCTGGAAGATCTCAATTACTTTGACAAAGTCGAGGTTTCGACGGTTCCCGGCTCGGCGCCGGACCAGGTCGTGCTGGTGGTCGATGTGGTCGAAAAGTCGACCGGCGAGTTCTCGGTCGGCGCCGGCTATTCGACCGGTGGCGACACCGCCGGTCCGTCCGTCGAAGGATCGATCACCGAGCGCAACTTCCTCGGCCGCGGCCAATTCATCAAGGTGTCGGCGGGTGGCGGCAAGAACTCGCGCGATTACAGCCTTTCGTTCACCGAGCCGTATTTCCTCGGGCGTCGTATCGCCGCCGGCTTCGATATCTACAAGCGGACCAGGGAATACGACGACTACGACAGCGATACTGTGGGCGCGACGGTGCGCTTCGGTCTGCCGATCACCGACAGCATCTCGACCCAGCTGGCGTACAATATCTCCCGGGAGAAGTATGAGGTAGACGACGGTTGCGATGCCACCGATGTAGATCCCAGCGGCAACTGCGATATTTCCCGAGCCGTGTTGGATGGCATCGAGCAAAGCCCGTGGATCAAGTCGTCGGTCAGCCTGGGACTGGTCTACAACACCATCGACGACATGAAGAACCCGCATGAGGGTATCTATGCCACCTCCACGGTTGAAGTGGCCGGCCTCGGTGGTGACGCCAAGTTCGTGAAGGTCACCGGACGCGGCAGCGTCTATCAGACGCTGTCCGAGCAGTTCGATCTTGTCGGCCTCATTTCCGGCGGCGCAGGCCATGTCGAAGGCTACGGCGGCGACGGCGATCTCCGCATCTTCGATCACTTCCAGAGCACCGATCGCATGATCCGCGGTTTCGCTTATGGCGGCATCGGCCCAGTCGACAGCGACGGTGCGGGTGACCACCTTGGCGGCACCACTTATTTCAACGCGTCGGCAGAGGCTCAATTCCCGCTGCCGGTCGTTCCAGAAAGCTTCGGTCTGCGCGGCGCGGTCTTTGCAGACGCGGCAACACTCTATGGCAGCAAGGTTGCCAATGATTTGGTTGACCAATCATCCGTGGGCATGAAATGGCGCGCCTCCGTCGGTGTCGGCCTGATGTGGGCTTCGCCGTTCGGCCCGATCCGTATCGACTATGCGATCCCGGTCAAGAAAGAAGCGAGGGACGACGTGCAGGAATTCAACTTCGGCATATCGACCCGCTTCTGACCGGCGGATGACGATGCTCCCGGGTCGTTGAGATCCGGGAGAAAATGTTCCGATCTAGCTGGATATAGCTTCTGGAATGACCGATCCGGTGTTCTTCGCGCCATCACGCCGGTATACGGCGGGCGAAGTCGCGAATCTGACCGGCTCGGTGCTTGTCGATTCCGGCCAGTCCGGCGTTTTCATCGACGCGCTGGCGCCTGCCAACGAAGGCGGCGAGAATGCACTCGTTTTCGTCGATGGCAAACGCAATTCCGTGCTGATGCCGTCGCTGCGGGCGGCCGCTGTGCTGTGCCCGGCGGAGTTCGCCGGCAAGGCGCCTGCCGCCATCGCCGTCCTTGTACATCCTCGTCCGCAACAGGCATTCGCGCTGGTCGGACGACTGCTGTTTCCGACAGCGGCGACACCGGGGCCGATGACCGGTGAAACCGGCATCTCGCCGCATGCCCATGTCGATCCGAGCGCACATGTCGAGGAAGGTGCTGTCGTCGAAGCCGGGGCGGTGATCGGTCCGGCAGTGTCCATTGGCGCCGGCACCGTCATTGCGCCTCATGCCGTCATCGGCCGCTCCTGCCAGATCGGGCGGGACGGCTATATCGGCCCGGGCGCCAGCGTCCAGTATGCCTTGATCGGCAACCGCGTCATCATCCATGGCGGCGCCCGGATCGGCCAGGACGGCTTTGGCTTCGTTGCCGGTGCCAAGGGACCGGAACGTGTTCCGCAGATCGGCCGCGTCATCATCCAGGACGACGTCGAGATCGGTTCCAATTCCACCGTCGACCGCGGCGCCATGTCCGACACGATCATCGGCCAAGGCACCAAGATCGACAATCTCGTGCAGATCGCGCATAACGTCCGCATTGGCCGCAACTGTATCGTGGCCGGGCTTTCGGGTATCTCCGGTTCCGTCGTCGTGGGCGACAATGTCACCATGGGCGGCGGCGTCGGGCTTGCGGATCACCTGACCATCGGGTCGGGAGCGAAGCTTGCCGCGAGAAGCGGATTCATGAGCAATGTGCCCGCGGGCGAGATCTGGGGCGGCTATCCGGCACAGCCGATGGCGGAAGCCATGCGCGAGATAGCCATGCTGCGCAAGCTCGCCAGGACCCGCAAACAGGGCGAGGGGAGCAATGGCTGACATGACCGCGGCGACGACGCTGGAAGCAGTCGACATATTGGCGCTGATGAAGCTCCTGCCGCATCGCTATCCGTTCCTGATGATCGACCGGATCGTCGACATCGATGGCGACGAATCCGCTACCGGCATCAAGAACGTGACCATAAACGAGCCGCATTTTCAGGGTCATTTCCCGGAGCAGCCGGTCATGCCGGGCGTGCTCATCGTCGAGGCGATGGCACAGACTGCCGGCGCCATCTGCATCCGCAGTCTTCGCACTGAAAAGCCGTCGCTGGTCTATTTCCTGACCATCGACAACGCCAAGTTCCGCAAACCGGTCGTTCCCGGCGATCAGTTGAAGATCCATGTCAAGAAAATCAAGAAACGCGGCAACCTGCTCAAATTCGCCTGTGAAGCCCTGGTCGACGGCAACAAGGCCGCCGAGGCCGAGATTTCAGCCATGATGGTCACCGGCGACTGACAAATCGAATGCTTATGAAAATCAACACATCCATCCATCCTTCTTCCGTCGTGGAGGAAGGCGCTCAAATCGGCCAGGACGTTCGCATAGGACCGCTCTGCTATGTCGGCGCAGATGCCGTGATCGGCGACGGCGTCGAACTGGTCAGCCATGTCTCGGTGATCGGCGCGACGACGATCGGCGCGTCGACCAAGGTCTATCCGATGGCGATACTGGGGGGGCCGCCGCAGAACACCAAGCATAAGGGGGGCCGCACCACGCTCGTCATCGGCGAGAATTGCACCATTCGCGAAGGCGTGACCATGCATGTCGGCACCGATACCAGCCGCGGCGAAACGACGGTCGGCGACAATGGTAATTTTCTCGCCTACGCCCACATCGCCCATGACTGCGTCGTCGGCAAGAACGCCACCTTCGCCAACGGCGCGACGCTGGGCGGACACTGCGAAATCGGCGACAACGTCTATATCGGCGGTCTCAGCGCCGTTCATCAATTCGTGCGGGTAGGCGACAACGCTTTTCTTGGCGGGTGCTCGGCTTTTGTTGGTGATGTCATTCCCTATGCCATGGCGGCGGGAAATCGGGCCAGCCTGCGCGGCCTCAACATCATCGGGCTGAAGCGCTCCGGCCTGCCAAGATCCGAGATCTATCTGCTGCGCAGGGTCTATAAGACAATATTCGACCGCTCGCGCACCGTCGGCGAGAACATCGAACTCGCCAAGGCGGAATTCGCCACGTCACCGACCGCCATGAAGATCATCGATTTCATCTCCAGTCGCGGCAAGCGGCACTATGCTGTGCCATCGCTCAAGGGGAGCGATGGCGATGACGGCGATGACGAAGACTGAGGCGGCTGCAGCGGATTTCGTTCTCTCGCCGGGAGCCAGGGTCGGCATCGTCGCCGGCGGCGGCAGCCTGCCGGTGGAAGTCGCGCAAGGCCTGGCCGGGCATGGCTACCCGCCTTTCATCCTCTTGATGGAAGGTGAGGCCGACCGCCAGCAGGAGTTGCTCCGATACGAACACGACAGCCTCGCCCTCGAGCAGATCGGTTCACTGGTGGCGACGCTGAAGCGCCACGGCATAACTCATGTGGTCCTTGCCGGCGAAATCAAACGCAGGCCCCGGCTGACCGACATCCGTCCTAGCCTCGGCTTGCTGGCGATCGTGCCGTCGGTGATCATGGCGCTGGCGCGCGGCGACGACGGACTTTTGAAGGTGGTGACACGCGGCCTGGAGAAGCGGGGCATCAAAGTTGTCGGCGCGCATGAGGTCGTTCCCGAACTGGCGGCCGGCGAAGGCACGTTGACCGCGGCGGAACCAAAACAATCCGACTGGCGTGACATCGAGGCGGCCAGGCTGGCCGCCAAGGCCATCGGCGCGCTCGATATCGGGCAGGCGGCGATTGCGATCGGAGGCCGGGCGATCGCGCTGGAAGGCATTGAGGGCACGAGCGGCCTGCTCGAAAGAGCGCGCGCGCTGCGTGGCCATGGCAGGCTTGCCGGAAAGACCCGCGGGGTGCTGGTCAAATGCGCCAAACCCGGCCAGGAGCTGCGGGCCGACCTGCCGTCGATCGGACCGCAGACGGTGGAAGCAGCCCATGCGGCGGGGCTTGCCGGCATTGCCGTCGAAGCGGGGCGCTCGCTGATCCTGGAGGGACCCGCCACGCTGTCGCGGGCGAACGCGCTGGGCCTGTTCATCGTCGGGCTGCCAGCGGCGGAGCCGGCGCATGGCTGACAAGGCGCTGAAGATCGCAATCGTGGCCGGCGAGGAATCCGGCGACCTGCTTGGCGCCGACATCGTGCGCTCGATCAAGCAGTCGACGGGCCGCGAGGTGCAGATCGTCGGTCTCGGCGGCCGTCATCTGCAGGCGCTCGGGCTGGTCTCGCCGTTCGACGCCGGCGAGATCGCGCTCATGGGCTTCAGCGCCATCCTGCGCGACCTGCCAAGGCTGATGCGGCGGATCGGACAGCTGGCCAGGATGGTCGCGGATGAGAAACCCGACTGCCTCATCACCATCGATAGTCCCGACTTTTCGCTGCGCGTGGCCAGGAAAGTGCGCGCGGCCAACCCGTCCATCCCGATCATCCACTATGTCTGCCCCAGCGTCTGGGCATGGCGGCCGGGCAGGGCGGTGGCGATGAAGCCCTATGTCGACCACATCCTCTGCATCCTGCCGTTCGAGGTGAAGGAGCTAGGCAGGCTCGGCGGACCGCCAGGCACCTATGTCGGACATCGCCTCACCCATGACGCGGGCGTGCTCTCGGCAGCCAGGACGCAGGCCCAACCGCGGGATCTTTCGCCGGATCGCCTGAAGACGCTGCTTGTCCTGCCCGGCTCGCGGCGCAGCGAAGTGCGGCGGCTGCTCGAGCCGTTTGGGGAGACCGTGTCGATGCTGCGGGCACGCGGACATCGCCTGCGGCTGATGTTGCCGACCGTGCCGCATGTCGCCGATGTCGTGCGCTCCGCGGTCGCTCGCTGGGACGAGAAGCCCGAGATCATCCTCGACGCTGAGCGAAAGTGGCAGGCCTTCGGCAAGGCCGACGCGGCGCTGATCGCGTCCGGCACGGTTTCGCTTGAATTGGCGCTGTCCGATGTGCCGATGATCTCCTGCTACCGGCTTGACCCTGTTGCGCGCATCGTGGCGCCATATCTCGTTTCGGTCTGGTCGGCGCTGCTGCCCAATCTGATATCGGATCGGGCGCTGATCCCGGAATTCTACAACGAGTATGTCAAGCCGAACAATCTGGCCCGCCAGCTCGAAGCGCTGTTCGCCGACACAGGCATGCGCAGATGGCAGAAGGACGGGTTCGCCGAGATCGCGCGGCGCATGACAACCGCCAAGCCGTCAGGCGACATCGCCGCGCAGGTGGTGATGAGGTATATCAAAGGAGTGAGTAGTGAGTAGTGAGTAGGAAATGCCGCTCTTTTTCCCTACTGACTACTGACTACTGACTACTGACTACTCACTACTGCCTTATTTTACCGCTTCGCGATCGGCACGTAGTCTCGCTCGGGTGCGCCGGTGTAGAGCTGGCGCGGGCGGCCGATCTTCTGGCGCGGATCCTCGATCATCTCCTTCCACTGCGCGATCCAGCCGACGGTGCGGGCAACGGCGAACAGCACGGTGAACATGGTGGTGGGGAAGCCCAGCGCCTTCAGCGTGATGCCGGAGTAGAAGTCGACATTGGGATAGAGCTTCTTCTCGATGAAGTAGGGATCGGTGAGCGCGATCTTCTCCAGTTCCATGGCGATGTCGAGCAGCGGATCGTCCTTGATGCCGAGCTCGCCCAGCACTTCGTGCGCGGTCTTCTGCATGATCTTGGCGCGCGGATCGTAGTTCTTGTAGACACGGTGGCCAAAACCCATCAGCCGGAACGGATCGTCCTTGTCCTTGGCGCGGGCGATGAATTCGGGAATGTGATCGACATGGCCGATCTCCCCCAGCATGTTCAGCGCCGCTTCGTTGGCGCCGCCATGCGCCGGACCCCACAGGCAGGCGATGCCGGCGGCGATGCAGGCAAACGGATTGGCGCCCGACGAGCCGGCGAGCCGCACGGTCGAGGTCGAGGCGTTCTGCTCATGGTCGGCGTGCAGGATGAAGATGCGTTCCATCGCGCGCGCCAGGACCGGGTTGATCTTGTATTCCTCGCACGGCACGGCAAAGCACATGTGCAGGAAGTTGGCGGCGAAATTCAGTTCGTTCTTCGGATAAATGAAGGGCTGGCCGATATGGTATTTGTAGGCCATGGCCGCGATCGTCGGCATCTTGGCGATCAGCCGCATCGACGCCACCATGCGCTGGTACGGGTCGGATATATCGGTGGAGTCGTGATAGAAGGCCGACAGCGCGCCGACCACGCCGCACATCACCGCCATCGGATGCGCGTCGCGGCGGAAACCGGTGAAGAAGCGCGACATCTGCTCATGCACCATGGTATGGCGCGTCACGCGGTAGTCGAAATCGTCCTTCTGCGCTTTGGTCGGCAGTTCGCCGTAGAGCAGGAGATAGCAGACTTCCAGGAAGTCGCCATGTTCGGCCAACTGGTCGATCGGATAGCCGCGATGCAGGAGGATGCCGGCGTCGCCATCGATGAACGTGATCTCGGACTCGCAGCTTGCCGTCGAAGTGAAGCCGGGATCGTAGGTGAAGGCGCCGGTGGTGCTGTAGAGCGTGGCGATATCGATGACGTCAGGCCCGACCGAACCACTTCGCACCTTGAATTCGTGCGTCTTGCCGGCGAATTCCAGCTTTGCGGTGGCTTCCTGGGTCTTGCCGCCCAGTTCCCGTCTTGTCGCAGCTTCGGTCATTGCAAACTCCTTCTTGTTTCCTCATGCCGGCAAAGGCAAATTCTGCAAAGCGACACGTCGAAGTCACCGAATGCGCGTATTCGCGACCGCATTTTAGGGGGTGCGTGCCAGATTGGGCCAAGGCCCAATGTTGCACTGCGAAACGCGCCTTTCAATGCCAATCTTCTTGGGCCAGATTGCTCCTAATCGATTTGATCCGCGATGCGCGCCAAGCTCTCCTCGCGACCAAGCACGGCGAGAACGTCGAACACGCCGGGTGAGGTGCTCTTGCCGGTCAGGGCGGCGCGCAAGGGCTGGGCGACGGCGCCGAGCTTGTGGCCGCCGGCCGTCGCATAGTCGCGGATCGCGGCTTCAGCCGAGGCCGCCGTCCAGTCGCCTGAAACCGCCTCGAGGGCGTCGTGAGCGCCACGCAGGACCTTGCGCGCATCGTCATTGAGCAGCAGGGCTGCCTTCTCGTCGATCGGCAACGGCCGCGCGGCAAACAGGAAGGCGGCGCCATCGACGAGTTCGACCAGCGTCTTGGCGCGCTCCTTCAGTCCCGGCAGCGCTGCCAGCAACTGCGCCCTGTTCCTCTCGTCGAGGCGTGCGGCCATCGCCGGGCCGCCTTCGAGATAGGGCAGGGTGGCGATGAAGATGTCGAACAGCTCGGTATCGCCCATGCGGCGCATATGTACGCCGTTTAGCGCCTCGAGCTTGGCGAAATCGAAGCGGGCGGCGCCCTTGTTCACGTCGCCGATATCGAACCAGGCGATCATGTCCTGGATCGACATGATCTCGTCGTCGCCGTGGCTCCAGCCGAGCCGAGCCAGATAGTTCAGCAGCGCTTCGGGCAGGTAGCCCATGGCGCGGTAGGCCTCCACGCCCAGCGCGCCGTGCCGCTTCGACAGCTTGGCGCCGTCGGCGCCGTGGATCAGCGGTATGTGCGACATTGAAGGCACATCCCAGCCCATGGCGTTGTAGATCACGGTCTGGCGAGCGGCATTGGTGAGGTGGTCGTCGCCGCGGATGATGTGGGTGACGCCCATGTCGTGGTCGTCGACGACGACGGCATGCATGTAGGTCGGATTGCCGTCCGAGCGCAGGATGATGAAGTCGTCCAGATCCTTGTTGGGAAAGCGCACGTCGCCCTGGACACGGTCATGCACCACCGTCTCGCCCTTGGTCGGCGCCTTGATGCGGATCGCGCCCTTGACGCCGGGAGGCGCCTGCGAAGGGTCGCGGTCACGCCAGCTTCCGTCATAGCGCGGCGGCAGGCCCTTGGCCCGCGCCGCCTCGCGCATTGCCTCAAGCTCAGCGGGGGTCTCGTAGCTGTAGTAAGCCTTGCCCATGCGCACCAGCTCCTCGGCCACCTCGCGATGGCGCGGCGCGCGCTCGAACTGCGACACCGCCCCGCCATCCCAGGAGAGGCCGAGCCAGGTCAGCCCATCGAGAATGGCGGCCGTCGCCGCATCGGTGGAGCGCTCGCGGTCGGTGTCCTCGATGCGCAGCAGCATCGTACCGCCGGTGTGCCTGGCATAGAGCCAGTTGAACAGCGCCGTACGCGCGCCGCCAATGTGCAGATAGCCGGTGGGCGAGGGGGCAAAACGGGTGACAACCTTGTCGGACATACAACTCTCGGGAAACGTCTGGAGCGGGGTGCGGATCACGCGCACTTTCGCGCGCCGCGCGTTCATGTAGCATAGGGTGTCGAGGGCGCAAGGGGCAGACCCGATGGCTGGAGCGGGCCGGGCCGCGGAGGAAGGCGACGACGTCGTTGCTGGCGTCAGCGAACGCTCGCTTTTTGCCATGCCCGCGCCGGTCTCATTGCCGCTGGCGCCGCCGCCCTTGCAGCAGCCGGGCAAGTCGCTGCCGCCGGATGTTTCCGCGCCGCCTGGCGTCCCCGCTGTCCGCGCGGCCTCGCGCCTGCGCCGGGAGTTCGGTCGTGCTTCATGGCCTCGCCTGCGCAACGGAGTGGCCAGAGCCGCCGAGCTCGAACTCGATCGGGGCGTAGCCTTCCTGCTGATACCGGTGTTCCTGGCATGCGGATCGGTGGCCTATTTTTCGCTGGCGGCGGAGCCGGGCTTTGCCAAGCCTCTCGCGATCGCGATCCTGATGGCGCTGTGCGCGCTCGTTTCGCGCTCATGGTCGAAAACCCATCTGTGCTTCATGGCGGCGCTGTTGTGCGCGCTCGGCATGCTCGCCGGCAAAGTCGAGACCTGGCGGGCGGGAACGCGGATGCTGGGCTCGGAAATCTCCACGCAAATCACCGGCCGCGTCGTTTCAGTCGACCAGATGGAGACCGGCCGCATCCGGCTGACCATCGACGTGACATCGACCGCACGGCCGAAACTACGCTACGCGCCGGAGCGCGTCCGCCTTTCGGCGCGCAAGGTACCGGCTGAGGTGACGGCCGGCTCGCTCGTGACCGGCTATGCCAAGCTGTTGCCGCCGACCGGGCCGGTGCGGCCGGACAGCTACGACTTTTCCTTCGACAGCTACTTCGCCGGCATCGGTGCCAGCGGGTTCTTTCTCGGCAATCCCAAGATCGTCTCGGCCGATGACAGGCCGCTGTGGGCCGCTCTTTCAGCCGCCATCGAGAGTGCTCGTGAAAGCATTGCCGACCATATCAGGGACAGCATCGGCGGCGCCGAGGGCGAGATCGCCGCGGCGCTGATCGTGGGCGTGCGCGCCGGGATTCCCGACGAAATCAACGAAGCGATGCGACGCACCGGCATCTACCACATCATCTCAATTTCCGGGCTGCACATGGCGCTGGTCGCCGGCACCGTCATGGGGCTGCTGCGTGGTGGCTTCGCGCTGTTCCCGAACTTTTCCTCCCGCCGGCCGGTCAAGAAATACGCGGCCGCGGCGGCACTTTTCTCGATCGCCGCCTATCTCGTCATTTCGGGCGTCGTCGTTGCCGCCGAACGCAGCTTCATCATGCTGGCGGTGATGCTGATCGCCGTCCTGTTCGATCGGGCGGCACTCACCATGCGCAATCTGGCTATTTCGGCGATCGCCGTCATCGTAGTGTCGCCGCACGAGGTGGTAGGGCCGAGCTTCCAAATGTCGTTCGCCGCCACCGCGGCCCTGGTCGGCGCCTATGCCGGCTGGTCGGATCGCAAAGCCGACAAAGCGCGGACCCCGCCGCCGCAACGGACCTGGCCCGGCTTCCTGACGCGAAAATTGCTGCTGGCGACAGGTGGGCTGGCGATGACCTCGATCATCGCGGGAAGCGCCACGGCGCTTTTCGCCATCTGGCATTTCCAGCGCGTGTCGCCACTCAGCCTGTTCGCCAATCTTGCAGTCATGCCGATCGTTTCCGTCGTGATGTTCCTTGCGGTTGCCAGTGCGCTGCTGATGCCGTTCGGGTTCGATGGACCATCGCTTTATCTGATGGGCAAGGGACTGACCGCGATGATCGCCATATCCGGATGGATCTCGCAACGCTCGCCGGTCGACGCGGTCGGGTTGATTTCGCAGCAATCCGTTCTTCTGGTCGCGATCGCCCTGGTCATCGCGACGATGGCCACGACATGGCTGCGGCTGGCGGCACTTCCCTTCGCGCTCGCCGGCCTGTTGACCGTCGCGGATACGCGCACGCCGGACGTGCTGATTTCGGAGGATGCCCGCCTGGTGGCGCTGCCGATCGGCGGCGGCGAGCTCGCGATCAACCGGGCGCGCCCGAACGAATTCACGGTCGACAACTGGAAACGCGCGCTGAAATCCGAAACCATCGTTGGGCCGGAGCTGTTCGACAGCGGCGACCGACAGTTCGACATCTTCGATCCCGCGCAACTTCCCGCCGGAGCGCCTTTCTATTGCTTCACCGGCCTGTGCATGGCCCGGCATCCCTCCGGGGCGATCATCGCGCAGGTGGAGGATCGCAAGGATGCCTGGAGGGCCTGCGCCTATGCGGATCTGATAGTCATCGACGATCCCGGGGGCTACGACCCCTGCCACAATCCGCTGGTCCTCGTCATCACCAAGCGGCAGCTCGCTCGGAACGGAAGTGCCGCCGTCTTCTTCGACCAGCAATCGGCGACGGAACCGGCCCAGGTCAGCTTTGCCGTCGACAGGCCATATCGGCCCTGGCACGAACAGCGAAAATTCTCGCGCGAGGCACGGGGACTGCCTCCCTACCGCAAACCCGAAAAGCCCAACGCCGAACCCGCTCAGTAGCGCCTGATCAGTCCGACCAGCTTGCCTTGCACCTTGACCCTGTCCGGTCCGAAAATACGTGTTTCATAAGCCGGATTGGCGGCCTCGAGCGCAATCGAGGCGCCCTTGCGACGGAAGCGCTTCAGCGTCGCTTCCTCCTCGTCGACCAGGGCCACGACAATCTCGCCGGGACTTGCGGTGTCGGCGTTGCGGATGATGACCGTATCGCCGTCGAAGATGCCGGCCTCGATCATCGAATCGCCCTTGACCTCCAGCGCATAATGCTCGCCGCCCATGATCATGTCCGGCGGCACCGAGATGGAATGCGTCTGATGCTGGATAGCGTCGATCGGCACGCCGGCCGCGATACGGCCCATGACCGGGATCGAAACCGCTGAAACCACGTCGTCGTCATTGCCAGCGGCGGGCAGGCGCGAGGGCGCCGCCGGCTTGATCTGCCTGTTAAGGCCGCCCTGTCCGAGGCTGCCCTGGATGACGCTCGGGGAGAACTTCTTTGCCGCGTTAAGACCCGGCGCGATCGAATCCGGCAGGCGCAGCACCTCCAGCGCGCGGGCCCGGTTCGGCAGGCGGCGAATGAAGCCGCGCTCCTCCAACGCCGTGATCAGCCGATGAATTCCCGACTTAGAGGCGAGGTCCAGCGCTTCCTTCATCTCGTCGAAGGACGGCGGAATGCCGCTTTCCTTCAGCCGTTCATGGATGAACATCAAGAGTTCATGTTGCTTGCGCGTGAGCATGGCGGCCCCCAAAGGCATTGCACGAAGGGTCTGGAATCAGAATCAGAAAACAAACCCAGAACAAACACTATCTGTTCCAGTTGTGTTCCGCAACCATTTAAAGTTTAATGAATTCGTTAAGGCGGCGGAAACGAAAGGCCCTCCCGCAGCCAGCATCCTGCCAGCGCCGTCTGTCGTCAATGCGCTCTCAGCCTCTTTGAAACTATTTTGGTTAATGGCCTGTGGCCCGGCCGATCTCCACTGTTGGTACAAGCCTGCAAACTGTGTGACCGGCAGGTGCCGGCTGCCTTTTGGGGCGGATCAAAATCTCCGCGGCTCGTGAACGAAACGAAACCAAAATGCCAACTTCCTGCCGGAAAGCGGCCAGGCATCACCGAATGCGACGGGCTGCGTTCGTTCGCTCCTTGCTTCCGGCTCGCTTGACTAAACCGTATAACAATGTACGGTTTTCGAAGAGGGACACCAATGACCACGCCGAAGCAGGCCGCGCGACGTGAACGGATAGAGGAGGCCGCCTATGCGGTGCTCCGGGAAACCGGCTACAAAAGCGCCTCCCTGCTTGCCATCGCCAAGCGGGCATCGGCCTCGAACGAAACCCTCTACAACTGGTACGGCAACAAGCAGGTCCTGTTTCGATCCCTGATCGAAGCCAATGCGGGAGAAGCAAGGAAGCTGCTGGAGGACGCCCTTCGCCAGGCGCGCGATCCGCTCGAAACCCTGAACTTGCTCGGGCCAGTCCTGCTGACCCTTGTGACGGGCGACAAGGCGGTGGCGCTCAATCGCGCCGCAGCCGGCGACGTCAACGATACAGGCACGCTTGGCCAGTCGATCGCGCAATTCGGCCGCAATACCATAATGCCGCTTGTTGGCGACCTGCTTCGAACCGCAAGTCGGGCCGGCCTGATCGCCTGTGACGATCCTGCCGAAGCCGCCGACATCTACGTCCGGCTTTTGATCGGCGATCTCCAGGTTCGCCGGATCGTCGGGGTGCTCGAGGAGTTGCCTCGGCCGGAAATCGAGCAAAGATCGAACCGGGCGTTCACCCTGTTTTTGCGCCTCTATGCGGCCAGCCCTTGCCCCGGCGGCAAAACGGCCGGCCCGTTTCCGGGGCGCTCTTCTCACCGAGGAACATCGTGACCATGAGCAAAATTCCCGATCTCGCAGCGATCGAGGCAATGGACACCGCGGATCCGCTGCGTGCCATGCGTGACCGCTTCACCTTGCCTCAAGGGGTGATCTATCTCGACGGCAATTCGCTCGGCGCCGCTTCGCCCGCCGTGTTCGGCGAGCTGCAGAAGGCCGCCACGCAGGAGTGGGCGCAGGATCTCATCCGCGCCTGGAACACCGCCGGCTGGTTCGACATGCCGGTCGAACTCGGCGACCAGCTCGGGCGCCTGATCGGGGCCGCCGCCGGCCAGACGGTGGTCTGCGATACCACCTCGATCAACATCTACAAGGTGCTGCATGCGGCACTCGGGATGCGGCTGGACAGGTCGGTCATCGTCGCCGAGGGGGACAGCTTTCCGACCGATCTCTATATGGCCGAAGGCGTTGCCTCGACGCGGCCGAGCACGATGCTGCGTCTTGAGGGTGTCAATGCGCCGACCATAGAAGAACTGATCGATGAGCGCGTTGCGGTCATCCTGGTCAACCACGTCAACTACAAATCCGGGCAGCTGCGCGACATGGCCGCGCTGACGCGCAGGGCGCATGATGCCGGCGCGCTGATCGTCTGGGATCTCTGCCATACCGCCGGCGCCCTGCCGGTCGAGCTCGACCGTTCGAACGCAGATTTCGCCGTCGGCTGCACCTACAAATATCTCAATGGCGGCCCGGGTGCCCCGGCCTTCATCTACGCGGCCGAGCGCCACCATGGCGATGTCCGCCAGCCGCTCAGCGGCTGGTGGGGCCATGCGCGGCCTTTCGCCTTCGAACAGGGTTTTGCTGCCGGCACAGGTATCCACCGGTTTCTCTGCGGCACGCAGCCTGTGCTGTCGATGCGCGCGCTCAAAGGGGCGCTCGATGTCTGGAACGACGTCGACATGGCAGAAGTGCGCAGGAAAAGCATCGCATTGACCGATCTGTTCATCCAGCTCGTCGAGGCAAAATGCGGCGTCTACGGCCTCGAACTCGAAAGCCCGCGCGACGGCAATGAGCGCGGCAGCCAGGTGTCGTTCCTCCACCCGCATGGCTATCAGGTGATGCGGGCCCTGATCGAGCGCGGCGTGATCGGCGATTTCCGCGCGCCATCCACGATTCGCTTCGGCTTCACGCCGCTTTATGTCGGCTATGTCGATGTCTGGCAGGCGGTCGAGGTGCTGGAAGACATTTTGCGCACGGACGCCTGGCAGGAGGCGCGTTTCGCCGTCAAGGCGGCGGTGACTTAAGAGCCTGTCGCTCAGAAAAGCGCAGCGGTTTCGAGATAACGATATGCACTCAAAGCTGCGTCAGAGCCGGGTGCGGACCTTCCACAGCTCCGGGAACAACTCGACCTCCAGCATCTTCTTCAGATAGGACGCGCCCGATGTGCCGCCGGTGCCGCGCTTCATGCCGATGATGCGCTCGACCGTGGTGACGTGGTTGAAGCGCCATCGGCGGAAATAATCCTCGAAGTCGACCAACTTCTCGGCGAGTTCGTAGAACATCCAGTAGCGCTGCGGGTCGCGATAGATGGTCTGCCAGGCGACCAGGACCTCTTCGTTCTCGGTCCGCGTTTCGCGCCAGTCCGTTCGCCTTGCGTCGGCGCCGATGTCGAAGCCGTTGCGGGCGAGCAGCAGCAGCGCCTCGTCGTAGAGCGACGGCTGCGCCAGGATCGCCTCCAGTTTCTCGCTGAGGTCCGGCCGATGCTTGTGCGGCCCGAGCATTGCGAGGTTGCGGTTGCCGGCCATGAATTCGATGGCGCGGTATTGCCAGGACTGGAAGCCCGAGGACTGGCCGAGCGCATCGCGGAATTCGGTGTATTCACTGGGCGTCATCGTGCGCAGCACGTCCCAGGCATTGTTGAGCTGCTCGAAGATGCGCGCGACGCGCGAAAGCATCTTGAAGCTCGGTTCGAGACGGTCGGCGCGGATGGAGCGGATTGCGGCGCCGATTTCGTGCAGCGCGAGCTTCATCCAGAGTTCCGATGTCTGGTGCTGGATGATGAACAGCATCTCGTCATGGGCTGACGAAAGCGGCTGCTGCGCCTCGAGCACCTTTTCCAGATGCAGATAGTCGCCGTAGGACATGCGCTCCTTGAACGACATTTCCGCGCCCTCGGTGGAAGGGTCGTAGGGCTTGCTCAATTGATCTTCTCCGCGCGCAGCCGGAAGCGCTGGATCTTGCCGGTCTGCGTCTTGGGCAAAGCGGCGATGAATTTTACCGAGCGCGGGTATTTGTAGGGCGCGATCGTCGCCTTGACATGGTCCTGCAGGCGCTTGACGGTCATTGCGTCCGGCGCCACGCCTTGTACGAGCACCACATGCGCCTCGACGATCTGGCCGCGCTCTGCATCCTCGGCTCCGACCACCGCGCATTCGGCGACATCGGCATGCGCTAGCAGCGCCGCTTCGACCTCGGGGCCGGCGATGTTGTAGCCGGCACTGACGATCATGTCGTCGGAGCGCGCGGCGAAGTGGAAGAAACCGTCCTCGTCCTGCCAGAACGTGTCGCCTGTGAGGTTCCACCCGTCGCGGACATAGTCGCTCTGCCTGGCATCGGCCATGTAGCGGCAGCCGGTCGGTCCCCGCACCGCGAGCCTGCCTGCGGTGCCGCGCGGCACTTCACGCATTTCCTCGTCGACGATGCGCGCCTGATAGCCGCCAACGGCCTTGCCGGTGGAAGCGGGCTTCATGTCGTCAAAGCGGTTGGAGATGAAAATATGCAGCATTTCCGTGGCGCCGATGCCGTCGAGGATCGGCTTGCCGGTCTTCTCAGTCCATTCCTCGAAGACCGGCGCGGGCAAGGTCTCGCCGGCTGAAACCGCGACCCGCAGCGACGATAAATCGGCCCCTTCGTCCATGGCCTTGAGCATTGCGCGATAGGCGGTGGGCGCGGTGAAGGAGATTGTCGCTTTGTAGCTTTCGATGATGTGGACCATGTTGGGCGGCGTGGCCTGTTCCAGCAGCGTCGCCGCGGCGCCGAAACGCAGCGGGAAGATGGCGAGCCCGCCAAGGCCGAAGGTGAAGGCCAGCGGCGGCGAGCCAACGAAGATGTCGTCCGGCGTCACCTGCAGGATCTCGCGGGCGTAGGCGTCGGCGATGATCAGGAGGTCGCGGTGAAAATGCATCGTCGCCTTCGGCACGCCCGTCGTGCCCGAGGTGAAGCCGAGCAGGGCGACGTCGTCGCGCCCGGTCTGCACCGCGGCAAATGTCACGGGTTTGTCGAGGGCTGCGCGATCGAGTTCGGCATCGTGGTTGGCAGTACCGTCGAAACCGATGACCTGCTTGAGGAACGCGCTGTCCTTGGCGCAGGCGGTCATCTCGTCCATCAGCCTGGTGTCGCACAGCGCTGTGGTGATTTCGGCCTTGTCGACGATCTTGGCCAGTTCGCCGGCGCGCAGCATCGGCATGGTGTTGACCACGACGGCGCCGACCTTGGTGGCGGCCAGCCAGCAGGCCACCATTGCGGGGTTGTTGGCCGAACGGATCAGCACCCGGTTGCCTGGCTTGACGCCGTAATTCTCGACCAGCGCATGCGCCAGCCTGTTCGTCCAGTCGGACAATTCCTTGTAGGTGCGGCGGCGGCCATTGCCGATCAGCGCGGTACGGTCGCCGAGGCCTTTCTCGACCAGCCTGTCGGTCAGTTCGACGCCGGCATTGAGCCGCTCGGGATAGTCGAAGCCGTCGAGCAGGAAGTCCGGCCACTGGTCGGGCGGCGGCAGGTTATCGCGCGTGAAGGTATCGATATGCGCTGATGGCCCAAGCATTTTCGGCTGCCCCTGTCTGCCTCACGCCCATCGCTGAACAAGGCACAGGATCGCACCAGTCGAAATTTGTTTCAAGCCTAAAATGTTTTGCTCCGGGAGCATTGACGTTGCCGCTGTCGATGGCCATTGCTAGCGCTGAAACGATGCCGTCCGGGGGAGGGTGCCGATGCTCGAACATCGCATTGCCGATTGGGACAATGCCTACGCCAATGGCGCCAACATCGCCGGCAGCGATCGCTGGCCGGCTGCATGGGTCGAACCAGCGCAGGCATTTCGCGATGCGCTTGCGGCAAAGGGCAGGGCTCAGCTCGATATCGCCTATGGCGACAGGCCGCGCAACCGGCTCGATCTCTTCCTTCCCGCCGCCATGCCCAAGGGGCTCGTCGTGTTCATTCATGGCGGCTACTGGCTGGAGTCCGACAAGGATACCTGGTCGCATCTCGCCAGGGGCTCGGTTGACAGCGGCTTTGCCGTGGCGATGCCGTCCTATACGCTCTGCCCCGACATACGCATCGCCGGCATCTCCCACGAGATCGGCGCGGCGATCGGCAAGGCGGCGGCGATGGTCGGGGGACCGCTTATGCTGACCGGGCATTCGGCCGGCGGCCATCTCGCCAGCCGCATGGCGACGACGTCAACGCCCCTGGCAGCCGACGTGGCAAGGCGCATACGCCACGTCGTTTCGATTTCAGGCCTGCACGACCTGCGTCCGCTCATGCGCACCGGCATGAACGCGGCGCTGAAAATCGATGAAGCCGAGGCGCTGACGGAAAGTCCGGCGCTGCTGCGGCCCATGGATGGCGCGCGCATCACGTGCTGGGCCGGAGGCGGCGAGCGGTCCGAGTTCTTGCGCCAGAGCGCCTTGCTGGCCAATATCTGGACAGGGCTTGGTGCCGTCACGAGCGCGGTGGTCGAGCCGGACCGACATCATTACGACATTGTCGAAGGCCTGGCCGATCCGGCGCATCCGCTGACACGAGTTTTGCTAGCGGAGTCAACGATCTGATTTGTCGCTAGAATCAGCGGGTTATACGGGGAATATTCACCTCAGCATGAGAACGCTGCAAGCGTCTCCTGCAGCCGCGGTGGATACAAATGGTTCGCGCACGATCAGTCCGTTGGCGTCGGCCAGCATCCTCAGCATCGAGGAATCCTGGATGCTGAAAGGGGTTGCCACCAGCATGCCGGCCTCTTGCCTGACCGCCGCCCGCACATAGTCCTGGCGCAGATCATTGGCCTGCATCGCGGCGCCCAGCCGTGCCTGACGGATATCTTGCCGGAAATTGCGGCCGCCGAGGCGTGCCAGAAGCGGTTTCAGGAACAGTTGCGAGCAGACGAGGCTCGCCACCGGATTGCCGGGTAGGCCGATGCACCTGATGTCGCCGAGGCGGCCGAACATCAGCGGCTTGCCGGGACGCATGGCGATCTTCCAGAAACCGAGCGTCATGCCTTCGCCGGTCAGCACGTCATGGATCAGATCGTGGTCGCCGACCGAGGCGCCGCCGAGCGTGACGATGACATCAGCGCCGGCCGTGACCGCTTTCCTGACCAGCGCCGCGATGGCTTCCTCGCGATCGGCAGCAATGCCGAGATCAAGCGCATGCGCACCGACCGATTGCGCGGCGGCGGCGACGCCATAGGCGTTTGACGAAATGATCTGGTCGGGGCCGAGTTCGCTGCCGGGCGGCAGCAGCTCATCGCCGGTGGCGATGATGGCAACCAGCGGTCGCTTTACGACGCCCACCTGGGGATGGTTGGCCGAGGCGACAAGCGACAGTGCTGCCGGATCGAGCACGCGGCCTTTTTCCAGCAGGATGTCGCCTTCGGAGAAATCGAGCCCGAAGCGGCGGATGTTGCGACCCTCGGCCGTCGGTTCGACCACCTCGATGCTGCCGCCGCCGAGGTCACGAACATTTTCCTGGATGACGATGGTGTCTGCGCCTTGCGGCAGCGGAGCACCGGTGAAGATGCGCACGGCCTGCGCCTTGCCGACGGCGCCGTCAAAGCCGCGCCCGGCCGCCGCCATGCCGATCACCGAAAGCCGGGACGGCACGGACGCGACATCGATGGCGCGGACCGCGTATCCGTCCATGGCAGAGGCGTTGAAGGGCGGCTGGGTGCGCAACGCCACCACCGGTTCCGCGAGAACACGATCCACGGCCTCGAGGAGCGAAACACTTTCGCTCGCAAGCGGCGCAGCACCCTCCAGCAGGCGTTCGAGCGCTGCTGCGACCGGAAGCAGCGCCATCAGGCGACCGCCCCATCTTCGCCAGCGGCCTTGTAGTCGCCCGACTTGCCGCCGGTCTTTTCGACCAACCGGATGCCGGTGATGACCATGGCGCGGTCGACCGCCTTGGCCATGTCGTAAATGGTCAGGCAGGCAACCGAAGCCGCGGTGAGCGCTTCCATCTCGACGCCGGTCTTGCCGTTGACGCGCGCCAGCGCGGTGATCTTCAGTCCGGGCAGGGCAGGATCGGGCTCAATGTCGACGGAGACCCTGGTCAAGAGCAGCGGATGGCAGAGCGGGATCAGCTCATGCGTCTTCTTCGCCGCCATGATGCCGGCTATGCGCGCGGTGCCCAGCACATCGCCTTTCTTGGCATTGCCGGCCAGGATCATCTTCAGCGTCTCGGGCCGCATCGAGACGAAACCCTCGGCGACAGCGGTGCGCGTCGTTTCGTCCTTGCCGCCAATATCGACCATGTTGGCCTGGCCCTGCGCGCCGAGATGGGTGAGGGCGGCCGTCATCGTCAGACAGCCTCGGCCGCTGCCTTGCCGGTGAGCAGCGCGCGCGTTGCGGCGGTCACATCCTGCTGGCGCATCAAACTTTCGCCGACCAGGAAGGTGCCGATGTCGCTCTTTTGCAATCTGAGGCAGTCGTCATGAGAGAAGATGCCGCTTTCGCTGACCAGCAAGTAACCGCCCGGCACCATCGCCCGCAGTCGTTCCGAGGTTTCGAGACGGGTCTCGAATGTCCGCAGATTACGGTTGTTGATGCCGATTAATTGCGACGACAGCTTCAGTGCGCGCTCCGTCTCGGCCTCGTCGTGGACCTCGATCAGCGCATCCATGCCGAGTTCGAATGCCGTCGCTTCAAGCTCGCTCGCCAAATCGTCATCGACGCTGGCCATGATGATCAGGATGGCGTCCGCCCCCCAGGCGCGAGCTTCATGGACCTGATAAGGATCGAACAGAAAATCCTTACGCAGCGCGGGCAGGGTGACAGCGGCTCTTGCCTTGGTGAGAAATTCCGGCGCGCCTTGGAAGGACGGTGCATCGGTCAGCACCGAAAGACAGGCGGCGCCGCCCTTTGCATAGGCCCGCGCGAGCGCTGGCGGATCGAAGTCGGCGCGGATCAAGCCCTTGGACGGGCTTGCCTTCTTGATCTCGGCGATCAGCGCGAAGCCGCCGGATCTGCGCTTCGCCTCAAGTGCCGCGAGAAAGCCGCGCGGCGCGTCAGTGTCTTTCGCCCGCGCCTTGATCTCGGCCAGCGGCACGCGCGCCTTGGCCGTCGCGATCTCGTCGCGCTTGTAGGCCTCGATCTTGCGCAGGATGTCCGACATCTGTCTAACCGTTCGAAATCTCGACCAGCCGGTCGAGAACCTGCAGCGCCCGACCGCTGTCGATGGCTTGCACCGCCGTCGCCATGCCGTCGGCGAGCGTCGTCGCCTTGCCAGCCACCACCAAGCCGCCACCGGCGTTCATCAGCACGGTGTCGCGAAAAGCGCCCACGGCGCCACCCAGCATAGCGCGCAACGCCTCGGCGTTGTAGGCAGCGTCGCCGCCGCGCAGTTCTTCCTTGGTGTGACGGGCCAGACCAACCGTTTCGGGCGTCAAGGTGAAGGTGCGGATCTCGCCGCCGATCAGTTCGGCGACATGCGTTTCGCCCGTGGTGGTGATCTCGTCGTAGCCGTCACCATGAACGACCCAGGCATGCTCGGTGCCCAATGCCTTCAGCGTCTCGGCCACCGGCATGATCCATTCCGGCATGAACACGCCGACCATCTGCCGGCGCACGTCGGCCGGATTGGAGAGCGGACCGAGCAAGTTGAAGATGGTCCTGGTGCCGAGCTCCACGCGGGTCGGGCCGACATGCTTCATCGCCGGGTGATGTGCCGGCGCGAACATGAAGCCGACCCCGGCCTCGTGGATGCAGCGGCCGATGGCCTGCGGCGTGAGATCGATCTTGACGCCGAGCGCGGTCAGGACGTCGGCCGCACCAGTGAGCGAAGACAGCCCGCGATTGCCATGCTTGGCCACCGGAACCCCGCTGGCAGCGATGACGAAAGCGGATGCCGTCGAGATGTTGACGGAGTGCGAATTGTCGCCGCCGGTGCCCACGATGTCGATGGCGCCGACAGGTGCGTCGACGCGAAGCATCTTGGCGCGCATGGTGGCGACGGCGCCCGAAATCTCGTCCACCGTCTCGCCGCGCACACGCAATGCCATCAGGAAGCCGCCGATCTGACCGGGCGTAGCATCGCCCGACATGATGATGTCGAAGGCTTCGCGCGCCTCGTCGAAGGACAGGGCGGTGCCGGCCGCGACCTTGGCGATATGGGTTTTCAGCGCGCTCATCTTGTCGAGGCTTGGGCAACGGCAGCCTGGTCGACGCGGACGCCGTACTGCGTCTGCAACTGCGCTACCAACTGGTCGAGCAGGTCGTCCGACATGCCGGCGGTGAAGGACTTGCGCGCGTCCTCGGGCACCGAACTGGCGTCGGCCCCGGCGGGTTCGAACACCTCGGCGACCTTGAACAGGATTTGCGCGTCGCTGGTGGGAGAGGGGATCAGGCCGGTGCCGCCTTCGCCGACGCCGAACATCACCGCTGCACCTTCCTTGCCGAAATCGGCGTCGTCGGCCTCGCGCTTCAGGCCACGCTTGGTCTGCTTTTCCAGCTTGAGCTCGCCGGCGATGACGTCGAGCGTTGCGCCGGCCTTGAGCCGCTTTTCCAGCTCCTGCGCCTTGGCGGTCAACCGCTTGGCCGTCTCGGCCGCAGTCCAATCGGCAACGACTTTCTGGCGAACTTCGTCCAGCGTGCGGTCGCGGGCCGGCGTGATCGAAGCCACTTCATAGAAAATGAAGCCGTTATCGGCCGTGGTCAGCGCCTCGTTTTCGGTATTCGGTTCGGCTTCGAAGGCAGCCTTGATCAGAGCAGGCGATTCCGGCAGGTCCTTGACGATGGAGCCATCGGGCCGCAGGCCACTGCGATCGATCGCGTCGACGGTGACGACCTTCAACTTCAGCTTGGCGGCGGCGTCAGCCAGCGAACTGCCGGCGGCGCGGCTGTCCTCGTAATTGTCGTGCACGTCCAGAAGGATGCGGCTTGCCTCGCCCAGTGCCAGGTCCTTGCGGATCTGGTCCGACACTTCGGCCAGCGGCTTCACGACTTCGGGCTTGATCTCGGTGACGCGCAGCAGCACGGGACCGAAGGCACCCTGCACGACAGGGCTCACCTCATTGACGTTGAGCGCAAAAGCAGCGTCGGCGACCGCCTTGTCGGCGATCTTGTCCTTGGCGAGCGTTCCGAGCAGCGTGTCGGCCGGGGTCTTGCCTTCCGCAGTGACGAGCTTGTCGAAGGTTGCGCCGGACTTCAAGGAATCGAGCGCGGCCTTGGCCTCGTCTGGCGTCTTGAACACAAGCTGCTCTATGGTGCGCATCTCCGGAGTGGTGTAGCGCGCCTTGTTCTTGTTGTAGTCGTCGCTGACCTGGGCGTCGGTCACCGAGCTCGTATCCATGATGTCCTGCGGCTCGAGCCTGACATAGGAAAACTTGCGGTATTCGGGCGCGGCATAGGTCTTCTTGTTGGCCTCGAAATAGGCCTGCAGCGCGCTGTCGCTCGGCGCCTCGATGGGTTCGACCAGCGCCTTCGGCAAGGTCAGATAGTCGACCGTACGATCCTCGCCACGGTACAGGGCCACCGCCTTGAAGAAGGTGTCAGGCGCCTTGAGGCCGTCCGAAACCGCCTCGACGATCTGCTGGCGCACCGCGACCTGGGCCCGATTCTTCAAATAATCCTCCGGGCGCATGCCGACCTCACGCAGTCTGTATTCGAAGGCTCTCCGGTCGAACTGTCCGCCGGGGCCCTTGAACGCCGGATCCTCGCGGGTGAGTTCGGCCAGCCGGTCCTTGGACAGGCCAAGGCCGAGCTTGCGAGCCTGTTCGTCGAGGACCGCGCCCGAAACAAGCTGCGCCAACACCTGGTTGTCGACGCCGAGCGCCTTTGCCTGTTCGTGGGTGAGGCGTTGGCCGAACTGCTGCGACATGACGGCGAGCTGGCGGTCATAGGCAAGGCGGTATTCGTTGATCGACACCTTGGTGCCGCCAGCCGTGATGACGGAGTCGTGGCCGGCAAGGCCACCCATCAGCCGTCCCGATACGCCCCAGACCGCAAAACTGACCACCAGCAGCGAAAGCAGTAACTTCGCGACCCAGGTGCCCGCCGCGCTTCTCAATATACCAAGCATCGTTACTTCCGATTTATGCGCATTTCGGATGCGCCGAGTCTGAAACAAGCGCAATAGCGCCCTTCCGGTCCACTGTCGATTGCTTTGTGGCTTGATTTTGGTAGTGAGAACGCCAGCCGAATGTCACCCGGAGAAGCAAACGATGACGCCAGGAATTCGCCCGCTCGTCGCAGGCAACTGGAAAATGAACGGTACCAGCGCCTCGCTCAACGAACTCAGGATGATCGGCAACGGTTTCATGAGCGGGCTCGACGCAGATACCGAGGCGCTGGTCTGCGTTCCCGCGACCTTGCTCGCCCATGCCGCCGAGATTCTGTCGCGTACGCCGGTTCATGCCGGCGGTGAGGATTGCCACGCCAAGGAGAGCGGCGCCTATACCGGGTGCATCTCCGCGGAGATGCTGAAGGATGCGGGCGCGACCCACGTCATCGTCGGCCATTCCGAATGCCGCGAACAGCGCGGCGAGGATGATGCCACAGTTCAGGCCAAGGCCTCCGCCGCCTGGCGCGCCGGGCTTGTGGCCATTGTCTGCATCGGCGAGACGCGGCAGGAGCGCGAAGCGGGCGCGACGCTGGACGTGTTGTCACGCCAGGTTGCCGGTTCGGTGCCGGCAAGCGCCACCGCGTCCAACACGATCGTTGCCTATGAGCCGGTGTGGGCGATCGGCACCGGCCTGACGCCGACCGTCGCGGATGTAGCCGAGGCGCATGCGCATATTCGCGAAAAACTGTCGGAGAAGCTCGGCACCGCCGCGGGCAAGATGCGCATTCTATATGGCGGTTCGGTCAAGCCGTCCAATGCAGTGGAACTGCTTGGGGTCAGGAATGTCGACGGCGCGCTGGTCGGCGGCGCCAGCCTGAAAGCGGCCGACTTCCTGGGCATCGCGGAAGCCTATCGCAGCATCTCTTGATGACTTCGCGCGGCGCCGAAGCTGCCGCGGCGCACGGGAAATCGTTGTAAAGGGCGCCTTGCTTCCCATATTCCGGCCACGGGCTTGGAAATGCCGTGAAAGCATTGTATTGAGCCGCCTCCAATTCCCCGGTCGTGTCCGCGGCCGGGCAGGGCATTGCCAGGATAAACTATGCAAACCGTACTGATCGTCATCCATCTCATGGTCGTTCTGGCCCTTGTCGGCGTTGTGCTGCTGCAGCGCTCCGAAGGCGGCGGCCTTGGCATTGGTGGCGGATCCGGCTTCATGACGGCGCGCGGCGCCGCCAATGCGCTGACCCGGGCGACGGCGATTCTGGCGGCCGCTTTCTTCGTGACGTCGCTGACCTTGTCGATCATTGCCCGCTACGGCGAGAAGCCGATCGACATTCTCGACCGCGTTCCCGCGACATCGGACGGCGCCGGCAAGGGCGTACTCAACCAATTGCCTGGCACGACCACCCCGACGCCGCCTTCAGGCAATGCCGAGCCGACGCCGCCTTCCGGCAACGGAGCCGCGACGACGCCGCCAGCCAATGCTCCGGCCACGCCGCCGGCGGCCAACGGCACCAGCACCGCGCCCGCAGCCCCGCAGGTTCCGAACCAGTAGTCTGGCTCCTTCTCAAGACCATGTGACAGCAAGGTAATGCCGGCGTGCGAACGCCGGCTTCCGGCGCTTGCGGGCGTCGCAACCGAACTGCTTTCAGCTCGGGTTCTCGCGGCCAGTCTCTCGGCGCTCTGATCTTCATAAGCCGATCTGTTGTCGTTTGACCACAGTCGCGGCAAATGCGGCGGCATCACGAAGATTCGACGGGAAGTGCAGCGGCCTCGCGCTTGAGGCGCCCGCGCTTATTCGACTATAGATTGCGCGCGGCATTTTCGGTGTCCTTGGGGGACGCCGGGCGACGCCGTGGGCAACAAATATCGAACGATCGGATCTTCGCCATGCAGCTTCGCAGCTTCATCTTCCTGGGACTTTGCGCCGCACTCGGCATGAGCTCCCCGGCTTTCGCCGGCGTGCCAGCCAATTTGGCCGCCAATCAGTCGGTCGGCAAGACCGACGCCATCAACGTCGCAGCCAAGAGCGATGCGGCACAGTTGAGGCTTCTCAAGAAGAAGAAAAATCCGACACCGGACGATCTCGCCCAGATCAAAAAGATCGAGGCCAAGATCGTTGCCGACAGGGAAGCTGCCAAGGCCAAGGCGCTGGAAGCCAGGAAGATGGCGATGCGCGAGGCGGCGAAGGCGAAGGCCGAGGCGGAACGGCAGGCGTTCCTGGCCAAGAGAGGCAAGACTGCCCCGGCGACCGAAGTGGCCGCGGCCAAGTCGGTCAAGAAGATCACGAAGATCATCGAGCCGTTGACGCCGATCGAGCCGATTCCTTCGGCCGAATCGGAATCGGCCGAGGTGATGAACGTTGCGCTGACCGGCAATAATGGCGAATTGCGCAGCGAGCTGCCCGGCCAGAAGCAGCGCACCGGCGGCGGCCTGTTCGCCGGACTATTTGGCGGCCAGATGGCATCGCCCTCGATCAATTATCTGCCTGAGACCCGTGCGCTGGATTCGGCGCTCGCCAGGAAAAACGCCAAGAAGCCATTCAAGGTAAAGCCGGAGTTCGTGCCACAGGACGTGGAATTCACCGGTTACGAGGCCGGCACGATCGTCATCGATACGAGTGCTCGCCGGCTCTATCTGGTGGAATCATCGTCCACCGCCCGCCGCTACGCCATCGCGGTCGGCCGCGAAGGATTGCAGTTCAAGGGCACCGTGGCGGTCGGCGACAAGCAGGAGTGGCCACGCTGGATTCCGACGCTGGACATGCAGAAGCGCGAGCCCAAGCATTATGCCCAGTACAAGGACGGCATGCCCGGCGGCGGTCAGAATCCGCTCGGCGCTCGCGCCATCTACCTCTATGACGGCAAGAAGGACACGCATCTGCGCATCCACGGCACCATCGCGCCGCAGTCGATCGGAACCAGCGCTTCCAATGGCTGTTTCCGCATGATGAACGAGCACGTCATGGACCTCTACAGCCGTGTCAAGGTCGGCACCAAGGTCGTCATCATCTGACGTTTGCAGCAGCGTGCCAAAAGGGCCGGTTCAGCCGGCCCTTTTGTTTTGCCTCGTTCACGGTCGCGTTCCAGTGGAACGGGCCAGCCCGTTCGAGATGGGCCTATCCGAAAACCGGATCCCATTTTCGGATCACGGTTCGAGCGCCTTCTTGGGAAAAAGCCTTAGCGGCGGTTTTTTCTCTGGCGGAATCAATCCGGCCGCGTTAAGCGATGACTCCCATGGCGCGATATGTATTCATCACAGGCGGCGTGGTCTCCTCACTTGGAAAAGGCATTGCCGCAGCGGCCCTAGGGGCTCTCTTGCAGGCGCGGGGTTATCGCGCACGCATCAAAAAACTCGATCCCTACCTCAATGTCGATCCAGGCACGATGTCGCCGTATCAGCATGGCGAGGTGTTCGTCACAGATGACGGCGCGGAGACCGATCTCGATCTTGGCCATTACGAACGGTTCACTGGTCGTTCCGCCAACCAGCAGGACAACATCACCACCGGCCGTATCTATAAGAACATCATCGAGCGCGAGCGGCGCGGCGATTATCTCGGCGCCACTGTGCAGGTCATCCCGCACGTCACCGACGAGATCAAGAATTTCGTCCTCGACGGCAATGACGACTATGATTTCGTGCTGTGCGAAATCGGCGGCACCGTGGGCGACATCGAGGCGATGCCTTTCCTGGAGGCGATCCGCCAGCTCGGCAACGACCTGCCGCGCAACAACGCCGTCTATGTGCATCTGACGCTGATGCCCTATATCCCGACCGCGGGCGAATTGAAGACCAAGCCGACCCAGCATTCGGTCAAGGAGCTGCGCGGCATCGGCATCGCGCCCGACATCCTGCTGGTCCGCGCCGACCGAGCCATTCCCAAGGAAGAGCGCCGAAAACTGTCCCTGTTCTGCAATGTCAGGGAGAGCGCGGTCATCCAGGCGCTCGACGTGCCGCACATCTACGACGTGCCCATGGCTTACCACAAGGAAGGGCTCGATTCGGAAGTGCTGGCCGCTTTCGGCATCGACCCGGCGCCGAAGCCGCGCATGGAGCCGTGGCAGGCCGTGTCCAACCGCATCCACAATCCGGAAGGCGAGGTGACCATTGCCATCGTCGGGAAATATACCGGCCTCAAGGACGCCTATAAATCGCTGATCGAGGCGCTGTCGCATGGCGGGTTGGCCAACCACGTCAAGGTCAAGCTCGACTGGATCGAATCGGAAATCTTCGAGAAGGAGGATCCGACGCCGTGGCTGGAAAAGGTGCATGGCATCCTGGTGCCCGGCGGTTTCGGCGAGCGCGGCTCGGAAGGCAAGATCCTGGCGGCGAAATTCGCGCGTGAGCGCAAGGTGCCGTATTTCGGCATCTGCTTCGGCATGCAGATGGCCTGCATCGAGGCGGCGCGATCCCTGGCCGGGGTCGATGAGGCCTCCTCGACCGAGTTCGGCCCGACCAAGGAGCCGGTCGTCGGCCTGATGACGGAGTGGCTGAAGGGCAACATGCTGGAGAAGCGCCGGGCAACCGGCGATCTCGGCGGCACGATGCGGCTCGGCGCCTATCAGGCCGAGCTCGCCAAGGGTTCCAAGATCGCCGACATCTATGGCGACACGCAAATTTCCGAGCGTCACCGCCACCGCTACGAGGTCAATATCGACTATAAGCAGCGGCTGGAGGATTGCGGCCTGGTGTTTGCCGGCATGTCGCCCGACGGCGTGCTGCCCGAAACGGTCGAATACCCCGACCATCCCTGGTTCATCGGCGTGCAATACCACCCCGAGCTGAAGAGCCGGCCGCTCGACCCGCATCCGCTGTTCGCCAGCTTCATCGAGGCGGCGGTCGAACAATCGCGCCTGGTATAGGCCGCACCAGGCGCGGTTCGGCATCTGATGCAGACTTATGTCGCCCTTCTCTACAGCATCGTCCTGGGAGAAGGGCGCCGGGTCGTGATGTCCGACCTGAGGGCGATGGCGGAGGACCTCAGGCTGAAGAATGTCCGTACGCTCGTGGCGACGGGCAATCTTGTCTTCGAGGCGCCGGCGACGGACGTCGCCGTTCTCGAGCAGCGTCTCGAAGCCGCCTTCAAAAAAGCTTTCGGCCGCCATGTCGACATCATCGTGCGCGCTGCCGAAGATTGGCTGAGGCTTGCAGCCGGCAATCCGTTTCCGGCTGAATCCGCCGAGACCGGTGACCAGGTGGCGGTACGGATAATGCGCAAGCCCGTGCCCGACGATGCGGCGGCGGCGCTCGAGACCTATGCCGCCGCCGATGAGAAGGTGATGTCACGCGGCGGCGACATCTGGGTCGTCTTTTCGCGGGAACGACCGAGGTCACGGCTGCTCGCGGCCGCCAATCACAAACGCCTGGGCATCGGCACGTCGCGCAACTGGAACACGGTGCGCCGGTTGGCCGAGATGGTAGCAGTAGGCAGTAGGCAGTAGGGAGGAGGCGGCTGCTTTCCCTGCCTTCCTGCCTACTGCCTCATTTCAAGCCTTCGCCGTCTTGGCGCCGGCACCCACGGCCGCGGTGCGCAGCATGTAATAGATGACGCCGGCAATCCCGACGCCGAAGAACCAGCCATAGACGCCCCACCAGGATGGCAGCCAGTTGGTGAAGTTCGGCAGGATCGAGGAGAAGACGGCGCCAATGCCGGCAGCGATGAAGGCATTGACATGCCAGCCGCCCTGGAAGCGGAACTCGCCATCCTCGCGATAAAGCGCCTCGACGTCGACCTCCCCCTTCCGGATCAGGTAGTAGTCGACCATCATGACGCCGAAGATCGGCCCCATCGTCGCGCCGATGATGTTGACGAAGGATGCAGCGCTGCCTTCCCAAGGCGCGAAGGGATAGAGCACGAGCGCGATCAGTGCCGCGATGTAGCCGCCCTTCTTGAAGTCGATCTGGCGCGGGAAGACGTTGGAGAAGTCGAAGGCCGGCGAGACGAAGTTGGCCACGACATTGATGCCGAGCGTCGCCACCGCGAAGGTCAACGCGGCGAGCGCGGCCAGGAACCAGCTGCCGAATTTCGCCGAGATCTGGTCGGGGTGCAGCAGCACCTCGTGATAGACGTCGTAAGCGGCAATGGTGGTGACGCCAGCGACCAGCGAGAACAGGATGAGATTGACCGGCAGACCCCAAATATTGCCCTTGCGCAGCGATGCCTTGTCCGGTGCATAGCGGGCGAAATCGCAGAAGTTGAGATAGAGAGCCGAAAAATAGGTCACCCAGATCGCGGCGACGGCGAACAGCGACGTCCACGATCCCGGCGTGCCTGGCACGCCCGCATCCTTGGTCTTTTCGAGCAGCACATCCATCGGAATGTCACTGGTGAAGGCGAAGGTCCCCGCTTTGACGCAGAGATAGACGGCCAGGATCAGCATCATCACCCAGACAGCCGGCCCGGCCCAATCCTGGAAGCGGCGCACCGTCTCCATGCCCTTCTGGATAATCAGCAGCTGCAGCGCCCAGATGACCACGAAGCAGATCACTTCCAGTCCGGAGTGGCCGAGGAAATGGGTGTTGGCGTTGAAATCGGCGAACCATTGCGAGCGGATCAGCAGCGCGACAATGGCGCCGGAAGCGGCCGCCGTCTGTGCGCCGTACCAGAAGCAGGCGACGATGGCGCGCACCAGCGCCGGTATGTTGGCGCCCCAGATGCCGAAGGATGCACGGGCGAGCACTGGGTAAGGCACGCCGGTCTTCACGCCGGCATAGCCGACCATGTTCATCAGCGCGTAGATGATGAGCGAGCCGATGCCGATGGCGATGATGAAGTTGACGAAGCCGCCGCAGAACAGGAAAAGGCTGGCGGCGAGGTAATAGCCCCAGAGGCTGTGGACGTCCGACGTCCAGACGTTGAAGATCGAGAATGGTCCCCAGTTTCGTATCTTGGCCGGTGCGAGATCCTCGTTATATAGATCCGGCGATGCGCCTTGTATCGTCATTGCAATTGTCCCCTTCTTGCAGCACGCGCCCTCACGCGTTGACCGTCAAGGTTACGCCTGACGTCAGGGAAGGGGCAATCGGCTGATTTGCCGGCTTTGGCCTTAAAGATATTCAATGGGGATCGCGCTTATCGCGCGGCATGATGCTTGCACTCTGACCGGCGAGTCCGATTCGTGGCGCTTTCAAGCGCCGGCGCGACGACATCGCAGTCGCGGCGGGCAAACCTGCCCTTTTTTTGCCAGGCGTCCGTTTTTTATGGAACCAAGTGGATGATGGCGCGTTTAATGGGGTTCGGTCGAACACGTCGCGACCGAGCGGGAGGATACGATGGATTATTTGCATTTTTTTTCGCCCGTGCGGATCTCACGCGGGCAGGGACACCCTATCGAGGAAATCGACAGTGTTGCCGAGGCCATGGTGTTTTTGCGTAAATGGCCGACCGGGCGACGTGGCCCCGTCTATCAATGCGCGCTGAACTGCTGCGCGGCCGCCTTGTCGGGGCAGATGTCGGCTGAAGAAGCCAGGAAGGCGTTCACCGGCTTCGCCCGGATCACGCGGCTTTTGGATGACGACATGGCCTTGTCGGTGGGCAACGAGCCAGCGGGGCGCGTGTACGCGCTGCGGCGGTAACGTTCTGGACCGACTGTAGTCGAAAACGGTGCCGGCTCCCGGCGCAGATTTCACTGTTTGTCCGTTTGCCATTGTGTCTGCGAACGCCTAATGCGGCGCAGCCCAGGATGGCCACCATCTGCTTGTGGTCGGCAACTGCCAATCCTGGAAAGGCGGTTCCCCCGTCTTGTTCGCCGCAGTTGAAAGACCATCGACCAGATCACAAAACAGCGTGCCACTTTCCAAGGTGCAGCAAAAACCGGGCGCAAGCTTCCGATATTTCGGAATGATTCCGCCCAGCACTCGAAAGAAGACAGCACTTCAGGCCATAGGATTTGGCAGGCGCAGAAGGACCGCGTTCAGACTTACTGCTCGAGAGAGGGGCTTGCCTACTTCGCATATGTCGCCGATATGGGGATCGGTGGCCATACCGCCGCATCAACCAACCAATCGACGCTAAAAATGCCGGGATACCAAGAGCATAAGGCGGCAATCGCCCCGATCGTGGACTGGACATATAAGCGAATAAAATCAACTAGGTATCTGAGACCGTGTGCAAAAACTGCACACGAAAGTTCTGCTTCTCTTCTATTTTCGTTCCTACGATGGGGGGGCGTTTGGCCGCTCGAAGCGCATTTTTCCGGCTGCGCTCATCTGGGCCGCGACGGTCTACGCCAGCGCATCCGAGGGGGCGCATTTTGGTCCGCGTATGAACCATTAGGTCGGGCGGCAGAACTGTCCGACGATTTCGGCCGGGCCCACACTGTTGTCCTTACCACTCCTGCGCAGCGCTATTTCTCCGGCAGCCCGGCTGCCGCCATCAGGCTCACGATCCGTTCGGAAGCCTTGAGATACACCGGGCTGGTGTTTTTGGTCGGCGCCGGCACATTGAGCGTGGTCGAGCCGGGCCTCAGCTCAAGGGCCTTGGTCATCGTCGCCCGGGCTTCGGCGACGCGGCCCAATTGCTGATAGGCGGCGGCCAACAGCAGATGTGTGCGCCCGCTGGCCGACGTGATCGCGATCGACCGTTGCAACCAGGGCAAGGCTTCTTCGGCGCGGCCCATGAGCAGATAGGTGAAACCTGCCCCAATCGCCCAGGTCCAACGCGCGACCGGGGGCGTATCGAAGCTGTCCGCCTGCTTGAACGTGGCGAGTGCATCGTCGAAGCGGCCGAGGAAAACCTGGGACAGCCCGATGAGGTACAGCGCGATCCCATCCCATGGATCGCGGGCGAGCACCTTGCCGCATGCGACCAGACTTTCGACGAATCGGTTTGTCGTCGACAGATACCGGCAATGCGCTTCCAGCACCGGGATGTAGTCCGGCTGCGCGCGCAACGCGCGCGCCATGATCGCCCCGATGCTGGTCTCGACCGTCTCTCGCTCTTCGGTGGGATACCAGGCCATCTGAATGCCGCGGAGCTGAAAAGCCGCCAGCGCGACCTGCAAGTCGACATTGTCGGCGTCGTCGGCAAGGGCTTTTTCCAGGATCACCTGCGCGGCGCGAAAGCGTTCCAGCGTCGTCTGGTCGATCGAGGCCGTCGCCTGCTCGATGGCGACCTTGGCGGGGCCGGTCGGCACGCCTTCGGCCCGGCGTTCATCGGTATTCTGAAGCGCATTGATGCGCAGCGACAGCGCGTGGCCCATTCCAGCGGTCAGGCGGGTCTGCTGACGTTGCGCATCGGCGGCGGCCAGATCAACGGAAAGCGATATTGTCCATTTGACCGCGCCGGTTGCCGGTTCGGTCATGCGCGCACGCAAATTCCACGCAGTTGCTGCCTTCTCCAGTTCGCTGCTGACGACGTAATCGGCGCCCTTCGCGGCGTCGGAAGGAACCACCACTCGGATGGCGTCGATTTTCGCGAGTCCGTCGGTGAGGTCACGGGTGACGTCAGCCGCCATCCGGGCGGCCCGCGGGTTGTCGCCCGCCGCCATGGGCATCACGGCGATGGTCATGGGTGACCCCATCAGGAGACGGGGCAGCCAGAGCGCCGCCGTCAAGGCCGATACGCCCAGTCCCGCCATGGCCAGGAGTGCGGCGCGGCGCCGCATGCCAAAACGGTGCCGGCCCAGCGCCGATTCGTTGTTTGTCTCGGGGACGAACGGCGGGGCCGGCTGTTCCGGCGCGTCCCTGTCCATCGTGTCCGACACCTCAGCCACGAACAGGTAACCGCGGCCGGACATCAGTTTGATGATCTGCCGCTGCTCGTCGCCCAGCGCGCTGCGAAGCTCGCGAATGGACTGGAACAGGCTATCTTCGGCGACATGGACGCCAGGCCAAACCGCCTCCATCAGTTCTTGCTTGCTGAGAACTCGCCCCGCATTGCAGGCGAAAAACTTCAACATTTCGAGGCTTCTCAGCCGGACCTTGATGACGGCGCCGTCCGGCCCGCGCAGTTCCACGCGTTTCCGATCCAGTTCAAATCCTAAAAATTGCAACACGCCGTACTACCCCCGCAACGGCAAACAGCCGCTAAAAATGTCTCCAATTACCATAAAACGCGGCCAGATGCGGTCCATTCAGAAAATGTCGGAAAGCTTCAGAACATGGCGGTGGGCGATTCAGGACTTTCCCGGCGCGCGATGACAGAAACGGACAGGAATGACGTAGGCGGGGGTGAATCGAAATCCGGCATCCAGCGGCCGCGCGTCTCTGTTGGAGCCGGGGAACATGGGTTCAAGAACAGTTTCGACCTCCGACCGCGGCGCTGCTTCATCGCGCGGCGTCGTTTGGAACCGCGCAACGTCATCGGGCCGCCTGTTGCGCGCCTCATTGCTGGTTTCGACGGCGCTGACAGCCACGGCCTATTCGGCTCCGGCCCGGGCGCAGGACGCGACCTGGCTCGCCAGTCCGGCCGACGGCAATTACAATAACGACGCCAACTGGAGTTCCGGCGCCGCGCCGACCACCACGGCCACGTTCGGCGCTTCGTCCGTCACCAGCCTGTCGTTTTCCTCAAATACCACAATAGACGGCTGGACGTTCAATGCGGGTGGCCCGGATTACGATTTCATCAACGGCAGTGCCCTCACCTTCAACGGCGCCGGCATCGTTGCCAACGGTGGCCGCGTCGCCATCACCAACAACGGGGGCCTATACTTCTACAGCAACAGCAGCGCCGGCAGCGCCGCTATCACCAACAGCGGCTACCTGGCTTTCTACGACAACAGCACGGCCGGCGGCGCCACCATCACCAACACCTCCACTCTGGATTTCAACAACGCCAGCACGGCGGGCAGCGCCGTTATCACCAACAACGGCAACCTGTATTTCTACAACAACAGCGCGGCGGGCAGCGCCGCCATCACCAACAACGGCAACCTGTACTTCTACGACGCCAGCACGGCGGGCAACGCCGCCATCACCAACGACAATTACCTTTCTTTCAACAACACCAGCACGGCGGGCAATGCCGCCATCACCAACGCCAGCTATGGCTATCTGTATTTCTTCGACAACAGCACGGCCGGCGATGCCACCATCACCAACACCAGCAGTCTGTCTTTCCGTGGCACCAGCACGGCGGGCGGCGCCACCATCACCAACAACGCCGGCCTGTCTTTCTTCGAGAACAGTAGGGCGGGCGGTGCCGCCATCACCAACAACGCCGGTCTGTATTTCTACGACACTAGCACGGCCGGCAATGCCGCCATCACCAACAACTACGAGCTGACTTTCTGGGACGCCAGCACGGCGGGCGACGCCGCCGTCACCAACAATTCGGGCGGCACGGTCGATTTTTCGTACAGCACCGGCCCGAACGGCGACCACAGGCTAAGCGCGGGCTCGATCGCGGGGCCCGGCAGCTATGTCCTCGGCGCCAACCAACTGACGGTCGGCTCGAACGGGCTTTCGACCGAGGTGAGCGGCGTCATTTCAGGCGCGGGTGGATCGCTGGCCAAGATCGGCACGGGCACGCTGACCCTGTCGGGAACCAACAGCTATAGCGGCGGTACCACGATTTCGGGCGGCATTCTGCAACTCGGCAACGGCGGCGCGACCGGCGCGATCATCGGCGCACTCACGCTGGGATCCGGCGGCAGGTTCGATGTCGTCAACGCCGACACCAGCGGCATCACCAGCCTGACCAATGCGGGCGGCGTCGTCAACGTTGGTGATGACAACCTGCTCGCCGGGTCGATTTCCAACACTGGCGCGGGCCGGATCAATCTGGGCGCGCGCGCCGCCCTCTACGACACTGGCAGCGTGCTGAACAACGACGCCACCATCAATGTCGGCACCGACGGCATCGTCAGGAGCAATGGCGACATCAACAACAATGCCGGCGGCGTCATCACCTTCGAAGGCCCCGGTGGCACGGCGCAATTGTCGCCAGCGGGTAACGTCTACAACAGCGGCCAGATCAATGTCATCGGCGGCGACGTCCGGATGGGGTTGAGCTATTTAAACAATCAGAGCGGCGGCAGCGTCTCGCTCACCGGCGGCGACATGTCCTGGGTGAACAGTTTCACCAATGCCGCCGGGGCGACGTTGAATATCGCCGCGGGCCACAAGCTCAGCGTGCAGTTCCTCAACTTCTATGGCGGCACCGCCACCGGCGCGGGCACGATCGAGGCCGCGGGCGGCATTTACCTCTGGGGCCCCGGCGCGATTGGCACGACGCTGGCCGGTACGGCGTCCTTGTCCAAGGGCGGCCCCGACACGACGGTTCTGACGGGCGCACACAGCTACACCGGCGGCACGACGATCAACGCCGGCACGTTGCAACTCGGCGATTCAAGCATGGCCGGCGCGATCCTGGGTGCTGTGAACGTGGCGGGCTATAGCGGCACGTTCGATGTCGTCAACGCCGATACCAGCGGCATCACCAGCATCACGAACACCGGCACGACGAATTTCCGCAACGGCACCAGCGCGGGCAGCGCCACCATCGCCAACGAGGGCTACCTGTCGTTCTACGACAACAGCACGGGCGGCAGCGCCGCCATCACCAACAACCAATACCTATATTTCTGGAACGCCAGCACAGCCGGCAGCGCCGCCATCACCAACAACGGCAACCTGTCGTTCCACGGAAGCAGCACGGCGGGCAATGCGACCATCACCAACAGCGGCTCCATGGTTTTCAGCGACAGCAGCACAGCCGGCAACGCCACCATCACCAACAACGACGGCCTGTCTTTCTACGGCAGCAGCACGGCGGGCGGCGCCACCATCACCAGCAACGCCGTCCTGTCTTTCGTCGACAACGGCACGGCGGGCGGCGCCGCCATCACCAACAACGGCGGCCTGTATTTTTACGGCACCAGCACGGCGGGCAATGCCGCCATCACCAATAGTCTGGTCGGCACGGTCGATTTTTCGGGCAGCTTAGGCCCGAACGGCGACGGCAAGCTGAGCGCTGGGTCGATCGCGGGCGCCGGCGACTACAACCTCGGCGGCAACGAACTGACGGTCGGCTCGAACGGGTTTTCGACCGAGGTGAGCGGCGTTATTTCAGGCGCCGGCGGCGCGCTGGTCAAGACCGGCGGGGGCACGCTGACCCTGTCGGGAGTCAACAGCTATAGCGGCGGCACGACGATTTTGGACGGTGTGCTGCAACTCGGCAATGGCGGCGGGGCGGGCACGATCTTCGGCGACGTCGTCAACAACGGCGTGCTCGCCTTCAACCGCAGCAATGCGGTGATCTTCTATGGCGACATCTCCGGCAGCGGCGCCGTGCGGCAGATCGGCCACGGCACGACGATCCTTACCCGCAGCAACACATACTCGGCGGGCACGACGATTTCGGGCGGCACGCTCCAGATCGGCGACGGTGGCGCGACTGGCAGCATCACGGGCGACGTGACCAACAACGGCACGCTGGCCTTCAACCGCAGCGACGTAGTGACTTTCTCCGGCGTCATCTCGGGCAGCGGCGCTGTCCGGCAGATCGGCGCGGGCACGACGATCCTGACCAGCGAGAACACCTACAGTGGCGGCACCACGATCGCGGGCGGTACGCTGCAACTCGGCAACGCCGGCGGCGCCGGCTCGATCATCGGCAACGTCATCAACGACGGCGTGCTCGCGTTCAACCGAACCGGGACGCTGACACTCGCCGGCGACATCTCGGGCAGCGGCGCGGCGCAGCAGATCGGCTTGGGCACCACGATCCTGACGGGCACCAACAGCTATTCTGGCGACACCCTGGTCACCGATGGCCGGTTGCAGTTCGGCGACGGCAGCGCGGGCAGCAGTAATACGCTCGGCGGCAACCTCATCGTGGCCGGCGGCACGCTGGCGATCCAAACGCCGGCGACGGTAAGCGTCGCCCAGACCGTGACCTTCGGCGCCAACACCGCGTTGTCCATCACCGCTGGCGCCAACAGCCCGGTGCTGTCGGCGAACAGTGTCACGATTGGCAACAATGTGGCCTTGAACATCAGCGGTATCGGCGATGCGAGCCAACTCGACAAGGTGCTGATCGACACCACGTCGGGCATCAGCGGCGACTTCGCCAGTGTGTCCGTGGGCGGCTTCGGCGGCACGGTGGACTACCTCACGGTCTCCACCCGCAAGTCGACCGACAGCTTGCAATATATCGCCAGCTACGGCTTAAGCTGGAACGCCGGCAATGACCTCGCCCACGGCAGCTTTACTCTGGCCAATCCGACCGACAGCTTCACCGTCGGCGCAACGCTCAGCGACCAGGCCGCCAATCCCGTCACCGGATGGAACGGCGCCGCGCTGACCAAGGCCGGTCCCGGCACTCTGATCCTGACGGGGGACAACACCTATACTGGCGGCACGACGATTTCCGGCGGCACCCTGCAACTCGGCAACGGCGGCGCGACCGGCTCGATCCTCGGCCACGTCGTCAACGACGGCGTGCTCGCCTTCAATCGCGGTGATGTTGCCTCCTTTGGCGGCGTGATCTCGGGCAGCGGCGCGGTGCGGCAGATCGGTGGGGGCACGACCATCCTGACCGGCGACAATACGTATAGCGGCGGCACGACGATCGCGAGAGGCACCCTGCAAATCGGCAATGGCGGTGTAACCGGCTCGATCCTCGGCAACGTCGTCAACAACGGCGTCCTCGCCTTTAACCGCTCCGATGCGGTGACCTTCGCCGGCGACACCTCCGGCACCGGCGCTGTCCAGCAGATCGGCAGCGGCACAACGATCCTCGCCGGCAGCAATACCTACGCGGGCGGCACGACGATTTCGGGCGGTACGCTGCAACTCGGCGATGGCGGTGTAATCGGCTCGATCACCGGCAATGTCTCCAACGACGGCGTGCTCGCCTTGAACCGCTCTGACGTGGTGACATTTGGCGGCGATATCTCCGGCAGCGGCGCTGTCCAGCAGATCGGCCAGGGCACGACGATCCTGACTGGCGCCAACAGCTATAGCGGGGGCACGACGATTTCGGGCGGCACGCTGCAAATCGGCGAGGGGGGCGCGACCGGCAGCATCACGGGCCATGTCGCCAACAACGGCACGCTGGCCTTCAACCGCTCCGATGCGTTCACCTTCGCCGGCGCAATGTCGGGTAACGGCGCGCTCAATCAGATCGGCAGCGGCACGACCACGCTGACCGGCGCGGGTAGTTCGGTGGGCATGGTCACGGTCGGCAATGGCACGCTGGCGCTCGGTCAGACCGGCACGTTCAGCGCCGCAAGCTACACGACACAGAGCGGTGCGGTCACGGCCATCGGCGGAGCCGCACAACTCGCCGTGACCGGAGCCTTCACGCAGGACACCGGCTCGACACTGAACGTCACCCTGGGCGCGAACGAGCCGACCATCACGGCGGACTCCGCGTCGCTGAGCGGAACCCTGAAAATTGCCGGCCTCACGGCGCCTTCGTCTGCCAGCGCACTGGCGGGCACCCAGTTCACGGTCCTCGCGACGACGAACGGCATTTCCGGCGACTTCGCAAACATCACCATCGGCGGCTCGTCAAACCCGGTCGATTACCTGAGGGTGACGGGTGGCAGGAGCGTTGACAATCTCGACTACAACATCGGCCTCGGCCTGATCTGGACCGTCGGCGCGGCGCAAGGCAACGGCACTTTCACGCTGACGAACAGCACGGACGCCTTCAATGTCGATGTGGCGCTGACAAACCAGACCGGTCCCTTCGCCAGCGGCTGGGACGGCAAGAGCCTGACCAAAGCCGGCGGTGGTGCGCTGACGCTCTCGGCGATGAGCACCTACACCGGCACGACGACCATCAATGGTGGCACGCTGGCGATCACGGCGACCGGCGGTATCACCTCCGATGTCATCAACAACGCCACATTCCGGAACGCCGGCACGGTGGCCGGTAGCGTGACCAACAATGCCGGCGCGATCTTCACCCAGACGGGGGGTGGCGTCTCGAGCGACGTGATCAACTACGGCACCGTGAACGCCAATGGCGGTGCGCTGAATGGCGCGATCGCCAACAATGCCGGCGGCATCTTCACTGTTGGCGGCACGCTGACCGGCGACAGCACTTTCAACAACGCCAATGGCGCGACCCTCACGGTGTCCGCGACTGGCGACTACACCCTCGCGGGGCTGCTGACCAACAGTGGCGCCGTCACGGTCGCTGCGGGCGGCTCGCTGACGGCGCCCGGCGGCATTCTCAACCGTGCCGGCGGCGTCATTACGAACAACGGCACCTTGACAGACGCTCTCGACAATGCCGGGCTCGTCACCAACAACGGCACCTACAATGCCACTGTGGCCTCCAATTCCGGCACGATCAACAATACGGCCGGCGGAATATGGAGCGGCAACTTCAACACGTCGGGTATCGTCAACAGTGAGGGGACGATCAATGGCAGCCTGATTCAGACCGCGGGAACGACGGCCAACAACGGCACCATCACCGGCGCCGCCGCGGTCTCGGGCGGCCTGTTCACGGGTAGTGGTTCGGTCGGCGGCCTGACGATCGCCAGCGGCGCGACCGTCGCCCCGGGCGTGGCAGGCGGCATCGGCACGATGAGCGCGGCCGGCAACGTCACCTTCGATGCAGGCTCGATCTATCAGGTCACCGTCAACACCGCCGGTCAGGCTAGTCGCATCAACGCCACGGGATCGATCGCGATCAATGGCGGCTCGGTCAATGTGCTGGCGGGTTCGGGCCATTATGCGCCCAGCACCACCTACATCATCCTCAGCACGACGACCAATGGCGGCAGGACGGGGACGTTCGATAGCGTCAGCTCCAATCTGGCCTTCCTCACGCCGACGCTCGGCTATGACGCTAGCGACGTTACTCTGACGATGACCCGCAACGCTATCGATTTCGCCGCAATCGGCATTACGGCGAACCAGATCGCCACTGGCGGCGGCGTCGAAAGTCTGGGCTTCGGCAATCGGGTCTACAGTGCGGTGTTGAACCTGTCCGCTCCACAGGCGCAATATGCCTTCAATCAGCTCTCAGGCGAGATCCACTCATCAACCAAGACCGCGCTGATCGAGGACAGCCGCTTCGTCCGCAGTGCCATCAATGATCGCATTCGCGCCGCCTTCGATGCCGTCGGCGCGTCGGGTACGGTCTCGACCTATGAGGGCGGAAAGCTTGTGACGGTGAAGGCGAATACCGACCGTTTCGCGGTCTGGGGCCAGGCGTTCGGCTCGTGGGGCCATACGAGTAGTGACGGCAACGCCGCCCGTCTCGGCCGCAAGACCGGCGGCTTCTTCATCGGCGCCGATGCGCCGGTGTTCGACACCTGGCGCTTCGGCGCCGTCGCCGGTTACAGCCAAACGTCCTTCGACGTGAAGGATCGCCGCTCCTCTGGTTCAAGCGACAACTACTATGTCGGACTCTACGGCGGCACGGCCTGGGGTGATCTCGCGTTCCGGACGGGTGCTGCCTACACCTGGCACGACGTCTCGACCAACCGGAGCGTGGCGTTTCCCGGCTTCGACGGAAGCCTGAAGGGCGGCTACAACACAGCAACAGCACAGATGTTCGGCGAACTCGCCTATGGATTCAGCGCGGGTAGCGCCCGAGTCGAGCCTTTTACCAACCTTGCCTACGTGAACTTCCATACCGATGGTTTCACCGAGCAGGGCGGCGCAGCGGCGCTGACCGGCGCCTCGGCCAACACCGACGCGACCTTCACGACGTTCGGCCTTCGTGCCTCGACGACCTTCGACATCGGCGGGACCGCGCTCAATGCGAAGGGCATGGTCGGCTGGCGTCATGCTTTCGGTGACATGGCGCCGACCTCGACCGTGCGCTTTGTGGGCGACGGCAGCAATGCCTTCGCCGTCGGCGGGGCTCCGATCGCCCGGGATGCCGCGGTGATCGAAGCCGGTCTCGATTACGCGATTACGTCCAGCGCCACCCTCGGCGTCTCCTATGGCGGCCAGTTCGGCTCGGGAATGTCCGACCAGTCGGCCCGCTTCAACTTCAACGTCAAATTCTGATGGCGAGCGGCGTGAACGAGCATAGTCAGAGCTGATCCGCTGCGAAGCGTTCGATGCGAAACGCGAACATCATGAAAGCGGCAATGCAAGAGCAACATGGGCTGAACGATCACGGCGCTCCTCGCCGGACTGGAACCTGAGTTGACGATAACCAAAAACACACGAGAAAATCCGACAAAATCGCTCCTCCCGCTATTCTACAAGGACCCCGTTCTCCTGCGTTTCGAGGACCATCGCGATCCTGGGCTTGCGCCAGTGCCGGGCTTCGGGTTTGCGCGCGAGGCGGTCGCCATTCCGCTCTGCATCGGCGAATTCGCCATGCCATGCGGCACTACCCGATCGCCTTCGCCGTCGACGACAACGCCTCGCCGATCGCACTCGTCGCGATAAAGCGGGAGCTCAATCTGTTCATCGAGCGCGATAGCTCGTGGCGCGAGAACACCTACATCCCGGCCTATGTGCGCCGCGATCCCTTCATCGGCAACGAGACGTCAGCATCGATCGCGCATCGGATCGCTTCGTCCCATCGGCCGCGAACTAGCGCGACGAGGAGCGACTGTTCGACGAGGCCGGTGGTCCGACTGCGACCGCACAATCGGCGATGGCCTTCTGCCAGGCCTACTTCGCCGATTCAAAGAACACGGTGGCCTTTGGCCAGGCGCAGATCGCCGCGAAGGTGCTGACACCGTACCATGTGGACTTCCGGCTTCCGGACGGCTCGCGGCACCAGACTAAGCCAAATGTGACTTGCGACGGCGCACCGTTGATGTGGCTGCCACTATCGAGCACCGAGCCCATGCAGGAGGTTGTAGTCGCCCATCTCGGCGAGGCTACGCTTTCTCAACCCGCTCGCGGTTTCCTGGAGTTCGCGGTTGGGTTGAGATAGGGGCGTACATTCTTGGACCGTTTGAAACGGCAGTCGATAACCGCAGCGAATAGAACGCCTCAATCTTACTATTGGACGTACTTGTGTGACGTTCCCATGATGCATTCGACGGACGAGTTGCCAGAACCCTTTCAAGCTTACGCGATCTGTCAACAGCAAATACAAAATGGGGAACATCATGTCTGATATGAGCACCAAGCTGCGGATGCTAGCCGCCGCAGCCTCCATCGCAACAATGGTAACCTGCTCAGCATACGCGCAGAGCTTCGACACCTCGGGCGTCAAGGTCGATCAAGCTCTTGCGGATCGCCTCCCGGCAAAGATCAAGTCAGCAGGCGTGCTGACGATCGGGTCCGACACGGCCTATGCGCCATGGGAATTTTTGAGCGAGACTGATGGCCAGACGCCAGTCGGCATCGACGTCGACATCGCCGATGCGATCGGTAAGAAACTCGGGGTCAAGATCGATTTCCAGACCTCGGCTTTCGACGCCATCCTGCCCGCGCTCGGAACGAAGTTCGACCTCGGCATTTCCGCACTCTCGATCACCAAGGAGCGCATGAAGGCGGTTAACTTTGTCAGCTACACTCAATCGGGCAATCTATGGGCCGTAAAGGCAGGTAATCCCACGAACTTTGATCCAGCCAATCTATGTGGGACCAAGATTGCGATCATGTCCGGCACGTCCCACGAAAAAGAGGTCGTGGAAGAAAGTCAGAAGTGCACTTCGTCTGGAAAGAAAGAGATAGAACTCATTCCTTTCAAGGTCCAGACCGAGGCGTTGACCCGTGTTGCGGCCGGTGGTGCGGATGCAACGTTTTCCGGACCGGCCACAATTGGCTATGCGGCGAAGAACTCCAACGGCCAGTTGGAGACAATGGAAGCAACCCCCGCAATGGCTCAGATCGGGAACAACGGCATCGCAGTAGCCAAATCCGATGAGAAATTGACGGAGCTCATCGCGGATACCATCAATTCTCTCATCAACGATGGTACGTATAAGGCTATTCTGGATACTTGGGGTATCGGTTCCGCCATTATCGACAAAGCCGTGGTAAATCCTCAGGTTAACGACTGAAATCATGGATTTCGAACCAGATATCAGAGCCGGCCCGCGGCCGGCTCCCATACAAAATCCATCGGAGATCGCGCGAAACCTCGTGGTTCCGCGTCGGCATCCGGGGCGCTGGGTCGCGGTTGCGATCATCTCGATCATCTCTGTTCAGATTGCGATCGCCGTCGCAGGAAACGCCAATTTTCACTGGGATATCTATCTGACCTATCTGCTTCATGCGCAGGTGGTGAGGGGCGTCGGCTGGACCCTGCTCCTCACTGTGGTCGCGATGGCGACGGCGATCGTCATCGCGGCGCTTCTCGTGATCATGCGTGACGGCGACAATCCAATCCTCCGCGGACTGGCCTATGCGTGGATATGGTTCTTCCGCGGAACGCCCGTCTACACGCAGTTGCTTTTCTGGGGCCTTTTCGCCGTATTGTTTCCCAGCCTAAGCATCGCGCTCCCTTTCGGTCCCGAGATCGTGAGCGTGGAGACGAAATATATCGTGACGCCCGCTCTCGCTGCGATATGCGGGCTCGGATTCAATGAATCCGCTTACCTGACAGAGATATTCCGAGCCGGTTTCAACTCGATCGACCGCGGGCAAGCCGAGGCAGCGCAGGCGCTTGGCATGCGGCCAGCAAAGATTTGGTGGCGGATACTCATGCCGCAGGCAATGCGAGTGATCATTCCTCCGACCGGCAATGAAACGATCGGCATGCTGAAGATGACGTCCCTGGTTCTCGCGGTACCGTTTACGCTGGACCTTACGTTTGCGACCAACGCGATCGCCAACCGGCTCTATCTGCCGATTCCGCTGCTGATGGTCGCCGGCACCTGGTACCTCGTTATCACAAGCCTGCTGATGGTCGGCCAGTATTTCCTCGAACGGCACTTCGGTAAGGGCGTATCGGCCCACCCGGCGCGAGTGGAGTGAACCATGGAGGCAAGCATCTCCGATTTCTGCGTGGAAATGCGGAACATCCACAAATTCTACGGCACCGTCCACGCCCTCAAAGGCGTCGATCTGCAGGTGAGGCGCGGCGAGGTCTGCGTTGCCATCGGCCCCTCAGGTTCCGGCAAGTCGACGCTTCTCCGCTGCATCAACCAATTGGAGGGCATCTCAACGGGACGCGTGTTCGTGAAGGGTGAGTTACAGGGATTCGTGGAGCGGGAAGGCCACTTCCACCCCTTGTCGCCGGGCCGGGTCGCTGCACAGCGGCGCTCGACCGGCATGGTGTTCCAACGCTTCAACCTGTTTCCGCACATGACCGCTCTGGAAAACGTGATGGAGGGACCTCTTCACGTAAAAGGTTGGGCGCGAGCGCGCGCGAAAGCCAAGGCGATTGAACTCCTAAAACGGGTCGGGCTGGATGGGCTCGGAAGCCGATATCCCGCCCACCTGTCCGGCGGGCAGCAGCAGCGGGTCGCGATAGCGCGCGCTTTGGCAATGGAGCCGGAGGTGATGCTCTTCGATGAGCCAACCTCGGCGCTCGATCCCGAGCTCGTCGGCGAGGTCCTCGACGTCATAAAGGATCTGGCGCGAAGCGGCATCACCATGGTCGTGGTGACGCACGAGATCGGATTTGCACGCGAGGTTGGCAATCACCTGGTCTTCATGGACCACGGACAGATCGTCGAGGAAGGTCACCCAAAGACGTTGCTCGCCAATCCGAAAAACCCGCGGACGATCGCCTTCCTGTCGAAGGTGCTATGAGATGGGCGTAGCTATCACTGAAACCAGAAATGCTGACGAGATGGGGCTTCATGCCGCTTCTCAACTGATCCGGAAGCAACCTGATACACAGGTGCATTCGGCTATCTCAGATCGCCGCCCGCAGATCGTCGAGGAACTCCGCAAGGATTCGAGAGGGAAGGCGATTTGGCGGCCTGATCAGGAGGGTCCGGAAGTAAAGTGGAGGCTCGAACGGCCGCAACGTCAGCCCGCGCCCCTCGTAAGGTTCGGCCGTCAAAGGATCGACAAGGCCAACCCCGATGCCGGCGGCCACCATCGCGCAGATCGTTGTCGAATAAGGCGTTTCCATTACCGTTCGGATCGCGACGCCAGCTTCATTGAAAACGTGCTCGGCGTCGCGTCGCGTTGTATCTTCCCGAGCGAGAGCGATAAAGGGATACCCCGCAAAATCCATTGGGCGAATGACGTCCAGGGCCTCGAGCGGATGTCCTTGGGGCACCGCCACAGTGACGCGAAACTGCGCAAACTCATTCGTCTCAACGCCCGTACGATCGATCTCGTCGGCGACGATCCCGAGATCGAACTGACCGGAAGCTACCAGATCGCGCACGTTGGACGACATGCGCGCCTGAAAAGTCACAGCGATATTCGGATTGCGAGCCATGAACGCATGAAGGGCGCGGGGGAGGACATTGGTCGACAGGGCCGAAAGACAGGCGATCCTCAGTTCACCAGAACCATAATCTCGAATGCGGGCAGCCGCCCCCCTGAGATAGCTCAAGCCGATAAAGGCCTGTTCGACTTCGCGGAAGAAAAGCTGTCCCTCGGGCGTAGGGTGGAGTCTGCCTCTGATCCGCTGAAAAAGAGCGAAACCAAGCGAGCGTTCAAGTTCCTGTATCATTTTGCTGACCGCGGGCTGGGATACGTGCAAAACCTCAGCCGCGCGCGCCGTGGTGCCGTTGGTCATAACGATCCGGAAAACTTCGACCTGCCGAAGGTTCATGCCGGCTCTCCCTCAAAATCAATAACTTTGCGGAATAGAAATACCGCAACAGTACATGTTTTTCGATTGAAATCGCCAAGGCGGTCGCTGTTGCTTGGAAAGGCCGTGTGATGAATGATCTCACCCAATGCGTTCTCACGCCTGAAGTACCGACCGAGGGATTTGCACCTCTCGGTGTTGGCGTTCACAGGGCTTCGACGATCGTGTTCAAGGATGCCGCTGCTTATGCCTCGCGCGGCGAACGCGGTCACGAAGGCTATTCCTACGGCCTTTACGGCACCCCGACGACACGCACTCTGGAAGCCAAGATAACCAGCCTCGAATCCGGCGTGTGGACCTTTCTCACCCCGTCCGGACAGGCGGCGAATGCGCTTGCCGTCATGCCTTTCCTGGACGCGGGTGACCATATCCTGATCGCCGACACGGCCTATCCGCCGATGCGGGATCTCGCGGAATCCGACCTGCGCCGTTTGGGCGTGGATGTGGAATTCTTCGATCCGCTTTCACCGGAGGACGTTGCATCGAAGATGCGGACCATGACGCGGATCGTCTGGTGTGAAAGCCCTGGCTCTACGACGATGGAAATCGTCGACCTGCCGAAGCTGGCGGCGATCGCTCACCAAGGGGAAGCGCTGGTCGGCTTCGACAACACATGGGCGACGCCGCTTAACTTCAAGCCGCTCGAACACGGCGCGGATATTGTCACGGAGGCACTCACCAAATTCGTTTCGGGCCATTCCGATGTGCTGATGGGCTCCATCACGGTCGGGGATGGCGCACTCATCAAACCTATCCGCTCCCTGATCGGGCGGATGGGCATCGGCGTCTCGCCGGATGATGCCTCGCTTGTGCTGCGCGGCTTCGAAACCCTCGGTGTGCGTTTGCGTCACTCCGAAAGGGTTGCTCTCGACTTCGCCCGCAAGCTTGCGGACCATCCGCTTGTGGAGCGCGTGTTGCATCCGGCGCTCGAAAGCTTTTCCGGGCACGCGATCTGGAAACGCGACTTCCTCGGTTCGAGCGGGGTCTTCAGCATCCTCTTCAAGAACAGCGCGTCGCAGCATCTGGCGGCCGCGCTCGATACCCTGAAGATCTTCGCCATCGGCGCATCCTGGGGCGGAACCCGGAGCCTTGCCGCGCCCATGTCCATCGATGCCTTTCGAACTGCGACCCGCTGGCCGGGTCCGGATGTCATTCTCCGTCTGAGCATCGGGCTCGAGGACGAGCACGAACTATGGGCCGATATCGAGCGTCTTCTGACAAGCATCGAGGCCCAGGAAAACAAAAGGTCCGAGGCACCCTTCAAGACCGCTCGCAGTGGCTGACGATTTAGGACAGCCCCTGCCAACCAATCATCAAGAGGACCAGAATGCCGAATTTGGATAGCGCGCTCCGTGCCATCGACGACAATTTCGACTTTTCGGTGCGCAAGCTTCTGGAATTGGTCGCCATCCCATCGATTTCAGGCGAAGCTCCGGGGGGACCGGGCATTGCCCGGGCGGCCGAGTGGCTCCAGGCGGAGCTGTCGTCCGTCGGGCTGTCTGCGGAGATCATCGAAACGAAGGGGCACCCAGTCGTTCTCGCCCAATCTCCCCAGACCTCGCACTTCAAGCGTCCGCGGCTGCTGTTCTATGGACACTACGACGTGCAGCCGACCGGCGACGTAAATCAGTGGAAGCATCCTCCCTTCGAGCCGCGCGTGATCGAGGAGAGCGGCGTCCATCGCTTCTACGGTCGTGGTGCGTCCGACAGCAAAAGCCAGCTTTGGACCTTTATAGAGGCGCTGCGCGCATGGAAGACCGCCAAAGGCGATTTTCCAGCTGATATCGTCGTGATGCTGGAAGGAGAGGAGGAGTCGGGCTCGCCGAGCCTGCCCGAATTCATCGACGCCCATCGAAATGACCTTCGATGCGACGTTGCGTTCATTTGCGATGCCGAGATGTGGTCACCAACACAGCCGGCAATCACGACCCAACTCAAGGGGCTTGTCCATGAACGAGTGACGATCTTTGCTCCCAATCCCGATCTCCATTCAGGGCACTACGGTGCGGTAGCCGCAAATCCCATCCGCATACTGAGCGACATTCTGGCAGGCATTCATGACGAAGCCGGGCGAGTGAACATCGACGGTTTCTATGACGACGTGTCCGAGATCCCGAATAGGCTGCGCCAGCGATGGCGAGAGTTGGAGCGGGACACAGCCCACTTCGAAGAGGTCAACCTGAGCGGCGGCGTAACAGAGGAAGGATATTCCGCGCTGGAAGCGATGTGGGGGCGCCCGACCGTCGATATCAATGGGATCACAGGTGGAAATCAGGGGCCGGGCGAACGGTCAGTTTTGCCCGGGAGCGCTACGGCCCGTCTTTCTTTCCGGCTTGTCCGAGGACAGGAGCCGGAAAAGATCCGCGCTGGATTCAGGGCTTATGTCAAATCAAAACTTCCGAAGGGATGCACGGTGGAATTCGTCGGCGCCGGCGGCAGCTCGGCGGTGGTGCTTTCGCAGGACAGTCCGTTTCTCGCGGCTGCCGCGCGCGGACTGGAACAGGAGTGGGAAAGCCCTACCATTCTGAGAGGAACAGGCGGCGCGATACCGCTCGTGCAACAACTCAGCGAGGTCCTTGGCGCCGAATGCGTCGTCATCGGTTTCATCTTACCGGGCGATGCAATCCATGCGCCGGACGAACGCTACGATACGCGACGTCTTCTCAAAGGAATTCGCAGCTGGGTACGGATCTTTGAAGAGATCGGAAATCCTTGAGGACAAGCTCGACCAACGGCTTGCAACGAGCAAGCATGACAGCAGACCGGAATAGGCAAATTGGTGAAACCCTTTGATCCTCGGACTTCCGTCAAACCGGCGGAGAGCTTGCATTGTTCAACTGGACGCAGAATGCCTGCCACCCGCATCGACACCGATAGCCTCGGTCCCCGACAGCTGCCTGCCGGGGCGCTTTACGGCGTGGCCACCCTGCGCGCGCAGGACAATTTCGACATCTCCTTCCGTAAGCTCGGCGACGCCCCCGAGTTGCTAAACGCGCTCGCACGCATCAAGCACGCCGCGGCGGCTGCCAACCGCGACATCGGCGTGCTGCGGCCTGATGTCGCTGATGCGATCATCGCAGCGTCGATCGAAGTCGAGAGCGGCCAGCACGCCGATCAATTCATCGTCGACTTGCTTGAGGGATCGGGCGGCACATCCATTAACATGAACGTCAACGAAGTGATCGCAAACCGGGCGCTGCAACTGTTGGGCGATCAACCCGGCCAATACGACCGAGTGCATCCGAACGATCACGTCAACATCGGCCAGTCGACCAATGACGTTGTGCCGGCGGCCATGAAGCTCGCGGTTTATGAAAAGTCCCAGACGCTGATAGACGCCTTGACGCGTCTCGCAGAGGCGCTGGAGGATCGTGCCAGGGCTTTTGAGGACGTGCTGAGACTCGGCAGGACTTGCATGCAGCCGGCCCAACCCATGCGCCTGGGCCAGGCGTTCGGTGGCTACGCGGCGGCGATCCGGAGGCTCATGGCCAAACTCACGGCGGCGCGGGACGAGATGCTGACCCTGCCGCTCGGCGGAACCGCGATCGGCACCGGCCTCGGCTCCACGCCCGGCTATCGCAGCGCCGTCTACCGCCACTTGCGCGAACTCGTCGGGGCCGACGTGCGCCCGGGCGAGAACATGTTCGACGCCATGCAGAACGCCGACGGCTTCGCGCGGGTCTCATCGGAGATTCGCATCTGCGCCGAGGTCATCGGGAAAATCGCCTCGGACCTGATCATCCTGTCGTCAGGCCTTAACAGCGGCGTGGGGGAGTTGCGGCTGCCTTCAGTGCAGCCCGGCTCCTCCATCATGCCTGGCAAGATCAATCCGGTCCTTCCGATGATGATGCAGCAGGTCGCCTTCGCCGTGGTGGGCAACGACGCGGTCGTGTCGCTGGCGTCGCTCCAGGGGCAACTCGAGATCAATCATTTCGAGCCCGTCATTGCTTCGCGCCTATTCGACTCCATAGAACTTCTCGCGAAATCGACCCCTATCTTCGCGGATCGCTGTATCGCCGGCATCGAAGTCGACCGCGACCAGTCACTGAAGAACCTAATGTGCTCGGCGGCCATTGCGACCGTTTTCGTTCCGAAGCTCGGCTACACAAAGGTTTCGAAACTTGTGCACGCGTCGGTGACGGAACAGCGGCCGTTTATCGATCTGGCTATAGAATTGGGCTTGGTGACCCGCGACGAGGTACTGGACGTGCTGCACAAGAGCACTGCCTATCACGAGGACGTCGCATGAATCCCACTCGGCACTTGCCATCCTGCTGCGTGATCTAGCGGTAAGCTCGTGGCAATAGCGCCGTTCTTCGGATGTAACCAGTATCCAGATTGCGATCACACGTTCACGCTGACGTGACCGACAGCCGCCAATCGCGCTATTGGCTTTCAGCTTCAAATTTCCGAGCAAGACGTCGCCAGATCCTGGCCTTCGAAATAGAGGCCGATTTCATTCAGCGGGTTGTCCTCCAGACCAAGGCCAAGCCTTTTTAGGGCGATACGCGCGAGATCAACCGGTTCGACCTTGACGGGCAGGCCGTGGACCGCAGCGGCGTGAGTCAGAACAAGTTTTATAAAGCCGATGTCGATGCCGAGGGTCATCGGTCCGGCACCTTGCGCGGCGCGGTCACGACCAAAACGAATGAGCCGTTCGCGATCGAGCGCTGCTAGGTTGCAATTCCCCAGATGCCGTTGGAGCATAGCGAGGGCAGCCGCCTTGGAGCGGCGAGGGGACTTGCCTACATCGCACATGTCGTCGATATGGAGGTCGATGAGTTCGCCGAAGGTTTTCAGGCGCGCTGTGCGTGACTTGGTCGGCGTCTCACCGCGATCGACCTGGCGCTCGGCGTCGGTTGCCCAGCGTCGTGCGTCGTCTCGGCGAAGGAAGGTCTCGCTGACGTAGCGACCTTTGCGACAGACTTGGACGCGCCAGGAACCGGATGAGAGCTTCGTTTAGGTGGCCATTTTTTCGTGTGCGCTCCGTGTGCACTGAGAGATCGAAACGTGGCGAAAAGGGTCGTATTCTGGCGTAAATTCGGATTGGCTCGCTGGGAGCTAAGAATTTGATGTTAAAGAAAATAAATCAAGATCATAGAGTGGCCGTGGCCCCCATGATGGACTGGACGGACCGCCATTGCCGGTTCTTCCATCGCCAGCTGACGCGCCGTGCGTTGCTCTACACCGAGATGGTGGTGGCGGACGCGGTCATCCAGGGCGCGCGCGAACGCCTGCTTGGTTTTGATGATGCGGAACATCCCGTCGCGCTGCAGCTCGGCGGCTCCGAGCCGGGGAAGCTGGCCGAGGCGGCGCGCATTGGCGAGGCTTTCGGCTATGACGAGATCAACCTCAATGTCGGCTGCCCGTCGGACCGCGTCCAGTCCGGTACGTTCGGCGCCTGCCTGATGAAGGCGCCTGACCTCGTCGCGGACTGCGTCGCGGCGATGAAGGCGGCGGTGGCCATTCCCGTAACCGTCAAATGCCGCATCGGCGTCGACGAGCAGGATCCCGAGCCGGCGCTGGATGCGCTTGCAGACGGCGTTTTTGCGGCCGGGGCCGACGCCCTTTGGGTGCATGCGCGCAAGGCATGGCTGGAAGGGCTGAGCCCCAAGGAAAACCGCGACATCCCGCCGCTCGACTATGGCCGCGTCTATCGGCTGAAGGCGAGAAAATCGAGCGAATTCATCGGCATCAACGGCGGTGTTCAATCGCTTGAAGAGGCGCGGACGCATCTCCATTACCTCGACGGCGCCATGCTCGGCCGCGCCGCTTATCATACTCCAGGTATTCTGACCGGCATCGATTCGATGTTTTATGGAGAGCGGACCGGTCCCTTCGATTTCGCCGCGCTGATCGATGTCATGGCCGGCTACGCCGCACGCCATATCGAACAGGGCGGGCGGCTCGGCCACGTTACCCGCCATATGGTCGGGTTGTTCCATGGATTGCCCGGTGCGCGCCGCTACCGCCAGATCCTCTCCACGGATGCAACGCGCCCCGGCGCTGGGCCGCAGGTGCTGAAGACGGCGTTCGCTGCGGTCGACCTCAGCTCGGCGGTCGACAAGGCCGCCTGAACCGCTTTTGCCGAACGTCAATCCCGGAGGGTCATCCGGTCGCCGCGCACGTCGAAGCCGGACAGCGAACTGATAAAGTTCATGCCGAGCAGGCTCTGGCCAAGCATACCGGGCGCCGCGACCATCACCGGCATGTTCTTGCGCACGATGCCGCCGATCGCCAGTTCGTTGGTTTTCACCGCGGCGGCGCGCGCCGTGCCGTTGGCGGTCGAGACCGGTATGGTGAAATCGAGAGCGGCGGGATTGATACCGGCTGCCTGGGCGTCCTGCGAGGTCAACACGGTGCTGGTCGCCCCGGTATCGACAACCGTGCGCACCGGCGCGCCGTTGATCAGGATGCGCGCCTCGAAATGGCCATTGTCGGCCTTGTCGAGCGTCACGGTGGCATGGCCGTTCTCAAAGCCCAGCGCCAGCGGGCTGCCGGGAACGAGCCCGGCGGTTACCCGGCTGGCGAAGTCCTGCAATTCGTAGCGATATTGATAGCCGGCGATCAGCGCGAGCGCGATGGCCGCCCATGCGCCGAGATTGCGCGCCATGGCGCTGAGCGGGCGGCCCGATCTTAGAAGGCCGGCGCCGATGAGCGCGCCGAAGGCGCCCAGCCAGATCAACCGGCCGAAATCATCGTTTTCGACGCCGAGCGTATTGCCGGCGGAATCGTTGAACATCAGCAGCACCGCGCCGACGCCGATGAGGAGCATCAGGATCCAGAACAGGCGGTTCATGTCGGCGATCCGTTCACGAGAGCGCGTCGCGTTCGCGCGCCATGCGGGTGCGGCGGGTTTCGCGGCGCGGCCGGCGCTCGATCGTCTCCAGCCTCGCCGGCAGTTGGGCCATGACGTCGCGGCGCGCCTGCGCCGTCATGTCGATCCAGGCGCCGATCTCGTCCCGGGTGCGGCCGCACCCAAAACAGAAACCGGTCTTCATATCGATCGAACAGACCAGAATGCATGGGGATTCGATGGCCGTCATGGATGTTTCCTTGGCTGACTTCCACATGGTGCAACGACATGGCCTTTGCAAGCCCTCGGGAATGCGTCGCCCGCGGCCGCTTTTACATCAAGAGTGGGAGGTTGTGCCGGCGCACGAGGGCGGCTATGCCGCTGCGATCTGCAAGGACGATTTCCACGACATGACCAGAGCACAGCCTTTCGATGATTTCCGTGATCTGCTGGCCAATCTGCCGGCGGCCGACACGACAGCGGAGGCCCGTGTGCGAACGCTGTTCGCCAAGGCGGACAAGCCAAGGAACTCGCTTGGTCGCATCGAGGATATCGCTGCCTGGCTGGCGGCATGGAGCGGCCGTGCGCCGCCGGCGGTGACGCGGCCTCTGGTCGCCGTCTTTGCCGGCAACCATGGTGTTGTCAGGCACGGCGTCTCGCCGAGAGCCGTGGCGGCGACCGCCAACGCCGTCGAACTGTGTGCGGCCGGCGGTGCGGCGATCAACCAGGTCTGCGTCGCCAACGACCTCGGGTTGAAGGTCTTCGATCTCGCCTTGCATATTCCGACAGCCGACATCACGCAGGATGCCGCACTCGACGAGCGGGGCTGTGCCGCGACCATGGCCTTCGGCATGGAGGCGATCGCCGGCGGTGCCGACCTGCTTTGCCTCGGCGATCTGGGCGTCGGCAATTCCACCGTCGCCGCGGCCCTGTTCGCGGCCCTCTTGGGCGGCAAGGGAGCCGATTGGGTCGGCGCGGGCTCCGGCGCCGATGCGGCGATGCAGGCGCGCAAGGCGGAGGTGGTCGATGCGGCGCTGGCTTTCCACGCCGGCCATCTCGATGAGCCGTTGGAGGTGCTGCGCCGGCTCGGCGGCCGCGAGTTCGCGGCGATAGCCGGTGCCATCCTTGCGGCAAGGATGCAGAGGATCCCTGTGCTGCTCGACGGAGTTGCGGCAACGGCCGCGGCGGCAGTGCTGCATGCCGCAAACCCTGCGGCACTGGATCATTGCCTGCTCGCCGGCCTGTCGCCGGAGCCCGCGCATGCGCAGGCCGCCGAGCGCCTTGGCCTTCGCCCCTTGCTTGACCTCGGCGTCGGCCACGGCGAAGGAGTAGGCGCGGCACTTGCCGCCGGCCTAATCAAGGCAGCGGCACTGACCAGTTCGGGCATGGCCGCGGCCGTTCGCGGCTAGGCCGAGCATTCGTCGCTCATTCCACGCATGAGGCGCGTCAACGCCGACGCGCCGCGACTGCTGCGGTCGGCAGGGCCGGCAGTTCCTCCATCACCCGGCTCAGCGGGAAGATGGCGATGGCCTCTGTGCCTTCGCGCAGTTTGGAATGAAGTTGGAACTCGCCGCCATGCATGGCGAGCAGGCCCTGCACGATCGGCAGACCAAGTCCGGTGCCCTGTTCGGCGCTCTTGATGGCGATCGAACCCTGGCCGAAGGCCGAAAGCACTACCGGGATCTCGTCTTCCGGTATGCCGGGGCCATTATCCTTGACCGAGATGTATTGTCCGCCACCGGCCGTCCAGCCGACGCGCACGCGGATTTCGCCGCCGGTGGCGGTGAACTTGATCGCGTTGGACAGCAGGTTGAGGGTGATCTGGCGCACCGCGCGCTCGTCGGCGAACAGGCGCGGCAAGGCATGTTCGAAATCCTGAATGACGCGGATATCCTTGTTGCGCGCCTTCAACTCCATCATGTGGCAACAATCCTCGACAATGCCGAGCAGCATCACCGGCTCTTCATTGAGCTGGTAGCGGCCGGCCTCGATGCGCGACAGGTCGAGGATCTCGTTGATGAGGTCGAGAAGATGCTGGCCGGATTCGTGCACGTCATGGGCATAGTCGCGATAAGTGGGATTGCTCATCGGCCCCAGCACTTCGTTCGACATCACTTCGGAAAAACCGAGAATGGCATTGAGCGGCGTGCGCAATTCATGGCTCATCGAGGCAAGAAAGCGCGATTTCGCCAGATTGGCATCTTCCGCGCGCCGCCGCGCCTCGTCCGACATCGCCTTCGCCGTCTCAACCTCCGCGACCAACGCGTCGGTTTCGGACCGGAACGACAGGAGCATCAGCGACGAGCGGTTGAGGTGTCGCGCCACATAAACGAAGAAGGGTATCGACACGACAAGCAGCCCGGCCATGATCGCCTCGACCGGCATCCACAGGCGGATTCCGGTATAGGCGTAAATCGCCACCGGAATGGCGAAGGTCGCCAAAAGGGCGCCGCTCAGCGACGACGCCATGACGGCGGTCGCCGCCATCGCGAACAGCAGCACCACCGCCTTGACCACCTGGAACTGGTCGATTTGGCACACGTCGCAGCCGAGCCAGACGAACCAGCCCCAGCCGAGGCCGCACAGGAAATGTCCGAACAGGAATTCCCTCCGTGTTTGCAACGCGTTAAGCTCGGACGCTTCGGCGCGTTCGACGCGGCGCGCCATGAAAGCCACGATCGTGTAGCAGGTCAGGGTGAACAGCGCCCAAAGAATGATCTCATTGCCGATGCCGGCCAGCCGGCCAAGCGCTGCGATCGCCAGGACGAGCAGCGGAATGGCAATGGCGCCGCTGGTCATCGCGCGCGCATGGAGTTTCAGCAATTCGCGATCGAAATCCGGATTGCCGGCCTGTTGCGAAAGACGGTCGCGCGTCTTGCGCACCGCGCGCGCGACATCGCTGTTGCGATGGCGTTTCCTGCGGTCCACAATGAATTTGTCCGCTGTGTTCGAGCGTTGCAAAGGCATGAAGACTTCAATTATGCGGGCGGCATTTCAAGGTGTTAAGCTACGTTCGAATGATTAACCAACCGTTTGCCATATGAGCCGTTCCTGGTCGCAAGGACCGCGCCGGCGGTACGCTGCGCCGCGCCCGCGAAGCCCATGGCGCAAGTTGCTGGACTATGGGCTGACGGTCATCGTTCTGGGGCTGCTGATCGTGCTTGCAGCGCGCCTCGATCGCGTGGAGACGCGAAAGACACAGGGCGTCGCCATCATCAATGATGGCGACTCGATCACGCTCGGCGCCGAACGCATCCGCATGCGCGGCATCGACGCGCCGGAATACACCCAGATCTGCCGCAAGAAAGGCGCCGACTATTCCTGTGGCACGCTTGCGCGCCAATCTCTGGTGCGCCTGATCGCCGGCAGGCCCGTCATCTGCAGCGGCTGGCAGCGCGACCGGTACGGCCGGCTGCTCGGCGATTGCAAGGCCGGGGACACCGATCTCAACCGCGCACAAGTGGAGGCAGGCTGGGCTGTCGCTTTCGGCGATTACGAGAGCGAGGAAGCGATCGCGCGCGCGGCAAAGGCCGGCATCTGGGCAGGTACGTTCGACCAGCCGCAAGATTGGCGCGACAGCCACCATGGCGAATCCGTCGAGAGAAAACATGGCACGCTCGCCTCCATCGGCGATGCCGTGCGAGAGATTTTCCGCTTCTGGTAAGCCGGCGGAAGCTGAACCCTGCCATCACCGGCAAGAACTGGAGGATCGAATGAAGCTCTTCGACGGCGGCCGAGCGCCGAACCCAAGACGGGTTCGCGTTTTCCTGGCCGAGAAGGGAATCGCGGTTCCGCTGGTGTCCGTCGACATGGGCGCGCTGGAACACAGGCAACAGGCGGTCAGCTCGCGCAATCCACTGCGGCGACTGCCGGTGCTGGAGCTTGACGATGGCACCGTCATCACCGAGTCCGTCGCCATCTGCCGCTATTTCGAGGAACTCAATCCCGAGCCCGCACTGTTCGGGCGCGGGGCGCTCGGCAAGGCGCAGGTCGAGATGTGGCAAAGGCGGATGGAATTCAACCTGCTGACCTGCGTCGCGCAGGCCTTCCGCCATATCCATCCGGCCATGAAGGAATGGGAAATCCCGCAGATTCCCGAATGGGGCGAGGCCAACAAGCCGAAGGCAATCGAATTCCTGAGACTTCTCGACGGCGAGCTGGGAACCCGCGAATTCGCCGCCGGCGACGCCTATTCGATCGCCGATATCACCGGGATGATCGCCATCGATTTCATGAAACCGGCGCGCATCAAGGTGCCGGACGAGTGCAGCAATGTGTTGCGCTGGTATCGGATGGTTTCGAGCCGGCCGAGTGCCGCGGCCTGAGGATGACTGCGGAACTCGAAAGCCTTGCCGCGACGGTTCGCTCCTGCCGCATCTGCGTCGACAATCCGATCGGCCGGCCGCTGCCGCACGAACCGCGCCCAGTGCTGCGGCCCTCGTCGAATGCCCGCATCCTGATTGCCAGCCAGGCGCCGGGAACCAAGGTGCATCTGTCGGGCATGCCGTTCACCGATGCTTCGGGCGACCGGCTCAGAGACTGGCTCGGCGTCACCAGCGAGGAGTTCTACGACACCGAGAAGTTCGCCATCGTGCCGATGGGCTTCTGTTTCCCCGGCCAGGACGCCAAGGGCAGCGACTTGCCGCCAAGGCGGGAATGCGCGCCGGCCTGGCGCGCGCCGTTGATGGGGCTCATGCCACAGATCGACCTGGTGCTGACGATCGGCATCTACGCGCAGTCCTGGCACATGGGTGCCGCGCGGCGCCCGTCCCTGACGGAAACGGTGAGGGACTGGCGCTCCATCTGGGAGAAATCCGCTGGCCAGAAGGTGCTGCCGCTGCCGCATCCGTCCTGGCGCAACACCGGCTGGCTGAAGCGGAATCCCTGGTTTGAAATGGATTTGCTGCCTTTCCTCAGGTCGGAAATCCGCTATCGCCTCGGTTAGACATTCAGCAAGAAACCACCGGCTTTTTCGCCAATCAGCAGAATTTTTTTCTTGTGAAAGGCTATAATAACGCCGATTATGGCCAATCCATTCCTTCAGGAGCATTCGATGGACCGCCTTGACCGAAAAATTCTCCGCCTCCTGCAGGAGGACGCGACGCTCGCGGTCGCAGATGTCGCCAAGAAAGTGGGACTGTCGACGACCCCTTGCTGGCGGCGCATCCAGAAGCTCGAGGAAGAGGGCGTCATCAAGCGGCGTGTCGCCATTCTCGATCATGAAAAGGTCAATGTGCGGGTCACCGTCTTCGTCTCGATCCGCACCAATTCGCACAGCCATGAATGGCTGCGGCGCTTTTCCGAAGTCATCCAGGAATTCCCCGAGGTGGTCGAGTTCTACCGCATGAGCGGCGATGTCGACTATCTCCTGCGTGTCGTGGTGCCCGACATTGCAGCCTATGATGCCTTCTATAAGCGGCTGATCGCCAAGATCGAGATTCGCGACGTCTCGTCCTCCTTCGCCATGGAGCAGATCAAGTACACGACCGAGATCCCGCTCGACTACATGGTGCTGGACAAGGAATCTGGTGCGAACGCGGCCTGAGCGCACGTGACCCTTGATGCATGCAGGGGCACGCAAGCTCGTTTTGCTTAGTTCTTCTTTTTGTTGAGGAAAGTCCAAGGCGAGTTGACCGGTAGGGTGACTGTGTCCGGCACGGTGTCGACGCCGGTGACGCTTGCCCTGCGCACGGTGTAGCCCGACTGGATGACCGAGACGCCGTCCAGGATGAAGAGCTGGCTCTTCTCCATGCCTGGTTTCAGCGCGCCGGTTACGGAAACCGGCTGGTAGGCCTGCGACATCCTGTAGGGATGAGCCAGGGTGACCAGGACGATCTGGTTGGGTGGCGGTGTCGGCATGTGGCTGCAGGCGCCGGTCCACGGCACCAGCAGAAACTGATAGACAAGGTCGCCGTCGCGATCGACAGGCAGGGCGTAGCCGGCCAACTCGATGGTCTTGTCCTGCAGATTCAGGGACAACGTCTCGCCATGGTCCGGAATCTTGGCCGCGATCATCGGCAAGCCGGCATCCTCGGCGGCGGCCTGGCTGGCGGGCCGCAGATCCTTCCAGAGTATATGGGCGGTCTCGGCCGAGGCGCCGGCGGCGATGGACCCGAACATCGCGACTGCCAGCGCGGCGGTTTTGAGATGGTTGCTCATTGGGCCGCTCCCTTTGACCCGAATTAAGCCGCTGCCATCAGCAACGTCAACGTTCGGCCCGCATCACATGTCGGCGAGAACCCGCATACGGACGATCTCAGGCACTTCTCTCGACAAGCCGGTCCAGCGTCTTTGGACCCGTCAACTCCTTCACGGCGTCCCGGCCGATCCAGCGCGCCGTCTTGTCGGATGATCCGGCCAGCTTTTGCGCAAGCGCAAGGGCAGGAGCATGCAGTGCCGCCGAGCGTTTGCCAATCTGCCGCAGCGCCCAGTTGACCGCCTTCCTGACGAAATTGCGCGGATCGCCGGCATGCGCCTCGATCAACCGCAGATAGACGAGAAAGGTCGCGTCCGGCTCCTGCTTCAGATGCACTGCGCTCCAGGCCACCATGGCAAAGCCGGCGCGGCGCACGAACTCGCGTTCGTCGGCAACAAACTCCTCGATCAACTCACACCGGAACGGCGTTTCGGCAAAGAGATCCGAGACGCCGTCGACGATCTCCCAGGAATCGAAATCGCCGGCCCAGCGGCGGCACTGCTCGGCCGTGATCCTTTTCGGCTCGCCGGTGAATGCCGCCATCAGCCGCGCCTCGCGAACACCGCTGTCCCACAGGGCAAGCGCCCGCTCGTGATTGCGCTTCAGCTTGCGCGCCAGCGGCCGCAAATCCGAATTGCCTACACCAAGCGCCGTCGCGGTGTTTATGCCGAACCGGGCCATGCCGTCGCGGTTTTCCTGCGTGCCGATCGAGCGCAGGTGAGCGACGATCTCGTCCGCGCTCCAGCTCGGGCCGGGCAGGGACATCTGCGTTCTACTTTTCCAGCCGCGCCAGCAGCGAGGATGTGTCCCAGCGCCTGCCGCCCATCGCCTGGACGTCCTTGTAGAACTGGTCGACGAGCGCCGTCACGGGCAGCCTGGCGCCGTTGCGGTCGGCTTCATCAAGGCAGATGCCCAAATCCTTGCGCATCCAGTCGACGGCAAAGCCGAAATCGTATTTGCCTGCATTCATCGTCTTGTGCCGGTTCTCCATCTGCCACGAGCCCGCCGCGCCCTTGGAGATCACATCGATGACCTTCTCGATGTCGAGCCCGGCCTTCTTGCCGAAATGGATGCCTTCGGACAGTCCCTGCACCAGCCCGGCGATGCAGATCTGGTTGATCATCTTGGTGAGCTGGCCGGCACCTGCCGGTCCCATCAGCCCAACCATCCGGGCATAGGCGTCGATGACGGGCCTGGCTTTGTCGAAGGCGGCCTGGTCGCCGCCGACCATGACGGTCAGAACGCCGTTCTCGGCGCCGGCCTGGCCGCCGGAGACCGGCGCGTCGAGGAACGAGAAGCCGCGCTCCTGTGCGGCCTCGGCCAATTCGCGCGCGACCTCGGCCGATGCCGTGGTGTTGTCGATATAGACGGAGCCCCTTTTCATGGCCTGAAAGGCGCCGTCCTTTGCCGTCGTCACCGAACGCAGATCGTCGTCATTGCCCACACACGAAAAAACAAAGTCCTTGCCTTCAGCAGCCTGTGCCGGCGTCAGGGCAAGAGCGCCGCCATGCTGGGCGACCCATTGCTCGGCCTTTGCCCTGGTGCGGTTGTAGACGGTGACGTCGTGGCCGCCCTTGTTCTTCAGATGCGCGGCCATGGGGTAGCCCATAACGCCAAGACCGAGAAATGCCACCGATGCCATGGCTTGTTCCTTCCGACGGGAGCAGAGATTGCAGTTGCGGAAGGTCTAGGCCATGCGGCGGATTCGTCAAGGCACGTGCCGCGCCATCGACTGGCACAGACCAGGTACGCTCACCGTTTCAGGTGAATGGTGATCCGACGCTCGATCCACTCGACGCCGTGGCGCAGGATCTCGACCATCACGAGATAGACGATCGCCACCCAGATATAGGCCTGGAAGTCGAAGGACTTGGCATAGGCGAGTTTCGCATTGCCCATCAGGTCGTAGACGGTGATGATGGCGACGATGGCGGAGGCCTTGATCATCAGAACGAGTTCATTGCCGTAGGGTCGCAAGGCCACGATGATCGCCTGGGGCAGAATGACCTTGCGGAGCGTCTGCAGCTTGTGCAGGCCGAGCGAAGCGGCGCCTTCCCACTGGCCCCTGGGAACGCTCTCGATGGCGCCGCGCAGGATTTCGGCCTGATAGGCGGCCGTGTTGAGGGCAAAAGCGAACACGCCGCAGTTGAACGCGTCGCGGAAGAACCACCATAGCCCGACCGATTCGAGCTGCACGCGGAAAGAACCGACCCCGTAATAGACCAGGTAGACCTGGACGAGCAGCGGTGTGCCGCGGAAGAAATAGACGTAGCAATAGGCAGGCCACGACAGCAACCGGTTGTTCGACATGCGGCCATAGGTGACGGGCAGCGACAGGATGGCGCCGGCCACCATCGACACCGCCACCAGCGACAGGGTGGTTCCAAGTCCCTGCAGATAGGCCGGAGCATATCGTGCGAAGAACTCGCCGTTCCAGGCGGAGACCAGATAGGCCAGTATACCGAAGCCGAAGAGGATCCAGAGGCCGACGAATGCGTATCCCACGATACGGGCACGCGGCCACCCGCGCGCCGGCGGCGGCGGCCGATCGACGGCAATGGTGTCGGTGACGCTCATCGCGCTTCCTTCTGTCCGAGCGACCGCAAGATGAAGCCGGTGGCGATCGAAGACAGGATGGCCAGGATGAGAAAGACCAGCGCCGCGACGCTGTAGAACAGGAACGAATGTTTGGTGACGCGCGCCGCGACGCCCGCATTGCGCAAGGTCTCGGCGAGGTTGACGACCGAGACCAGGGCTGTGTCCTTGAGCAGGCTGAGCCAGCAATTCTCAAGACCGGGGAAGGCGATGCGCAGCAATTGAGGCAGGATCACCTTGCGCATGGTCAGCCACTTCGACAGACCGATCGCATAGCCGCCCTCATACTGGCCCTTCGGAATGGCGCGAAAGGCCGAAAGGAACACCTCGCTGGCATAGGAAGAGAAGATCAGCGAGAGAACGATCATACCGGCGATGAAGCTGTCGACATCGATCGTCGCCTCGGGCCTGAAGAAGCGGATGATGTATTGCAGCAGGATGGGCATGCCGAAGAAGAACAGGAAGAGCGTCACCAGCTCCGGAAGGCCGCGAAACATGGTGGTGTAAATGTTCGCGGCCAGCCGCAGCGAAGGCTCTTCGGATTGCTTTGCCCAGGCAATGAAAAAGCCGATCGTCAGGCCGATCGGAAGCGTGGCGAGCGCCAGCGCGATGGTGACCACCGCGCCATAGGCGATATCGTCAAGCCAGCCATTGGGTCCCCAACTGAGAAGTGTCCATATGCTTTGGGCTGGCATCGAGTGGTGTTATCTCCAGAGCTCCCAGATCGGGTAAGGCGGCAGGGGGACCCTGCCGCCCTTGGAGTGATTATCAGGACTCGGCGCCGTAGACGTCGAACTTGAAGTACTTGTCGTTGATTTCCTTGTATTTTCCGTTGGCCCTGATGGCGTCGATCGCGGAATTCAGCTTGTTGACCAGATCGGTCTCGCCCTTACGCACGGCAATGCCGGCACCAGGTCCGAAAATCTCGACCGGCTGCGGCGAGGGCTGGCCGAGGATCTTGCAGCAGGCACCGTCAGGCGAATCCAGCCACTGCTGCAGCACCACGATATCATCCTCGATGGCGTCGAGGCGGCCGTTGGCCAGATCCGCCTGTTCCTCGGGGCTGCTCGGATAACCCTTGATCGTGCTGTCGGTGTAGGTCTTCGAGGCATAATTGAAATGGGTCGTCGTGGTGGCCACGCCGATACTCTTGCCGGCGAGGTCCTCCTTGGTCACGCCCTTCAGCGTCGAATCCTTCGGCACGGCCAGCGCCGAGGGCGTGTTGTAGTATTTGTGAGTGAAGTCGACCTTCTCGGCACGCTCCGGCGTGATCGACATCGAGGCTACGATGGCGTCGAACTTGCCCGCCTGCAGCGCCGGGATGATGCCGTCCCAATCCTGGGCGACGAAGGTGCATTTGACCTTCATCTCGTCGCAGAGCGCCTGTGCGATGTCGATGTCGAAGCCGACGAGCTTGCCGTCCGAGGTCAGGTTGTTGAAGGGCGGGTAGGCGCCTTCGGTGCCGATCCTCAGGGTTTTTTCCTGGGCCTGGGCTACGCCGAGCGTCAGCAGCGCGGCCGAGGCGGCGAGCGCGATACGCAGTGCAATACGCATGATGGTCCTCTCTTTATGGTCCCGGCCGTCGTTCCGAAACGGCTCTGTGGGGCGGTGCTTTTGACCGCCCGCTGGCCCGATACTCCCACTCTTTCCAAGAAAAAAGCAACTGCAAAACCACGAAAATCGGCAATGTCCTTCTGCCGTTACGTTACTTCTTCAAGCAACGAGGCCGGTCGCGCGCTCGATGAAGTCGGCTATCGATTTCACGTCGTCGAGATCGAACACCGGCAGGCTGTTGTCCTCGATGACGAAGTCGGCCGCGATGGCGACGATCCCGGGATCACCCGCCGAAAGCGGCGTCCGGTCCTTCGCCTCCAGGCGCCGGGCTTCGATCTTGAGATGGGCTTCGCGCTTGTAGCCTTCGACCAGCACGATGTCGGACGGCGCAAGCCGCGACAGGATCGCTTCCAGCGCCGGCTCATCCTCTCCGCGCAGTTCGTGCATCAGCGCCCAGCGATTGGCGGAGACGATGGCGACTTCCATGGCTCCTGCCTGCCGGTGGCGAAAGCTGTCCGCGCCCGGCTTGTCGATGTCGAAATCATGATGGGCGTGCTTTACGGTCGAAACCGTCCAGCCGCGCCCAACGAGTTCCGCGACCAGTTTCTCAGTCAGGGTCGTCTTGCCGGAGTTCTTCCAGCCGGTGATGCCGAAGAGGCGCTTGTTCATCTCAGATGCTCTGCAGCAACCGCGCCGCCTTGGCAAGATCGTCGGGCATGTTGACGTCGAAGAAAGGATCGACAGCCTGGCCCTCGGTTTCCAGCAGTGGAAATTCAAAATCCCGCAATGTCTCTCACCATCGAGCCCTTGCGCCGTCGCGGAAAATCACGGGGTTCTCCGCGAGCCCCTCATATGCCGTCCGGGGCCATGGCAGGACCAGTGCTTTCCGCGACGATCCTGCGCCGGCCGACGACCCGCTCACGATAAAGCGCGTAAAGGCCGGAGCCCACGATTGTGCTGGCGCCGATGATCATCGTCATATCGGGGACATCGCCGAAGACCAGCAGGCCGAGCACAATGGACCAGAGCAGCGCCGTATAACGGAACGGCGCTATGAAAGAAATCTCGCCCGAGCGCATCGCCATGATGATGAATTGATAGCCGATGAGCACCAGCACTGCCGCGAGCGCCAGCAGCGCAGTGGCTTTTCCCGTCATCGGTGTCCAGCCGCCCATCGGCGACAGCAGCAGCGCGCCGACCACGGTCATGGCCAATGCCGTTGCGGTGGAGACGAGCAGCGTCGGGATAGCCTGCGGAATCCGCTTGGTGGCGAGGTCGCGCACCGCGCAGCAGGCGACGCTGGCCAGCGCCACCAGGGAAAACATGCTGAACCCGTCGAAGCCCGGGCGCACCACGACCAGCACGCCGGCAAATCCGACAGCGATCGCCAGCCAGCGGCGCCAGCCGACTGCCTCGCCGAAGACAAGGGCCGCACCCATTGTCACGGCCAGCGGCAGTGCCTGCAGGACGGCCGAGACGCTGGCGATCGGCAAATGGGCAAGCGCGACCAGGAAGGTCACCGTCGCGCCGGCCTCGGCAAGGACGCGCAGTGCCACCAGCGGCTGCAGCATCGAGCGCGGCCGGACCAGCGCGCCGCGCTGCCAGGCGAGCAGGCCGACGAAGAGCGAGGCAAATGCGCCTCTGATCAACATGACCTGCGCCATGTTCATCGACTGCGACGAGTATTTGGTGATGGCGTCATTGAGGGTGAAGCCGGCCATCGCCACCACCATGAACAACGCACCGCGAAGATTGGGAGAAAGGGGCAAGATCTCTACCGGTTCTGCTTTGAAAAAAGCCTGTAGCAGCCGGGAACGAAACAGCAATGACAAAGGGCTGGGCCACGGCCTTGATCGCGGCCCGGAATTCAACCGCGGATGGTCGACCGTACATCTTCGGCGCCGACACCTCGTTGCCGTCCTTGCCCGGGATCGTCCAGTGGAAAGATCAGCCGCCGGTGACGCTCATATGCCGCGACACGGAGGGGCGGCTGGTGCGGCGGTCGATGATGAAATCATGCCCCTTCGGCTTGCGCCCGATCGCCTCGTCGATCGCCGCACCGACCAGGTCGTTGCCTTCGGACGCGCGCAACGGTTCCCTGAGATCGGCGGCATCCTCCTGGCCCAGGCACATAAAGAGCGTGCCGGTGCAGGTCAGCCGGACGCGGTTGCAGCTCTCGCAGAAATTATGCGTCATCGGCGTGATGAAGCCGAGCCGGCCACCGGTTTCCGCGACATGGACATAGCGGGCCGGACCGCCGGTCTTGAACGGGATGTCTGTCAACGTGAACTGGCGCTCCAGCGAGGCGCGCAGCAGCGACAGCGGCAGGTACTGGTCGGTGCGGTCGGCATCGATCTCGCCCATCGGCATGGTTTCGATGACGGTCAGGTCCATGCCCCGGCCATGCGCCCAGCGCATCATCTCAGGCAATTCGGCGTCGTTGAAATCCTTCAGCGCCACGGCGTTGAGCTTGATCTTCAGTCCCGCCGCCTGCGCCGCATCGATGCCGGCCATGACCTTGCCGAGATGGCCCCAGCGGGTGATTGCGTGGAACTTGTCGGCATCGAGCGTGTCGAGCGAAACATTGATGCGCTTGACGCCGCAATCGGCGAGCTCGGCGGCAAAACGCGAAAGCTGCGAGCCGTTGGTGGTCAGCGTCAGTTCTTCCAGCGCGCCGCTTTCGAGATGACGCGACAGCTGGCGGACCAGGTGCATGATGTTCTTGCGCACCAGCGGCTCGCCGCCGGTCAGGCGCAATTTGCGAACGCCTTTTGCGATGAAGACGCTGCACAGCCGGTCGAGTTCCTCGAGCGACAGCAGGTCCTTCTTGGGCAGGAAAGCCATGTCCTCGGCCATGCAATAGGTGCAGCGAAAATCGCAGCGATCGGTGACCGACACGCGCAGGTAGCTGATCGTGCGGCCGAAAGGATCGATCATGTCCATGCGTGAAGCGTTTCCCGTGCTGTGAACGACGGCGTTATATATCGCTATGTGATACGATCCGGCCTGTCGTTCAAGATAGCCGCTCTCGATCTTTGGTAACATTCCCCGACCGACACCGGATGTCGGCTGCCTGGTACGGGCTTTTCCAATCCGGCGAAGCGGCGTAGGGAAGGGCGGTTCGAAACGGAAAACATCATGACGGCGCCGAAGGAACTGCGGGTCTCCAAAGACCGCAAACTGCTCTCCGTGACCTTTCCCGGCCACCAGCCATTCGAGCTGCCGGCCGAGCTGCTGCGCGTCGCCTCGCCGTCGGCCGAGGTGCAGGGCCATTCGCCCGACCAGCGGGTGACCGTTCCCGGCAAGCGCGATGTCGCCATCTTCAAAATTGAACCGGTCGGCAACTACGCGGTGCGCATAACCTTCGATGATTTCCATGACACCGGCATCTTCACCTGGAATTACCTGCACACATTGGGCCACGAGAAGGATGCGCGCTGGAATGCCTACCTTGCCGAACTTGCGCAAAAGGGTCTCAGCCGCGACCGTTAGCCGGCGGGCGTCGTCGAGATGTCATGGAGCGGGAGTAGGGGCGGCGGATCGGGAGACGAGACAATGTCCATCATAACCACCGTCGAACAGCTTGAAGCGCTCTATGGCCTGCCCGGCGAAGCCTCGGTGGTCAAGGAACTCGACCACGTCATTCCCGAATACGCCGCCTTCATCGAGGCCTCGCCCTTCGTCGCGCTGGCGACCAGCGGGCCGGAAGGGCTGGATTGCTCGCCGCGCGGCGATCTCGCCGGCTTCGTGCGCATCGTCGATCCGAAAACCCTGATGATGCCGGACCGGCGCGGCAACAACCGCGCCGATTCGCTGAAGAACATCATTCGCGATCCCCGCGTCGGGCTGCTGTTCCTGGTGCCGGGCTCCGGCACGACGCTGCGCATCAACGGCCGCGCGCACGTCACCACGGATGCCGCGCTTTGCGCGTCGTTCACTGTCGATGGCAGGCCGGCACGCTCGGTGACCGTCATCGATGTCGATACGGTCTATTTCCAATGCGCCCGCGCCATCGTGCGCTCGGAGCTGTGGAACCCCGCAAGGCATGTCGATCCGAAGTCCCTGCCGACGCCAGGAAAGATCCTGGAGATCACCAGCCGCAGGAACATCGACGGCGAAACCTACGACAAGGAATGGCCGGAGCGGGCGAAAAAGACGATGTGGTGAGCGGGCGGACCGCAATGGCGGTCAGGCGTCCTTCAACACCTCGTAGATCTTGCGCATCTGCTCGCCGATCATGTCGCACTGCTCCGGCGTCGACTGGCTCATCGCCTTCTCGATCAGCGCCATGTGCACCTTCAGCGCCTGCATCAGCAGTGCCTCGCCGGCTTCGGTGAGGGCCAGCCGCAGGATGCGCTTGTCCTTCTCGTCGCCTTCGCGACGCAGCAGGCCGCGCGCCTCCAGCTGCGGCAACAGCATGGTGATGTTGGAGCGGCCGACGAGCAGCTTGCGGGCGAGATCGTGCTGCGACATGCCGGGATGGCGGTAGAGGTTCATCAAAACATCAAGCTGCGCGGGCTTTAGATCGAGCGGCGCGAGCTTCACGGCAAGCGTGCGCTCCAGCACATGGCAGGCGCGCGCCACCGCGACCCAGTTGCGAAACCGCGGGTTGTCCCAGGGCAGCTCTTGTTTATTGTTCATCTTTGAACTATTATGTTCATGCTTGAACGTATGGATGGATTCCCACTATGGCATCATTCGGACTGAAGGTCATCCGGGGTGTATTCGGGGCCGCCGAACATGTCGCCCCGCGCCTTACGGGGCGCGCCGCATTCGAGCTGTTCTGCCGTACACCGAACGCCAGGGCGCTGAGCGAGGGAGAACGTCGCGCAGTGGACCGCGCGGTAGATTTCATGGCCGAAGCGCGGCATCACCGGCTGAAGGCCGGATCCGGCTGCATCATGGCGCATGAATTCCGTCCGGAGCCGGGCAGGGCGTCCGCCGGAACGGTTCTCGTCGTCCATGGCTGGCGCTCGCGCACCGAATATATGCGCATGCTGATCGAGGGCTACCGCGCCGCCGGCTATAGGGTCGTCTCGCTCGACCTTCCCGGCCACGGCCAATCGCATGGCCGGCGGTTGAACATGGTCAACGCCGTGGATGCGGTGCGAATCGCGGGCGAATGGTTCGGCCCGTTCGCGGCGGTGATCGGTCATTCCTTCGGCGGCGCCGTCGCTGCCAATGCAATCGCCGGATCGATCAGGAACATTGCGCCGCTGGCGGCCGGGCGCCTGGTGCTGATCGCCGCGCCGAGTTCATTGCCGGCCATCTTCGCCGACTTCAGCCGCATGCTCAATGTCGGTCCGCGCTCGCAGGCCGCCATGGCGGACCGTGTCGAACATCTTTCCGGTCGGCCGCTCAGCGAATTCACCGGCGATCGCCAGCTTGCCCAGGCGCCGGTGCCGACCCTGGTCATTCACGCACCCGACGATCGCGAAGTCTCGGCCGATCATGCCTGGCGTTATGCCGGCGCCGGTGACCATGTGTTGCTCCACTGGGCCGAAGGGCTCGGCCATCGCCGCATCCTGGCGGACAAGGGCGTGGTGGAACGCGCCGTCAGCTTCGTGGCCGCGCACCGGGAGCCGTCGCTGCTCCATTGAGCCGCAATCAGGGCTGTTTCTTCTTCTCGCCGGGTTCCACCGGCAGTCCGGCAGCCTTCCAGGCGGTGTAGCCGCCAAGGATATGCTTGACCGGCGACAGCCCCATGTCCTGCGCGGTCTTGGTGGCGAGCGCCGAACGCCAGCCGCCGGCGCAGAAGAAGACGAAACTCTTTCCCGAAGCGAAGAACGGCTTGTGGTAAGGGCTCTCGGGATCGATCCAGAATTCCAGCATGCCACGGGTGACATGTTTGGCGCCGGGAATCCTGCCGTCGCGTTCAATCTCGCGAGGATCTCGCAGGTCGACAAAGATGGTGCCTTCGTCCTCGATCAGGGCTGCCGCTTCCTCGGGCGAAAGCACTTCGATCTCGGCATTCGCCTCGTCCAGCAGTTCGCGATAGCCCTTTTTCACCGTCCGATCCTCCGGCCCGTTTAGACTGGCGCTCCGTCCGTTAGGATTTCGAGCACAATGGCCGGCGTTTGTCACGCCGCGTCGGTAGCGGCCATCGTCTTCCAGGCCGCCATTGCCCCGTTCACGGTCGCCAGCAGGGCACCAAGCGAAGCACCGTCGCGCGCCTGGATCGACATGCCGTGCTGAACGGTCGCGAAGAAGGTCGCGGCGGCCCCGCAGTCGAAACTCCCCGGCAATTCGCCTTCGGCCACGCCACGCTCCAGCCTCCTCTGCAAGGCTGCATGGTTTTCGGCGCGACGACGGCGCAGGTCGTCGCAGATGGCGCCGCGCGAGCTGTCCTGATGCAACGCGCCGAGCGTGATCAGGCACCCTTGTGGGCGATCGGTCTGCGAATAGGCCCTGGCGGTCTGGCGCAGGAAATCCTCTATCGCCTTGCGTGCCGTCGGCGCCTCGTCCAGTGCGGTCCAGATATCGGTGCCTTCCGCCTGCGTGTAGAATTCGGTCGCTTCGAGGAAGAGCGCCTCCTTGCTGCCGAAAGCGGCGTAGAGGCTCGGCGAGTTGATGCCCATGGCCCGAGTCAAGTCGCTTATCGACGTGCCTTCATAGCCCTTGGCCCAAAACACCTCCATCGCGCGCCGCAAGGCGGCGGTTCTGTCGAAGGTGCGGGGGCGGCCTCGTTCCGACATGATGCTCTTTCTGTGCTGATCGATACATAATTCAGTTGACGGGGCCGGGCAAGCCTGACAGTTATTTATGTATCGATCGTTACATAAAGGAGAACTCAATGTCATCGAACCGTTTGAGCGGCAAGGCCGCGCTCGTCACTGGCGGCAGCCGCGGGATCGGCGCGGCGATCGCGCGCAGGCTGGCGGCAGACGGCGCCAGCGTGGCGCTGACCTATGTCAATGGCGAGGAACAGGCCCGCGCGGTGGTCGGCGAAATCGAGGCCAAGGGGGGACGCGCCATCGCCATCAAGGCCGATAACCGCGACGCCGCGGCAGTTGCCAGGGCGGTCGACGATGCCGCCTCGGCCTTCGGACGGCTCGACATACTGGTCAACAGCGCGGGCATCTGGCGCGCCGCGCCCGTCGACACCCTGTCGCTTGCCGACTTCGACGAAACCATGGAGGTCAATCTGAGAGCGCCGTTCGTCGCCTCCAAGGCCGCGGTGGCACATATGGGCGAGGGCGGCAGGATCATCTCCATCGGCAGCAATTTGGCGGAGCGCGTGACCGACACCAGCCTCAGCGCCTATTCCGCGAGCAAGGCCGCGCTTGTCGGGCTGACAAAGGCCTTGGCGCGCGATCTCGGCGCGCGCGGCATTACCGCCAACATCGTTCATCCCGGCTCGACGGACACCGACATGAATCCGGCAGGCGGTCCGCATGCGGATCACCAACGGCAAAAAATGGCCACTCCGCGTTTCGGCGAGGCCGATGAGGTCGCCGGGATGGTCGCCTGGCTCGCCGGCCCCGAAGGGCGCTTTGTAACGGGCGCCGCGCTGACCATCGACGGCGGCGCCAACGCCTGACCTCGCCCGACTGACCTCGACGGCCGGAGCGGATTGTGTTCGCTCCGGCCGTCACGTTGTTGTGAAACTGTTCTGCAACAGCCGCTCCAAAATTTATGAAAGCTTAACGAAATCGGTATGAATCGGTATAGTTGCGTCTTACATCCGCCATGCGGTGGGCAAGACGGTCGAGCGTGCTGAACGGGAGCCGGTTGCAGCCGGAGCGGGTGATCCATGAAATTGCCGGGAAACAGAGCTACCGCGTTGCCGCTTGCAGCGCTCGCGGCGACGCTGGCCCTGGGCACGCCGCAAGCAGGCGCGCAGGGGCTTTTCGACATGCTTTTCGGGGGCGGCGTGAGGCACGAGCCGCGAGGTGAGTTTCCCCCTCCGCCGCCAAGGTACAAGCCGAAACCCAATGTATCTGCCGGCGGTGGCGGCGGCAGCGTAAAGATCAGCAGCCCTTCCTACTACACCTACAAGGCCGACAAGCTTGTTCGCGTCGACTTCTCGGCGCTTATGGCAGCGCCGCAACCGGCAACGCCGCAGGACGCCGCCTTCGTGCCGTCCGCCACCGGCAACGCCTTCCGCGAGGCAATCGCCGGACTGAGCGACTATGAGCTCTATGCGGAGCCCGCTATCGCCAAGGCGCTGATCGCCTATTATTCAGCCAATCCGGATTTCATCTGGGTGACCGGAGCCGGCGCCAACAGCCGCGCGCAGGATGCGGTGCGGGTGCTCGGCGAGGCGGCGAGCTACGGCCTGACGCCGTCCGACTACACGGTCGACGTGCCGCCCGCCGCTGCGTCGACGACAGGCGATGCCGATGCACGCCTGAAGGAGTTCGTGCGCTTCGAAATGGCGTTGTCCGCGCGCGTGCTCCGCTATGTCCATGACGCCCAAAGCGGTCGTGTCGAACCCAATCGCATGACCGGCTACTATGATTTCCCCGCCAAGCCGCTCGACATGGAAGGCGTCTTGAAGACGCTGGCGCACACCCAGGAAGTGCGCACCTATCTCGAATCGCGGCATCCGCAGAACGCGGAGTACCAGGCGCTGCGCGTCGAGTTGGAAGCGCTGCAAGCGAGCGCCGAGAACGAGATCGTCGTCGATCCCAAGCTGTTGCTGAAGCCGGGCGAAACCAGTCCCGAGCTTCCCAAGCTGCTGACCCTGATCGCGCGCAATCTCGACGACGAGATGGGCGGCGCCTATGGCGAAGTGCTGTCGCGGCTCGTCACCAGCGAGGTCTACCTGCCGGAGCTGGTCCCGGTCATCAAGGCGATGCAGCAAAAGGCGGGCATGAAGGGCGACGGCGTCATCGGACCGCGCACCGTCGCGTCGCTGGCCGGAACGTCCAAGGCCGACCGGCTACTCAAGGTGCAGGTGGCGCTGGAAGAACTTCGCTGGCTGCCGTCCGACCTCGGCAGTCCGCGTGTCTTCATCAACCAGCCGGCCTTTACGGCAAGCTACATCGACAATGGCGAGGAAAAGCTGAAAACCCGCGCCGTCATCGGCAGGACCACCAACCAGACCGCCTTCTTCTACGACCAGATCAAGCAGGTCGACTTCCATCCCTATTGGGGGGTGCCGCAGTCGATCATCGTCAACGAAATGCTGCCGAGATTGCGCAGCGATCCGGGTTATCTCGACCGGGCCGGCTATGAGGTGACCGATTCGCGCGGCAAGCGCATCCCGTCATCGGCGGTCAACTGGGGCGGCTATGGCGCGAACATCCCCTACAGCGTGCGCCAACTGCCGAGCGAGGCCAATGCGCTGGGCGAATTGAAGATCCTGTTCCCCAACAAGCACGCCATCTACATGCACGACACGCCGCAGAAATCGTTCTTCCAGCGTGACATGCGCGCGCTCAGCCATGGCTGCGTGCGCCTGCAGGATCCGCGCGGCATGGCGGCCGCGGTGCTGGGCACGTCAGTCGACGATATCGCCGAGAAGCTGAAACACGGCCATTCGACCGAGAATGTGACACGCACGATCCCGGTCTATGTTGCCTATTTCACCGCATGGCCCGACATGTCGGGCAAGGTCGAATACTTCAACGACGTCTATGACCGGGACACGCGTCTGAAGCAGGCCCTGGACGCTACCGAAGCGGCGCGCTCGCCGTCGAGCTGAGAATTCAGCGGGCCAAGAGCGGTCGCCGGAAACCGGCGTCGCGACCGGCGATCAGCCAGTAGACAAGCCCGGCGACCAGGCCGGCGGCGGCGATGATGCCGATGTCGGCCCATCGCTCCGGGGCCATGTCCTCCAGCGCGCTCGGCCAGATCAGGGCAAAGCCGCCGACCGCCGCCGCCCCGCCGAAGAGCATGTGCAGCAGGGCGTTGCGCAACGAGAAGAATTCGGCGATCAACGCGAAGACCAGGGTCTGCAGCCCGGTCAGCACGATCGTCAGGAAATAGATGAACATGCCGAGCGGCGGCACCGCCAGTGCCGCGATCGGCGTGACACCCATGAAGTCGAAATAGCCCGGCGCGTCGGGCAGGGAACTGAGCACGGCATAGATGGCCGCCACGGCGATGAGGCCGATCAGCACGGCGACGAGATAGCCGGTAAGCATCATCAGGACGCGTTTCAACACATGCTTCGCCATGCCCACCCCCGTGACGCTCCGATGTAATCAGCCATCAAAGGTGCATTGGCGCAAGGGCCGGGCGCATCTCACGCCATAGGCTCGGCATTTCAAGTGATCACTGCGGGGAAGGGATCGCAAAACTGCGCTCGCTCTCCACAACGTCTCCTAACGAAGCTATCTGGGCTCGGCCGTCACCGGATCATAGGTGATTTCGACCTTCGCCTTGTCGGCGGTGTAGTAGGTGACGGTGTAGGCGCCGTCATCCCAGTCGACTTCCTTGACATAGCGAAAACCATCGCGCTGTTCGACCTTAGCAAGGATGTCAGACAATTTCTTGGCGTTGGGAGGCGGCAGCAGTTTGTCATCCGCGGCAAGAGCCGGTGCGGCAAAGAGAAGAATGGCGACGCTGGCCGATAGAAGAAGTCTGGGCATGGTTTTCCCTCAAGTTTCCACGCACAGAAACTCACTTGTGTGCAGGTTTGTTCCGCGACCGCGCAATGCCGTACCGTCCCTGCCTGGCGCGTTGCGAGGCGCCGTGCTGTCGTCATCAGAACCGGAGGATGGAGGTATTGCCGAGAAAGGAGATGGTGGGCGATGCAGGGATTGAACCCGCGACCCCACCGTGAAGCAGCCGATACATCAAGAATGCCGTTTTCGATGAGCTACAGCGTGCACCAACTGGCTCGTAAAGTGCACAACAGGGTGTAAAGAGGTCATCAGGCATATCTGTCCAGACTGTCACCGTACTCCCCAAAGTTGAGAGTTATCAAATTGCCGGTGTCAGTCCATGGACCCCTTTTGGCTCTTCTATCTGCAATGGGACTAGGATTCGCCGGCGCTGCTACGCGGCGAGAAGGCCTCACTGCTGGACTTCCGCGACGAGAGCTGTGAATACATAGGATTTTCAGCCGAATAACCTCCTCCTAACATTGACCGCCCGCCAGAGTTGGTAGCTTGCATCCGATATTTACTTGAGGGGTTCAATATGGCTTCCCACCCGTACATTTCCGGTGCGCGCAACATTACCCAGATGATTGGGTTCCTGCGTAAAAGTTTCCCAGCCACTGTGACATCCGACACAGTGAAGAAGTTGGGCCTCGCGCCCCAGAACGAAAGCTACGTCATCAACGTGCTTCAGTTCTTGAATGTTATTGATGGCGAGGGGAAACGCACTGACGTGGGCCATACCGTCCTTACGAAACATGACGACACCGAGTTCCAAGAGGCATTCGGCAATCTGATCAAGGCGGCCTATACGGAGCTTTTCGAGTTGCGCGGCGACGCTGCTTGGGAAATGAGCCGCGACCAGCTGATTGGCTACTTCCGCAGCGCCGACAAGACCGGCGATGTTATTGGGGGCCGACAGGCCAACGTCTTCATTGCTTTGCGCGACCTTGCTGGGCACGCCACAGACGAGAGCACCACGCCGAGGATGAAGGCTCCGAGCGCGCCTAGAAAGACCGCGCCGCCTAAAAGGGTGCCGAAGGCAGCCGCTTCCGGCAAAGCTGAGGAGGTTCTGCAGGAGCCGCCAGTTGCCACGGTCCTGAAAGGGCAGAAAGGAGACGTGACGCTGACTGTGCGCATTGAGATTAACCTGCCCGCCGAAGGCACGCAGGAGACCTATGACGCCATCTTCAAGAGCATTCGGGCCAACCTGTTTCCATGAGCATAGCGCTCGAGATTTTTGAACGGGTTGCGCGAGCCACCAAGAACGTTGGCCAGACCCCGGCTGCGGAAAGCCGGAGCGGCCATCCGTTCGATGAGCGCAATATTCACCCGGAAATTGCAACGGTGTCGAAGAAGCTCTTCGATGACGGCCATTTTTCACAGGCCACCTTCGAGGCTTTCAAGTTCATAGACAACAAGATCAAAGCCTTGTCTGGCATTCAGGATAGCGGTTTTAATCTCATGATGGGCGCGTTCACGGAGAAAAATTCTAAAATCCAGCTCACTGACCTTGTCTCGACAAGCGATAAGGACGAGCAGCTGGGATTCCGCCACATGTTTGCGGGCTCCATGTCTGGTATCCGTAATCCGCGCGCGCACGACAACGTAGTAGACCCCATCGACTTGTGCCTTGACCACCTGTCACTGGCATCGGTCCTTATGCGCAGGCTGGACGCCCGCAAGGCCCCTTAAAGCCCGCTCGCAAGACGGTTCAATTGCCTTCGGGTAAGGCGGAGCGTGCTTTCGTCACCTTCCGATATCTGCTTATTTCGCACCCCACCCAATGGGAACGCAGTAGAGAACCGAGAGCGTCATCCCGCCAAGATTCTGCACTAGGCCTAGGCTTTTTCGGGTTGCGCGCCAGTTACGCGCCGGTGCCGACTTTCAGGGATTTCCGTGAGGACCAACTAATCCAACGTTTTGACGTGGTTAAATGGTGGGCGATGCAGGGATTGAACCTGCGACCCCACCCGTGTGAAGGGTGTGCTCTCCCGCTGAGCTAATCGCCCGCTCGTTGCCCGAAGGCCAAGCGAGCCGCGATATAAGGGAGGCAGGCTGGGGAAGTCAAGGCGATGTCCGACGTTCTTGCAAGGATCGGATTTCTTGACCTGCGGCACCCATGCCGGGTGGTCCGTCAGTGTGCGGCGGCGGTCATCAGCCGTTGCACCAGGTCCAGCGTCAGCGCGTCAAAGTGAGAAATAACCGCCGAGGGCTCGAACTCTCGCACGTGGCGGTCGGTGTAGCCGAAATCGACGGCCACGACCGGAATGCCGGCGGCCTTGGCGGTGTCGATGTCGGTCTGCGAATCGCCGACCATCAAAGCGCGATGCGGGTCGCCGCCGGCGCGCTTGATGGTCTCGGTCAGGTGGCGCGGGTCGGGTTTGCGGAAGGCGAACGTGTCCTGGCCGGCAATCGCGGCGAAATGTTTGGTCAGGCCGAGCGCCTCGATCAGCGCCAGCGAGTTTGCCTCGTATTTGTTGGTGCAGACGGCCAGGAGATAGCCCGCCTTCTCGAAGCGCGCGATCGCCTCGAGGACGCCGGGGTAGGGGCGCGATTTGCCGGGGATGTTGTCGGTATAGTGATCGAGAAACAGTTTCAGCAGTCGGTCGTGTTCCGCGACATCGAGCGACCGTTGCTGGGTGGCGTGCGCCCGTTCGATCATGACGCGGCCGCCATGACCGACGAAACGCTTGAAGCCGGCTTCGTCGACGGCCGTGAGCGCGCTGGCGGCAAGGCTGTGGTTGAGGCTGTCGAGCAGGTCCGGCGCTGTGTCGATCAGCGTACCGTCGAGGTCGAACACGATGATCGGGCGGGTCATGATCCATCCTGGGCAGTTTATGCAATGGGCAGGCGATAAAGGCTGCGGCGCGTCAAGGCAAGCGCCGGGCAAGCTCGTTCAGGCAAGCAAGCTCCCCGGACCGGGCATTCGCGACAAGCCGCCAGGCATGAAAAACCCGCCAGAGCGGCGGGTCCCGGCGCAAATCTGCACCATAGGCAAATATGTAGCATAACTGCCTTCACCCAGTCAATAGTCCCTAAGAAAAAATTCCTACGAACGTTGCCGCGCATCGCTCGCTGACCGCACGGGCATACCATTGGCGGGATACCGGGCATCATCAACCTACCCCGCCGCCAAGGGCTTAACCACGGTCAAAAGCTTTGACCGGACCGGCAAAAATGGTAGGAGCCCCAAACACCAGGTTCCGGGGCGGCAAAAGCGGCATGGATGCAAGACAGTTGAAGGTCGAAGCCGCGCGAGCGGCCCTTACCCATGTCACCGACGGCATGCGGCTCGGCATCGGCACCGGCACTACCGCCGACGAGTTCGTGCGGCTGCTTGCCGACAAGGTGGCCACCGGCCTGACCATCATCGGCGTGCCGACTTCCGAGCGCACCGCCTCGCTGTGCCGCGAGCTCGGCGTGCCGCTGTCGACACTGGAGGAGACGCCTGAGCTCGATCTCACTGTGGACGGCGCCGACGAAGTCGACCCTGCGCTGACCCTGATCAAGGGCGGCGGCGGCGCATTGCTGCGCGAGAAGATCGTCGCGGCGGCTTCCGCTCGCATGATCGTCATCGCCGACCGGTCCAAGATGGTCGAGACACTCGGCCGTTTTCCACTGCCCATCGAGGTCAACCCGTTCGGCCTGCGCGCAACCGAAATCGCGGTCGGCAAGGCGGCTGCAAGGCTCGGTCTTTCCGGTCCGGTTACATTGAGGATGACGGGCGGCCAGGCTTTTGTTACAGACGGCGGCCACTTTATCCTCGATGCATCTTTTGGCCGCATTCCGGATACAAGAGCGCTATCGAATGCTCTCCACGCCATTCCCGGCGTGGTCGAGCACGGTCTTTTCATCGGGCTGGCGTCAGCGGCCATCACCGCCGGGGGCGATGGCATCCAAACCGTCCATGCCGCCTGAAAAACAGGGAGTTCTATCGACCATGATGTTGCATAACCGGGTTCGCCGCCTTTCCGTCCTTCTGGCGGCATCGGCCGTTTTCGCCTTCTCTTCGCCGGCGTTCTCGCAGGACGTCACGGAAGCGCACCTGAAGGCGGCGCGCGCCGCGGTCACCGCGATCCACGCGACCGACCCGTTCGACAACATCCTGCCGCAGGCCGCCGCCGCTCTCGAATCGCAGCTCATCCAGAAGAACCCCGACATGCAGGAGCTGATCGCCAAGACGATCAACGAGAAGGCCCTGGCGCTGGCCTCGCGCCGGGCCGACCTGGAGAAGGAAGCGGCGCTTGCCTATGCGAAGGTGTTTTCCGAGAAGGAACTCAACGACATCGCGACCTTCTACAGTTCAGACTCCGGCAAGAAGCTCCTCGACAGCGGCCCGGCCGTTACGCGCGACCTGGTGAAGGCCGCCGATATCTGGCAGAACGGGCTTGCTCGCGACCTCGCCCAGCAGGTCGGTGAAACGTTGGCGGCGGCTGCCAAGGCGAAGGCGCCGGCAGCGCCTGCCGATGCGGCCGCGCCCGCGAATGGCGCCGCCCCCGCCGACGGGTCGGCGCCTGCCGACGACACGCAGAACTGATCCTGCATTCCAAAGGCCCTTGCGGCCATCTGTGAAGCCCGGCTTGCCCGGGCTTTTCTTTTGATGGTTTGCGGCCTACCTGTCACTCACATTTTCCGAAGCCCAAGGAGCCGCGCAATGGCCGGTTACGACTACGATCTTTTCGTCATCGGCGGCGGTTCGGGCGGGGTGAGGGCGGCGCGCGTCGCCGCCGCGCTCGGCAAGCGGGTCGGCATCGCCGAGGAATACCGCTTCGGCGGCACCTGCGTCATCAGAGGCTGCGTGCCGAAGAAGCTCTATGTCTATGCCTCGCAATTTCCCGAGCATTTCGCCGACGCCGCCGGCTATGGCTGGACGGTGCCGGAAGCCAGTTTCGACTGGCCTACGCTGGTCGCCAACAAGGACCGCGAGATCAGCCGGCTGGAGGCGATCTACAAGAGGAACGTCGAGGGCGCCGGTGGCGAGGCCTTTCATACGCGCGCCATGATCGTCGACCCGCATGTGGTGCATCTTCTGGACGGGGACCGTACCGTCACCGCCGACCAGATCCTGATCGCCACCGGCGGCCGTCCGGCGCCGCACCCGGCATTGCCCGGCCACGAATACTGCATCTTCTCCAATGAGGCCTTCGACCTCGAGCAGTTGCCCAAGTCGATCATGATCGAAGGCGGCGGCTATATCGCGGTCGAATTCGCCAACATCTTCCATGGCCTGGGCGTCGACACCACGCTGGTCTATCGCGGCAAGGAGATCCTCAGCCGCTTCGACATGGACCTGCGGCGCATGCTGCACGAAACGATGGAGAAGAAGGGGATCAAGATCCTTTGCCACGCCGTGTCGGAATGGATCCGCAAACGGCCTGATGGCCGGCTCGACGCGTTGCTCACCGGCGGCCAGACCTTGACGGTCGACCAGGTGATGCTCGCCATCGGCCGCATCCCCAACACCGAGAATATGGGGCTGGAAGGCATCGGCATCGAGATGACCGCGACCGGCGCGATCCAGGTCGACGCGTATTCCCGCACCAACGTCGAAAACATCTGGGCCATCGGCGACGTCACCAACCGCGTGCAACTGACGCCGGTGGCGATCCACGAGGCGATGTGCTTCGTCGAGACCGCCTTCAAGGGCAACCCGACCGCGCCCGACCACGACACGATCGCGACCGCAGTGTTCTCGCAACCGGAGATCGGTACGGTCGGCCTGTCGGAAGACGAAGCCGTCAAGCGTTTCCCCGATATCGAGATCTATCGCGCGACATTCCGGCCGATGCGGCACACCTTGTCCGGGCGCGACGAAAAGATGCTGATGAAGCTGGTGGTCGATGGCGCGTCCAAGAAGGTACTCGGCGCGCACATATTGGGGCCGGATGCCGGCGAAATGGCGCAGCTTCTCGCCATTCCGCTGAAGGCCGGGCTGGTCAAGGATGATTTCGACCGCACCATGGCCGTGCATCCGACAGCCGCGGAAGAGCTTGTGACGATGTACAAGCCGACCTACCTCGTGAAGGATGGCGAGCGCATCGGCTGACGGACAAACGCGCCGCGGCAAGGTGCTTGCCGCGGCGCAGTTGGGAGAGCCGCTACAGCAACGTGCCGCGCAGGATCACCTGCGCCACCGAGAAATAGATGACAAGCCCGGTGACATCGACCAGCGTGGCGACAAACGGCGCCGACGCGCTGGCCGGGTCGAAGCCGATGCGTTTCAAGGCGAACGGCAACATCGATCCCGACAGCGAGCCGAAGGTGACGATGCCGACCAATGCCGTTCCGACCGTCGCGGCGATCAACGTCCAGTGCGGGCCGTAGTCGTAGAAGCCGAAATACTGCCACAGCGCGATGCGGCAGATGCCAACCACGCCGAGTATCGCCCCGAGCAGGAGGCCGGTGGGCAATTCGCGCAGCGCCACCCGCCACCAGTCGCGAAGCCCGATCTCGCGCAACGCCAGCGCGCGTATGACCAGCGAGGTCGCCTGCGAGCCGGAATTGCCGCCGGAGCTCATGATCAGCGGAATGAAGAGCGTCAGCACGATCGCTTTTTCCAGCTCGCTTTCATAACTCTGCATCGCATTGGCCGTCAGCATCTCGCTGACGAACAGCGCGCACAACCAGCCGGCGCGCTTCTGGATCATGGCGAGGAAGCTCATCTTCATGTAGGGCTCGTCGAGAGCCTCCATGCCGCCGAAGCGATGCACGTCCTCCGTCGTCTCCTCGATCATCGTGTCGATAATGTCGTCGATGGTGACGATGCCGAGGATCTTGCCGTGGTCGACGACGGGAACGGCGAGCAGATCGTATTTGGAAATCGTCTGCGCCAGGGTTTCGCGATCGGTCAAAGGCGTGACGGTCACCGGCGCGCGGTCCGGCGCCACCGACAGGATCGAATCGTCAGGCTCGCCGGTGATGAGCCGGCGCAGGCCCGTCGAGCGCACGAGCAGATGCGTCTCAGGATCGACGATGTAGATGGCGTAGACGGTTTCGCGCGTTCGCTCGACCTTGCGGATGTAGTCGAGCGTGCGGCCGACGGTCCAGTCCGAGGGCACGCTGACGAACTCCGTCGTCATGATCGAAGCGGCACTGTCTTCGGGGTAACCGAGAATCGAAAGCAGGGTTGCGCGCAGCTGCGGCGCCAGCACGCCGAGCAGCTCGGAGCGGGCTGGTTCGTCAAGATCGCGCAGGATGTCGGCGGCGCGATCGACCGACATGGCGGTAAGCAGCTTGCCCGCCTTGGCGCGAGGCAAGGCCTCCGCCAGCTCGGGCGCGCCCTCGAGCTCCGGCTGGTCGAAAATCTCGACCAGCCGCTCGAACGGCACTTCGCAAAGCAGCTCGGTCGCCGTTTCGCGCGACTCGCGGTTGAGTGCTTCGACCACGTCGGCGACATGGTCGTTTGCAAGGATGCGGGCGATGGCGACGGCCTCGTCGTCCGCTACCGGGGAAAAATCGTTCATGGTTCACTCCTTGCCGTCCGGCAAGACGTGAACCATCGAGGTCACGTCAGGGCGGACGGCGGTTGCGTTCGACTGTGACTGTCGCCAGGCATGGCGCGGTGACCTTTCCGCTCGCGGGTTCGAGTTTGATGTCTGCGAGCGGGCGCAACATAGGAGCTCGCCTTGCCCTGTCAATCGATGTGATCGAGGAAAATGCGGCCAGCATGCCCCACTCGCGAGACTGTGATCGCTGAAGCGTGTCGCGTAGAAATGGCGAAATGACTGGCCGGCCTATGCCACGGCCAGTCCGGCTACTTCTGCTTCAGCCGGCGCGGGAAACGCAGCCATTTATCGTCGACCGACCTTGGGACCGGCCCTGGCTGTGCGAGAATGGTGGTGAGTTCGGGAGGCAGGCTCGGAACCAGCGGCTTCTTGGTGGCGACGCCGTCGGCGATGGCGACGATCGAGTGGTAGAACTCGGCACCGGTGACCGATCGCGGCGCCACTGCTTCATGCATGACGCTGATTACCGTGACATCGGGGCAGTTGTCCTTGATCGCCTGGTGGAAGGCAACCTTGCCCTCCGGATCGAGTGCGCCGGTCGCCTCGTCGAGGAACAGCAGCCCGGGTTGCTGGAGCACGATGCGGGCCACCACCAGCTTCTGTTTCTGGCCGCCGGACAGGACCTGGTCCCAGCTTTTGCCTTCGCGGCTTTCGTCGGCCATATGCTCGATGAAGTCGCCCAGGCCCGCTCTGTGCAGCGCGGACGCGACCTGCGCGTCGCCATGGTCGTGCTCGGAGCCCGGCAGGCAGACCAGCTGCTTCAGCGACACCTGCTGCAGCTTGACCTCCTGGGCGGCATAGAAACTCTTCACCCCTTCGGGGAAGACGATGGTGCCGCGGCCGTAGGGCCAAAGGCCGTTGATGGCCTTGATCAGCGAGGTCTTGCCACAGCCGGATTCGCCTTTCAGGAAGGTCCATTCGCCGCGCCGGAAGCGCAGGTTCGCCGCTACGAGGAAAGGCGTTGCGTCCTCGCCCTGATGCGCCAGTTCCAGCTTCTGGATGGTCAAGCCGAAAACCGGGTTCTGGCTGGCGTAGCGGAAATCGGAACGGCCGCTCTGGCTGTAGAATTCCTGGGGGTGCTGAACGTTCTCGATCGCGTTGGCCAGCTCGGTGACGCGCTGGCTGTTGGCGCGCAGGGTGGCGATGGCGGGCATGACATGGATGAACCACGAACATTGGCCGATCAGCGAATTGACCAGTTCGGAGCCAGTTATGTAACCCTTGAGGTCGAAGCCGTTGTGGATGAACGGCACAAGGCCTGGCCCGTAGGCAACAATACGGGCGCCGATGAAATTGTAGATCAGCTCGAACGACATGTAGACGGTGTTGACGATATTGAGCCGCGTCCACGTGCCGTCAATATCGCCATAGAGGCGGCCATGCATGGTCCTCTGCACGCCTTCGCCGCGCGAGGCCGCGACATGGAAACTGCGGCGCAGGAATGTCGTCAGCTCACCACGGTAACTGCCTTCGGCCTGCTGCATCCTGACATTGAGACGCTCGAGCATGCCACCGAGCTTCATCGCGATCCAGGTGTTGAGCGGCACGTAGATGGCGACCGCAAGGAGGGCGAGGATGGCGCTGCCATAGCTGCCGAGGAATTCAAGCCCCTTCACCTCGACCGAGGTTTCGAGCAGCTTCTGGCCGACGAAATACAGCGAAGTGGCGACACCCAGCACGCCCATGGCCAGCCCGATGGCGCCCCCGGTCATGTCCTTGATCGATTCCTGGACGCGCTGATCGATGTTGTCGGGGGCCGGCGCGCCATTGCCTGTCGAGGCATGCTGGGCGTGGAAATGGGTGTGATTGCCGTCCAGCAGCGCCTCGTTGAAGCGGCTGTCGAGCCAACCGCGCCATTTGCGGTGCAAGGTTGCCGACACGAGATTGCGGATGCCGGTGAAGCCTGCGTCCTTGAGCACCACCAGCAGCACAAGGATACCGGCATTGACCAAAAGCGTCTGGAGAGGGGTGGTGTTGGCGGCGTCGTGGAAGAAGGCGATCGAGTTGACCAGTTCTCCGGACGCTTCTGCGAACCAGACGCCGGCCTTGCTGGACAGAGCGGTGAGCAGCGCGATCACCAGCGTCAGCGTCCAGGCTTCCTTCCACCGGTCCGAGACCCAGTAGGCCCGCATCAGGCCCCAGAAGCTGCGCATCGAGGAAACCGGGGTCAGAAGCGGCCGCCTTGCGGCATCGCTGTGTAGTCCATCCGTTCCTGACTGTTGCGGTGGTCTGCCGACCCGAATCACAATCCCGCCCAAACCTTTTTTGTTTTGTTACGGATGGTAACACCAATTGATCATTTTCCATTAATTTTTATAGGGGACAGGCGACATTGAAGCGCTGGCCGTGGCTGCAGGGCAACAGGGCCGACTTTCCGAGCGTCGCGTCAAAGCCGATAAAAAGCGGGTTTAAGCTAGAGATATCAGGTAATTACGCGGTACCATGGCGCCGCATTTCTACCTTCCCCTAGGTAAAGCGATTGCACGAATTTGTGACCCGCTTGGCCTGCCCGGCAAGCCGGCTTTTCATCGCAGGCTAATCAAAAATTCCGGAAACATGTCGCCCCGGACGCCTGATTCCTCGCTGGCATGTCCACGCCGGAGGTCCGGAAATGACCTGGACGCTGACAAGCCATCAATCGACCGGACCGGGCGGCATCAGCGCAGACCGCGACGCCGGGAAAGCCAACGCAAGCGCGGATCCCACGGGGTCAGGCGTTGCCTCACGCCCGGGCAGGGCTGCTTTGAAAAACCTGCGTTGAGGATCGGGCTCAGTCGACTTTTTCCAGTTCGCCACGCGCCTTGGCGGCGGCTACCTGGCGGATGGCGTCGGCGAGCGTGTCGACGTCCTGCGCGCCCATCACCGCATATTTGCCCTCCAGCAGGAAGCACGGCACGCCTGATATGCCCATGCGCGAGGCGGTGGCGATTTCGGTGCGAACCGCCTCGACATCGGCATCGGTCGGCAAGAGCGTCTCGACAACGGATGCGTCCATTCCGGTCTCGCGCGCCGCCTCGACCAGCACGGCCTGATCGCCGATGTTGGCGCCTTCTTCGAAGTTCAGCTGGAACAGGCGGCGCACCAGCCGGTTCTGCACGTCTTCGCCGGCCGCACCGGCCCAGCGAATGACGCGATGGGCATCAAGCGTGTTGGGCGCGACCTTGATGGCGCCGAAAGCGAAGGAAATGCCTTCAGCTTCGCCGAGCGGCTCGATACGGGCGTGAATCTGGCGAATGTGTTCGTCGCTGCCGAACTTGGCCAGCATGTACTCGCGGCGATCCTTGCCTTCCGGCGGAATGGTCGGGTCGAGCTGGAACGGCCGCCAGCGTATATGCACATCCACCTCGCCGGCGGCGGCGACCGCCTTGTCCAGCCGCTTCTGGCCGATGAAGCACCATGGGCAGACGACGTCGGATACCACGTCGACGGTGATCGCATTCGCTTGGCTCATCTCGATCTCCTGAACGTCTTGGGTGCCGTGCACTTCCGCGAGAACCGGGCTTCCACTCCTCGGGCCCATGCTCAGTTCGGCTTGCGCCACCAGGTCGGCAACTGGTAACCGAATATGGGCGTCTTTCGCGGATGGTCCAGATAATTCCAGTAAGCGATCCATTGCTGCGTGTTGTGCTGCATCGGCACCATGTAGTTGCCGGAGATCAGCAGCCGGTCGAGTACGCGCACGGCGGCGACATAATCCTCTTTCGTGCGGGCGCGCAACATGGCCTCGATCGCAGCGTCCACCGCGGGATCGGCGACGCCGGCGAGGTTGAACGAACCTTCAGCCTTGGCGGCGGAGGATGACCAACGACCGATCTGCTCGATGCCGGGCGACAGCGAATTGTTGAAGCCGCTCGAGCCGATCAGCACCTCGAAATCGAAACGCTGCTTGCGCGACTGGATCTGGTCGCCGTCGAGGCTGCGGATGGAGACATCGATGCCGATCTTTTCCAGCGTGCGCTGGTAGATGCCGGCGAGACGCTCCTCGTCCTGCGAGGCCGTCAGGATCTCGAAGCCGAAGGGTTTGCCTTCGGGGTCGAGCATCGTGCCGCCCTGCAGGTGGTAGCCAATGCTTTTCAGGAGATCGAAGGCCGCTTTAAGCACCTTGCGGTCCTGGCCCGAGCCATCGGTCACCGGCGGCCGCCAGGTTCCGTCCATGACGTCCGCCGGCACGCGTCCGGGGTAGGGCGCCAGCAACGCCTTTTCCCTGTCGTCGGCCGGATGGCCGAGCGCGGAAAGCTCGGAATTCTGCCAGTAGCTCATGGTCCGCGCGTATTTGCCGCCGAACAGGTTCTTGTTGGCCCATTCGAAGTCGTAGAGCATGCCGAGCGCCCGACGCACCACGGGATTCGAGAATTTCGGCAGCCTCGTGTTGAACAGAAAACCGGTCACGACGGGCGGAATGCCGGTGTCGAAGGTTTCGGCAACCACTTCACCTCTATGGAAGGCGGGAAAATCCAGATCGCGTTCGCGCTTAACCGGATCGCTGTCGTCGTCGATGGCGCAAAGCCCTTTCTTGAACGCCTCGAGCTTGGCATTGGCGTTGAGGAAATATTCGATGGTGATCTGGTCGTAATTGTCGAAGCCGCGCTTGGCCGGAACATCCTTGCCCCAATAATCCGGATTGCGCTTGAAGACGATACGCTGACCGGGTGTCACCTGTGCGATCCTGTAGGGGCCGCTGCCGATCAGTGGCTTCAGCGTGGTCCTGTCGAAAGTCTCCATGTCGAAGGCGTGCTTGGGAATGATCGGCGTCAGCGCGATGATCAGCGGAAACTCGCGATCGGCCTTGTCGTTGAAGGTGAAGCGCACGCTGTGGTCGCTGGTCTTCTCAAGCTTGGCAATCCTGGCCATGCGGTCGCTGTAGGGCGGACGGCCCTTCTGCGTGTAGGCATCATAGGTGAACAGCACGTCCTCCGGCGTCACCGGCTGGCCGTCCGACCATTTGGCATTCGGGTTGAGATGGAATTCGATGCTCTTGCGCTCGGGATCCATGTCGGCCGACTCGGCAAGCAGGCCATAGAGCGTGAAGGCCTCGTCGGCATTGCGCTGCATCAGCGGCTCGAAGACCAGATTGCCGAAGATCGTGTCCATCATGCCGCGCGCCGTGGTGCGCAGGCTCTTCAGGATGAAGGGGTTGAGATTGTCGAAACTGCCGACGACGCAATAGGTGATGCTGCCGCCTTTCGGCGCGTCGGGATTGACGTAGTCGAAATGCGCATAGTCGGGCGGTAGGGCCGGCTCACCCTGCATGGCAATTGCATATTTGGGTTCCGACGCCGCCGGCAGGGACGAAAGGACGAAAAATGATGTCGCGGTGATCAGCCAAACGAGAACGCGGCCCATGACCGTCTCCTTACCGGGTCGGCTTGATGATTCGGTGCGCACACTAGCATGAGGCACCGCCAATGTTCGTTGCCAAGAATCGCAGATTGCAGGCTGGATTCGGCACCGCTTGCAGTGTAACACGCCGTCCGAAGTCATTCTGTTGCCTCATTTCGGCAACAGGTAGCTGGACCACATGGCGCGAAGAAGCCGGTCCCCGGGATCATTTGAGAGGAAGTGCACGACATGACGAGCCTGAACAGCAATGCGTACCGCCTGTCGGTCATGGCCGCTGGCGTGATCGGCTTTCTGGGCGCGGCAATTCCCGTTGCTTCCGCACAGCAGCAACAACAGATCCCGCAGGGCTGGTTCAAGGCTTGCACAAAGCAGGAAGACGTCGACATCTGCAACGTGCAGAACATCACCACCGCCGGCAACGGTCAGTTGGTCACCGGCGTGAGCCTGATCGAGCTGAAAGGCAAGGTGAACCGCAAGGTCTTCCAGGTGACGGTTCCGACCGGTCGTCTGGTCGGTGCCGGCATCGGCCTCCAGATCGATACCGGCAAGACGCAGAAGCTTGAATATGTGGTCTGCTTCCCCGACCGCTGCGTTGCGGAAGTACCGCTGACCGACCAGCTCGTCGCCTCCTTCAAGAAGGGCCAGGCGATCACCTTGACCTCGATCAATTTCCAGAACCAGCCCAATCCGATCAAGGTCGCGCTGCAGGGCTTCAGCGGCGCCTATGACGGCCCGCCGCTGCAGCAGTCCGACATCGAGGACCGGCAGAAGAAGCTCCAGGACTTCGTCGCCAAGAACAACCAGGACTTCGCCAAGAAGCTCAAGGAAGAGCAGGACAAGGCGAAGACCGCGAACTGATCGGTTCGGGCACTCTCAAGCCACAAAAAAGCGGGGTCATGCCCCGCTTTTTTCTTCTGCACCTGACCTCGCTGATCAGTGCCTGGACTGCCGTTTAGGCTCGTAGCGCCCGTCCGGCTTTTTGTCGAACATCTCGTTGATCTGTGGATGGCGGACCGGTTCTCCCGACTGGTCCTCAAGCAAATTCTGCTCGGACACATAGGCAATGTATTCGGTTTCCGAATTCTCGGCGAGCAGATGGTAGAACGGCTGGTCCTTTCGCGGGCGCACGTCGACGGGGATGGCCTCGTACCATTCGTCCGTATTGGCGAATTGCGGATCGACGTCGAAAATGATTCCCCGGAACGGAAACAGCCGATGGCGAACCACCTGTCCGATCGCGAATTTGGCTGTTTTCATCGTACTCACCACTGAATTCCTTAGCTTTATTTGGCGCAGACTCCGAGTCAATTCAATCCCGAAGCGTTTGTGCGTCCTCGAGCTGCCTATGATGCGGAGCAAAGATTTTGGGTGGGCGGCGGGCCATCGATGCCTGCCGGCAGCACATGTGTTCGCAAGCTCACCGCTGACGCGCTTGCTTCCCCAGGCCACCGCCAAGCGCCGCAAACCCGCTGCCGGGACGGAGCCCTTCGCGCATGAAGAAAGCGCGAAGCGGTGCAAAACCGCCAAGCACGCCGAGCCCGGCGCCGCGCGCCATCTGCGCCGGCAACATGTCGGAAAGCAGCGACATGTTCAGCAGATTGACCGCGCTGCTGCGCGCCAGAATATCGGGCCGGCGCTTGAAGTCATAGACGGCGAGGGCTTTCGCGGCCCCTGGGTCCTCATAATTTTCATTCGCGATTCCAATAAGATCGTCGATATCCCTAATGCCAAGGTTAAGCCCTTGTGCGCCGATCGGGGGAAATACGTGGGCGGCTTCGCCGACAAGCGCCACCCGGTCGCGCGCAAAACGCAGCGGCGTCGCGGTTGCGAGCGGATAGACCTGCCGGCCCGGCTCGACCGTGACCCGGCCCAGCATGGACTGCATCCGCTGTTCGACCCGCAGCGACAACGTCGCATCATCCAGCGCAGCGAGTTCCTTGGCGGTCTCGGGCTTTACCACCCAGACCAGGCTCGAGCGGTTGCCGGGCAGCGGAACCTGCGTGAACGGACCGGTTTCGGTATGGAACTCGGTCGAGGTGAAGCCATGGTCGCGGCCGTGGGAGAAGTTGAGCACCAGCGCTGCCTGGGGATAAGTCCGTGCGGCGGTCGAGATGCCCGCCGCCTGACGCGCCGGCGACAGGCGTCCGTCGGCGGCAACCGCCAGGGATGCTTCGATCACGCTGCCGTCGGCGAGGGCCGCGCGAGCCTTGTCGGCGCCGAGATGCCAGGCGTCGACCATGGATGTCAGCCACGCGATCCCGGAATGCGCGCCGACCCTGCCGGCGAGCGCGGGAATGAGGACGCTGTTGGGCAGGTTGAGCCCGAACTGATCCTCGTCGATCTCGCTGGCGCGGAAGGTGACGACCGGACTGCGGATCAACCGGCTTGTCGCGTCGACGATGCGCATCACCTTGAGGGGCGCGGCCTGTGGCCTGATGTCGGCGAGGACGCCCAGCCGCTCAAGCACCTTCAAAGCAGGGTTCATCAGCGCCGTCGTGCGGCCATCGGGGGCGGATGCCTCCGGCCCGACGAGCGTCACCGGGAAGCCGGCGTCGGCGAAACCGAGCGCGCCGATCAACCCTGCGGGGCCCGTGCCTGCGATGAGTATCCGTGCTGTTTTCTGATGCTCCAAGATCGGCTTCCGGCTTGCAATGCGAGGCAGCCCGCGCGCCCCGCCATTCGATGAGCATATAGGTCAGGTCATAAGGCTTGATCAACGTGGCGATTCGGCCCATTCGGATGTCATGACCGGCCGTCAGGACGATTTCAGCCATCTCGACAGCGCAGGCCGTGCGACGGCCGATATCGCGTGCAACCCGCGTTTGACGGTGAACCTCGTCGTGGGCACCGGCATCCTGCTTGCCTGGCTGTCCCTGGCGGCAATGGCGATCCGCGCCGCGGAGGGACGCGCCGCGGGTATCGGCGCGCCCGGCGACGCCTTGTTGAAAACCCTGCCGCAGCTCCCGTTGCCCGATTCCCTGGCCCGGTTCTTCGCCCTCTGCCTCTCGGCCGCGCCGCTGGACGGAGATATCGGCCCGCGCGCCGGTGCGCTGACGGCAATGTGGTTCCTGATGGCGACCGCGACGATGCTGCCCTCGGCGGCGCCGATGATCCGAACCTATTGCGAGATTGCCGATACGGCCAGGATCAGGCATGAGCCGGTCGTCCATCCGCTGGTGCTGGTATCAGGCTATCTCTCGATATGGCTGGCCGCGTCGGCTGGGCTTGCGGCGCTGACGCTCGCCCTCGATGCGTTCGCCTCGTCAGGCCAGATGCTCGATCCGGTCCTGGGCATTGCCGGTGCCGTCGCCCTGCTGGTTGCCGGCTTCTACCAGTTCAGCGGCTTGAAGGAGGCCTGCCTGAAGAAATGCAGGAACCCGTTCGCGATCCTGTTTTCCAACTGGAGCGCGCGGCCTACAGCCATTTTCCGGCTCGGCGTCGCGCAAGGCGTCTGGTGCCTTGGCTGCTGCTGGGCATTGATGCTGGTGATGTTCGCCGTGGGCGTGATGAACGTCTTCTGGATGGCGCTGATCGGCCTGTTCACCCTGATCGAAAAACAAGCCGCAAGCAGGCTTCCAACCCGGCTGGCCGGTGCGATACTGCTTGTCTGGGCGGCCGCGCTGCTATTAGTCTCGCTATGAGTGGGGGAAACTCGATGACGGATCCGAGCTGGGCAATGAAAGGGGAGCTCGTACTCTCCTGCAATTGCACGGTTTTTTGCCCTTGCGTGCTGTCGCTAGGCAGCCATCCTCCGACCGAAGGCTACTGCCAGACCTGGGCGGGTTTCCGTATCGATGCCGGTCATTTCGGAGAGGTCGACCTGTCAGGCCTCAATCTCGGACTGATCATGGAAATCCCCGGCTACATGAGCCGCGGCAACTGGACCGCCGGCCTGTTCATCGACATCAGGGCCTCGATCTACGCGGTCAAGGCGTTGACGAAGATCTTCACCGGCAAGGCGGGCGGGACCACCTCGCTGCTTTCGATCCTCGTCGGCAAATTTCTCGGCGTCGAACAAGTGCCGATCACCTATGAGACACGCGACAAGACGCGTATCTTCCAGATACCGAAGATCATCGACGGGGCGGTCACGCCAATTGTCGGCAAGGACCGCGACAAGGACACGGTGATCAGCAATTCGGAATACTGGATCGCGCCGGAGATCATCGTGGCCAAGTCCGACAAGAGCAAGATGCGAGCCTTTGGCCGCAACTGGAATTTCGGCGGCCGTTCAGCCGAAATCTGCAAGCTGGACTGGCAGGGCCCGTGAGCAAGAACACAACGGCCAGGAAAGCCGCCAAGAAAATCGCCGACCGGATTCCGCGGCCGAAGAAGAAAGTCACCTGGCCGCAGGCAAGGGCCTTCTCAGTCCATCTGCTGACGGCGTCGGGCTCGTTCCTCGCCTTCCTGTCGCTGGTGGCGGCGAGCGAGGAACGCTGGACGGCCATGTTCTGGTGGCTGGGGCTGGCGCTGTTCGTCGACGGCATAGACGGGCCGATCGCGCGTAAGCTCGATGTCAAGGAGATCCTCCCGACATGGTCGGGCGAACTCCTCGACAACATCATCGACTACGTCACCTATGTGCTGATCCCGGCCTTCGCACTCTACCAGCGTGGCTTCATGGGCGAGGGCCTGTCGTTCCTGTCGGCGGCCATCATCGTGGTGTCCAGCGCTATCTACTATGCCGACACCGGCATGAAGACGAAGGAGAATTTCTTCAAGGGATTTCCGGTCGTCTGGAACATGGTGGTGTTCACGCTGTTTGTCATCGAGCCGGGGCAATGGGTCTCGTTCGCGGTGGTGGTTGTGGCCGGCATTTTGACGTTCGTGCCGATCAATTTCATTCATCCGGTGCGGGTGGTGCGGCTGCGGCCCATCAATCTCGCAATGACGCTTCTGTGGTGCGCTTTCGGCGCGCTGGCGCTGGCGCAGGCGGCTCTCGCGGCCTTTTATGACCAGATCGGCGTGCTGGGCGCGCAGGTCAGCACCTTCATAAAGATTGGCATTACCGTTACGGGGCTCTATCTCGCCTGTATCGGCGGCATCATGCAGTTTTTTCCAAATCTCGGTGCCAAGAAAGCCTGATCGGCCATTTCTCAAGGAAGCCTACCATGCCCAAAGCAATCCGCATCCACGCCCATGGCGGTCCGGAAGTCCTGGCCTATGAGGACACCGATCCCGGGCAACCGGGATCGGGGCAGATCCTGGTCAGGCACACGGCAATCGGTCTCAATTTCATCGACGTCTATCATCGCTCCGGTCTCTATCCGCCGCCCGGCGGGTTTCCGCTCATCCCCGGCAGCGAAGCCGCCGGTTTGGTGCTGGCAGTGGGCGAGGGCGTCGACTGGCTGAAGCCGGGCGACCGGATCGCCTATGCCGTCACCACAGGCGCTTATGCGCAGGAGCGCGTCATCGATGCCAGCAAGGTCGTCAAGGTGCCGGAGGGCATCAGCGACGAGCAGGCGGCAGCGATGATGCTGAAAGGCATGACCGCCGAATATCTCTTGCGCAGGACCTTCAAGGTCAAGGCAGGTGACACCATCCTGTTCCATGCGGCAGCCGGCGGCGTCGGGCTCATTCTCGGCCAATGGGCGAAGCATCTGGGCGCGACCGTTATCGGCACGGCAAGCTCGACCGACAAGATCGAGCTCGCCAAGGCACACGGCTTCGACCATGTCATCAACTACAAGGAGCAGGATTTCGTCGCCGGCGTCGCGGCCATCACCGGCGGCAGGAAATGCGACGTCGTCTACGATTCCGTCGGCAACGACACATTCCCGGCCTCGCTCGACTGCCTGAAGCCGCTCGGCATGTTCGTCAGCTTCGGCCAGTCCTCGGGTCCGATCCCGCCATTCCCGATGTCGCTGCTGGCGCAGAAAGGGTCCTTGTACGCCACGAGGCCGACGTTGTTCGTCTACAACGCAAAACGCGAGGATCTGGACGCCTCGGCCGCGGCCCTGTTCAATGTCGTGCTTAGCGGCGCCGTCGAGATCAAGATCAACCAGCGTTATGCACTCAAGGACGCGGGCAAAGCTCACGCGGATCTTGAAGGCCGCCGGACCACGGGCACGACCATACTGGTTCCCTGACGGGAACTGCCCTGGTTTTCAGCTCTCTGCCGCAGGTGCGGGCACGGTTTGCGCGAAAAGCCGGCCCGCTGCATGGTTGCATGAAGAAGGCTGATCTTTGCCCTTGAGTTTCCGCTGAAATTCTTGAAGCTCTTTCAAGTCGAGTGCTGCTTTCGCATGGGAGCTGGCCGCGCATACGATGCTTGCGGGAACACAGAACATATCCGGGAACCCGGATGGGAGGCACTGTGAGTGCAAATCATAACGGAGCGAATCTGCTTGAGGTTCGCGGCCTTACCAAGATTTTCGGCACGCTGACGGCATGCGATCATGTCGACCTCGACATCGCCAAGGGTGAGATCCACGCGCTGCTCGGCGAGAACGGCGCCGGCAAATCGACGCTGGTCAAGATGCTGTTCGGCTCGCTGGAACCCAATTCCGGCGAGATCTTCTGGAATGGCCAGGCCGTCCGAATTACCAGCCCGGGCGTCGCGAAAAAGCTCGGCATCGGCATGGTGTTCCAGCATTTCTCGCTGTTCGAGGCATTGACGGCGGCCGAGAACATCGCGCTTTCCCTGGATGACGGTTCGCCGATCAGCAGCATCGCGGCCAAGGCGAGGGCGCTTTCCTACAGCTACGGCCTGCCGCTCGATCCTGAATCGCTGGTCGGCGACCTGTCGGTGGGCGAGCGCCAGCGCATCGAGATCATCCGGTGCCTTTTGCAGACGCCGCAACTCATCATCCTCGACGAGCCGACTTCGGTACTGACGCCGCAGGAGGCCGACAAGCTGTTCGAGACGCTGGAGCGTCTGCGCTCGGAAGGCAAATCGATCCTGTACATCTCGCACCGGCTGGAGGAGGTCAAACGGATCTGCGACCGCGCCACCGTGCTGCGGCACGGCAAGGTGGTCGGCCACTGCAATCCGCGCGAGGAAACAGCCTCGTCCTTGGCTCGCATGATGGTCGGCAACGAAGTGCAGGCCGTAGTGCGGGCGCCGGTCGCGGGCATCGAAACAGCGCAGTCCCTGCTCGAAATCCGCAGCCTCAGCCGCAAGCCGGCGACGCCGTTTTCGATCCCGCTGAAGAACATCAACCTCACCGTCCGCGCCGGCGAGGTGATCGGCATCGCCGGCGTCGCCGGCAACGGCCAGGGCGAGTTCTTCGAATCCGTCTCCGGCGAAGTCCTGCAGCCGGATGCTGCCTCGGTGCGCATCCGCGGCAAGGATGCAGGCAGCCTCAGCATCACCGGGCGCCGGCTGCTGGGCGCCGCCTTCGTGCCGGAAGAGCGCCTCGGCCATGGCGCCGCGCCGCGCATGAGGCTCTCGGAGAACCTGCTCCTGTCGCGCCATGCCACCGACGGCAGGACCTTTGTCGGCACAGGCGGAATGGTCAAGAGCGGCACCGTCTACGCCGCCGCCCAACGCATCATCGAGGCGATGGACGTGCGCAAGAGCGCGCCCGATCCGGAGGCGGCAACGCTGTCCGGCGGCAATCTGCAGAAATTCATCGTCGGCCGCGAACTCGACCGCAGGCCTGACGTCATGGTGGTCAACCAGCCGACATGGGGTGTCGATGCAGGCGCCGCCGCCCATATCCGCCAGGCACTGATCGAACTGTCCCGCAGCGGCTCGGCGGTGCTGGTCATCAGCCAGGATCTCGACGAGCTGTTCGAGATATCGGATGCGATCGCGGTGATGCACAATGGCGAACTGTCCAGGCCGCTGCCGATCGCCGAGGCGACCTTCGAAAAGATCGGCCTGCTGATGGGCGGCGCCGAACCAGGCCACGCCGAACACACGCTGGAGACGGCATGATGCGCCTCGAACTCGTCAAACGGCCGCAGCGCTCGGCGTTGTTTTCGATGCTGTCGCCATTCATCGCCTTCGCGCTGACGATCATCGCGGGCGGTATCATGTTCGCGCTGCTCGGGGTCAATCCGTTCAGCGCGTTCAACATCTATTTCATCGAACCGATCAGCCAGGTCTGGCAACTGCACGAGCTGGCGATCAAGGCGGCGCCGCTGATCCTGATCGCGGTCGGCCTGTCGGTCTGCTACAAGGCCAACATCTGGAACATCGGCGCCGAAGGCCAGTTCATCTTCGGCGCCATCTTCGGCTCGGCCGTTCCGGTGCTGTTTCCTGGGTTCGAGGGCCCATTGGTGCTGCCGTTGATGCTTCTGCTGGGCATGGTCGGCGGTGCCGCCTACGCGGCTATCCCCGCATTTCTGAAAACCCGCTTCAGCACCAACGAGATCCTGACGAGCCTGATGCTGGTCTATGTGGCACAGCTCTTCCTCGACTGGCTGGTGCGCGGACCGTGGCGCGACCCGCAGGGCCATGGCTTCCCGCAGACCATCCAGTTCGGCGACTCGGCCATCCTGCCGGAGCTGATGCCCGATGCCGGCCGCGCCAATTGGGGCTTCGTGTTCGCGCTGGTCGCGGCGGTGCTGGTGTGGCTGATGATGAGCCGAATGCTCAAGGGTTTCGAGGTCCGCGTGCTCGGCTCCAGTCCGCGGGCAGGGCGCTTCGCCGGCTTCGGCCTCAACCGCATGGTCTTCTTCGCCTTCCTGTTGTCGGGCGCGCTGGCCGGGCTTGCCGGCATATCGGAAGTTTCCGGCGCCATCGGGCAACTTCAGCCCGTCATTTCGCCCGGCTACGGTTTCACCGCCATCATCGTGGCGTTCCTTGGCCGCCTCAATCCGCTCGGCATCGTCGCGGCGGGCCTGGTGCTGGCCTTGACCTATCTCGGCGGCGAGGCGGTGCAAAGCGCGCTCGGCATCTCCGACAAGGTGGCGCGCGTGTTCCAGGGCATGCTGCTGTTCTTCGTGCTCGGATGCGACACGCTCATCCATTACCGCATCCGGCTGATCGGTCTGGCGCTGACCAAATCGGAGAGTGCCGCGAAGCTCGAGGCCGCGCCAAAGTTGAAGGAAGCCCGCTGATGGACATCACCGTCAACATCCTCCTGACCATCGCCACGGCGGCGACGCCGCTGCTCATTGCCGCGATCGGGGAACTGGTGGTCGAGCGCTCCGGGGTGCTCAACCTTGGCGTCGAAGGCATGATGATCATGGGCGCGGTCGGCGGTTTCGGCGCAGGCTATCTGACCGGCTCGCCCTGGATCGGGCTCTTGGCGGCCGTCGCCATGGGCGCGCTGTTCTCGCTGCTGTTTGCCGTCATGACGCTGTCGCTGGCCACCAACCAGGTGGCGACCGGCCTGTCGCTGACGCTGCTCGGCCTCGGCCTCTCCGGCATGATGGGAACCAGTTTCGTCGGCCAGCCCGGCGTCAGGTTGCCGAACCTGTATATACCCGGCCTCAGCGACATTCCCGTCGTGGGCCGGCTGCTGTTCGGCCAGGATCCGGTCTTCTACATTTCCATCGCACTGACGGCCGCCGTGATGTGGTTCCTGTTCAGGACGCGCACCGGGCTGACACTGCGCTCGATCGGCGACAGTCACGCCTCGGCGCATGCGCTCGGCATCAAGGTCATCCGCTACCGTTATCTCTCGGTGATCTTCGGCGGCGCCTGCGCCGGTCTTGCCGGCGGCCATCTCTCGCTGGTCTACACGCCACAGTGGGTCGAGAACATGAGCGCGGGCCGCGGCTGGATCGCGCTTGCGCTGGTGGTGTTCGCGTCCTGGCGGCCGTGGCGGGTGCTGGCGGGCGCCTATATCTTCGGCGCGGTGTGGATCGGCCAGCTTCATGCACAGGCTTTTGGCATTCCAGTGCCTTCGCAACTGCTTTCTTCGTTGCCCTATCTGGCGACGGTCGTGGTTCTCGTTCTAATCTCGCGCAACAAGCGTCTGACGATGATGAACACACCGGCTTCCTTGGGGCAGCCATTCGTTCCGGATCGTTGACAACAATAACAAGACGGGAAGCTCCAAGGCTTAACTCAGAGAGGTAACACGATGAAAAAACTGCTTATTGCCCTGATGACGACGACAGCGGCATTTTCGCTGGCCGCGTCCGCGGAGGCCGCCGACAAGCTGAAGGCATGCTGGGTCTATACAGGCCCGATCGGCGACTTCGGCTATTCCTACCAGCACGACCAGGGCCGCCTCGAAGTCGAAAAGGCGCTCGGCGACAAGGTCGAGACCGCCTATCTGGAGAACGTCTCCGAAGGCCCCGATGCCGACCGCGCTTTCGAGCGTCTGGCGCGCGAGGGCTGCAAGATCATCTTCGGCACGTCCTTCGGCTTCATGGACGCCGAAGTGAAGGTCGCCAAGAAGTTCCCCAAGGTGATGTTCGAGCACGCCACCGGCTACAAGACGGCGGACAATCTCGGCATCTACAATGCGCGCTTCTATGAAGGCCGCTATGTGCTCGGTCAGATCGCGGCCAAAGAATCAAAGTCCGGCGTCGCCGGCTACATCGTCTCCTTCCCGATCCCGGAAGTGGTGATGGGCATCAACTCCTTCATGCTCGGCGCGCAGTCGATCAATCCGAATTTCAAGGCCAAGATCGTCTGGGTGAATTCCTGGTTCGATCCGGGCAAGGAAGCCGACGCGGCCAAGGCCCTGTTCGACCAGGGAGCCGACATCATCGTCCAGCACACGGATTCGACCGCGGCACTGCAAGTGGCCGAGGAGCGCAAGCTGCACGGCTTCGGCCAGTCCTCCGACATGATCAAGTTCGCGCCGCACGCGCAGCTGACCTCGCTGACAGACGAATGGGGGCCCTATTATATCAGCCGCGTCCAGGCGGCCATCGACGGCACCTGGAAGCCGGACAATGTCTGGCTCGGCATCAAGGACGGCGCAGTGAAACTCGCGCCCTACACCAACATGCCCGACGACGTGAAGGCGATGGCCGAGGCGACCGAGAAGAAGATCGCCGGCGGCTGGAACCCCTTCACCGGACCGATCGCCAAGCAGGACGGCTCGCCATGGCTGAAGGACGGCGAGGTCGCCGATGACGGCACGCTGCTCGGCATGAATTTCTACGTCAAGGGCGTCGACGACAAGTTGCCGCAATAGGCTCTACGTACGTTCGACAGGGAAGGGCGCCGCGAGGCGCCCTTTTCATTCGGCGGCTTGCGCCGCCGCCGAGACATGGCGAAACCGCACCAGGCCGGCGTCCACCACAAGGCTGAGCCGGATCTTGAACCAATGTTGCACCGGCCGCTCGAAATGGCGCCAGATCGCCCACGACACCAAAACCATGAGCGCCACACAGGTCCACGCTGCAACCCATTTGCCGGCCAGCGGCGTCAAGGCGTTGATGAAGAGATAGCCGGCATTCTGGTGAAGGAGGTAAAGCGGATAAGTCAGCCCGCCCAGAGCCAGCGTGAGCGGCGACGGCCTGATCCGGTCGCGCAGCAGGACAGCGCCGGTCAGCGCCGCGTGCATCACCACGTTGGCGGCCACGAGATGGGCGGACGGGACCGCGATGCCGTAATGCCCGATCATCCACTGTTGTGTCACCGACAGCGTATAGCTGGAGAGCACGAAGGCGGCCGCCAGCAGCAGCAAGGCCGGCACTGAGCGACCATGCGCGTGGAGATGATGGACCAGCATGCCGGCGGCGAAGAACGGTCCGAACTCGGTGAGAAACAGAAGCCGCGCCGCGCCGCTGCCGAGGAAGAGTTCGTTGACGGCCGCGATCGCCAGCCAGCCGAGGATCAGCGCCAATTTCCATCGCTGGAAAACGCCGGCAACGAGGGCCAGCGTCACCCATCCGTAGAAAACCACTTCAAGCACGATCGACCAGTAGACGCCGTCCATGAAAGGCTGGCCGAAGGCCGGCGCGAACATTGCGAGATTGGCGAGATACTGGCTGAAGGAGGCTGGGAGCAGCGGCGTGCCGGAAAAGGCGATAACCGCGAAGCTTATCGTCATGCAGAGCAGAAAGCCCGGATATAGACGTGCGAAACGCGCGACGGCGAATCTTTCCCAGCCGCCGCCTTCCGCCGACCATGCGATGACGAAACCGCTGATCAGAAAGAACAGATTGACGCCGAGATAGCCGTACAGAGCCAGCGGCGCGGCATGAGGATAGCCAGCCGTGAGAAAGCCGTCTGCTGCCGCACCGCGGAAGAAATAGTGAAACAGCACGACGGCCAGCGCCGCCCCCAGCCTCAACAGGTCCAGAGTCGCGATATAGTCCTGGCGGGCAGGTCTGGGGTCCATCCTTAGTCCCTGCGTTTACGGTTCGGAAACCATAAAGCAGGCGGCGGCCAAACAGGGTAAATGGCCGGAACTATCGCGAAATGTGGTAAATCGCAGTCCTCAGACGGCCGAACCGTAGAGATCATAGGCGTCGGCGCGATCGACCTTGACGGTGACAATGTCGCCGGCGCGCAGCGGGCGGCGCGACTGGATGTGAACGGAGCCATCGATCTCCGGCGCATCGTATTTGGTGCGGCCCTTGGCCGATGTGCCGTGCGCTTCGTCGATCAGCACCGGCAGGCGCTTGCCGACCTTCTTGGCCAATTGCGTCGCCGAGATCTTCTGCTGGCGCTGCATGAAGCGGTGCCAGCGCGCCTCCTTGATCTCCTGCGGCACCTGCTCAAGGCCGAGTTCGTTGGAGCGCGCGCCTCGTACAGGTTCGTATTTGAAGCAGCCGGCGCGATCGATCTTCGCCTCATCCAGCCAGTCGAGCAGCATCTCGAAATCCTCGTCGGTCTCGCCGGGAAATCCGACGATGAAGGTCGAGCGAATGGCGAGGTCGGGACACACATCGCGCCAGCCGCGAATGCGCTCCAGCGTCTTTTCGCCATGTGCCGGCCGGCGCATGTTCTTCAATACCTGCGGCGAAGCATGCTGGAAGGGGATGTCGAGATAGGGAAGGATCTTTCCCTCGGCCATCAGCGGGATGACGTCGGCCACGTGCGGGTAGGGGTAGACATAGTGCATGCGCACCCAGATGCCGAGCTTGCCCAGTTCCTCGGACAGATCGAGGAATTTCGCCCGTACTTCACGGTCGCCGAACATGCTGGTCTGATATTTGATGTCGATGCCGTAGGCGCTGGTGTCCTGCGAGATGACGAGGAGCTCCTTGACGCCGGCCTTGGCCAGTTTCTCGGCTTCACGCAGCACATCGGCCGCCGGCCGCGAGACAAGGTCGCCGCGCAGCGCCGGGATGATGCAGAAGGTGCAGCGGTTGTTGCAGCCTTCCGAAATCTTCAAGTAGGCGTAGTGGCGCGGCGTCAGCTTGACGCCCTGGGGCGGCAGCAGATCGATATAGGGATCATGGCTGGGCGGCGCCGCCTCGTGCACGGCGGCCATGACGCTCTCATAGGCCTGCGGACCGGTGATGGCGAGAACGTTGGGATGCTTCTCGCGAATGACGTCGGGCTCGGCGCCCAGGCAGCCGGTGACGATGACCCTGCCGTTCTCCGAAAGCGCGGAGCCAATGGCATTGAGCGATTCATCGCGGGCGGAATCGAGGAAACCACAGGTGTTGACCACGACGAGGTCGGCACCGTCATGCTTGCGCGCGATCTCATAGCCCTCGGCGCGCAGGCGCGTGATAATGCGTTCCGAATCCACCAGCGCCTTGGGGCATCCGAGACTGACGAAGCTGACGCGCGGGGCGGACATGGGCAAGTTTCCAATGGAGGTGAACCGGAAACGCTGATCCGGCTCGAAGTCTCGACATATAACGGTTTGCACGGCTCTGGCAGGAGCTCAATTCGGGCGGCGCAATAGCACGGCTTGCCCGATCAGGCAAACAGGGCGGCGGGCGCAAGGTTCCGGCTCAGTGGCCGCTCGACCCGAACCATGGCGCCAGGAAAGCGAATTGGTCGGGAAACTGCTGCACAGCGCCGTCGAGAAGCATCTTCACGGCGACGTAAAGGATGATCAGCAGGCCGATATAGGCGATCCAGCGGTATTTGTGCAGCAGGCGCGCGACGAAGGACGCGGCGAAGCCCATCAGCGCAATCGACAGAGCGAGGCCGATGATCAGCACCGTCGGATGGTTCATGGCCGCACCCGCCACGGCCAGGACATTGTCGAGCGACATCGAGACGTCGGCAATGACGATCTGCCAGGCGGCCTGCGAGAAGGTCTTGCGCGGCGACTTGCCGGCGATGGTCCCATCCTTGTCGAAATCGCCATTCGACAGCGCTTCGGTCGCGTCGCGCTCCTGCTCGTGACTGACACCCAGCTCCCGCCACATCTTCCAGCACACCCAAAGCAGCAGCAGGCCGCCGGCGATGAGCAGCATGGGGCCAATTGTCAGCAGCCATTGCGTGATCAGGGCGAAGAAAATGCGAAGGATGGTGGCCGCGATGATGCCGACCAGAATGGCCCGTTTGCGCTGACTGGCCGGCAAGCCGGCCGCCGCAAGGCCGATGACGATGGCGTTGTCCCCAGCCAGCGCAAGATCGATCGCGATTACCTGAAAAAGGGCCGATAAGCCTGCGGCAGTAAATATTTCCATCGACCTGGAAGCCCTTGCCTGTTCGCCGAGTGTTTGTTGTCGATCGCCCAGCCCGCCCTAAAGGCATGGTCCCTTGCCGTCAAGACATCGCTTCGGGCAACGCGCAAAGCCGCTTTCGTTGCAGCGGCGCCATTGAGGGGATTCGACAATCGCGGCAGGCGAGCCGAAACGGCAGTGAAAACCTAGCCGTAGAGCCTAATCGTAGAGATTGTATTTTGCCCAGTCGGTCTCCGGAATCTCGTCGCCGATGCGGTAGCGGAGCTGTAAAACCTCCATATGGTCCGGCGCCGTCTCACACTTGAATTTCAGCCGGTACCATTGCCCCTTGCTGCGGAAGGCGGCTCCCGGGCTCTTGATGGCGTCGTCGCTCATGACGGGCGTGGCAAAGGCGTAAGCGACCACCCGATCCGCCTTGTACTTGCGGTCGTCATGGGTGATGCGGTCGAGGACTTCAGCGTCACAGCGCTGTTCGAGGCGGGTTTGCGGGTCGAGTTTCAGGAGGCCGGCGCGCAAGGCGCTGTCCATGGCGTTGGCCGGAAAAGCCAGGGTCAAGAACGCCATGACCATCGTGCAGAGTGTCTTCATGGGCGGGACAAGCAGCATATTTTGTCTGAAAAATCAACCAAAGGGCCGGGCGTTGTCCCGCGCTCAGGCACTCGGCGCGTTCAAAATCCCGTGTCGGGATTCATCGTGCGATGGCTGCGGCCAACGCATCAGCGAGGCACGGCCGGCGTCGGTCAGATCGTAGACGCCGCGGTCGACGCGCGCGAACCAGCCATAGACATTGTGCAGCAGGATTTTCGGCGCAAGCGGCGTCAACGCCTTGAGATCGCGCGGGCGCTTGGGCCCGTCGGCCAATGCCGCGGCGCAGGCGAGGGCGCTTTGGCGGTACGCTGTCATGATGGGATTGCGCGATCCCCCGCCCGCGACAGGATCGCCCCGGCGCCGGCGATGTTCGTCGACCAGCCGCGAGCGGCGCCGTGGGTTCTTGCGCGGCATGACTGTGACCGGGCTCAGAATCACCTCGACCCGGTCGCTCGCCGTGACGCCGAGCAGGCCGAAGCCAAGCCGGCGGCAAAGATTGCGGAACCGAGCGTCGCTCTCGCGTCCCTTGCCCCTGGCCGACATGCGCGCGGCCAGCCACACCTCGTCGCAGGCGGTTGCACGGTCGACGCCTTGCAGCACCAGTTCGAGATTGAACGCCAGCTTCAACTCGCAGATGACAACGACGGGCGGCTCCCCCTCACGCAGCGCGATGATGTCGCAGCCGCCGATCTCGCCCTTCACGGCAAAGTCCAGGCTTTCGAGAAACCGCTTCACCGGCGCGTAGAGTGAGGTTTCGCTCATGGGTTCAAGGCTTAGCCGATTCGGCGCAAAAAGCCTCGGGAGTGACCCTCACCACATCATGAAGGAAGCGACATCGGCGTCCCACACCCTGCCGACGCCGACGTCCGCGTTCGGCGCGACGCTTTCGGTCACTTCATCAGCGGTCAATGTCGCGCTCCGATCGTTTGGTTCATCAGGCAGGCCTACATGCCTTTCTGGGTTCGCCGAACCATCGTGATGCGGCTTGGGCGGCTTCCTCCGGGTTGGGGGCATCCTCGCCGGCCCAGGCCACGAAGCCATCGGGGCGCACGAGCACGGCGCTCAAGCCCAGCTGATCCCTGGCGTTGCCGGCGATGTAGGTGATCCGGTCACCCCAGCGACCTGCAAGCGCTTCAAGCGATGGGCGAGCGTCAAAGTCAAGGAACAGGCCCTTGCCCGGGCTGAGGAGTTCGCCGATTTTTCTTCCTTCGATCAGCTCGAAATCGGGAACACTGCGCCCGACCAGCCCGTGGCCGCCGCCAGGATCGTAGCGAAGAGAAATACCCCATACCCGTTCGGCGAAATATGTCGCGCCGTCGCGCGTTTCGATCAGGTCGCGGATGATGGTTTCGAGCGCGCGCGTTGCCGGGCTTGGCCGCATGAGCGCGACCTGGGCGCGCGACCAGTCGAGGATTTGCGCCCCGACCGGATGGCGTTCGCTGAAATAACTGTCGAGCAGACCGTCCGGCGCGTCGCCGCGGATGGTGGCGGCCAGCTTCCAGCCAAGGTTCATCGCGTCGCCGAGCCCGAGGTTGAGACCCTGGCCGCCCAAGGGGGAATGGATATGCGCGGCGTCGCCGGCAAGCAGCACTCGTCCCTTGCGGTAGGTCGTTGCCTGGTAGGCCCGATCCGTCCAGGTGGCGGCGAGTTTGAGGGCCGTCAGCGTAACGTCCGCGCCGGACACTCGGCGCAATACCGCCTGCACATGGTCGCAGGTGATTGGCTGGGTTCGGTGGAAAGCCCCGCCATCGAACTCGACCATCGCGACGGTACCGGGCTTTTGATAAGTGTACATGCCGGTCGGCGTGTAGTGGCGGCCTGGCGTGAGCCTGTCCGGGTCGGCCATTTCGACCTGAACGGAATAGCCTGTGAATTCCGGATCGGTACCGACGAACGTGAAGTCGCCGGCCTTGCGCACCGTGCTGCGCCCGCCGTCACAGCCGACAAGCCAGCATCCACGAAAAATCTCACCGCCGGCGCGAACGGTCACGCCTTCATGCGTCTGATCGAAATCCTCGACACCGAAGCCGCGCCTGATCTCGACCCCCATTGCGATTGCGCGCGCGGCCAAGACGGATTCGAGGTGCGCCATCTCGACCGCGACTGCGGCGGTGGCCGAACCTGGCAGGCGGTAGGGCCATTTCGCGGCGTCTACAGCATCGTGGAAGAACTGGATACCTGCGAAATGGCCGCCCGGACGGCGCGGTTGATTCAGCCAGTGCGCGCCAGTCGCAGCGCCACTATTGCCCGTTCCATCCCTCGCATTCTGTTGAGCGGCGATGTCGTCCAGCAGACCGCGACGGTAGAGGGCTTCGATGGTGGGAACCGAGAGGCCGCGCAGCCCGAACGGAAGCCGCTTCAACGGGGAGTGCGGGTCTTCGGCTTGCTCCAGCACCAGCACCGAGAGGTCGGCGAGGCGCAACTCACAAGCGAGGAACAGGCCGACAGGGCCTGCACCAGCAATTATTACGTCATGGGAATCGAGATGGCGGTTGTGCATGAACTGCTCCTTTGTCGATGTTCGACCGGAGCGTTCCTCGGATTTGAGAACCACACGGACGAACGATTGGACGCGCGAGAAGCGTCCGATGTTCGTCGTGGGGATCTCCTGCAGGAGGCCAAAGACCAGAGCTTTCGTTACCGAAAGGACTTGGGCTTACCAAACCAAGTCTGCCTTTTCCGACACCGGCTTTATAGCGTTGCGGTGAGCGATCAGCAACAGACGGGCTTGCGGCCGATGCCGAACGGAATCATACGCGCTCAGGCTTGAATCGATGAAGCGCCGCCCGATGCCTTGTCCGAGTCGTTCATCTCGTCGCAGTTTCGCCGTCGGTCGGTTTGAATGGAACGCCATTCCAGGGGACCGTTCCCGTGGCACAACCCTAAGGGCTTCCTGACGGCGGACGGCTTTCGCGCTCTGTGACGACGTCTCCGAGCTTGAATTGTTCGAGTGCCGCAGCGACATCCGTCGCGCCCACGCCAACGTCCGCACAATAGCTACTACCCAGCCTACGAAAATTCGATCTGCCACAAGGGTAGGATAGCGGCGCAATCCGTCATCACCAACTGCCCGTGGCTTGGCAAGGCCTATGGTCGAGGGATGGCTAAGGGTGGCCCGGTAATCTCCATATCGAATTGGGCCGCGATCGCTTTGACTTCCGCGAGATCGCGCGGAATCTCTAGCCCCTGCGCGGCAACCGCCGGGAAAAAACCCTCGAGACCACCCGGGGACAGGATGGCGATCCATCGTGCATGCTCAACGACGACGAACGTGTGCTCTACGCCAGCGGAAATGTAGAATAGTTCTCCGGCGGTGCGTTCGGAAGCTTCGCCGGCACACCAAAAGCGTAGCCGCCCCTGGAGAATGACAAAGATTTCATCTGACTTGGGATGACGGTGGCGCGGCGGTCCATGGCCGCGGCCAGCATCGGATGCAAATGCGCCAAACTTGCCGCCGGTCTCGCGTTGCGTCAGAAGCGCTTCGTAGTGCGTACCATTCCAGTCGGTTTGGGTACCAGGTGCTACCCCCGTTTGCATATCCCGCCACAGCTGTTGCATCCGAGTCTCCCGTCAAAGAAATGGCTTTGCATCGTCACGAATAGCTATCCCCAATTTCGGGTCGGTGCCTCGTATGAACATATGAGATGGGCGCGGGACCGGCGGAGAAATGGTTGTCACTGAAGCCGGCTTGCGGCAAACTGCAAGTCCCGTCGGATGATGGAGCGGTAAATTCCGGCCCAGACAGATGTCAGAAGCGCGCGTCCACGACTTCGATCGACTGGTCGGGCAGGTCTATGATGCGGCGCTCGAGCCCGGCCGCTGGCCGCAGGTTCTCGAAGCCCTGTCGGATTTCCTCGAGGGCGCCGCCACCAAGCTGACATTCCAGAACGCGAGGACATTGCGCAGCGAAGCGAGTTCTGTACGCATGCCGCCGGAGGCGGACCTCACCTACGCGCAGTACTACCACAAGACCAATGTGTTCCTGCCGCGCGTCGCCAGGCTGCATGCGGGCACCTTGATTCCGGTGTGGAACCTCCTGCCGCGCGAAGTCTATCAGCGCTCCGAATTCTACAACGACTTCTGCCGGCCCGGCGACATGTGCCACCCGATCGGGGTCGTGCTCGCCAACGAGCCGGACATGCGCGTCGTCTTCACCTGCGGCCGTGCCAGGACGGCCGGTGAGTTCGAGCCCGAGCACCTCGACCGGCTGCGCCGCATCGGGCCACATTTGGTCCGCGCGGCGAGCGTGAGGCTGCGGCTCACGCGCTCCGATATCTCCAGGAATGCCAACGCCGAGGCGCTCAATCGCGTCGCCCAGGGCGTACTGATCGTCGCCGCGAACGGCGATATTCTGTTCGCCAATCGGGCGGCCGAGGCGCTGCTCGCCGAAGCCGACGGGATCAGGACGGAAAAAACGGCGCTGCGCGCAAGCAGGCCAGCGGATGCCGCGCAACTTCAGCGGTTGATCGCCACAGCCGCGGAGCGAGCGGACGCCGCAGGCGGCGTGATGGCGCTCGGGCGGCCGGGGCCGCGCCGGCCACTGAGCGTTTTGGTAGCGCCGCTGATCATTGAGTCGACGTGGTTCGTGACGGGTCGTCCAGCCGCGATCGTGTTCGTGGCCGATCCGGACAGCGCGCCGCGGACGGCCCAGGACCAGTTGCGCAATCTCTATCGGCTGACCCCAGCCGAGGCGGCCGTGGCCATGGCGATCGCACGCGGCGAAGGGCTGCAGGCGGTTGTGGATGAACTTGATATCAGCCTGACGACCGCGCGCACCCACCTGCAGCACGTATTCGAAAAGACGGAGACGCGGCGACAGGCAGAGTTGGTGCGCCTCATCGCCGCCAGCGGGCCTTACGTCCGACAATAGGCTAACGCAGCCGGTTTTTTGCGGTCACAGGCTGGCCGCGCATGGAAGTCCATCTGCGAAGAACAGCGCAGGAGCAGCAATCCAGCGCTTCGAATAACCCGTGAACCGCTACGCGGTGGCACTGCGCGCGCCGGAAAGTTTTTTGAGCAAATGGCGGAGGGAGTGGGATTCGAACCCACGGTGAACTTGCGCCCACGCCGGTTTTCAAGACCGGTGCCTTAAACCGCTCGGCCATCCCTCCAGCGACATCTCTTCGCCCAACATCACTCGACATATATTCGAGCCTGGCGGCGAATGAAGAGAGCCATCCGGCTGATGCTCTAGTGTGCCCGGCAAAGGCCTGTCAACCGGCATGCGCGGACAGCACGTTTCCCGGCACCCGACCCTGGGCCGGGTGGCGTCACAATCTTGCCCGGTTCCGGCCACAATCGATTAATAGCGTGATAAACAATTCCTGCGCACAAAGGACAGGGGTTCAAGGTGTCGTCGGTATTGGTCAGGTAAGCTTTGGCTCCTGCGACATTCAAGCCGCGGCGTCTTTGGTCGAGACTGTAGGGGACATCAGGAAATGCAGACTACGGCGCGCCCGCGTCTACGCCGTGCTTGCGCTTTCGCGCTCTTCACCATGTCGGCAGTCCTGCTTGCCGCCTGCGCGTCGCAGCCTGAACCAAAAGGGATGGTCCACAAGAAGACCCGTTCCAAGGAATATTTCGCCGAAACCGAATATGGCGTGAAGGCCAGTCCTCGCGCCGCCTTCATGCGGCGCGGCGGCGGCCGCGACCAGCTCGGCAAACCCTACCAGGTTCGCGGCAAGTGGTACTATCCGAAGGAAGACAAGCACTATGCCAAGGTCGGCCTGGCGTCCTGGTACGGCGATGCCTTTCATGGACGGCTGACCGCCAACGGCGAAGTCTACGACATGAGCCATCTGACGGCGGCGCACCCGACCATGCCCCTGCCGAGCTACGCTCGCGTCACCAATCTCAAGACCGGCAGTTCGGTCATCGTGCGCGTCAATGACCGTGGTCCCTACCACCAGGGCCGCATCATCGATGTCTCGGAACGCGCCGCCCAGATGCTCGACTATGCCAATGTCGGCACGGCCGAGGTGAAGGTGGAGTATGTCGGCCGCGCACCGCTCGACGGAAACGACGACCAGTATCTGATGGCCTCCTACCACCCAGGCAACAGGATACCGGATCCGTCCGACGGCCTGCCAACCGGCGTCATGGTGGCCATGAACGGACCGTCGCCCAGTCTGCCGGTGGGCGCTGCCGCCGTGCCGTTTCCGGGCCAGTTGACGAATTCCGATATAGCTCCGCAAGCGCAGGTGCCGGCACAATCGCCGGCCTTGGGCGACCTGGCGCTGCCCGACTTCGGCCCGATCGTGCCGGAGCGTCCGGATATCGGCCTGCCGCCGCAATCGCCGTTCTCGGTGGCCTCGCTTTCCTATGCCGACGAGCGCGTGCGGCGCGCCGATGTCTTTGCCGCACTCGACGACGGCATGTCGCCCGCCGACATCCTGCGCTCATGGAAGAACGCCAACCCGCAAGCGCCATCGCCCGCCTATGTCGCGGCCGGCACCTTCGATGACGCCACCGAGGCAAAACGCGTGGCCGCCGCGCTCGAGCCCTTCGGCAGGATCGAGATCCAGCGTTCCGAATTCGACGGCAAGGACTGGTATGCGGTGAACCTCTATCCGGACGGCCATGGCGGCGTCGACGATCTGCTGCAGGCGGCATGGTCGCATGGTGCGCCGGACGCTCTGGCCGTGCGCAACTGATCTATTTTTCCCGCACGGTTGATCCCGCGGAAAAAATCCTGATAGCTTGGCTGTGCCAGAACCGGCAAACGGGTCGAGATTTCATGCAGTTGCGCGTCTTTCCGCCTTTGGCCGGAGTTCTGGGATTGGCCCTGCTGCTGCTTTGCATCGGGCCCGCCAGCGCGCAGCTTTTCGAGACCAAGGCAGCGCAGGCCTTCATGATCGACGCCGACACCGGGACGGTGTTGTTTTCCAAGGACGCCGACAAGCCGATACAGCCCGCCTCGATGGCCAAGCTGATGACGATGGAAGTGGTGTTCAACGCCATCAAGTCAGGACGCCTGACCCTCGACGATACATTCGTGGTGAGTGAAAACGCCTGGCGCACGGGGGGTGCCCCTTCCGGAACGTCGACGATGTTCGCCAAACTCAAATCGGCGGTCCGGATCGAGGACCTGATCCAGGGCGTGACGGTACAGGCGGCCAATGACGGCTGTATCGTGCTGGCCGAAGGCATGGCCGGGTCCGAGGGCAATTTCGCGGCCCAGATGACCGAACGTGCGCGCCAGATCGGCCTGGCGAAATCGACTTTCGTCAATTCGACCGGGCTGCCGGCGGACGGCCAGCAGACGAGCGTGCGCGAACTGGCAATGCTGGCTTTGCATCTGTGGCGCGACTATCCGGACCTCTATCGCTATTACGGCCTGAAGGATTTTACCTGGAACAAGATTTCGCAGCGCAACCGCAACCCGCTGCTGGCGATGGACATCGGCGCCGATGGCCTGGCGGTCGGCAGCAGTGAGGTATCCGGCTTCGGCATAGTCGGCTCGGTCAGCCACAATGGCGTGCGGGTCATCGCGGCGATGAGCGGGCTCGCCAGCGACAAGGAACGCGCCGAAGAGGCGCGCAAGCTGCTCGAATGGGGTGCCCGTTCCTTCGAGAAGACGGAAATCTTCGCCAAGGACGAGGTGGTGGGCCAAGCGCAGGTTTTCGGCGGCGCTAAAGCCGGCGTGACGTTGAAGGCGAAGGGGCCGATCGCGATCTTCCTGCCCGTCGCCAACCGCGACAAGTTGAGGGCGAGCATCGTCTATGACGGACCGGTTGCCGCGCCTGTGGAGGAGGGGCAGCCTGTAGGTGCGCTGCGGGTCTGGATCGGCGACACGCTGAGCCAGGAGACGCCGCTTTTCGCCGCGGAATCGATCGGCGTCGGCACGCTGCCGCAACGCGCCCTCGACGCCGTCAAGGAACTGGCGGTCGGCTGGCTGCGCTAAAGCGCTGAAACGGATTCATTCGACGCGCTTTAGCGTCTTCGTTTATGCATGTCGTTCTCTCAGATGTCACTTTTGAGCGACATGCGATGCGCCGGCAGCATGGACGTTTTCCCGAGCGCGGACTATCTAAAGCGCTAGAATCCATTCAAATATGGGATAAAGGCCTTTCGATTGGCACGCGGATTTTTCATCACCTTCGAAGGCGGCGAAGGAGCAGGCAAGTCGACGCAGATCGAGCGGTTGGCGGGAAAGATGCGCGCCAAGAAATACGACGTCCTCGTCACCCGGGAGCCGGGCGGCTCGCCGGGCGCGGAAGCGGTCCGGCATGTGCTGCTTTCGGGCGCCGCCGAGCCGTTCGGACCAAAGATGGAGGCGCTGCTTTTCGCCGCGGCGCGTTCCGACCATGTCGAGCAGGTCATCCGCCCGGCGGTCGAGCGCGGCTCCATCGTGCTATGCGACCGTTTCCTGGATTCCTCGCGCGTCTACCAGGGCGTCACCGGCGGCCTCGACCCGGTGTTCATGGAGACGCTGGAGCAGGTGGCCATCAATGGCATGATGCCCGATATGACGCTGATCTTCGACATCGATCCCACCGAAGGCCTGAGACGCGCAACAGTGCGTCGCGGCGCCGGCGCCGGCCCCGACCGCTTCGAAAAGGAAACGCTTGCCATCCACCAGGCGCGCCGCGAGGCGTTCCTGGCGATCGCCGCGGCCGAGCCGGAGCGCTGCGTCGTGATCGACGCATCCGCCGCTCCCGATGCGGTAGAAAATGCCGTCACCGCCACCGTGTTCGCGGCGCTGGAGGCAAGGGCGCCCATACGCAACAGACAGACCGCACCCGCATGATCTTCGAACGCATCGCGCCGGAACAGCATGACACGCTGGACGGCGTCCCCGAACCATCCGAAACGCCTGTTCTGGTCGGGCACGGGCAGGTCGCTGCCATGCTCGCCGCCGCCTATCGCGCGGGAAAGCTGCCACACGCGCTGATTTTCGTCGGACCGGTCGGCATCGGCAAGGCGACGCTCGCCTTCCATCTGGCGCATCACCTCCTGAAGCATCCCGCCTTCGAGCAAGCGCCGGAGACGCTCGCCGTTCCCGATCCGGCGTCCTCGCTGTTTCGTCAGATCGCCACCGGCGCGCACCCGGGCGTGCTGCATCTGACGCGTCCGTTGAACGACAAGACCAAGAACTTCAAGACGGTCGTCACCGTCGACGAGATACGCAAGGTCAGTCGCTTCCTGTCGCTGACTTCGCATGACGGCAGCTACCGGGTGGTGATCGTCGACCCGGCCGACGACATGAACACCAACGCAGCCAATGCCTTGCTGAAGAATCTCGAGGAGCCGCCGGCGCGAACGCTGTTCATCCTCATCGTCCATGCACCGGGCAGCCTGCTGCCGACGATCCGCTCGCGCTGCCAATTGGTGCGGCTGTCGCCGCTCGATGCCGACGAACTGATGGCGGTGCTGGAAACCGCCGAGCCGCCTCCGCCGGACGATCCGGCCGCGCGTGCGGCGCTGGCGGCGCGGGCAGGGGGCAGCGCCCGCAATGCGATCCTCCTGACGCAGTATGGCGGGCTGGAGATCGCCGAGACGCTGGACGCCCTGGTGACCGCCGGCAAGAGCGACATCGCCGGCGCCTATCGCCTTGCCGAGGTGGTGGCCGGGCGCGACCAGGCGATCCAGTTCGATATATTCAACCGCCGTGCGCTCGACCTGTTGTCCGATGCGGCGAGCCGGGCGGCGTTGGCCGGCGATCTCGCACGAGCCAAAACGCTGTCGGACACTTGGCATGAGGCGCTGGACGCTATATCTGAGACTGACACTTACAATCTCGACAAGAAGCAGCACGCCCTGACCATGATCGACCGCCTGAAGTCTGCAATGCGAATGTGATGGTTCCCTCGGGATGGCAATCGCCGCCGCGATGCGATATCCACCGCCACGCCTTCCATTCAGACATTCATGACGGTTCATTCATGTCACGCGATACATACTACGTCACGACCGCGATCTCTTACCCCAACGGCAAGCCGCATATCGGCCATGCCTACGAATTGATCGCCACCGATGCGCTTGCCCGCTTCCAGCGGCTCGACGGCAAGCAGGTCTTCTTTCTCACCGGCACCGACGAACACGGCATCAAGATGCTGCAGACGGCGAAAAGGGAAGACATTTCGGCGCGCGAACTGGCCGACCGCAATTCGGCCGAGTTCAAGCGCATGGCGACCGCGCTCAACGCTTCCAACGACGATTTCATCCGCACCACCGAAGAGCGGCACTACGCGGCATCTCAGGCGATCTGGAAGGCGATGGCTGCCAATGGAGACATCTACAAGGGCGGCTATGCCGGCTGGTACTCGGTGCGCGACGAAGCCTATTACGGCGAGGAGGAAACCGAGGTTCGTCCCGACAATGTCCGCTATGGCCCGCAAGGAACGCCGGTCGAATGGGTCGAGGAGGAAAGCTATTTCTTCCGGCTCTCGGCCTATCAGGACAAACTGCTGGCGCTCTACGAGGGCCAGCCGGATTTCATCGGCCCGGCCGAGCGGCGCAATGAAGTGATGAGCTTCGTCAGATCGGGACTGAAGGACCTGTCGATCTCGCGCACGACGTTCGACTGGGGCGTGCCGGTGCCCGGCGACGAGAAGCACGTGATGTATGTCTGGGTCGACGCGCTGACAAACTACATTACCGGCGTCGGCTATCCCGATGAAAAAGCAGATAATTGGAAATTCTGGCCGGCCGATGCGCACATCATCGGCAAGGACATCGTGCGTTTCCACGCCGTCTACTGGCCGGCCTTCCTGATGTCGGCAGGCATTCCGCTGCCGAAGCGCGTCTTTGGCCACGGCTTCCTGTTCAACCGCGGCGAGAAGATGTCGAAATCGGTCGGCAACGTCATCGACCCCTTCACCATGATAGAGCATTACGGGCTCGACCAGGTGCGCTATTTCTTCCTGCGCGAGGTGCCGTTCGGCCAGGACGGCAGCTACAGCCACGAAGCGATCGTCAACCGCACCAATGCCGACCTCGCCAACGGCATCGGCAATCTGGCGCAGCGCTCGCTGTCGATGATCGCCAAGAACTGCGGCGGCGTGGTGCCGACGCGCGGCGAACTGACGGATGCCGACAAGGCAATCCTCGATCAGGCGGCGGCCGCTCTTGCCGCCGCGCGCAAGGCAATGGCCGAGCAAGGCATCCATCTGGCGCTGGCATCGATCTTCGGCGTGGTGGCCGAAGCCGACCGGTATTTCGCCGGACAGGAACCCTGGGCGCTGAAGAGGACCAACCCCGAGCGCATGCAAACGGTATTGTGGACTACGGCCGAAGTGGTGCGGCGCGTGGCGATTCTGTGCCAGCCCTTCACTCCAGGATCGGCCGCGAAGCTGCTCGACCTGCTGGCTGTGCCGGCAGACGAGCGCGATTTCGTGCATCTCCACGCCGACCATGCGCTTGTGCCGGGCAGAGCGTTGCCTGTGCCAGAAGGCGTGTTTCCGCGTTATGTCGATCAGCCGGAAGCGAACGGCTGATGCTCGTCGACAGCCACTGCCATCTGGATTTCCCGGACTTCGCCGAGGAGCGGGCAGCCATCGTCGCCCGCGCCTTGGCCGCCGGGATCGGCCGCATGGTGACGATTTCGACGCACGTGAAGCGATTTCAGCAAATACTTGAAATCGCAGAAACTTTCGACGAAGTATACTGCTCCGTCGGAACCCATCCGCACAATGCGGCCGAAGAGCTTGATGTGACGACGGCGGATCTCGTGCGCCTGTCCGCCCATCCCAAGGTGGTGGCGATCGGCGAAGCCGGGCTCGACTATTTCTATGACAAGGCGCCCCGCGATGCGCAGGCGCAGGGTTTGCGCAACCACATCGCCGCTGCCCGCGAGACGCGCCTGCCGCTGGTTATCCATTCGCGCGATGCCGACGACGACATGGCTCATATTCTGGAGGAGGAAACGGGGAAGGGCGCCTTCCCGTTCGTCCTGCACTGTTTTTCGTCGGGACGCAGGCTGGCCGAGGTTGGCGTCTCGCTGGGCGGCTATGTTTCGTTTTCCGGCATCCTGACCTTCAAGAATTCGGCCGAAATACGCGCCATAGCCGCCGACCTGCCGCATGACCGGCTGCTGGTGGAGACCGATGCGCCATATCTCGCGCCGATCCCGTTTCGCGGCAAGCGCAATGAACCCGCCTATGTCGCGCACACGGCCAAGGTGCTGGCCGAGACGGTCGGCGTCAGCGAAGGTGAAATCGCGGCTTTGACGACCGACAACTTCTTCCGGCTGTTCGGCAAAATGCCGCGACCCACCGAGCAAAGCGCCTGAACGATGACAGACCGGCTGCGCCTCACCATTCTCGGCTGCGGCTCGTCACCCGGCACGCCTCGCATCACCGGCGACTGGGGCAATTGTGACCCGCAAAATCCAAAAAATCGGCGCATGCGCACGGCCGCCCTTGTCGAGCGGATCGCCGCGAGTGGCGCCCGCACCACCGTCGTCATCGACACCGGACCGGATTTCCGCCAGCAGATGCTGATGGCGTCGGTCAAACGCATCGACGCCGTCGTCTACACGCATCCACATGCCGACCACATCCACGGCATCGACGACCTGCGCGGCTTCGTGCTCGACCAGCGGCAGCGGATCGATATCCATGCCGACCAGCCAACGATGCTGCGGCTGCGCCAGGCCTTCGGCTATTGTTTCGAGACGCCGCCAGGCAGCTCCTATCCGCCGATCGTCGACGCCCATATCATCGATCACGCAAAGCCCGTCGTGATCGAAGGCGAGGGCGGTGCCCTCACCCTCGAGCCGCTGCCGCAGGTTCATGGCGACATCATATCGCTCGGCTTCCGCATCGGCGGACTAGCCTATTGCCCCGACATCAGCGATTTTCCGGCTGCCACCGCCGAGCGGCTGCGTAATCTTGATGTCCTGATCGTGGACGCGCTTCAGTACAGGACACACCCGAGCCATCTGTCGCTCGACCAGGCGCTAGAATGGATCGAACGGCTGGCTCCGAAACGGGCCGTGCTGACCCATATGCATGGGCCGCTGGACTACGCTACCGTGATGGCTGAGACTCCGGCAAATGTCGAGCCGGCATTTGATGGCATGGCGCTTGAAATTCCTTATGAGTCAGCATCATAGGAAGAAGTCTTCATCGGGGCGTTGCTGGACAGATCAAGGCAATACGGCAATACGCTGCATCAGCTCAATGCGACAGTTCCATAATCTATCTTATGCGACTTATGGAGATGGCAGGCTGGTGCGGGAGAGCGGCTGCTCGAATGGGCACCAGATCGCCGTCTCGTGTTGACGGCGATCTGGTGCATTCAAGCGCTTCGTACCGAACAACAGCACGGCCGCGATGATGACCAGCAGGCACTGTCTGTGCCCTGAACGGCAACGCCGTGGCCACCACGACCAGGCTGATCGCGTTGTTCAGGATCACTGCTTCCAGCGAAGTTGAACGTGCCAATAATAGCGGCAGACGAAACTCAGCGCCTCCCAGGGCCTGCGCCGGCAGCGCTTCGCCGAACACCTGCTTGACGTTCGGGCTGCGCAGCGTAGGCAGCGCGCGCCTTACACCGACGTCTAAGCGGCCCTTGCATTATGGCAGCCACTTCGTGACCGCCCGCGAGGTCCATGCCCATAGCATCGAAGCCGCTCTACGTCCCGATATTGACGCCTGTCGGCCCTGACCGCCGCACGGCTCGTCATCAATGTGATTGGTACCATCGCCTGGCAGGTCTGAAATCCGCCCTACCCTATACTGCTGATATCTGCTCAGCATTCGGCCTACCGTTGCCAGAAGGGCTTTGCTAGCTCTGCCTCGACCTGCCGTTTCGTCAATCCGATGTCGTCGATCAGATGGGGATTGTCCTTCGTCATTCGCTCAAGCTCCCAGCGAAAGCGTATCCGCTCGCGCCAGCTCCGATCGTGCCAGCTCTCGACAATGCTTCGCAGGGTCGTCAGGCGCCGATGCAACGCTTCCGCCAGCCCCTCGGGCATCCTCGGCCGCGCGGTCCGACACCGCGTCGATGCAAGGGTATCGTTCATGGCAACCTCCTACGGTTTGAGGGTGGGGTCCTCGACTTGGGACCTCGACCTGAAAGAGGTTGAATTGTGCCGGATGCGAACAGCGCCGTAATTAAGCTCTCCCAAATAGTTCTCAAAAGTTCCAAACGAGCTATAGATGCGCTTCATGCAGGGATCGCGCTTTGCCTTTGGTCCGTTTGTGCTTGATCCGGATGCGGGAACACTGCTTCGGAACGATAATCCCGTTGCCGTCGGCTACCGTGGGCTCAAGCTGCTGGCGGCGCTCGTCGAACGGCCAGGCGAAGTCCTCGACAAGGCCGAGCTGATGGATGCGGCATGGCCGGGTACAGCGGTCGAGGAAGGCAATCTCACCGTCCAGATCGCGCAGCTGCGCAAGCTGCTTGGTCCGCCCGCCGACGGCGGGGAATGGATCGCCACTATTCCGCGCGTCGGCTACCGCTTCGCCGGGATCGTGGAATCCCTCGATGGCGCGAAGCGAAAAGCTTTGCCGCTGCCCGACAAGCCCTCGATAGCCGTGCTGCCCTTCGTCAATCTCAGCAACGACCCCGAGCAGGAGCCCTTCGCCGACGGATTGACCGAAGACCTGATCACCGACCTGTCCAGGGCCTCGGGCTTGTTCGTCATCGCGCGCAACTCGACCTTTGCCTACAAGGGAAAGGCCATGGACGTGCGCGAGATCGCCCGGGAGCTTGGCGTGCGCTACCTCCTGGAAGGTAGCGCAAGACGTGCCGCGGGACGCGTGCGCATCAACGCCCAGCTGGTCGATGCCGTGAGCGGCGATCACCTGTGGGCGGAACGCTTCGATCGCGGGGTGGACGATATCTTTGCCGTTCAGGACGAGGTGACGGCCAAGATCGTGGAAGCGCTGCTCGGCCGGTTGCGCGCGCCGCTGCCGCGCAATCGGCCCAAGAATCTCGAGGCCTACGATCTCTGCGTTCGGGCGCGCAAGCTGATCGACGATTCGCCGCAGACGGCGCGGGAGGCGCATCTGATGCTGACGCGCGCAGTCGCACTCGATCCCGACTATGCCGAGGCCTATCGCTGGCTTGCCATGAACCACTGGATGGGATGGGTACATTGGGGCGAGCCGATGGAACCCAACCGTCGCCTGGCCCTGGATCTGGCGCGCAAAGCGGTGGCGATCGATCCCAACGACGCCGGCTGCCGCTGGGTGCTCGGCAACCTGCTCGCCTATGAGCGCGACTTCGCCGAAGCGGATGCCGAGTTCGCCAAGGCGTTCGAGCTCGACCCCAACGAGGCCGATGCCTGGGCGACGTTGTCCGACATCTTCGTGCTGGCCGGGCGGGTCGAGGAGGGGCTCGAGCAGATCCGCAAGGCGTTCAGGCTCAACCCCTTTCCGGCAAGCTGGTACTATCTGACGCTCGGCGCGGCGCAATATGCGGCGCGCGACTACGAGGCCGCCGTCAAAACGTTGCGCCGGGACGAGACTTACCGAACGAGCTCACGCCGCTTCCTGGCGGCTAGCCTCGCGCAGCTCGGCCGGCTCGACGAGGCGCGCACGGAGGTCGAACTGTTCCTCGTCGGCAACCCGCATTTCACCACCAGCCACTGGGTCTGGACGGAGCCCTTCCGCGATGCGGCGATGCTCGATCATTTTGTCGACGGCTTCCGCAAGGCCGGCCTTCCGGAATGACTCGCCGCCGGTCCCCTGGTGCCGCCTACTCCTCGAAGCGGCCCGTGGCGTCACGATCGCGCTCATATCGTCTCGTGAGCGGAAACGGAGGCAACCAGGCTTCGCGACGGATGATCCAGCTTTCGTAGGTCGGCGTCAGCTGGTCAGGGGCATCCAGGGATCCCAGGTTCACTTCGATTTCGTCGGCAGTGCGGCCGAAAATGGTCGAGCCGCAGCGCGGACAGAAAAACCGCCCGGCATAGTCGCGTGTTTCGCCGTCGATCGTCACCGCGTCCTGAGGGAAAATCGCGGAAGCGTGAAAAAGCGCCCCGTGATGCTTGCGGCAATCGAGACAGTGACAGAGGCCCACCCGGTATGGGCGTCCAGTCGCCACAATTCGGACGTTGCCGCACAGGCAACCGCCGGTGAATCGGTCCATGCTGTATTCCTCCAAATCAAGCGGGCTGGATGTTTACGACCAACTCCACCATCCATGAACGCGGCGCCAGCTTTCAGCTAACGCGTCCGCGGTTGAAGTTCGATCCGGTAGCCGAGCACGCGCCTTCCGGCCGGCTCGATCAGCATGAGTCCTAGCTTGTCGGCGAATTCGCCGTCGAAATCCGCCGGGCTGGCGAGACCGTACCAGGGCTCGATGCAGAGGAACGGCGCGCCTCCCGGCTTGGACCAGATGCCTAGCTCCCGAAATCCGTGCCAATGCATCTCGATCGCCGGACCGCGGTCGGCGCCGTAACGCACGGCGGTGCTGGCAGGCTGGTCCAGGATCACGGCATCCTTGTCGAACAGGCGATCCGACAGAGCGAGACTGTTGCCCTCGATGGGCGTCGGCTGCCGCGCCGTCAGCAGCAGCCCGTCCTTGAGACGGCGGATCGGCGCAGGCTCGGGCTGTGCAAAGGTCAGGCGGTAAGCCTCCTTGGGCAGATCCGGCAGCAGCGGCCAGTTGAATGCCGGGTGCGCCCCGATCGACGCCGGCAGCGGCTCGTCGCCGGTGTTGGTGATCTCGAACGTGACGCCAAGCTGCCGGCGGTCGAGAGTGTAGGCTACCGCCAGACGGAAGGCGAAAGGGTAGTGCGTTCGGGTCTCCGCGTCGTCGGTGAGCACCAGCATGCAGGACCGAGAACCCCTCTCCGCCCAGGCAAACGACTTATCGCGGGCGAAGCCGTGCTGCGTCATCGGATAGGTCTGGCCGCGATGGCGCAGTTGATCGCCCTTCAGCCGGCCGACGATCGGAAACAACACTGGGGAATGACGGCGCCAGGCCGGTCCGGCCTGCCACACAAGTTCCAGCCCATCCGCATCCCGCAGCGAGACCAGTTCGGCCCCCTGCCCGACTATCACGGCCGAAATGCCGTCGCCATGAAGTGTCTGGCTGTCCTGTGCCATATGTTCTCGCGGTTTGTCTTTGCTTGGCCGGCAGGCTAGCAAATGGCCAGGCGTGAACTCAAGGCGGCGGTTTGCATTGCGTTTCACACAGTCACGATGAACGTGTGATGGCACAAGTGGGCCAGGCGCCGTCTCAAATGAAGAGTGGCCGGAGATTTCCCTCCGGCCACGGCAAGATGCCAAATGTTGCCTGCTACAGTTCGGACTATTCCCGCTCGCCGGTGAAATTCAGCAGCAGCTGGAAGATGTTGACGAAGTTGAGGTAGAGCGAGAAGGCGCCGAAAACAGCCAGTTTCTGCCGCGACTCCGCGTCGAAGTTCTCCGCATACTGTTCCTTGATCGACTGCGTGTCCCACGCAGTCAGGCCGATGAACACGGCGATGCCGATCACCGAGATGGCGAACTGCAAAGCGGTCGAGCCGAGGAAGATGTTGACGATGCTGGCAATCACCACGCCGATCAGGCCCATGATCAGGAAGGACGAGAACTGGGTCAGGTCACGCCGGGTCGTGTAGCCGTAGAGGCTGGTGGCGCCGAACATGGTGGCGGCGATGAAGAAGGTGCGCGCGATGCTGGTTCCGGTGAAAACCAGGAAGACGGAAGCCAACGACAGACCCATGACCGAACAGAAGGCCCAGAACATCGCCTGCGCGCTTGCCGCCGACATCGTCTGCATCTTGAACGAGAACAGCAGGACGAAGGCGAGCGGCGCCAGCATCACCACCCATTTCAGCGGGCTGGAAAAGATCGGCACGTAGAGCGCGGGCGTCGACGACACCATGAACGCGACGAGGCCGGTGACCACGAGGCCGAGGCCCATATAGTTGTAGACGCGCAGCATGTGCTGGCGCAGGCCCTCGTCGTAGAGGGCGCCGCTTTGGGCGCCGGTGCCGACGCGGTATCCCAGATTGGGCGTGTTCATTTGCATTCTCCTTTGTGAACGGATCAGTAAAGCGTTCTGGCAAGCGTCTCGGCGGCGCGGTCGAGGTCACGGACCTCGCCCTGCGCAACCACCGCATAGGCGACCTCGCCGATCTGGAAATAGGCCGAGGAAATATCGCCCGAGGGCGCGACGGTCGGCTTGACCACGTCGAAGGTTCCCGGCCGGATCGCGAACAGCGACACCAGGCCCATCTCCTTGGTCTCGACCGCCATCTCGACGCTGGGCCCAAAGCGCGACGGATAGACCTGCACGTCGCGGACCTTCCAGTCCTTGGGCAAGGACGGCATGACGATGGCCGTCGCCGCGCGGATTTCGCCGGCATTGTAGTTCGGCGCCTCGGCCTGCGAGGGCATGGTCTCGCGCACAAGGGTCGTCCTGTGCGCGCGCACCGCCTCGTCGAGATAGGCGGGCGGCTGCGGCGAGGCGACGACCTTCGTCACCGACATCGGCCCGATTATGCCGTTGGCAAGCCAGCCGGCGGCGACGAAAGCGGCCACCGCCGCGGCACGCTGCAAGACACCGAAGATACGGCCCCGGGCAAGCCCCCTCTCCAGGCGCCGCGCGGCATCGGTCGTGGCCGGCCTCGCCATGCCGCCTGACCCCGCCAGCGCCACGCGCAGTTCGTCCCGCATCCTGAGATCCGACATCACACGCGCGGCCGCTTCCGGCCGGGCGGAGAGGAAGGCCTCGACTTCGATGCGGCGCGAGACGTCGAGCTGATCGTCGACATAGGCGTCGAGATCGGCGTCCGTCACGGGGTCGATAGTTGCTGTCATGACGGGCCTCCGACAATCCTGAGGTGATTTTTCGCCTTCGCCGGAGCCCCCTCCTCCATCTCGCGAAGCGCGGCGCGTGCCCTGCCGATGCGCGACATCAGCGTTCCGAGCGGCACGCCGCTGGCATCGGCCGCCTGGCTGTAGGAAAGGCCCTCAATGGCGACGAGATGCAGGGCCGAGCGCTGTTCTTCGGGCAGGCTGAAAAAAGCATCGCGCACCTGGCCCAGGCGCACCGAATGCTCCTGCGGCGCCGGCGCGCTGGCGTCCGCAAGGTATCCAGCCTGTTCGAGGCGCGCTGCTTCCGAGCGTCGCGAGCGCATGCGGTCGACGAACGTGTTATGGACGATGGACAGCAGCCAGGCGCGCAAATTTCCGCCCGAGCGGAAGGTGCCGCGCCGCTCATAGGCACGCACAAGAGCGTCATGCACGAGATCCTCGGCATCGGCACCGTTGCGCGTCAACGAGCGCGCGTAACGCCTGAGCGAGCCGAGTTGTCCGACGATATCGAAGCGTGGCATCGACCGTTTCATGCCCTGTTTACGGAACATGTGGGGGTTTTAATCCCGGCCCTGCAGATTTTTTCGCGAAACGCCGCAGATATGCAGCCGCGGACGTAGCTCGCGGCGATGCCAAGGCTATGCGATTCGGGCTGGCGCGAGTTAAAACCGCTGGTGCAAGGGGTTCGATTTGCGTATCACTCCGCCGCGCCAACGGAACCATGCAGATGTTTGAAAACCTTCAGCCGGCTGCCGCCGACAAGATCCTTGCCTTGATCGGCCTCTATCGCGCCGATCCTCGACCCGACAAGGTCGACCTTGGTGTCGGCGTCTACAAGGATCGCGACGGCAAGACGCCGGTCATGCGGGCCGTCCGCGAGGCGGAGAAGCGGCTGCTGCAGGGTCAGGACACCAAGACTTATCTCGGCCTCGCCGGCGACACCGGGTTCAATACCGTGATGGCCAGGCTCGCCTTCGGTCCGGGTGCAGACATGACGCGGATCCGTGCCGCGCAGGCGCCTGGCGGCTCCGGCGCATTGCGGCTGGTGGCCGAGCTTTTGATGCGAACCCGCGCCGATGCGACGATCTGGTTGTCCGATCCCACCTGGCCGAACCACATGCCGGTGATGCGCGCCGCCGGGCTGCAAATCCGTGAATATCCCTATTTCGACGCGGCATCGGGCGCCGTTCGCTTCGACGACATGCTGGCAGCACTGCGCACGGCAAAGAACGGCGACGTGGTGCTGCTGCATGGCTGCTGCCACAACCCGACCGGCGCCAATCTGGACATCGCGCAGTGGGCCGCTGTCACCGATCTCGTCGTCGAGCGCGGCCTGCTGCCGTTTGTCGACATTGCCTATCAGGGCTTTGGCGATGGCCTCGAGGCCGATGCCGCCGGACTGCGGCTGCTGGCCGAAAAGGTTCCGGAAATGGTCGTCGCGTCCAGTTGCTCGAAGAACTTCGCCGTCTACCGCGACCGTGTCGGCGCTGCGATGATCCTGGCGAGGGACAGCGCGCAGGCCGACGTGGCGCTGGGCCAGATGCTGTCGGCGGCTCGTGCCATGTATTCGATGCCGCCGGACCACGGCGCGGCGGCTGTGCGCATCGTGCTTGAGGACGCGGTCTTGCGCGCGGACTGGGAAGCCGAACTCGAGGAGATGCGCCTGCGCATGCTCAGGCTCCGGGTGCAATTCGCCGAGGCGCTGCGCCGGCAGTCCAACTCCGACCGCTTCGATTTCGTCGCCAGCCATCGCGGCATGTTTTCCCGGCTGGGGCTCACGGAAGCGCAGGTCGAACGGCTGCGCGCGGAGTATGGCGTCTACATGGTCGGCGACAGCCGCATCAATGTCGCCGGCCTGCCGGAAGACGGCATGGACAAGCTCGCCAAGGCGATCGTTTCCGTGCTCGACTGACCGGACTTGTCCGGCGCAACTGTGGACAAGCCCGCTTCGCCGGCCGACAGCATTGGCCGCGCGGCGGACCGCGCGATAGCATCCGCCGCATGAAGCCATCGAAAGACATTTCGCGCCTGATCGAAATCATGGCGGCGCTGCGCGCGCCGAAGACCGGCTGTCCGTGGGACATCGAACAGGATTTCTCGACCATCGCGCCTTACACGATCGAGGAGGCCTATGAGGTGGCCGACGCCATCGCGCGCGGCGATCTCGACGACCTGCGCGACGAACTCGGCGATCTCCTTTTGCAGGTCGTGTACCACGCGCAGATGGCTGAGGAGGCCGGCGAGTTCGCTTTCGGGGACGTGGTCCAGGCCATCACCACGAAGATGATCCGCCGCCATCCGCATGTCTTCGGTGACGAGAAGGCGCGCAGCGCCGGCATGGCCAAGGGCATGTGGGAGAGGATCAAGGCGCAAGAGAAGGCTGAGAAGCGTAGCGCCCGTCTCGCGCGCGGTCTCGACCCGGAAGACAATGGCAAGGGGTTTCTGGACAGCGTGCCGGTCGCCCTGCCCGCACTGACGCGGGCCCTGAAACTTCAGGAAAAGGCCGCCCACGTTGGTTTCGACTGGAGCGAGGCAGCGCCCATCCTCGACAAGATCGAGGAAGAGATCGGCGAATTGCGCGAGGCGCTGGCCAAGGGCGAAACCGCCGAGATCAAGGACGAATTCGGCGATATGCTGTTTGCCGTCGTGAATCTCGGCCGCCACCTCAAGCTCGACTCGGAAGCAGCGCTGAGCGGCACCAACGAGAAATTCCGTTCGCGCTTCCACTATGTCGAGCAGGCCCTGGAGAAATCCGGCAGCTCGCTGGAAAAGGCTGATCTGGAAGAAATGGAAACGCTCTGGCAGGAAGCGAAGAGCGCGAAATAACTGGCGTTAGCCGTTATTCTTGCGACGCAATCTGCTTTCGATCTCTTCGCGGGCACTTTGCGTCGCCTTCAGCGAGATGGTGGCGCTGCCGTCCTCGTTGTCGGTTCGCGAAACGACATCGCCATTGCGGTAAAGCCAGTCGACAAGGCCGAACTGCGCCGGCTCGATCGTCACCGTCAGATCTTCGAGTTCGCCGGACATCCGTGTCTCGATGATCGCGTTCAGCGCATCGATGCCCTCGCCCGTGACGGCCGATATGGCGACGGGAGGCGCCTTGGCATCCGTACTCTCGGCAAGCAGCCGTGCGCGATTGCCTTCATCGAGCAGGTCGACCTTGTTCCAGACCTCGATGACCCGCTTGGTATCGCCGGCGTCGACGCCGAGATCGGCCAGGATGCGCTCGACGTCCTCGGCCTGGGCGGATGTGTCGGGATCGGAGATGTCGCGCAAATGGATGACGAGATCTGCCTCGACCACCTCTTCAAGCGTGGCGCGGAAAGCCGCGATGAGATGCGTCGGCAGGTCCGAGATGAAGCCGACCGTATCCGAGAGGATGATCGGCGTGCCGTGCGGCAGCCGCACGCGGCGCAGCGTCGGATCGAGCGTTGCGAACAGCATGTCCTGCGCCAGTACCCCTGCCCCGGTCAGCTTGTTGAACAGCGTCGATTTTCCGGCATTGGTGTAGCCGACGATGGCCACCACCGGAAACGGCACCTTCTTGCGCTTGGCACGATGCAGGTCGCGGGTGCGGCGCACCGTCTCCAGCTCGTGCTTCAGCTTGACGATCTTGTCCTGCAGGACGCGCCGATCCGATTCGATCTGGGTTTCGCCGGGACCGCCGAGGAAGCCGGCACCGCCGCGCTGGCGCTCGAGGTGGGTCCAGCTACGCACCAGCCGGCCCTTCTGGTAGTTGAGATGGGCAAGCTCGACCTGCAGCGTGCCTTCCCTGGTGCGGGCGCGCTCGCCGAAGATCTCGAGGATCAGCCCGGTGCGGTCCAGCACCTTGGCGTTGAATTCCTTCTCGAGATTGCGCTGCTGCACCGGCGTCAGCGGATGATCGACGATGACCACCTCCGCGTGCCCTTCCTTGACGATCTCCGCCAACTCCTCGACCTTGCCGCTGCCGAGCAAGGTCGCCGGGCGTGGATCGTTGACGGTAACCACGGCCGTGTGGATCAGATCAAGATCGATGGCGCGGGCAAGGCCGACAGCCTCATCATGACGGGCCTCGGCCGAGCGCGTCAGCCGCGGACGGCTGGTGTCGTCCTCGCCGCGCGGCTGGCGGGTAAGCACCGGCACGATGACGACTGCCCGGGTCGGACCCTCGGCTTCCGTCCCCGGCTGATGTACTGATTTTCCACGAACGCTGCGGTCCGGGTCCTTCTCACGTGCCAATCAGGCGCCCTGGCTTTCCTCGCCATCGAACATCTGAACCGGCTGGCTCGGCATGATCGTGGAAATGGCGTGCTTGTAGACGAGCTGGGAGTGGCCGTCGCGGCGCAGCAGGACACAGAAATTGTCGAATGAAGTGACGACGCCGGTCAGCTTCACGCCGTTGATGAGAAAGATGGTGAGCGGGTTCTTGCTCTTGCGAACAGAGTTCAGGAACAGGTCCTGAAGGTTTTGCGATCGTTCCGCCATTGTTCTTGTCTTTCGCCGATCCCCTTCGGTTTGCAGGCCAATGCGCCAAATTAACCAGCACATGTCAAGCGCGCAAACACCGTCTTGTCGTCAGTAACGACAAGCAGAACGAGATATATTGATGTTCATTCCACCTGTGCGGTTATCAGGCTGGACTTTTTTCCGCAATGTCAAAAAAGGCTTGCCGCAACGAAAGTGTTATCGAGCCGGGGTGGCCGTTGGCGACCGGATCGCCGTCTATGGCCACGACCGGCATCGCAATCGTGGTCGCGGAACTGATGAAAGCCTCCCTCGCCGCCTTTGCCTCGGCGACGGAAAAGCCGCGTTCCTCGATCTTGAGGCCGAGCTTGGCCGCCACTTCAAACATGGTGGTGCGGGTTATGCCGCGCAGAATGCCGTGCTCGGCCGGCCTGGTGACCAGAACGCCGTCCCTGGTGACGATCCAGGCATTCGACGACCCGCCTTCCTTGACGTTGCCGTCCGTATCCACGAACCAGGCTTCCTGCGCGCCAGCTTCCTTGGCCTTCTGCTTGGCCAACACATTGGGCAGCAGGCCGGTGCTCTTGATATCGACGCGATCCCAGCGATTCTCGGGCACTGTGATGACGGCGATGCCGGTCTCGGCCCGTTTGGCCCCAGCAGCGGGATCCAGCTTCCTGGCGGTGATCACCAGCGACGGCTTGGTGTCAGCCGAGGGGAAGGCGAAGTCGCGGCTGGCAACGCCGCGTGTGACCTGGACATAAACCAGGCCGTCGATGACATGGTTGCGGTTGACCACTTCGCGCATGATGAGCGGCAGGACGCCTGGGGTGACCGGCCAGCCGATCGACAGCTCGCCCAGCGAACGCTTCAGCCGGGCAAGGTGACGCGGCATGTCGACGATGAAGCCCCGCGCCACTTCGCAGACCTCGTAAACGCCGTCGGCGAACTGGTAGCCACGGTCTTCGATATGCACGGCGGCATCGGCATGAGCGGTGTAGCGCCCGTTCACATAGGCAATACGCGGCATTTGTCACCTCGGGGGATCTGCTTCGGCTTGTTTAGGCGATTCCGCATCAACAGTGATGGATAATCGCGTGGGCCACTGGAGCAATTCCAGGAAAAAAACTTGTAACGGTTTTGCGTCCGCCATTGTACAGACAAAGCCCAAGCGGTCGGCGATCCCTGAAACGCCGAACCCTTCAAGCTATCAGGTCAGACGCCGAGCGACTTCAGCTTGCGGTGCAGCGCGGAACGCTCCATGCCGATGAACTCGGCCGTTTTCGAAATGTTGCCGCCGAACCGGTTGATCTGGGCGATCAGATAGTCCTTCTCGAATTGTTCGCGCGCTTCGCGCAGCGGCAGCGCCATGATGTGCTGGTCCGACTGGTTCGGCGTGCGCGGCATGACATCGCCGATTTCGGACGGCAAAAGGTCGGCGGTGATCGGCGCATCGACATTGTCGCCGCGCGCCAAGATCATCAGCCGTTCGACATTGTTGCGCAATTGGCGAACATTGCCTGGCCAATTGTGCGCCTGCAGCACCGCCATGGCGTCATCGCCGATGCGGCGCGGCTTGATGCCGGCCTGACGGGCGATCTGCTTCATGAAATTGTCAACGAGATAAGGAATGTCCTCGCGCCGCTCGGCAAGTCCCGGCACCATCACCGGTACCACCGCAAGGCGATGGTATAGATCCTCGCGGAAACGGCCATCGGCGATCATCGCCTCCAGGTTCTGCGACGTCGAGGAGATGATGCGGACATCGACCTTGACCCGTTTGGTGCCACCGACGCGCTCGAACTGCTGTTCGACCAGCACACGCAGGATCTTGTTCTGCGTCTCGCGCGGCATGTCGGCCACCTCATCGATGTAGAGGATGCCGCGATGGGCTTCCTCCAGGGCGCCGACCTTGCGCTCTACGCCGTTCGATTCGGTGCCGAACAGTTCGATCTCCATGCGTTCGGGCGTGATGTTGGCGGCGCTCAGCGTCACGAAAGGCGCGCTCTTGCGCGCCGACAGCGTGTGGATGGCGCGCGCGGCCAGCTCCTTGCCAGATCCGGAGGGGCCAATGATCATGACGCGGCTGTTGGTCGGCGCGACGCGCTCGATGGTCTGACGCAACTGGCTCATCGCCGACGACATGCCGATCAGGTCGAAGGTCTCGCCGCTGCGCAGCTTGAGATCGGAAACTTCGCGCCTCAGCTTGGAGGTTTCCAGCGCACGCTCGGCAATCAGAATCAGCCTGTCCGCCTTGAATGGCTTCTCGATGAAGTCATAAGCGCCGCGTCTGATGGCGGAGACCGCGGTTTCGATGTTGCCATGGCCCGAAATCATCACCACCGGCAGGTTGGGGTGCATGGTCTTGATCTCGTCCAGCAGAGCCAGACCGTCCAGGCGCGAACCCTGCAACCAGATGTCGAGGAAAATCAGCCGCGGCGCTCGGTCGGCGATAGCCGCCAGCGCGGTGTCGGCATCGGATGCCGTGCGGGTTTCGTGACCTTCGTCGCTCAGTATGCCTGCGACGAGCTCACGGATGTCTTCCTCGTCATCGACGATCAGAATATCAGACGCCATTACCGACCTTTTCAGTTTCTCTTTCGTGTTCCGTCCTGCTTTCGCCGCGCGCTGGCGCCACGGCCGCAGGTGGCAGGATGATGCTGATCATCGCGCCGCGCCCGCCGTGGAAATCCGCAGGCGCATCGTGGAGCTCCAGCCTGCCGCCATGGTCCTCCACGATCTTCTTGACGATGGCGAGGCCAAGGCCCGTGCCCTTCTCACGCGTGGTCATGTAGGGCTCGAGCAGCCGTTGGCGATTCTCCCGCGGCAGGCCTTTGCCATTGTCGATGACGTCGATGCGAATCGCGCCATTCTGACGTCCGGCTTGAATCCGTATTATGCCGTGCGAACCGTCCTTCTGTTCCAGCCCGTCGATCGCTTCGGCGGCGTTCTTGATCACGTTGCCGAAAGCCTGCGCCAACAGGCGGCTGTCGAAAGTACCCTTGAGCGGTTCGTTGCCGAATATGCGCTCAAACGTGATGTCGGAACGGCTCACCTCGACCAGGAACGAGGCTTCGCGCAGGGCTTCGCGCAGGTCGATGGACTTCATCTCGGGCTTCGGCATGCGCGCGAAAGCGGAGAATTCGTCGACCATGCGGCCGATATCCTCGACCTGCCGGATGATGGTGTCGGTGCACTGGTCGAAGACCTCGCGGTCCTCGGTGATGACCTTACCGTAGCGGCGCTTGATGCGCTCGGCTGAAAGCTGGATCGGCGTCAGCGGGTTCTTGATCTCATGGGCGATTCGGCGCGCCACATCGGCCCAGGCCGAGGAGCGCTGCGCCTGGACCAGATCGGTGATGTCGTCGACCGTCACGACGTAGGATTTCTCCTCCATGCCGTTATCGCCGGCCTCGATGGTGATCTGCACGTTGAAAGTCCGCTCCGTGCCGGCGCGGAAAAACGTCACCTGCTCGCGATAGACGGGCTTACCCGACTGGCGGCCGATCTCGAAGACGCGGCCGACATGCGGCAGAATGGCGGAAAGGTTCTGCCCGAGTGCCGCACTGGCCGAAATGGCCAGCATGGACTCGGCCGAGCGGTTGACGATGGTGACGATGCCATAGGGATCGACGCCGATGACGCCCGCAGTGACACCGGCCAGCACCGCTTCCGAAAAGCGCCGTCGCTCGTCGATCAGATCCTTGGCCGACAGGATCTCGTTGCGCTGTGATTTCAATTCCTGCAGCATCTTGTTGAAAGTATTGCCGAGCGAGGCAACGTCGCCGTCGGACGGCCGCACCGGTACGGCGACGTCGAGATTGCCGGTCGCGACCTCGTCGGCCGCGCCGATGAGCTGACGAATCGGACGCACCAGACGGTCGGCCACGGCAATGCCGGTCCAGATTGCCGACAGGATGATGATCAGCGTCAGCGACAGATAGGGCAGCGCGAAAGCCACCTGCGAAGTGCGCCTGTTGCCTTCGAGGTTGCGATATTCGTCGGTGTTCGATCTGACGATCTGGCGCGCCTTTATCACCTCGGGATCGACCAGCCGGATCGTGTAGAGGTAGAGCCCATCGATCTCGCGCAGCTTGACAATGGCGCCCATGATGTTGCGCGTGCGCGGCTCGATCAGAACCGGCTTGCCATCGGTGGCGCTGGCGACCGCTCCCTCCGGCGGTTCCGGCATGGCGAAGTCGGCATCGGTCTTGGCGCTCATCACGAAGGAGCCGTCGGGCTTGATCAGCGCGGCATGTGCCAGCGAGCGGCCCACCGCTTCCTTGCTCATCAGATCGAGGAAGCCAGTCCGGTCGAGGCCGTAAAGCGTGCGCGAGGCGTCGAGGTCATAGGCCATCGACAGCGTCGTGCCCTGCAGGTTGCGCGCGTTTTCCTGCACATAGGCATCGGCGATGGACAGCGACGAATTGACGATCGTCTTGGTGCGAATCTCGAACCAGCGGTCGAGACCGATATCGAGCGTGATCGATGCGATGATGGCCACCATGATGGCAGGGATGGCGGCGACGAGCGCGAACATGGCCACGATGCGCACATGCAGCCGCGAGGCAGCCTTGCCATGCCGGCGCGCCATGACGATGCGATGGACCTCGCGGCCGATCAGTGCGATCAGCAACAGGACGAAGGCGGCGTTGAGTGCGATCAACGCCCAGGTTGTCCTGGCGTCGGGCGCAATCGGCGTCGCGCCGACCAGGATGGCGAACGAAATGGCCGCCATGACCAGCGCACCGACGACCGCCACCACGCCGGGCAGCGCCAGCAGCCGGCGCCCGTCACGCGTGCCGGGGTCGTTGAAAAGCGGTTCGTTCGGTGTCGGAGCCTGCGAAGCCATGTCGCCGTCTAGAGCCAGTGATTGCGTCGGATCTATGCAACGCATTGTGGCGATTATGCAACAAGTGTGGCCTGGACGGAAATCTTTCGCGGCCAGTCCCCCGGAAAAGCGCTTCGGCTCGATCCCGGCTCAGGCCTGGCGTGACGATTTGTAGACGTTGACGCCGAGTTCGCGAATCTTCTTGCGCAGCGTGTTGCGGTTGAGCCCCAGCAGTTCCGCGGCTTTGATCTGGTTGCCGCGCGTCGCGGTCATAGAGGCCAGCACAAGCGGATATTCGACCTCCGAGAGAATGCGCTGGTAGAGGCCGGCAGGCGGCAATTCGCCGGCAAACGAGGTGAAATAGCGCTGCAGGAAATGCTCGACCGCTTGGCCGATGGACAGGTCGTCGGGAATGAGGTTGCCGCCGCCCGGCACCACGGGGCGCTCGCCGGTCTTCAGTTCCGCCTCGATGATCTCGGCGGAGATTTCGTCCTGTGAATAGAGCGCGGCGAGCCTGCGGACCAGGTTTTCCAGTTCGCGCACATTGCCCGGCCAGGGATAGCGCTTCATCAATTCGATGCCGCCCGACGAGATACGCTTGGTCTGGAGACCCTCCATCTCGCCGAGCTTGAAGAAGTGCCGGACGAGGTCCGGCACGTCCTCGGAGCGCTCGCGCAGTGCCGGCAGCCTGAGGGGCACGACATTGAGGCGATAGAAAAGATCCTCGCGGAAGAGCCCCTGGTGGATCAGCGTGCGCAAATCCTTGTTGGTGGCTGCGACGATGCGCACGTCGGTCTTGATCGGCGTGCGGCCACCGACCGTCGTGTACTCGCCCTGCTGAAGGACGCGCAGCAGGCGCGTCTGCGCTTCCATCGGCATGTCGCCGATCTCGTCAAGGAACAGCGTGCCACCTTCGGCCTGTTCGAAGCGGCCGGTTGAGCGGTTCTGCGCGCCGGTGAAGGCGCCCTTCTCATGGCCGAACAGTTCCGATTCGATCAGGTCGCGCGGGATGGCCGCCATATTGATGGCAACGAAAGGGCCGCCACGGCGGCGGCCATATTCGTGCAGCGCACGCGCCACCAGCTCCTTGCCGGTGCCCGACTCGCCCGAAATCATCACCGTCAGGTCGGTCTGCATCATGCGCGCCAGCATGCGATAGATGTCCTGCATGGCGGCCGAGCGGCCGACCAGCGGCATGGTCTCGGGCTGCTCTTCCGGCCGCGCGTCGATCTTGGGGCGCCGCGGCTCCGACAGCGCCCGGTTGACGATGTTGAGGAGCTCGGTGAGGTCGAACGGCTTCGGCAGATATTCGTAGGCGCCGGTCTCGGAGGCACGGATCGCCGTCATGAACGTGTTCTGGGCACTCATGACGATGACTGGCAGCTCCGGCCGCGCCTTCTTGATGCGCGGCAGCATGTCGAAGGCGTTCTCGTCCGGCATCACCACGTCGGTGATGACGAGATCGCCCTCGCCCGCCGCCACCCAGCGCCACAGCGTCGAGGCATTGGAAGTCACGCGCACCTCGTGGCCGACACGCGAAAGGGCCTGGTTGAGGACCGTACGGATCGCCGCATCGTCGTCGGCGACGAGAATATTGCCGCGAACGGTCATTTGCGGTCTCCTTCAGCGTCTTCATCGGCGCCGAGCGCCGTTTCCTTCCAGGCCGGCATCAGGATGCGGAACATCGTCGCGCGCGGCGTCGATTCGCATTCGATGATGCCGCCATGCTCACCAACGATCTTGGCCACCAGCGCGAGGCCCAGTCCCGAGCCGTTCGGCTTGGTGGTGATGAAGGGATCGAACAGGATCGGCAGGATATCCTCCGAGACGCCGGAACCGTTGTCGCGCACGCAGAACTCGAGGGGCAGCGACACGCGGTCCTGGGTGCCTGGAACCGAAACGCGAATGCCCGGCCGGAAGGCCGTCGACAGGACGATTTCACCTTGGGGATCGCCGCCGATCGCCTCGGCGGCGTTCTTGACCAGGTTGAGAAACACCTGGATGAGCTGGTCGCGGTTGGCGAAAACCGGAGGCAATGAAGGATCATAATCCTCCAATATCTTGATTTTTTTCGCAAAACCGTTCTTGGCGATCGCCTTCACATGGTCGAGCACGACATGGATGTTAACGGGGTAACGGTCGATCGGCCGCTCATCGGAAAACACCTCCATGCGGTCGACCAGCGAGACGATGCGGTCGGTCTCGTCGGTGATCAGCCGCGTCAGCGCGCGATCCTCGTCGGAAGCGGACAGTTCAAGCAGCTGGGCAGCGCCCCTGATGCCGGAGAGCGGGTTCTTGATCTCATGAGCCAGCATCGCCGCCAGACCGGTCACCGAGCGCGCCGCGCCGCGATGCGTCATCTGCCGGTCGATCTTGTCGGCCATCGACCGTTCCTGGAACATCACCACGACGGAGCCTGGAAACTCGGGTACCGGGGCGACATAGAGGTCGACCACCTTCTCGATGCCGAGACGCGGAGACGACACGTCGACGCGGTACTCGTTGACGGGGGCCCGGCGCTCGCGCACCTGGTCGACCAGCGTCAGCAACGGGCTGCCGAAGGGGATGAGCTTTGACAGCGTGTTACGGGCGAGCATCGTCGCGCTCGAGCGGAAGAAGTCTTCCGCATCGGCGTTGGCGAAGGTGATGAACCCCTCCGGGCTGATCATGATGACCGGACGGCGGATGGTGTTGAGCACGATCTGGGCGGCATCCGCCATTTCCGGGCTCTGGCCGACCGAGGCGTTCATGCGGCGCTCCGCAAGGGTGTTTGCTCGGCGGCCGAAAACACCTCGCGAAGCAAGGTGATCGTCCGCGCGGGGTCGAACGACGTGAGAATGGCCTTGCGCTTTTCGTCGGCGACGGCGCCGGCACGGCGGTCCAGATACCAGCCGAGGTGCTTGCGCGCCTGGCGCAAGCCACTTTCGACGCCGTAGAGCGCAAGCATGTCCTCGTAATGGGCAATGATGTAGTGGGCCAGTTCCGCAGCGCTTTCCGGCAGATGGGCAAGCTCGCCCGCCGCCGCGGCCGCGATGGTTCCGGCGGCCCAGGGCGCGCCGTAGTGGGCGCGGCCGACCATCACCGCATCGGCGCCGGACTGCTCCAGAGCAGCGGCTGCTTGCGCAGGCGAAGACACGTCGCCATTGGCGACGACCGGGATCGACACGGCAGCCTTGACGCGGGCTATGGCGCGCCAATCAGCCTTGCCCTGGTAGAACTGGCAGCGCGTGCGGCCGTGCACCGTTACCATCTTCACGCCCGCCTGCTCGGCACGGCGCGCCAGGTCAGGTGCGTTGAGCGCAGTTTCGTCCCAGCCGAGCCGCATCTTCAGCGTCACCGGCACACTGACCGCGCCGACCACGGCGTCTACCAGCGACAGTGCATGATCGAGATTCTGCATCAGTGCCGAACCGGCATAGCCGCCGGTCACCTTCTTGGCGGGGCAACCCATATTGATGTCGATGATATCGGCGCCCTCGCCGGCGGCGATGCGCGCGCCTTCGGCCATGTGTGCCGCCTCGCGGCCGGCAAGCTGCACCATATGGACGGGCAGGCCCGAATGACGTATGCGCAGGTCGCAGCCGGCCCTGCCTTTAGCGAGCTCGCCGCTTGCCACCATTTCGGACACGACAAGGCCGGCGCCATGCGCATGGGCGCGTCGCCGGAACGGCTCGTCGGTAATTCCCGACATCGGCGCGAGGAACACGCGATTGCGGATACTCACGCCGCCGAGATCGAGAGGTGCGGCCAATTTGGTCAGGTCAAGCATGCACAAAAACCAAGCATGTTCATTTGCTGCACATTCTCTAGCCATATCGGCCGCAATGTGCAACGCGGAATGACGCCACATTAAGGCGCAATTGGGAAATGCCGAGCTCGGCTGCAGTCCCGAGCATAGCGCCGCGCCTTGCACGGACACGCAATGGACATTTTAGGACTTCATGTTCGCCTACGATCTCTCCGAAAACCGATTACACTTTTGGGGATCGTGCGCTAAGCCAATCGGCATGACTGACGCGAGCGAAAATCAGGCTTTGGAGGCGAACGACAAGGTCGCGGTGGTTATTGTCGCGGCCGGCCGCGGCGCGCGTGCCGGACAGGCCGACGGCCCAAAGCAATATCAGCAGATCGGCGGTCGCGCCGTCATCGCCCACGTCATCGATATTTTCCTGGCGCATCCGCGTATCGGCCCGCTCGTCGTGGCTATTCACGCCGAGGATCATGACCTTTTTCGGCATGCGGTCGGCGCGCACGCCGATCGCGTCACGGCAATTGCGGGTGGCCCCACCCGGCAAGATTCGGTTCGGCTCGGCCTGCTGGCGCTGAGAAGCCACGCACCGGACAAGGTTCTCATCCACGACGCGGCGCGCCCCTTCGTCGACGCCGATCTGATCGACCGTACGATCGCAGCCATCGGCGAGCGCGAAGGCGCGCTCCCGGCGCTGCCCGTTGCCGACACGCTCAAACGCGAATCCGCCGCCGGCATGGTCGCTGAAACGGTCTCCCGGAGCGGGCTTCACGCAGCGCAAACGCCGCAGGGTTTTCCATTCCTGGCGATTATGACGATGCATGAGGAAGCCTATAACAGCGGCAAAACCGACTTTACCGACGACGCCGCGATCGCCGAGTGGATGCAGATGCCGGTCAAACTCGTTCCCGGCTCGCCGGACAATGTCAAACTCACCTGGGCACGGGACATCGCCATGGCGGACCAACGGCTTTCCAGCGAGCGCATGCGCTTTCCCGATATCAGAACCGGCAATGGCTACGACGTCCACGCGTTCGAGCCTGGCGACCACGTCACGCTATGCGGCATCCCCATCCCGCACGACAAGAAACTGTCCGGCCATTCCGATGCCGATGTCGGGCTCCATGCCCTTACCGATGCGCTGCTGGCGACCTGCGGCGCCGGTGATATCGGCACGCATTTCCCGCCCTCCGACCCGCAATGGAAGGGCGCTGCCTCGCGGCTGTTCGTCGAACATGCGGCAAAGCTGGTACGCGCGCGCGGCGGGCGCATCGCCAATGCCGACATCACGCTGATCTGCGAGGCGCCACGCGTCGGCCCGCATCGTGAGGCGATGACGGCTGCCCTGTCGCAGATGCTGACCATTTCCGCTGACCGCATCTCGATCAAGGCGACAACCAACGAGAAGCTCGGTTTCGTCGGACGCGAGGAAGGCATAGCGGCGATCGCGACGGCGAGCGTGGTGTTTCCCGGCGAGGTGCCGGAATGAGCAACCGCGAATTGGCGAACGCATTGCTGCAAGCCTGCCGGAAGCGCGGCATCATGCTTGCGACGGCGGAAAGCTGCACCGGCGGCATGATCATCGCCGCGCTGACCGACATCGCCGGTTCGTCCGCCGTGGTCGATCGCGGCTTCGTCACCTATTCCAATGAAGCCAAGATGGACATGCTCGGGGTTTCCGCCGCCACGCTGGAGGCTTATGGCGCGGTTTCACGCGAGACCGCGATCGAGATGGCGGCCGGCGCGCTGGCCCATTCGCGTGCCAGGCTGACCCTGGCGGTCACCGGCGTTGCCGGACCGGGCGGTGGCTCGCCGGAGAAACCGGTCGGCCTCGTCTGGTTCGGGATTGGCCTAAGCGGCCGGTCGGTGACGGCCGAGCGCGTGCTGTTCGCCGATGAAGGCCGTGATTTCATTCGCCGGGAGACCGTCAGCCATGCACTCAAGCTGGGATTGCACGCGCTTGGGCATGCTCACGCCGGTTTTGCACCGTAGATGACATCAGCACGCTTCTCGAATGCCTCGGAAAACATACGGAAAGCACGGTCGAACATCGTGCCCATCAGGGCGCCGAGGATGCGGCTCTTGAACTCGTAATCGATGAAGAAGCAGACGGCGCAGCCGCCGTCGGCAGGGTCGAATCGCCAGACATTGGTCAGATATTTGAACGGACCGTCGATGTATTTGACGTCGATCGCACGTTCGTCGGGCTTCAGCAGCACCTGCGTCGTGAAGGTCTCGCGGATCGCCTTGTAGCCGATGCTCATATCGGCGACGAGGATGGTGCGCCCGTCACGCTCCTTGCGCGAGCGCACCGTAAGCGCCTCGCAAAGCGGCAGGAATTGCGGATAAGCTTCGATGTCGGCGACCAGGGCAAACATCTGTTCCGGCGTGTGGGCAACGCGGCGGGTGGCTTCGAATTTCGGCATGAACCCAACTCTAAAGCGCGTCGCGTCGACACAGACTCATGCGACGCGCTTTGGAGTCTTTGTTCTCGTGCATGTCGTTCTCCCAAAACCCGAGGTCACTTTGGGCGACATGCATCAGAGCGATTTCTGGAGCTGCGCTTCGCGCGCGGCGCGCAGCCTGGCGAAGTCGTCGCCGGCATGGTGCGAGGAGCGGGTCAACGGGCTCGACGCCACCAACAGGAAGCCCTTGGTCCGGCCAATCGTCTCGAAGGACTTGAACTCCTCCGGAGTGACGAAGCGGATCACCGGGTGGTGCTTTTTCGATGGCTGCAGATACTGACCGATGGTCATGAAGTCGACATTGGCTGAACGCAGATCGTCCATCAGCTGCAGGATTTCGTTTCGCTCCTCGCCCAGTCCAACCATGATGCCGGACTTGGTAAAGATCGAAGGGTCGAGCTCCTTGACCCGCTGCAAAAGCCTGATCGAATGGAAATAGCGGGCGCCTGGCCGGACCGTCAGGTAGTTCGACGGCACGGTTTCCAAATTGTGATTGAACACGTCCGGCTTGGCGGCCACGACGATCTCCAGGGCGCCGTCCTTGCGCAGGAAATCAGGCGTCAGGATCTCGATCGTGGTCGAGGGCGTCGCCGCGCGGATCGCACGGATGACGTCGGCGAAATGCTGTGCGCCGCCATCGGCGAGGTCGTCGCGGTCGACAGAGGTGATGACGACGTGGCTGAGGCCCATCTGCTTGACCGCGTGGGCGACGCGGGCCGGCTCATCCGGATCGAGCGCGGTCGGGATGCCGGTGGCGACATTGCAGAAGGCGCAGGCGCGCGTGCAGATCTCGCCCATGATCATGAAAGTGGCGTGCTTCTTCTCCCAGCACTCGCCGATGTTCGGGCAGCCGGCCTCCTCGCAGACCGTTACCAACTTATGCGATTTCACGATCTCGCGGGTTTCGGCATAGCCTTTCGATACCGGCGCCTTGACGCGGATCCAGTCAGGCTTGCGCAGCACGTCCTGGTCGGGCTTGTGCGCCTTCTCGGGATGGCGCAGCCGCGGCGCATTGGCAATCGTGTCGAGGACGGTGACCATCGGAACCCTGGTTTCTTTGCGATCGCCGCCGGCGATCGTCACTTACACGTCATCTAGGACTTTTCAGCACAAAGAAAAAGGCTGCGGCGGAACATGCCGCCACAACCGTTTTCGCATGGCGGAAACGATACCGACTAACGGCGCACCAGACGCCCGGCCCAGATCAACAGGCAGGCGCCGATGAAACCGGTGATCAGGTAGGCGGTCCAGCCGACGCCAAACACGCCGATGTTCAAGGCACGCAGGATCGCGTTCAGCACCACTGCGCCGGCAATACCCAAAATGATGTTCATCAAGACGCCGGTATTGCTCTTCATGACCATTTCGGCAAACCAGCCCGCCAGGCCGCCGATGATGATGGCTGCGATCCAGCCCACGCCATTCACGTCCATATGCCCTCTCCTTGCTTGAGAAAAAACGCATCCGGAAACGAACTAACTTGCCGTCGAGCTCCTGCGGCTTTCGCACCTGAGTCTCGTGCGGCCAATCTATCATGCGTTCAACGCTCGGCCATAGGCGTCGAGTACGCTTTCCTTCATCATCTCCGACAGGGTCGGGTGCGGGAAGATCGTATGCATCAGTTCTTCCTCGGTCGTCTCGAGGTTCATCGCCACGACAAAACCCTGGATCAGCTCGGTCACTTCGGCGCCTACCATGTGGGCGCCAAGCAGTTGGCCGGTGTTCTTGTCAAAGATGGTCTTGATGAAGCCCTGGTCCTCGCCAAGCGCGATGGCCTTGCCATTGGCGGCGAACTGAAAGCGGCCGACCCTGACATCCTTGCCCTCGGCCTTGGCTTTCGCTTCCGTCAGGCCGACCGAAGCGACCTGCGGATTGCAATAGGTGCAGCCAGGGATCTTCAGCTTGTCGGTGGCGTGCACGCCGGGGAAATTGGCGATCTTCTCGACGCAGACAACGCCTTCATGCTCGGCCTTGTGGGCGAGCATCGGCGGCCCGGCGACATCGCCGATGGCATAGATGCCGGGCACATTGGTCTTGCCGTAGCCGTCGACGACGACGCAGCCGCGCTCCGTCTTTACGCCAAGCGTCTCCAGGCCGAGGCCTTCGATGTTGCCTTGCACACCGACGGCCGAGATCATGCGGTCGGCCGTGATCTTCTCCACCTTGCCGTCCTTCATCTCGACATGCGCAGTGATGGAGTTGGCACCCTTCTCGACCTTGGTCACCTTGGCTTCGAGGATGATCTTCATGCCTTGCTTCTCGAACTGCTTCTGGGCGAATTTCGAGACTTCGGCATCCTCTATAGGCATTACCGCCGGCAGCAGTTCGACGACGGTCACGTCGGCGCCCATGGTGCGGTAGAACGAGGCGAATTCGATGCCGATAGCGCCCGAACCCATCACCAGCAGCGACTTCGGCATTTCCTTGGGCACCATGGCCTCGAAATAGGTCCAGATCAGCTTGCCGTCCGGCTCGATGCCCGGCAGCGCCCGCGGCCGGGCGCCGGTCGCCAGTATGATGTGCTTGGCGGTGTAGGTGCCCTCGCCCTTGACGCCTTTCGGCACAGGCGGCTGCGGCTCCATCGGCTTCTTGGCCGTCTTGGAGACGACGATCTCGCCCGGTTTTGTCAGCTTGGCCTCGCCCCAGATGACGTCGACCTTGTTCTTCTTCATCAGGAAGGCGACGCCGCCATTGAGCCGCAGCGAAACCTTGCGCGAGCGGTCGACGACGGCCGACGTGTCGACGCTGACCTTGCCGTCGAGCTTCAGTCCATAGTCCTTCAGATGATCCGAATAATGCATGATCTCGGCCGAACGCAGCAACGCCTTGGTCGGAATGCAGCCCCAGTTCAGGCAGATGCCGCCAAGATGCTCGCGCTCGACGATCGCCGTCTTGAAACCGAGCTGCGCGGAACGTACCGCGGTGACATAGCCGCCGGGACCGGAGCCGATAATGATGACGTCGTAGTTCTCAGCCACGGTTTTCTCCTTCAATCACAATTCCAGCATGACGCGCACGAGCGGCGTCAACGCCTCGCCGATATTTCGGGTATTTTCGGCATCGAGATGGACGCCGTCGAGCGGCGTGGTCTGGGCCACCGTGCCCGCATCGAAGAAGCCGCAGCCGGCCTCATCGGCAAGCGCGGAATATTGCGGCGCAAGCTGCTTGGAGGCATCGTCGCCGCCGGCAAACATCGCCTTGAACTCGGCATCTTCGGTGCGACTGACGAGAGGCGGTGAAACGATGAGGATCTGCGGCGGCGGCCAGTCGAACGGATAGTCGTGGCCGCGCACGATGTCGATCAGGCGCTGGATGCCTTGTTTGGCCGCAACGGGATTGCCGTGGATCCAGGGCTTCATGTCGTTGGCGCCGAGCATGATGACGATGAGGTCGATCGGCGCATGCGTGGTCAGCACCGTCGGCAGCGTTCTTGCGCCATTGCGGTCGGCGCCTGCCAGGTGATCGTCGAACGCCGTTGTGCGGCCATTCAGCCCCTCGGCAATGACATGCACGCCGTCACCTAGTCCGGTCTGCAGCACGCTTGGCCAGCGATCCTCGAGCGCATGACGGCCACCCTCGGCATTGTAGCCCCAGGTCAGCGAGTCGCCGTAGCAAAGAACCGTCTTCATCGTGCTCAACCCGCCCTTGCGAGGGTGTATTCTTCCTCGGCATTGGTGACGACGGCGAATTCCTGCGCCTCCAAGCCGCCGGCGAAGAAGCCGGTGAAGAATTTCCGCACCGCCTTGTTCTTCCTACACCAGCATGCCCATCGGGTTCTCGATCAGCTTCTTGAAGGCGACCAGCAGTTCAGCGCCGAGCGCGCCGTCTACCGCACGGTGGTCGGTCGACAGCGTCACCGACATCACCGTGGCAATTTTGATCTCGCCGTTCTTGACCACCGCCCGCTCCTCGCCGGCGCCCACCGCCAGGATCGTCGCATGCGGCGGGTTGATGACGGCGGCAAAGTCCTTGATGCCGAACATGCCAAGGTTCGACACCGCCGTGGTGCCGCCTTGATACTCCTCCGGCTTCAGCTTGCGGCTGCGCGCGCGGCTGGCCAGGTCCTTCATCTCGTTGGAGATCACCGACAGCGTCTTTTCGTCCGCCTTGCGGATAATCGGCGTGATCAGGCCGCCGGGGATCGACACGGCGACGCCGACATCGGCATGCCTGTGCTTGACCATGGCGCTCTCGGTCCACGAGGCATTGGCATCCGGCACCGCCTTCAAGGCCATGGCCATCGCCTTGATCACCATGTCGTTGACCGAGAGCTTGTAGGCGGGCGCCTCGCCCTTGTCGGTCTTCTTTACCGGTGCGGCCGCATTGAGTTGCGTGCGCAGCGAAAGCAGCGCATCGAGTTCGCAGTCGAGCGTCAGGTAGAAATGCGGGATGGTGGTCTTGGCCTCGACCAACCGGCGCGCAATGGTCTTGCGCATGTTGTCGTGCGGGACGAGTTCATAGGAGCCTTCCTCGAACAGCTTCAGCACCTGATCGTCCGACATCGCCTTTACCGGCGCGGGAGCAGCGGCCGGCGCGCCGGCCGGACCTTTGGCAGCGGGTGCCGCCTTGGCGCTGCCGCCGGAGATAGCGGCATCGACATCGGCCTTCACCACCCGGCCGTGCGGGCCGGTGCCGGTCACGGCAGACACATCGACGCCCGCCTCTTTGGCAATACGGCGCGCGAGCGGCGAAGCGAAGGTGCGCCCTTCCGAGGATTGGCCGATCTCCCCCCTTGTGGGGGAGATGCCCGGCAGGCCGGAGGGGGGCGCCTCGCGCTGAGAAGACGGCGGGACAGCGCCCCCCTCTGTCGGCTTCGCCGACATCTCCCCCACTTGGGGGGAGATTGGCGCCTTCTCCGGCTTGGCCTCCGCTTTCGCCGGTGCGGCATCGCCATCGCTTTTCGCCGCGGCACTTGCGTCCTCACCCTCGGCGGCAAGCACGGCGATCAGCGCATTGACCTTGACACCTTCGGTGCCGGCGGGAACGACCAGTTTCGCCACCGTGCCTTCATCGACGGCTTCGACTTCCATCGTGGCCTTGTCGGTCTCGATCTCGGCAATGACATCGCCGGGCGAAACCTTGTCGCCCTCCTTCACGAGCCACTTCGACAGATTGCCCTCTTCCATGGTGGGCGAGAGGGCCGGCATGGTGATGTTGATTGGCATTGTGTCCTCCCGCCCGGTTCAGCGATATGAGACGGCTTTGACGGCCTCGATGACCTCGCCGACATTCGGCAAAGCCAGCTTTTCGAGATTGGCCGCATAGGGCATCGGCACGTCCTTGCCAGCAATGGTGATGACCGGCGCGTCGAGGAAATCGAAGGCTCGCTGCGATACCTGGTTGGCGATATGGTCGCCGACCGAGTTCTGCGGGAAGCCTTCTTCCACCACGACCAGCCGGTTGGTCTTCTTCACCGAGGCGATGATGGAGTCGAAGTCGAGCGGACGGATGGTCCTGAGATCGATGATCTCTGCGTCGATGCCCATGCCGCGCAGTTCCGCTTCGGCCTTGACCGCATAGGTCATGCCAATGCCGAAGGAGACGATGGTGACGTCCTTGCCTGACTTATGGATGCGCGCCTTGCCGATCGGCAGCACGAAATCGTCCAGCTTCGGCACGTCGAAGGACTGGCCGTAGAGGATTTCGTTTTCGAGGAAGATGACCGGGTTCGGATCGCGGATCGCCGCCTTGAGCAGTCCCTTGGCGTCGGCGGCGGTATAAGGCATCACCACCTTCAGGCCTGGTATATGGCTGTACCAGGCGGCATAGCACTGTGAATGCTGGGCGGCGACGCGGGCGGCCGCACCGTTCGGCCCGCGGAAGACGATCGGCGCGCCCATCTGGCCGCCGGACATATAGAGCGTCTTGGCGGCCGAGTTGATGATCTGGTCGATCGCCTGCATGGCGAAATTGAAGGTCATGAATTCGACGATCGGCTTCAGGCCGGCCATCGCCGCGCCGACCCCGACGCCAGCAAAGCCGTGCTCGGTGATCGGCGTGTCGACGACGCGACGCGGTCCGAACTCCTGCAGCAGGCCTTGGGTGATCTTGTAGGCGCCCTGGTACTCGGCAACCTCCTCGCCCATGATGAAGACATCGCCGTCGCGGCGCATTTCCTCCGCCATGGCATCGCGCAGCGCTTCGCGCACCGTGGTCGAGACCATCTCGGTACCGGCAGGAATGTCAGGATCGGCGGCGACTTCCGTCTTCGGCGCGGCCGCCACGGGTGCCGCCGCCTCGCTCTTGGCCGCCGCGGGCGCCGGCGACGGCGCCGCTGCTTCAGCCTTTGCGGGCTCTTCACCGATGCCTTCGCCGGCCTTGTCGACGTCTTCGCCATCCACGGCCAGCACGGCGATCACCGCGTTGACCTTGACGCCTTCGGTGCCGGCGGGAACCACGATCTTGGCAAGCGTGCCCTCATCGACAGCTTCGACCTCCATCGTCGCCTTGTCGGTTTCGATCTCGGCGATGACGTCGCCGGCGACCACCTTGTCGCCCTCGTTCTTCAACCATTTGGAAAGATTGCCCTCTTCCATGGTCGGCGAAAGGGCGGGCATGAGAATTTCGATCGGCATGTCCTTGCCCTCCCGTTACAATACGATGTCGGTCCAGAGCTCGGACGGATCCGGCTCGGCGTCGTGCTGGGCAAACTCGGCGGCATCGGCGACGACGTCGCGAACCTCCTTGTCGATGGTCTTCAATTCGTCTTCGCTTGCCCACTTCTTCTGGATCAGCCGCGCCTTGACCTGCTCGATCGGGTCATGCTCGGAGCGCATCTTCTGCACTTCTTCCTTGGAGCGGTATTTCGCCGGGTCGGACATCGAATGGCCGCGATAGCGATAGGTTTGCATTTCGAGGATCAGCGGCCCATTGCCGGCACGGCACCATTCGGTGGCGAGATCGCCGGCGGCTTTGACCGCACGCACGTCCATGCCGTCGACCTGGATGCCGGGAATCTTGAACGAGGCGCCGCGATTAGAAAAGTCGGTCTCAGCCGAGGAGCGCGATACCGAGGTACCCATGGCATAGCGGTTGTTCTCGATGATGTAGATCACCGGCAGCTTCCACAGCGAAGCCATGTTGAAGCTTTCGTAGACCTGGCCCTGGTTGGCGGCCCCGTCGCCGAAATAGGTCAGCGTGACATTGTTGTTGCCGCGATAGCGGTTGGCGAAGGCCAAGCCCGTGCCGAGCGAGACCTGGGCGCCGACGATGCCGTGACCGCCGTAGAAATGCTTTTCCTTGGAGAACATGTGCATGGAGCCGCCCTTGCCCTTCGACAGGCCGCCTCGGCGGCCGGTCAGTTCGGCCATGACGCCACGCGGCGACAGTTCCATCGCCAGCATATGACCGTGATCGCGGTAGGCGGTGATCATCTGGTCACCGTCGACCAGCGCCATCTTCATACCGGTGACGACCGCTTCCTGACCGATGTAGAGATGGCAGAAGCCGCCGATGAAGCCCATGCCGTAAAGCTGGCCGGCCTTTTCCTCGAAGCGACGAATAAGCAGCATGTGCCGGTAGGCGGCAAGCTCCTCGTCCTTGGTGAATTCCACTGGTTTGGGCGCGGAAAGGCCCGATTTGCCGTCGGATTTCGACTTGGCAGGCGCTTTCCTGGCTGCGGTTGCCATGCATCACTCCCTGTTGGCGTCTCTTCGCGGACATTTCGAGCAAGATGAAATCTGCTCGAGCAAGATGAAATCTGCTCAGGGGAGATCAGCTCTCCCCACTGATTTTGGGGAGGCTAACACGTGAGAACGTGTTCCGCCATGTCGAAATTGCATAGCTGGCATGCGACTAAGCAATTAGAATCATTGAAAATATTGGTGATTAACCTGATATTGGTTACTTTGCCGAGACCGGCAGCATGATGGTGATCTCGTCGGCCTGGGACAAATTCAACGCCTTACGCGCCTGCTCGTCGAGCATGTCCTTCTCCAGCGTGCCGTCGTGCATCAGCTTGACGCGCCGTTCCAGCTCCATCCTGCGCGCCTTGATCGCATCGAGCTGGGCCTGCAGGGCAACAGTCTCGGCCTCCAGCTGGTATTTCGAATTGATGCCGAACTCGCCGTGATAGGCATGGAAGCCGAAATAGGCCAGGAACACCGCGCAGAGCGAGGGGATGATCAGCCGGCCGGTGTTTCTCTGTTTGTGCTGACGCGTCCACATCGTCCGTTCCCTCGCAGTCGCGAACTCAGGCGACCACGGTCTTTTTCGCTCCATTGTGCTTAACGGACGGTTACGGATGACGCGTCCACAGGCGCTCCAACGAAAAAGGGCGGGAATTCCCGCCCCTCACCGCCATCCCTGTGTCCGATGCTTCGGCTCAGCCCTTCAACATCGACTTGCCGGCGTAGCGCGCCTGCTTGCCGAGTTCTTCCTCGATGCGGATGAGCTGGTTGTATTTGGCCATGCGGTCGGAGCGTGACAGCGATCCGGTCTTGATCTGCCCGCAATTGGTAGCGACGGCGAGATCGGCGATGGTCGAATCCTCGGTCTCGCCCGAGCGATGCGACATGACGGCGGTGTAGCCGGCCTTGTGCGCGGTCTCGACGGCATCGAGCGTCTCGGTCAGCGAGCCGATCTGGTTGACCTTGACCAGGATCGAATTGGCGACCCCCATGCGGATGCCGTCGCGCAGGCGCGCAGTGTTGGTGACGAAGAGATCATCGCCGACGAGCTGCGTCTTCTTGCCGATCAGGTCGGTCAGATATTTCCAGCCTTCCCAGTCATCCTCGGCAAGGCCGTCCTCGATCGAAATGATCGGATAATCGGCGGCGAGCTTGGCCAGGTATTTCGCCTGCGCCTTTGGGTCGCGTGTCTTCTTCTCGCCTTCATAGACGTAGTTGCCGTCCTTGAAGAATTCAGTTGCGGCGCAATCGAGGCCGAGCGCGATCTCCTCGCCCGGCTTGAAGCCGGCCTGCTCGATCGATTCCATGATGAAATCCAGCGCCACCGGCGCGCTCTTCAGGTTCGGGGCAAAGCCGCCTTCATCGCCGACATTGGTGTTGTGGCCGGCGTCCTTCAGCTTCTTCCTCAGCGTGTGGAACACCTCCGAACCCCAGCGCACGCCTTCGCGCAGGGTCGGCGCACCGACGGGCAGGATCATGAATTCCTGGAAATCGATCGGGTTATCGGCATGGGCGCCGCCATTGATTATGTTCATCATCGGTACCGGCAGCAGATGCGCCTTGGTGCCGCCAACATAACGATAGAGCGGCAGGCCGGCGGCTTCGGCCGCGGCCTTAGCCACCGCCAGCGACACGCCAAGAATAGCGTTGGCGCCGAGCCGGCTCTTGTTGGGCGTGCCGTCGAGTTCGATCATGGTCTGGTCGATGTGTATCTGGTTTTCGGCTTCCATGCCGCCGATTGCCTCGAACAGTTCGCCATTGACCGCCTCGACGGCCCGCAGCACGCCCTTGCCGAGATAGCGGGCGCCGCCGTCGCGCAGTTCGACGGCTTCATGCGCGCCGGTCGAAGCTCCAGACGGCACGGCCGCGCGGCCCATCGAACCGTCTTCGAGCACGACATCGACCTCGACGGTCGGATTTCCACGGCTGTCCAGGATTTCACGCCCGACAATGTCGATGATGGCGGTCATTGCGATGTCCCCGATTGATCTGACGAAACGTCGCGCCCGTCTTAGCCAAAGCGGCGCAAAAGGCAATCGGGCCACCGGCAATTATTGCCGCCGGCGAGATTCACGAAGCGCAAATTCCTGTCATCATAAGTCATGCGCCATGGGGTGGCCGCCGGTCTATGATGGCGGTTGCGCGGGGCGAAACAGGAGGAGTTTCGCCATGTCCGAGTTGAGCGGTATCGTGAGTTTGTTCCTGATCGCGGCGGCGTTCCTGACGTCCTGCGACAACCAGCAGCCTCCACCGGGCGCGGTGCAACTGTCGACCCTCCGCAGCGCGGAGTAGGCACGGCAGGCGATCATGTAAAAGGCCCCCGCTGCGTTTGCGGGGGCCTTTTCACGTCAGGCTGGCCGGTCAGTGCCAGTAAGGCTCGACCTTGTAGTAATTGTAGGAAGCGTCACGTGCGGCCTCGCCATCGGCGCCCGTCAGTTCGTTGATCGAATAGGCGGGAGCGGCTTTCAGCTGGTCCTTGGAGAATGGCACGACATAGCCGCCCCGATCCTCATCGTAATCCAAACTCGCCCATGGGATGGCGTGATATTTTTCACCCATGCCGAGAAAGCCGCCAAAACCGATCACAGCGAACATGATGCCGTTGGACAGCTTGTCGAGCATGACGTCCTCGATGCTGCCGATCTTCGTGCCTTCGGTATTATAGACGGATGTGCCGATAACCCGCGAAGCAGCGATAGCCTCTGTGTGTCCTGCCTGGGTTGTCATGATGTGCTCCTCATTGTCGTTGCTCTGGACTTTCACAATGAGGGGCGAGATCGAAGGTTCCCGACTTTTCCGCCGGTCTGTTCGAGTTTTTCCGCCTGTATGAAGGTGACTTCTCGCTGACGTGGCAGGCCGATGCTTTGCCCACCTCGGCGCAACCTTCAACTGCGCCGGGTCAGCGGGCCTTCGCCACCCGGTCGAACGCCATCAACCTTTCCAGAAGTGCCGGCAAGTCCTTCAGCGGCACCATGTTCGGTCCGTCGGACGAGGTCGAATTATCCGGATCCTGGTGGGTCTCGATGAAGACGCCGGCAACGCCGACAGCGACAGCCGCGCGGGCCAAAGTCTCGACGAAGCGGCGTTCGCCCCCGGAGGAACCGCCCTGCCCGCCCGGCTGCTGGACCGAATGCGTGGCGTCGAAAATAACAGGCGCGCCGATGTCGGCCATAATGGGCAGGGCCCGCATGTCGGAGACAAGCGTGTTGTAGCCGAACGAGGCGCCGCGCTCGGTGGTCAAGACATTGGCGTTGCCGGAGCCGGTGATCTTGGCCACCACGTTCTTCATGTCCCAGGGCGCGAGGAACTGTCCCTTCTTGACGTTAATCACCTTGCCTGTCCTTGCGGCGGCAACCAGCATGTCGGTCTGACGCGACAGGAAGGCCGGGATCTGCAGCACGTCGACATGTGGCGCAACGATGGCGCACTGTTCCTCGGTGTGGACGTCGGTCAGAACCGGCAAGGAGAATTCCTTGCGCAACTCGTCGAAGACCGGGAGCGCCGCTTCCATACCGGCACCTCGCGTTGCCGACAGGGAGGTGCGGTTGGCTTTGTCGTAGCTGGTCTTGTAGACGAGGCCTATGCCCAACCTGCCTGTCAATTCCTTCAGCGCGCCGGCCATGTCGAAGGCATGCTGGCGTGATTCAAACTGGCAAGGGCCGGCGATCAGCGACAGCGGTGCTGCGTTGTCGAAGACGACATTGCCGACGGTTACCGATGAATTGGGCGCCAAGGCGTTGCTCATTGTATCTCCCGAAAGATGAAGGCCGCGCCCTGCCCGGATGCCGGCTGCACGACGATATCATTGCCCGACATATCGTATCTGATGGAATTGGCTGCAAGCAGACCTGCCGCGACAGCGGCACGCTGAACCGAAAAGACGACTGCCGCGAAGCGGAGTTGCGTCGGCTTACCGGCGGGCACGCCAAAGTGTGCCGTGAAAGAGGCCGGGTCGAGCACAGTCAAGATAGCGTTAGGTAGACGAAAAATGGAGGCGCGCGCGTCAGCCGTCGGATCGTTTGCTGCCACGGAAATCAGCCGGCGCTGCTCGGCGGGCTCGTCGCTGAGCGCCACGATCTCGACGATTCCCGTGGCACCGTTGGCGTGAGCCTGCAGCGCTGTGCGGTCCACTTCCGGCGCGTTGACGCGCTGGCAAGCGAACAGGAACGCATCGGTTGAACCCCCTGCCGACGCGAAGGCCAGTTTGAATGACGCCATATCGCTTTTGCCGGAGGCATCGGTGAAGGCGCGCGAAAAGCCCAGCATGTCCCCGCCCGACAGGCTCGCATCGACATAGCGTGCATGGTCCGCATCGGCGTCATCCGTGGCCAGGACCACGGCGGAAAAACCTTCATTGCCATTGCGGTCACGATAGAGCCGGTCGCGCGCGACGAAGACATTGCCCTGGCCGGCGGCCTTCATCGCGGCCTGGTCATCGCCGACAGCCAGCGGTTCCAGATAGGTGCCGTCCGCAAGGAAGACGCAGCAATTTTCCGTACCGAATGGATGGATGCCTGTCGGCGCGACGATGAAGCCGAGGGCCGTTAGCCGCGCCCGCGCCACACCCAGGCTCGAGGTCGGCAGCACGAGGTGGTCGAGCGGATGAGTGCCTGTGGGTAGTGTTTGGATCATGCCAGCGCGGTGTGCATCATTCCGCAAAAGGGTTCAAGAGTGTCGGATCAGCTCCCCGCCACCACATCGGCGGAATAGCGCAATTCACGCAATGGTTTGACCCTGCTGGTGGTCTGCGCATAGAGCGGATGCGCCTTGTAGGCGGCCAATGCGGCGGCATCCGTGAATTCGGCATAGACGACCACGTCGATTTCATCCGACAGCGGATCGACCTTGGTGTTCAGAGTCACCTCGAACAGGCTGGAATGGGGAATGCCGCCGAGCGCCAGCAGCCCAGAGCGCACTGCCTCCACATCCTCGTCACGCCGCGCGCTGAAGAAAACGATATGCCGGATCAACCCCGCCTCCTCGATCAAAAATCCGGGGTCTTTTGTGACGACGAAACCGTCAGGTCAACCGTTCAGGGTGCCGCGCGTCCTTGCGACGCGCCCGGGATGCATGAGACCTGACCGGGAACTAGGCCTTGCCGGTGACGTAACGCACCACGTGAGAGACATTCCTCACCGTCATATCGAGGTACCGGCCCTGGTTGTAGAGACCGTCCCAGATCAGGAAAAACGCAACGGCGGCGATGACGATGACATAACGCATGGCTAATCTATCGCATAAGCCCGGCTGTGCTCATAGACGTTTCCGCCAGGCAAAGACGGGATCCGTGTCGACCCTCGTCCGGTATGTGATCTCTCGGCACCTGGAGCTGGCAAATCAATGCCGATGCGCCTTCGATCTCGTCGCCGGGCGACTGGCCGGGCATGACCCCGAAACGGCCCGCGGCCCAATTGCGAGTGGCGATCAGAGAAGGATTCGGTATTTCGCGAATCCTGCCTCGCCTTCGCCCGCCGGCTCGATCTTCAACGACTTCACTTCGGAGATGAAGTCCTTCGCCTTAGGCCCTGTCTCGAACACGACGCTGGTTCCGGGCAGCGGCGCGAACGACCAGTTGCCGTCCGCCGACGGGTTGATCGTGCCCTGCTTGACGATGTAGCGGACGATGACGTCGCGGTTGGTGTCCGGCGCTTCGTAGATGATCCTGGAAGCATCAATGTCAGGGAAATTGCCGCCGCCGCCGGCCCGGTAGTTGTTCGTTGCAACCACAAACTTCTGATTGGGATCGATCGGTTTGCCGTCGAACATCAAGCCGACGATGCGATTGGCGCAGGCATTGGCAAGCCCGCCCTTGGCATCGTATTTCGGCGGCTGGGACAGATCTATTTTGTAGGTGACGCCGTCGATAACGTCGAAATTGTAGGACGGAAATCCGGTGTTGATGAGCGACTGGTCCGCCTTGCCGGGTTCGATCCGGTTGAAGATGCCGGCGGACATTTCCAGCCATTCCTTGACCTGCGCCCCGGTGATCTCAACGGCCCGCACGGTGTTGGGATAAAGGTAGAGGTCGGCGACGTTCTTGATGGCGATGTCGCCTGCCGGCACATCGGTGTAGTAGTCGGCGCCGTTGCGCCCGCCGGCCTTGAAGGGAGCTGCCGCCGACAGCAGCGGCACGTCCTTCCACTGTGTGTTTTTCAGGATGTCCTGGAGGTACCAAGTCTGCGCCTGGTTGACGACCTGAACCGACGGATCGTCGGCGACCAACGCGAAATAGGAATAGAGCGGCGCTGCGGTTTTGCCGACGGGACGACGCACATAGGCGAGCGTTGCCTGGTGGTCCTGCTCGAGCGCGGCGATGATGCGGTTGTCGTCCGCGACAGTCGGCTTGTTCTTGTTGTCGACACGCTCGAAGATCGGCCGCGCCTCCGAGGTGGCGGAAACGATCTTCCATTTCGATCCGTCGCGCTCCAGCATCAGGTCGATCAGGCCCATATGCGAGCCCCAGAAGCCGCCCATGACGGCGGGCTTGCCCTGCAGCGTGCCCTTTTGCGCATCGACGCCTTCGAGCGCCTGAAAATCCTTCTTGCCAGGGAATACCAGATGCTGGTGACCGGTGAACACCGCGTCGATGCCTTCAACGCCGGCGACAAAGAACGATGCGTTCTCCATCATATCGCCCTGCTTGATGTCGATGCCAGAATGCGAGAGCGCGATGATAATGTCGGCGCCCTCCTCCTTCATCTGCGGCACCCAGGCCTTGGCGGCCTCGACAATGTCGCGCGTTCTGACATTACCTTCGAGGTTCTTGAGATCCCAGACCATGATCTGCGGCGGCACGAAGCCGATGATGCCGATCCTGATCGGTTGCTCGGTGCCTGAACCGTCCTTGATCTTCTTGTCGAGGATGACGTAGGGCTTGAGGTAGAGCTTGTCGTCGCGCGGGTTCGCGGCAAGCTCGGTGCCGCGGATCAGGTTGGCGCAGACGAAGGGGAAATTGGCGCCGGCCAGAACCTTGTCCATGAAGGACAGGCCGTAGTTGAATTCGTGGTTGCCCAGCGTCGAGCACTCGTAGCCGAGCAGGTTCATGCCTTTCATGATCGGATGGAGGTCGCCGTCCTTCATGCCCTTTTCATAGGCGATGTAGTCGCCCATCGGATTGCCCTGCAAAAGGTCGCCATTGTCGATCAGCATCGAATTGACGGCTTGCTTGCGCACCGCGTCGATCAGTGAGGCCGTGCGCGACAGTCCCATCGTGTCATTCGCTTTGTCGGCGTAATAGTCGTAGGGCAGCACATTCACATGGATGTCGGTGGTCTCCATGATCCGGAGATGCGCCTGGTTGGCCTGGGCGCGGGCGGAGAAAGGGTGAAGCGCAATCAGCGCGCCCGTGGCGGCGGCGCCCGCGAGGAGACCGCGGCGGGAGACGGAATGGAGCAGCTGCGACATGTCTTCTCCTTCTTCGACGACAAGAAAGACCCTGCCCCGGAGCGAACTTCGCGCTGAAACCCATTCGAGTCCACTCAAGAAGTTGCGCGCGCCGGAGCTGTCAGTCGATCAGCAACAGATGACGGGCGGATGAACGGGCGCAGGCGTGGAAGATCAGCCCTTGTCGTCGTCGCCCTGCGTGATCAGGCGGGCGCTCCGTTGGCCCGTGACATAGATCCATAGCCAGTTCAGGGAAACCGCAAGCCGGTTGCGGAAACCGATCAGAAAATAGATGTGGGCGATGCCCCATAGCCACCAAGCCGGCCAGCCAGTTAGTTTGATCCAACCGAAATCGATCGCCGCCGCCCGTTTGCCGATCGTGGCCAGGTCACCGGCATGCTTGTAGTGGAACGGCCGTACGCTCGTGTCGCCCGCAAGCCTGGCCTTGATGGTCGCGGCAACATGACGGCCCTCCTGCTTGGCGGAAGGCGCCACGCCGGGCACGGGCCGTCCATCGCGCCGCAGCACGAGGGCGGCGTCGCCGATGACGAAAATCTCGGGGCTGCCCGGCACGGTGAGATCGGGTTCAACCAGCACCCTTCCCGCGCGGTCCGCGGCGGCGCCCAGCCATTCGGCTGCAGGCGAGGCGGCAACGCCCGCCGCCCACAATATGGTCCTCGCCGGCAGATGCGTGTCGCCGAAGACGACGCCCTCGGCGTCGCAACGCGTGACCGCCCGGCCGAGCTCGATCGTCACGCCGAGCCGCTTCAGCGCCTTTTTGGCATAATCGGACAGTTTCGGCGCGAAATTGGCCAGTATGCGGTCGCCCGCCTCGATCAGCACCACACGCGTCTCGCGCGTGTCGATGTTGCGGAATTCGCCGCGCAGCGTGTCGTGCGCCAGTTCGGCAATGGTGCCGGCGAGTTCGACACCGGTCGGACCGCCGCCGACGATCGCGATGGTCAGCAGCGCCTGGCGCCTGGCGGGATCGGTTTCCCGCTCGGCCTGTTCGAAGGCGAGCAGAATGCGCCGTCGAATGGTGGTGGCGTCCTCCAGCGTCTTCAGCCCTGGTGCGAACGGCTCCCATTCATCGTGGCCGAAATAGGCGTGTCGGGCGCCGGTGGCGAGCACCAGCGTATCGTAGGCAACGGTGCTGCCGTCATCGAGCAGCACGCGTTTTCCGGTTCGGTCGATGCCGGTGACATTGGCGAGCAACGTCGTCACGTCCTTACGCTTGCGCAGCAGGTGGCGGATCGGCCAAGCGACCTCCGAGGTCGCCAGCGCCGTCGTCGCGACCTGGTAGAGCAGCGGCTGGAAAAGATGATGATTGCGTTTGTCGATCATGGTGATGCGCACGGGCGCACCGGCGAGAGCGCGGGTGAATTCGAGGCCGCCGAACCCCGCCCCTACGACGACGACATGGTGGTTGGCTTGATCCATCGCGTTCACCCTGACGAGCAATATCGCCTGCCTTTGATGTAGGAGCTTTTGTGCAATGCAGCAACACAAAGGCCGTGCCCGAGACTCGTCGTTCCATGTCGTGAATGCACATGTCGCATCCCGCCGCCGGGTATAGCGTTATGGAAAACAGCGATGAGGTGAAGCATGGCCAACGATCACGACGACCAGGGTCCCGCGCAATATTCCTCGCCGCCATGCTTCATGCACGAACTCGATCCTGCGTTTCACGCGCCGATATCCGATTGGACCGACGTCAGACGATGGCGCAAGGCCGAACGGGAACGCCTGATCGCGGCGCGTCTCGCGGTTTCCGCCGATGCGCGAACGGCGATGTCGCAGAGCATCGCCGGAGCCCTCGACGCGGTGATCGGCAATATCGCCGGCCGCATGGTCAGCCTCTATTGGCCGTTTCGCGGCGAGCCGGACCTGCGGCCATGGATGGCTGCCATCAATGAACGAGGCGGGCGCACCGCGCTGCCCGTCGTCGTCGAAAAGGCACGGCCGCTGATCTTCCGGGCCTATGTTCCGGGCGACCGGCTGGAGAAGGGCGTGTGGAACATTCCAATTCCCGCCGAGGGCGAACCGGTCTTGCCCGACATCGTCATCTCGCCAATCGTCGGCATCGATTCCGGCAATTATCGCCTGGGCTACGGCGGCGGGTTCTATGACCGAACGCTGGCGGCGATGCCGTTCAAGCCGCTGGTCATCGGCGTCGGCTACGAATTGCAGCGCATCGCCACCATCTACCCGCAGCCGCACGATATCCCGATGGACCGGATCGTGACGGAGGCTGCCAAGGCGTAGATGGCTTAAGGCGGAGAAGGCCGATCGAATGATCAGGCCATTTCAGGCTTCAGACCCATCGCCGTCCGGTCGACGATTTCGCGCAGGGCAAAAGACGAATTGATCTTCGTCACATGCGGCATCGCCGACAGCCACTCTTTGTGGATGCGTTCGTAGTCAGCAAGGTCCTTGGCCGCGATCCTGAGGATGTAGTCGTATTCGCCCGACATCAGGTGACAGGATAGCACGTTGGGGCAGCGCTTGATCGCAGCCTCGAAATCCGACAGCGTCTTCTCGAACTGGCCCGACAGCGATATGTGCACGATCGCCGTCATCTGGTGACCAAGTGCTGCATTGGAAAGCCGGGCATGATAGCCGCGGATGGTTCCGGATTTCTCCAGATTGTCGAGCCGGCGCGAACAGGCCGACTGCGACAGGCCGACCCTTTCCGCAAGGGCGGCGTTCGGCATCCGGCCATCCTTCTGCAATGTCTCCAGAATGGCGATATCAATCCTGTCGAGCGGCATTCTTCGTGATTCCTGCGAATTTTTGCGCATTTTACGCAACAATTATCGAATAGCGAGCCCTCCTGCAAGTGCATTCGCAAACACTTACGCAACGATTCGTGGTTGACTGCGTCAATACAGGGAACGAGCCCCGAAGGGCCGTGTCAGGAGAAAAGAAATGCGCGTCGGCTGCCCCCGGGAAATCAAGAATCATGAATATCGCGTCGGACTTACGCCCGGCTCGGTCCGCGAATATGTCGCCCACGGACATGAGGTGCTGGTCGAGACCGGAGCCGGCGCCGGCATCGGCGCCGACGACAATGCCTATCGCGCCGCCGGCGCCACCATCGCCAAGACAGCGGCCGATGTGTTCGCCAAGTCGGACATGATCGTCAAGGTCAAGGAGCCGCAGCCTAACGAATGGGCCCAGCTGCGCGATGGCCAGATCCTCTACACCTATCTTCACCTCGCTCCGGATCCGGAACAGACCAAGGGCCTGCTCGCTTCGGGCGTTACCGCCATCGCCTATGAAACCGTGACCGACGACCGTGGCGGCCTGCCGTTGCTGGCGCCGATGTCGGAAGTCGCCGGCCGCCTGTCGATCCAGGCCGGTGCCACGGCGCTGCAGAAGGCCAATGGCGGCCGCGGCGTGCTGCTCGGCGGCGTGCCCGGCGTGCTGCCCGGCAAGGTCACCGTGCTCGGCGGCGGCGTCGTCGGCCTGCACGCGGCCAGGATGGCGGCCGGCCTGGGGGCCGACGTCACCATCATCGACCGCTCGATCCCGCGCCTGCGCCAGCTCGACGATCTCTTTGCCGGCCGCGTCCACACCCGCTACTCGACCGTGGAGGCTCTGGAAGAAGAATGCTTTTCCGCCGACATCGTCGTCGGCGCCGTGCTGATCCCGGGTGCCGCGGCGCCGAAGCTGGTCTCGCGCGAAATGCTTTCGGGCATGAAGAAGGGGTCGGTGCTGGTCGACGTCGCCATCGACCAGGGCGGCTGCTTCGAGACTTCGCACGCGACCACGCATGCCGAGCCGACCTACGAGGTCGACGGCGTCATCCACTACTGCGTCGCCAACATGCCAGGCGCCGTGCCGGTCACCTCAGCACATGCACTCAACAACGCGACGCTGCACTATGGCCTTCAGCTCGCCGACAAGGGCCTGAAGGCGCTGGTCGACGACCATCATCTGCGCAATGGACTCAACGTCCACAGAGGCAAGATCACCAACCGTGCGGTCGCCGAAGCGCTCGGCTACGAACTGGTCGAACCGAAGGCGGTTCTCGCGGCCTGATTCCCCTGAGAGGAGACCTGCCTCCCGTCAGCCCGCCGGTCATTCCGGCGGGTTTTTTCTTTCCGGATTGAGGGCTGTCAGGCCTGCACCAGGCTCGGGCCTAAAACATGTGCCGCAACCTGCGTCTCGGCGCCAATTGCAGGTTTAACTGAGCCCTCCAGGCAAATAGTCGAAGCCCATCGGCTTCTTTGCGCACAAGTTCCTGTGGGAGGTTCCGGCAAACAAAAAAGCGGAGCCAAGGCCCCGCTTCCTCGATGTCGAGATTTGCCGCCGGTTCATCCGCGGTCGACAAATCGATCGACGGCTACCCGTGTACCGCAATGGTATGACGGAAGTACGACAGCGCTCCGCTATCGCACCGCCACATGCGCCCGTCAGACGCGTTCGATCCGGCACTGGTAGCAATTGTTGCGCGCTGAGCGGACATGCACGTAGGCAATGTCATCGCGTTCCAAGAGAGCCTCGGCGCGCGCGGGGATCGCATCGGTCGCAATGACGCCGCCGCTGCCATAGACGATGCGGTCATCCCTGCCGTAGCCGCGCACGATGTAATCCGGGCTTTCGAGAATTTCGGGAAGCGCCTGCGCATCGGCGGCGCGTTCGCATTCCTGCGCATGCAGGAAGATCGGTCCGGTCTCGGCATAGGGCTGCAGTTCGGGGAATGGCCGGTAGGCCAGGATGAGATAGTCGTCTCCTGCGGCGATATTCTTCAGGCAATGCCGGCATGGCATGCCGTCGCCGTCGGAAATCTTGCGCTCGGACGTGTTTCCATAGGCATCGGGTCCGCCGCGCTGCAGCGCGCGTACATCTTGCGTCGGCAAGGCTTTGAACTGGATGGTCATGGCGAAAATCTCCGATGTCGTTGATCGGAAATTATGCGCTTCAGTCCCCGCCTCCCACCCGATTCCTGCCAAGCGTTGGAGTTCGCTGTATCGAGCCTTGCCGGGCAATCGCCTGCCTAGTCGGCCATACTAGCCGACCAAACATGTGACATCCCGGGTAATTCGAGGACCGCTTATGGCCGCATGACGCTGGCCGAGCGCTCAGCGAAAGGCAGGGGGTGCACGGTCTCCTTCTTCTGCGCCACCGGCGCGAAGCCGAGCTTCTGGTAGAGCGGCAAGGCAGCAGGATGGTCGAGCGTGCAGGTCTGCACCGTCACCCGCTTCGGTCCATACGACCAAGCCGCGGCGATCGCCGATCCCAGGAACCAGCGGCCGATGCCTTGCCCGGTGGCGTGTTCCATCATGCCGAAATAGGCAAGCTCGACTTCATCAGGCAGATGCGGCTTGAGGTCGAAAAAACCGGCGGGCGCGCCATCAAGATAGAGCACCCTGATGTCGCGATCCTCGCGGTGGATGCCGGCCGATAGTTCGTCGTCATCCAGCCTCAGCACATTGACCCAGTGCCATTTACGCCCCACCCGATCCATCAGGTACCGATAGAAATGCAGCGGAATGTCCTTGGTTTTCAGGAGTGCGACCTGGCGGTTGTAGGGCATGGGCGGCGACACGGCCGGTGGCGCATGCATCTCGAGGAACGTCACCGTGACTTCGATGTCCTTCAGCTCGCCGTTTTCCATCGTCATTCCTTGCCTGTCACGACTGGTGTGTCGGAGAGACCGCCCCATTCGGTCCATGAGCCGTCGTAAAGCCTGTTGTCGGTATGGCCAAGCGTTTCCAACGCAAGCGTGATCACCGCCGCCGTAACGCCGGAGCCGCAGGAGGTGACGACAGGCTTCGACAGATCGAGGCCGGCTTCCTCGACCACCTTGCGCAACCGCTCCTTCGGCAGAAGCACGCCGTTTTCCGACAGCGCCGAATAAGGCAAGTTGCGCGCGCCCGGCATATGGCCGGAACGGACGCCCGCGCGCGGCTCCGGCTCCGCGCCGGTGAAGCGCCCTGCCCCGCGCGCATCGGCGATCTGACTTTCCCGGGTTTCGACGATGCGGCGCATATCGGCAAGGCTGGCGACCCGGCCGGCGTCGAAATCGGCGTGGAACACGCTTGGCGCGATTTTGGTCGGTTCGGCCGTCACCGGCCGACCTGCCGCTTTCCAGCCATCGAAACCGCCGTCGAGGATATAGGTCTGGAAGACGCCCATCACCCGGAACATCCACCATGCTCGAGGTGCCGAGAAAAAGCCCGGGCCGTCATAGACGATGATCGTGTCATCTGCCGAAACGCCCATCGCGCCGACATACTGGGCAAAATGCTGCGGCGACGGCAGCGTATGCGGCAGCGCAGCGTCCGGATCCGAGACCGCATCCTGATCCAGGAAGCGGGCGCCCGGAATGTGCCCGGCATCATATTCGGCGCGCGCGTCGCGTTTTTGCGCCGGAAGGTACCAGGATGCATCGACAATCGTCAGGCCAGGCTGACCCAAACGCTCCTGCAACCAGTCCGCGTCGACGGTGAAAGGACTGTCTTCAGCCATTGTGGTTCTCCTGCCGCCATTGACCAGACGTTGCCTTGCCGCATGATCTTGTCGAAAACGTCGCAGCTTTCGAGATCATGTTTGGGGCATTGGGCCGAACCGGATGCGAAAGCGCCGGTTTTCACGCCCCTTCTTCTCGATCTTGCCGATATGGATTTCGCCGACCTCGCCGGTGCTTTTGACATGGGTGCCACCGCAGGGCTGGCTGTCCACCGAAGCGTTCTCGCCGATGCAGACCAGCCGGATTTTGCCGGTACCCAGCGGCGGACGGACATTTTTGGACTTCACCAGCCCCGGATTGGCGGCCAGTTCCTCGTCGCTGATCAGCCTGGTAAAGATCGGATGATCGGCCCGCACCAGGCCCATCAGGCTAGCCGTCACCTCTTCCTTGCTGAAGCTGGCGTCGGGAATGTCGAAATCGACACGGCTGTCGTCTTCCGAAACCGCCGCGCCGGTGATTGGAAACGGGCAGACGACGGTGAGCAAATGGCAGGCGGCATGCATGCGCATCAAAAGGTGCCGCCGCTCCCAGTCGATAGCGAGCTTCAGGCGCTCGCCGACCGCAGGCGCGGCTTGTTCCGCCGCCGGCACGTGGATGATCTCGTCCTTCGTCTCCCCGGTGACGGTGGCGGCCAGGACGATGCGGCTGCCATCGGCGCGCTGGAGATAGCCGCTATCGCCCGGCTGCCCGCCCGAGGTGGCATAGAAGATGGTGCGGTCCAGAACGATGCCGCCGCGCTCGTTGACGGCGACAACCACGGCATCGGCCGTCCTGAGATAGGCGTCGTCGCGAAACAGCGCTTCGGTCTTGTGCGCCATCACACAACCTTTTCAAACGGCACGGAAATCTCTGATTTCTCTTCCATCCAGCCGGGCACCGGCAGCTTCTTTTCGCGCAGGAACTCGGGATTGAACAGCTTCGATTGGTAGCGTGTGCCGTAGTCGCAAAGAATGGTCACGATGGTATGGCCGGGGCCGAGTTCACGCGCCAGCCGGATCGCGCCCGCTATGTTGATGCCGGTCGAACCGCCGACGCAAAGGCCTTCCTCCTGGACCAGGTCGAAGACGATCGGCAACGCATCCTCATCACGAATCTGGAACGAGAAGTCGGGCGTGAATCCGTCGAGGTTGGCGGTGATGCGTCCCTGCCCGATGCCTTCGGTGATCGAACTGCCCTCGGATTTCAGCTCACCGCTGGTGTAGAAACTGTAGAGAGCGGCGCCCAGCGGATCGGCGAGAGCGATCTTGACGTCCCTGCTTTTCGCCTTCAGCCCGAAAGCGACGCCGGCCAGCGTCCCGCCCGAGCCGACCGCCGAGACGAAGCCGTCGACCTTGCCGCCGGTCTGGCTCCAGATCTCCTGCGCCGTGGTGCGGATATGCCCGTCGCGGTTGGCGACATTGTCGAACTGGTTGGCCCAGATAGCGCCGTTCGGCTCCGACCGCGCCATTTGCTCAGCCAGCCGCCCCGACAATTTCACGTAGTTGTTGGGGTTCTTGTACGGCACGGCCGGAACCTCGATCAGCTCGGCGCCGAGCAGCTTGATCGTGTCCTTCTTCTCCTGGCTCTGCGTCTCGGGAATGACGATGACGGTGCGGTAGCCGAGCGCCTTGGCGACCAGCGTCAGCCCGATGCCCGTATTGCCGGCCGTGCCCTCGACAATGACGCCACCCGGCCTGAGCAGCCCACGCTCTTCGGCATCGCGGATGATGAACAGGCCGGCGCGGTCCTTGACCGACTGTCCTGGATTCATGAATTCGGCCTTGCCCAGGATCTCGCAGCCGGTTTCTTCCGAAGCCCTGTTGAGGCGGATCAATGGCGTGTTGCCGATAGCGTCGATCACGGAGCGGGGCATTCGGGAGTCCTTGTGTAGCTGCGGCGAAACCCTAGAAACCCGAAGCTTCGGTTTCAAGGCAAGAATTTGCCTGGTCCAGTCGCATTTTCCGTACTGCATTTGCGCCGGCGTCTCCCTGGTGCCGGGCGTATCCACGCTGTTCATTTGCGGCCGGCATCGAAAACCGCTCTTTTCATTCGATTTCTTCGCGGCTAGAGCAAAAGCCAAGAACAATTCGACGGGGGCGCAGGATGACACTCTATCGGGCCGACCCGAAGCATGGCGTCGCCTGGGTCACGGGAGGCAGCAGCGGCATCGGCCGTTCGCTGGCCAGGGATCTTGCGTCCCAGGGCTATGCGGTGGCCGTAACGGCACCCGATGGCGATCCGATCGACACGCTGATTGTCGAGACCGCGCAGATGCCAGGCAAGGTGAAGGCTTTTCCCTGCGATGTCACCGACGAGCCGCGCATGGCGAGAACCGTCGCTGCGATCGAGAACGAGCTTGGCCCCATTGTGCTCGCCGTCTTAAACGCGGGCAATTACATTTCCACGCCTGGCGAGGCTCTCGTCGTCAGCGATTTTCGCCGCTCTTTCGAGGTCAACTATTTCGGCATCATCAACGGGCTGGTGCCGGTCGTCGAACGCATGCGCGTGCGGGCGCGCGGCCATGTCGTGCTGGTCGGCTCGGTTACCGCTTATTTCGGCTGGCCGACGACGGCTGCTTATGGCGGCACCAAAGCGGCGATCAACATTCTGGCCGAATCGCTGAAATACGATTTCGACAAGATGAACGTGCGCGTCCAGGTCATGAATCCGGGCTTCATAGACACACCGCTGACCGAGAAAAACATGCTGCCCATGCCGGGGCTGATGCCGGTCAGCCGGGCGACGCGGCGCATGGTGCGGGGTATCAAATCCGGCGGCTTCGAGGTCACGTTCCCGCGCCGGACGAGCTGGCCCCTGAAGCTGCTCAGCCTATTGCCGAGACCGGTGTATCGAGGCGTGATCAGCCTCATGACGAGCTGGAAGGCACGGCCGCTGAATTACGACCGCAAGCCGCCGAGCGAATAGAAGCCGCCGGATCGGCGGCTTCATCGCCGGGCCGGTCGTTGCCTGTTCCCGGCCACCCGGTGGGTTTGTTGTTGTTGCGTTTGGAGTCTGCGATGGGGCGACGAATCGTGCTTGCTGTGCTGGGGTTAATCGCCATCCTCGCACTGGCCTTCGTGCTTGGCCCGCGTGTTCCCGTCGACACCACGATCCGCTTCGATCCTTCCGCCATCAGCGACGATCCGCAGGCCTATGTGGCCAAGGAGGAAGCGGCCATATCCGGAATCCGCGACGGGCTGGAGAAGGAGATCATCTGGGCCAATCCGATGGTGCATGCCAGGACACGGCTGTCCATCGTCTATATCCACGGCTTTTCGGCGTCGAAAGGCGAGGTCCGTCCGCTGCCCGACGAGGTTGCCGACCAGCTCGACGCCAATCTGTTCTTCACCCGCCTCACCGGCCACGGGCAGAATGGCGCGGCCATGACGCAAGGCAGCGTCAATGCCTGGATCAACGATTATGAGGAGGCGCTCGCGATCGGCCGGGCCATCGGCGACAAGGTGATCGTCATCTCCACCTCGACCGGCGGCTCGCTGGCTGCCTGGGCGGCAACACAGCCGGGCGCTTCGGACGGCGTGGCGGCGATCGCGTTCATCTCGCCGAATTTCGGCGTCAAGGCGTCCGGCGCCGAGGTCCTGACGATGCCGTGGGGCAAACAAATCGCCGAACTCGTCGCTGGTAAAGAGCGCAGTTTCATGCCGCGCAACGCGCTGCACGAGACGTTCTGGACCACCAGATATCCCCTTGCCGCGACGCTGCCGATGCAAGCGCTGACGGAACTTGCCTATGGCGCGCCGGTGGAGAAAGCGAAGGTCCCTGCCCTCTTCATCTTTTCGGATTCGGACAGCGTGGTACGGTCTGACCGCACGCGTGAAATCGCCGGGCGTTGGGGCGCGCCGCACGAACTGGTTCCGGTCGATGACACCGGCGATCCCGACAACCACGTCATCGCCGGCGACGCCCTGTCGCCATCGACCACAACCTTCCTTGCACAAAGAATTGCCGTCTGGATCGAGGCGGTCGCGAAGTAGCCCGAGCTTCCATACGGAAAGGGCGACCGCAGCCTCACCGCGGTCGCCCTTTATGTTACTGGTGGCCAGCCGGGCACGCAAATGCCCGACCAATACGAAGCGGCCTGTCTACGCAGCCCGCGCCGCAGGACGCTTGCCGCCGAAGCGGCGTTTATTGTTGCCCTTGAAGGGTTTGGCGCCTTCCGGTTTACGGTCGCCAGCGAAGGCCGGCTTTTCACCGAAGCGCTTCTTACCGGAGCCGTTGTTCTGGCCGCCCGGCCGCCTGCCGTCGCGACGGCCATTGCGGTCGTTTCGGTCATTGGCAGGCTCGAAGCGCTCGTTCTTCTCAGCCGGGTTGCGCTGCGGATCGGGACTGCCGAGATGGTCGGCGACAACAGGCAGCTTGGCGCGGATGATGCGCTCGACCTGGCGCAGCTTGCTGTTCTCGGACGGATCGCAGAGCGTAATCGCAATGCCGTCCCGGCCGTTGCGGCCGGTGCGGCCGATGCGGTGGACATAGCTCTCCGCCTCATCAGGCAGGTCGAAATTCACGACATGGCTGATGCCGGGCACGTCGATGCCGCGCGCGGCGATGTCGGTGGCCACCAGAATGCGCACCGCGCCGTCGCGGAAATCATTGAGCGCCTTCTGGCGTGCATTCTGCGACTTGTTGCCGTGGATGACGGCGGCCTTGAAGCCGTCGCGCTCGAGGTCCTTGGTCACCCGGTCGGCGCCGTGCTTTGTGCGCGAAAAGATGATGACGGACTTCATCGCCTCGTCGGCGAGCATCGTCGACAGCACCTGGCGCTTCTGCTTGGTGCGGGCAAGGACGACGCTCTGCACGATCTCGGCCGCCGTCGTGCTCTGTGGCGCGACTTCGACGCGAACCGGGCTCTTCAACAGACCCTTGGCAAGCTCGGCGATCTCGTTCGGCATCGTCGCCGAAAACAGCGCCGTCTGGCGATCGGGCGCGGTCGCCTTGGCGATGCGCTTGACATCGTTGATGAAGCCCATGTCGAGCATGCGGTCGCCCTCGTCGAGCACCAGCCATTTGGTGTCGGAGAGGATGAGGTCGCCCTCACGCACCAGGTCGGTCAACCGGCCGGGCGTGGCAATCAGTACATCGACGCCGGGAGCAATCTTCTTCACCTGGCTGAAGCGCGAGACGCCGCCCAGCACGAGCGCCGTCGAGACATGCGCGCCCTTGGCGAGGATCTTGATGGTGTCTTCGATCTGCACGGCGAGCTCACGAGTCGGCGCCAGGATCAGCGCGCGGGTCGTCTTGGCACGCCGTTTGGTGCCGAGCGCGATGATCTTGGAGAGAATCGGCAGAGCGAAAGCCGCTGTCTTGCCGGAGCCGGTCTGGGCGATGCCGAAAATGTCACGGCCTTCCATCTGCGGCGGGATAGCCTGGACCTGGATCGGTTTCGGATCGGCGAAGCCGGCGGCATGGGTGGCCTTGAGCAGCGCACCCGTAATTCCCAGTGCCGCGAAACCGGAGAGTTCTCCAGTGTCGTTGCCGGGCAAAGTGTTTTCGTTGGTCAAAATATTCTTCTTTCACACGGCCTCTGGCCGCAAACATCAATGGCGGCAGGGCGCAACCTGCCGTCGGACAATTGTTATGGAACGACAAGGCGGCGGACGTGTCCGTCCGCGCGGCTGCGCTGTCGTGCCCGCAGGCATCATGCCACGGGGCTTTTTCGCCACCTTGCTAACCAATCGGGGCCGATCAGCAGGAAAGAGGGAAAACAGACGCAACCAGTCTCATTCGAGGAGAAGGCCGGATCAGTCCGGCCCAAGCGCCTATGCCGTGCATATGGCTGAGTTCACTCCGAAATGCAAGGGCATCATGTTGCAGCGCAACAAAACGCCTCGAAAAAGCGACGCTTGCGCTCGCCTGCGGGCATCATTACCACAAATCAGCCCGCGCAGGAGATCGAGAATGAAGGACGTGCTGAAGGAACTCGAGCGTCGTCGCGAGATCGCCCGCATGGGCGGGGGGCAGGCCCGAATCGATGCCCAGCACAAGAAGGGCAAGCTGACCGCCCGCGAACGCATCGAGGTGTTTCTCGACGAGGGCTCGTTCGAGGAGTTCGACATGTATGTCGAGCACCGTTCGACCGACTTCGGCATGGAAAAGACCAAGATCGCCGGCGACGGCGTCGTCACCGGCTGGGGAACCGTCAACGGCCGTCCGGTCTATCTCTTCGCCAAGGATTTCACCGTGTTCGGCGGCTCGCTGTCGGAAGCGCATGCCGAGAAAGTCATCAAAGTGCAGGAGATGGCGCTGCGCAACCGCGCGCCGATCATCGGCCTCTACGATGCCGGTGGCGCCCGCATCCAGGAGGGCGTGGCCGCACTCGGCGGCTATGCCGAGATCTTTCAGCGCAATGTGCTGGCGTCGGGCGTCATTCCGCAGATTTCCGTGATCATGGGACCTTGCGCCGGCGGCGACGTCTATTCGCCGGCCATGACCGACTTCATCTTCATGGTGCGCGATACCTCCTACATGTTCGTCACCGGGCCGGACGTGGTGAAGACGGTCACCAACGAGACGGTGACCGCCGAGAGCCTCGGCGGCGCTTCCGTCCACACGACGAAATCCTCGATCGCCGACGGCGCCTATGACAATGACGTCGAGGCGCTGCTGCAAATGCGCCGGCTGGTCGACCTGCTGCCGGCTTCGAACACATCGGAGATTCCCGAGATCGAATGCTACCAGTCGGTCACCGATCACGATCTGTCGCTCGACCGTCTGATACCCGACAACGCCAACAAGCCTTACGATATCAAGGAGCTGATCCTGAAAGTCGCCGACGAGGGCGATTTCTTCGAGATCCAGCAAAGCTTCGCCAAGAACATCGTCACCGGCTTCGGACGCATCGAAGGCCGCACGGTCGGCTTCGTCGCCAACCAGCCCATGGTGCTGGCCGGCGTGCTCGATTCCGACGCCAGCCGCAAGGCGGCGCGCTTCGTACGCTTCTGTGACTGCTTTTCGATTCCAATCGTCACCTTCGTCGACGTTCCGGGCTTCCTGCCGGGAACGGCGCAGGAATATGGCGGGCTGATCAAGCACGGCGCCAAACTGCTCTTCGCCTATGCCGAAGCGACCGTGCCGAAGATCACCGTCATCACCAGAAAAGCCTATGGCGGCGCCTATGACGTGATGGCTTCGAAACACCTGCGCGGCGATATGAACTATGCCTGGCCGACGGCGCAGATCGCCGTGATGGGCGCCAGGGGCGCGGTCGAGATCATCTATCGCAAGGACATCGGCGACGCCGAAAAGATCGCAGCCCATACAAAGGCTTACGAAGACCGCTTCCTGTCGCCCTTCGTCGCCGCCGAGCGCGGCTATGTCGACGAGGTGATCATGCCGCATTCGACCCGCCGCCGCATTGCCCGGGCGCTGCGGATGCTGCGCAACAAGGACATGCAGAACCCCTGGAAAAAGCACGACAACATTCCGCTGTGAGCTGAATGTCGCGGCCGGTCAGCGCGCGCCGCGAGCCGCCACCAGTTCACGCAGCACAGGCACCAGCGCCAGCGGCAAGTCCTCGGCGATCAGCCCCGGCCCGAATCGGCTGCCGGCCTCGGCATGGATCCACGCCGCCGCGCATGCCGCCTCGAAGGCCGGCATGCCTTGCGCCAGGAAGCCGGCCACGAGCCCCGAGAGCACGTCGCCCGAACCGGCGGTTGCCAACCATGGCGCGCCATTGGAGTTTATCGCAGCCCTGCCATCGGGAGCAGCGATTACGGTGTCCGCGCCCTTGTAGAAGATCACGGCGTTGGCACGGGTGGCGGCCATACGGGCCCTGCTCAGCTTGGACGAAACGGCGCCGCCCGCAATGTCAGCAAACAGCCTGGCAAATTCCCCCTCATGCGGCGTCATCACCAGCGGCGGTGCGCCCGGCTGGCGCGCGGCTTCGAACAGGACGTCCGGCGCCTCGCGAAACGAGGTGATCGCGTCGGCGTCGAACACCAGGCCATCGACCCGGGCGGAAATGTTCCGGTGCTGGCCAGCGGCGAGCAGCGTGAGCGCAAAATTCTGCGCTCTTTCACCGACGCCGAAGCCAGGCCCCAGCACAAAGGCGGAGGGCCGGCGTTCGCCGATGAAGGCCTCGATGTCGGCGCTGTCATTGGCCTTGCGCAGCATGATCGAGGTCAGATGCGCGGCATTGACCTGCATGGCGTTCGCCGGGGACAGGACGGTGACCGCCCCTGCCCCGCTACGCGCTGCGGCAAGCGCCGCAAGCCGCGCCGCGCCGGTGGCGCTCGGGCCGCCGGAAAAGACGCCGACATGGCCGCGCTTGTATTTGTGCGTATCGACGCCTGGAATCGGAAAGGCGCTAAGCCAAAGCGCCGGCGAGTTCTCGAAGGCCTGGGGCCGAATCCGCGCAATGAGACCATCGGTGATGCCGATGTCGGCGAGCACGATCTCCCCGCACATCTCGCGCCCGGGCAGCAAAAGATGGCCAGGTTTTTTGCGCGCGAAGGTTACGGTGACCCCAGCCCGAAAAGCATGGCCGAGCACTTGGCCGCTGTCTCCGGAAACGCCCGATGGCAGATCGACCGCGACGACCGGCAAGGCCAGGCTTGCCACAACGCCAACCGCTCTCGCCGCATCACCCGATAGCGGTTTGGACAGCCCTGCGCCGTAAAGGGCGTCGACGACGACAGCGCCGGCCTCGGCCGCGAAATTCGCCAGCGATCGAGGCTTCACAGGACATTCACCGGCGGCGAGCGCGGCATCGCTGCCCGGCTTCGGCGCGCCCGACGCCCAGACCATCGTATCGACACCAGCGGCTGCCAGGCTGCGTGCCGCGGCATAGCCATCGCCGCCATTGTTGCCGGGACCGCAAAGCACATGGACCCGCTTCGCCGCCGGATAGCGCCTGAAAATTTCGGCCGCGACGGCTTCGCCTGCACGGCGCATCAGGCCGATGCCGTCGATTGCGCCGGCGGCAATCGTCAACCGATCCGCCTCGCTCATCTCCCCGGGAGTAAGAAGTTCGTTGCTCATGGATTGCCGATCCGCATTCGATCAAGCATTGTCCAGTTTTCGGCTCGACGCAAACGCAGAGGAGTTGGCGCGGTCCCAGCCAAGCTGAGCAATGCCCACCAAGTAAGCAATAGGCCTAAATATCGGGCAGACATAAACACCGACGCCGCGTAGGTTGCAGCCATCCGTCGCGCGCTGGATGCGGTGAACGATGCGAATTTGCATCTTGGTGCGGCATGGTTCTGGAATCGAATGACACCGCTTGAAATCCCGCCAATTGGCACAATTCGTGCTTGATGGAGGCGCAAGCGGGGGCTCACAACCCGTTTTTTTGGCAGTGGAGGCCACTTTTTACATGAAAAAGATCGAAGCGATCATCAAGCCATTCAAGCTGGACGAAGTGAAGGAAGCGCTTCAGGAGGCCGGGCTGCAAGGCATCACCGTGACCGAGGCCAAGGGCTTTGGACGCCAGAAGGGCCACACCGAGCTCTATCGCGGCGCTGAATATGTCGTCGACTTCCTGCCCAAGGTGAAGATCGAGGTCGTGCTCGGCGACGATGCCGTCGAAGGCGCCATCGAAGCCATCCGCAAGGCGGCCCAGACCGGGCGCATCGGCGACGGCAAGATCTTCGTCTCGAACATCGAGGAAGTCGTGCGCATCCGCACCGGCGAAACCGGCATGGATGCCGTCTGACACCTCGTCCACCTTCCGAAACGTCATTATTAAAAAAACGTCACACAGGGATACACGACATGACGACAGCCAAAGACATCATGAAGCAGATCAAGGACAACGATGTGAAATTCGTTGACCTGCGCTTCACCGACCCGAAAGGCAAGCTGCAGCACGTGACGATGGATGTCATCGAGGTCGAGGAAGACATGTTCGCCGATGGCGTGATGTTCGATGGATCTTCGATCGCCGGCTGGAAGGCGATCAACGAGTCCGACATGGTGCTGATGCCCGATCCTGAAACGGTCCACATGGATCCGTTTTTCGCGCAGTCGACCATGGTCATCCTGTGCGACATCCTCGATCCGGTTTCGGGCGAATCCTACAACCGCGACCCGCGCGGCACTGCCAAGAAGGCGGAGGCCTACATGAAGTCGGAAGGCATCGGCGACACCATCTATGTCGGCCCGGAAGCCGAGTTCTTCGTCTTCGACGACGTCAAGTACAAAGCCGATCCCTACAACACCGGCTTCAGGCTCGATTCCACCGAACTGCCGTCCAATGACGACACCGACTACGAAACCGGCAATCTCGGCCACCGTCCGCGCATCAAAGGCGGTTATTTCCCGGTGCCGCCGATCGATTCGGCGCAAGACATGCGTTCCGAGATGCTGACCGTGCTCGCCGAGATGGGCGTGCGGGTCGAGAAGCATCACCACGAGGTGGCCGCGGCACAGCACGAACTCGGCATCAAGTTCGACACGCTGGTCCGCAACGCCGACAAGATGCTGATCTACAAATATGTCGTGCATCAGGTCGCCAATGCCTATGGCAAGACCGCCACCTTCATGCCGAAGCCGATCTTCGGCGACAACGGCTCGGGCATGCATGTCCACCAGTCGATCTGGAAAGGTGGCAAGCCGACCTTCGCCGGCAACGAGTATGCCGGCCTGTCGGAAAGCTGCCTGTTCTATATCGGCGGCATCATCAAGCACGCCAAGGCCATCAACGCCTTCACCAACCCGCTGACCAACTCCTACAAGCGTCTGGTGCCGGGCTACGAGGCGCCGGTGCTGCTCGCCTATTCGGCGCGCAACCGCTCGGCCTCCTGCCGTATCCCGTTCGGCTCGTCGCCAAAGTCGAAGCGCGTCGAGGTCCGCTTCCCCGATCCGGGCGCGAACCCCTATCTCGCGTTTGCCGCCATGCTGATGGCCGGCCTCGACGGTATCAAGAACAAGATCCATCCCGGCCAGCCGATGGACAAGGATCTCTACGATTTGCCGCCGAAGGAGTTGAAGAAGATCCCGACCGTCTGCGGCTCGCTGCGTGAAGCGCTCCAGAGCCTCGACAAGGACCGCGGCTTCCTGAAGGCCGGCGGCGTCTTCGACGACGACCAGATCGACAGCTACATCGAGTTGAAGATGGCCGAGGTGATGCGCTTCGAAATGACACCGCATCCCGTCGAATACGACATGTACTATTCGGTCTGATTTTTGATCTCCCTGGACCCGGCGTAACCCGGATCCAGTGGCTTCAATTCAGCCTGCAATGCGGGGCCGGAAGATGAACCTCTTCCGGCCCTTTTGTTTGCACATATCGCGGCTTCCATTCAGCCAAATCCGCGGACACTGACGCGTTCGATCGGATGCTGCCCGATCTAGCGACTGGAAAGGCGCACCGGCTGCTGAGGTTCTGTCGGCTGGTCACGTCACGTCACACGTGTCGATTGCGCTGCACTGGTCGGCTTGAGCCAGCCAAGCTGGGCTGACAGGCGAGCCGGCACGCGCTTTTTGCAAGGGAAGAGATAAGCCAGGAGCGAGCGGCACACTGCCTCAGGCTGCAATGCCCGCTCGTCCGGCGCCCCCGCCAATGCTGTCGTTCAAGAAACCCCGCCCCGTTCGAACAGCACCGCTTGGCGTATCCCCCAATGCCTGCGAATACGCATGTTGCGCCGCAGCCTGTCAATGTCGCCTGCCGGGCGTCGAGAGGTTCGATTTTGGTGCATGAACAGGGGCTTATGAAAGGATCGGTCGACAGGCATTCTTGTCGGAATGGCCGGATTTCCGGGCTTTTTCGAGGATTTCGAAGCCTGCGGCCAGCGCCAAGGCATGCTTTCGTCAGCCCAAAGCCGCCTTGAAGGGATGGGTTTGAACCGCCCTTTTCAACCTGACTTTTTTTGGGGGAATTTGCTTTGCCAGGCCCAGGAGCCAGGAAGGCGAGGATCGGCGAACGGGACCAGCGGCATGCGATAGTGCCCGCCGTCGTCATACGAAAAAGCCCCGGCAATTTCCGCCGGGGCTCGCGTCATGGTTGTCGGGGATCTTGAGGCCCGACGTGAAATATCAAGCAGCGGCCGAAACCGATGCGCCGGTCGAAACCTGCGAGATCGTCTTCAGGACCTGGGAAGCGATCTGGTAGGGGTCGCCCTGCGAGTTCGGGCGGCGGTCTTCCAGATAACCCTTGTAGTCATTCTTGACGAAGGAATGCGGCACGCGGATCGAGGCGCCGCGGTCGGCGATGCCGTAGCTGAACTTGTTCCAGGGTGCCGTCTCGTGCTTGCCGGTCAGACGCTTGTCGTTGTCCGGGCCGTACACGGCGATATGGTCCATCAGGTTCTTTTCGAACTGCGCCATCAGGGCCTCGAAATAGGCCTTGCCGCCGACCTCGCGCATATATTTGGTCGAGAAGTTGCAATGCATGCCCGAGCCGTTCCAGTCGGTGTCGCCGAGCGGCTTGCAGTGGAACTCGATATCGATGCCGTACTTTTCGGTGAGGCGCTGAAGCAGGTAGCGGGCCATCCACATCTGATCGGCGGCCTTCTTGGAGCCCTTGCCGAAAATCTGGAATTCCCACTGGCCTTTGGCCACTTCGGCGTTGATGCCTTCATGGTTGATGCCGGCGGCGAGGCAGAGGTCGAGATGCTCTTCGACGATCTGGCGGGCGATGCTGCCGACGTTCGAATAGCCGACGCCGGTGTAGTACGGGCCCTGCGGGGCGGGATAACCGCTCTCGGGGAACCCGAGCGGACGGCCGTCCTTGTAGAAGAAGTATTCCTGCTCGAAGCCGAACCAGGCATCCTCGTCGTCGAGAATGGTCGCGCGGCTGTTGGACACGTGCGGCGTGACGCCATCGGGCATCATGACTTCGCACATGACGAGAACGCCGTTGGTGCGGGCCGGATCGGGATAAAGCGCGACCGGCTTCAAGACGCAATCGGAGCTGCGGCCCTCGGCCTGCAGGGTGGACGAGCCGTCGAAGCCCCACAGCGGCAGCTGGTCGAGCGTCGGGAACTCGGCATAATCCTTGATCTGGGTCTTGCCGCGAAGATTGGGGGCCGGGGTGTATCCGTCGAGCCAGATATACTCGAGCTTGTATTTGGTCATTCTAGAGCCTCTCGTTGCTTGTTCACCGAACACCAAACGGCGTCGACATGCATCAGCCGTCGGCAGCCGGCGCTGCCGATCCCTGAAATGCAATTCGTGTGCCACTCGGACTTCGGCAGGTGCGGCAAAATGCAGTGATATCGCGTCGAATTTTGCTGAGCCGCCTCATCACTGGGCTCATATCAGTCAAATGCGGATTGCGCATAAATATTAGGCATTTGCTGTTCTTTTCGTAGGCATATTGCCTAAAAGAATCGCAAGGCCTATCTTGTGGGAAAGCTGAATCGACTGACCTCGGAGAAGAAAGGAGACAGCCAATGGAAGCCACCCTCGCCCGTCCGTCGGCAAAGATCCTGATGTTCCCGCTTGCGGGCCGCGTATCTGCCTCAAATTTAGGCGCGAAGGCCAAGTTCGCGGCAGAGCTTGCCTCGCTGCGTAACACGCATGCCGATTTCGATGGCTGGTATCACGAGGCCGCTGTCGAGGAAGAAAACCAGCAGCCGAAGAGCTGAACGCATATTCAGCCTCGATATGAAAACCCGGCGCGATCGCTCGCGCCGGGTTACTTATGCATGCCGATTCGATCTGTTACTGCTTGGTGTCCAGGTTCGTGCCCAGCGTGTCCTTGATGAAGATCATGCCGATGACGAGCGACATCGCCGCGATTATCACGGGATACCAGAGGCCATAATAGATGTCGCCCCTGTAGGCACTGAGCGCGAACACGGTCGCCGGCAGCAACCCGCCGAACCAGCCATTGCCGATATGGTAGGGCAGCGACATGCCGGTATAGCGGATGCGGGTCGGGAACATCTCGACCAGGATGGCCGCGATCGGACCGTAGACCATGGTCACGAACAGGACGAGGACGAACAGGATAGCGATCGTCATTGGCCAGTTCACGGCCGCAGGGTCAGCGAACATGGCGAAGGCACCGCCGCCAGGTATGTTGTAGACGGTGACCTCAGGCGCACCGGCAGCCTCGTCGGCGGTCAAAAGCTTGTCCTTGATCGCCTGATCGGTAGGAACCGTCGCCTTCTCGCCGGCGCGGATGGCGGCGGCGTCGAGCTTCAGTTCGGGATTGGCAGCGACAAACGCGTCGAGCTTCTGGTCCGGTATCTTGATCGCAGCACGCTTCAGCGGATATCCGCCGTCCTGCAGCGACATGTTGACGGCCTTGACGAAGGCGGCCTCCTTGGCCTTGGCCTGGTCGCCCGCGGCGACAGCATCGTAGGATGCCACCGTCTCATTGCCGATCTTGACCGAAGCAGCCGTACCCGGTGCCGCCGTGGAGACGACGTCATAGGGCACCGAGTTCTTGGTCAGGAACGAGGTCGCGATGTCGCAAGACGTCGTGAACTTCGCGGTACCCACCGGATTGAACTGGAACCTGCAGTCGCCGGGTGCCGCGGTCACCGTCGCGCGGGTGCTCTGCTGTGCCTCGGCAAGGGCCGGATTGGCGGCCCAGGTCAATGCCTTGAACAGCGGGAAGGTGCAGACGATCGCCAGTGCGAGCCCGGCCATGATGATCGGCTTGCGACCGATCTTGTCGGATAGCCAGCCGAACACGACGAAGAAGATGGAGCCCAGCGCAAGCGCGATGGCGATCATGATGTTGACCGACTGGGCGTCCAGCTTCAAAACGTTCTGGAGGAAGAACAGGGCGTAGAACTGGCCGTTATACCAGACCACGGCTTGGCCGGCCGTCAGGCCGAGCAGTGCCAGCAGCGCGATCTTGGCGTTCTTCCACTGGCCGAAGGCTTCCGAGAGCGGTGCCTTGGAACCCTTGCCCTCTTCCTTCATGCGCTGGAAGGTGGGCGATTCGGAAAGCGATAGCCGGATCCAGATGGAAATGCCGAGCAACAGGAATGACACGATGAAAGGAACGCGCCAGCCCCAGGCGGCATAGGTTTCCTTGCTCATCGAGCCCTGGACGATCAGGATGACGATCAGCGACAGGAACAGGCCGAGTGTGGCGGTCGTCTGGATCCACGACGTATAGTAGCCGCGCCGGTCGTCCGGCGCATGCTCGGCGACATAGGTGGCCGCACCGCCATATTCGCCGCCCAGTGCCAAGCCCTGGAGCATGCGCAGGATGATCAGGATCACCGGAGCCGCGATGCCGAGGCTCGCATAGCCAGGCAGCAAGCCCACGAGGAAGGTCGACAGGCCCATGATCGTCATGGTGACGAGGAAGGTATATTTGCGGCCGACAAGGTCGCCGATGCGGCCGAACAGCAAAGCGCCGAACGGACGGACGAGGAAGCCGGCGGCGAAAGCCAGCAGCGCGAAAATATTGCGCGTCGCTTCCGGAATGGTCGGGCTGAAAAAGGTCGAACCGATAAAGGCCGCGAGCGACCCGTAGAGATAAAAATCGTACCATTCGAAAACGGTGCCGAGCGAAGAAGCGAAGATGACTTTCTTCTCCTCTCGCGTCATGCCGCGGCTCTTTCCGCTGGCGGTCGATGCGATAGCCATTGAGATGCTCCTCCCGTGAGACCCTTGTGCTCGATGCAGCGCCCTTGCGTTCGCATTCTCCTCCGAACGCAGACTCGCGGCAGCAATCACGGGAAAAATGACAGAAAGCGCCTGCCAACGGCAGATGACTTTGGGATTATGACTTTGGTATTAGGTGCGGTGCGGTGGCCGGTCAGCCTTCGAGCGCCTCGATAAGACCGACGGCAGCCATCATGTCGCACTTGCGAGCGGAGCGGCGCGCGACAGCTTCCGCATCCTGTCCCCAATGCTCGATCTGCCAATCCTCGTCGACATGGCCCGCAGTCCAGGCCGCCTCACCGCCGAGTTCGCCGAACTCCACGGCCAACGCCAGCAGCGCCGAACCGGTCAGCGAGGTCATGACGTGGATCGCTGCCAGACGCAGCGGCTCGGCGCGCTGGGCAAGATGCACACCCAGCACGGCAATGGTTTCGCGCGGTTGCTCGACGTGGATGATGCTCTCGGCAAGGTTGAAGCGAGCGCCAAGTGTTGCCTGCGCCCAATCGAGGACAGGATCCCACAGCTCGTTCTGCCGCTCGACCAAGCCTTGTGGTGCGTCGGCGCGATAACAGAGCAGATCCGACGAGGCAAAGCGTAGTATGTCCTCCAGCACCGCCTGCGGATCGCTAGCGACGCCGTCGAGCGCGGTGTTGACGAGACGCATCACCGGCATCGATACCGGATCGATGGTCTCGCCCTGGGCGGCGAATTCATCGGCGACCAGCGATGCCGCCTTCTCGGTCGGCAGCGTCAGCAGCGCCTTGCCCGGCGTACGCACCGGCTTGCCGTCGAGATGGACGGCAAAGCCGGCATCGGCGGGCGCGACCGAAACGGTCTTGTAAAAACGCCTCGGCAGCGGCTTCTTCATCTGGATTTGGGCGCGGCGCACCGGATCGGGGTCGGAGAGCAGTTTCCCCGCTTCGAGATCGCTGAGGATATCGCGCATGTCAGCCTCCTTCGGCCGTCTGCTCGCGCGGCGGCCTGTTGACGATCACCAGACCGGCGGCAATGAGACCAAGTGCCAGAAAAATGCGTATGGTCAGCGGCTCGTTCAAGAACAGGGCGCCGCACAGCACGCCGAAGACCGGCGACAGGAACGTGAAACTCGACAGGCTCGAGGCGGGATAGCGCCGCAGCAGCCAGAACCACAAAACATAGGTGAAGGCGACGATATAGAGCGCCTGGAAAAGCAGGGCTAACGTCGGCAACAGCGCAGGATCGCGCACGGAGGGCCCCGCCAGAGGCAACACCAGGACGCCGACGATCGCAGCGCCGGAGAGTTGATAGAGCAGCAGCTTTTCGGCGCTCGTCTCAACCAGCTTCGAGCGCTTGATGAGGATATTGGTCAAGGCCCAGACGAATCCGGAGCCAAGGCTCAGCAGATCGCCGAACAGCATGTCCCCGCTGCCGCCGAGCTTGTCGGAAAAGACCGCTGCGAGGCCGGCAAAGGCAAGCAGAAGGCCAAGGGATTTGCGCAGGCTGATCGGCTCGCCGAGCAGGAAATGGCCGCCCAGCAGCATCCAGAACGGCATGGTGTTGACCAGCAGCGTGTTGCGGGCGACCGTGGTGTGCTCCAGCCCGACATAGAGGCAGAGGAACTCGATGCCGAAGAGCACGCCCACTGCAACGCCCGCGAGCAATGTCCCGTCTCTCTTGAAAAGCGCAACGCCGCGCCAGCGGCACCAGAGGAAGACGCAGAACCCGCCAATAACCGAGCGTGCGATCGACAGGAAAACCGGATCATAGCCAGCATAGGAGATCTTGGCGGCGACGTAATTCAGGCCCCAGGAGAACGTCAGGCCGACCATTATGGCGGCGGCCGCCATGTCGACCGCATCGCGACGGTCGAGCGCATCGGCAGCGCCGCTCATGTCAATCCTCCGCGCTGGCGTCGTCGAAACCGATCAGGTTCCAGCTCTGGCGCATATGCGGCGGCATAGGCGCGGTGACGTCGATGACGCCCTTGTCGGGATGGGGAATGATGATGCGGCGCGCATGCAGATGCAGGCGGTTCTGGATGCCGCCGGGGAAATCCCAGTTGGTGTCGGCCTCGAAATATTTCGGGTCGCCGATGATCGGGCAGCCGATATAGGCGGCATGGACGCGAAGCTGGTGGGTGCGGCCCGTATAAGGCTCCATCTCCAGCCACGTCATGGTCTGCGCCGCCTGCTCGATGATACGGTAGTAGGACACGGCGTGGTCGGCGCCTTTTTCACCATGCGCGGCGACCCGAACACGGTCGCCATCCTCGGTCGGCTCCTTGATCAGCCAGGTCGAGATCTTGTCCTCGCGCTTGGGCGGCACGCCCTTGACCAAGGCCCAATAGGTCTTCTTGGTTTCGCGGGCGCGAAACGCCTCGGAGAGTTTCATCGCCGCTAGCCGGGTGCGGGCGACGACCAGCACGCCAGACGTGTCGCGATCGAGCCGGTGCACCAGCCGCGGCTTCTCGCCCTTTTGGTTGCGCCAGGCTTCCAACATGTCGTCGACGTTACGGGTGACGCCCGAGCCGCCCTGCACGGCAAGACCAGCCGGCTTGTTGAAGACGAAGACCTTCGGATCCTCATGGATCAGCATTTTTGCCAGGACGTCGGCGTCGCCCTGGTTGCGGATCGAGTGGCCGGTCAGCGGGCTTTCGCCCTTCTTGTCCACCTCCAGCGGTGGAACGCGCACCGTCTGGCCAGGCTCGACTCGGGTGTCGGCCTTGGCGCGGCCGCCGTCGACGCGGATCTGACCGGAACGCAGCAGTTTCTGGAGATGACCAAAGCCAAGGCCCGGGAAATGGGTCTTGAACCAGCGATCGAGCCGCATGCCCGCCTCGCCAGCCTCCACCGTGATCTGTTCAACGCCTGCCATATTGTTTCGCTTATCCGTTTCCTGGCAGGCCCGGGCCTGCTCTCGGCGCGGCAATAGCATTAAGGCAGGCTTCTTGCGAGCCAAAGACCCAAAAACAGTGCAACGATGGCGCCAATCACGCTGGCCAGCGCATATCCAAACGCCGGCAAGGTGGCTCCCCGCTCCCACAAAGTCGCGAAATCGAGCGAAAAGGCGGAAAAGGTCGTGAAGCCGCCTAAGATGCCGGTGGCGACAAACAGCCTGACTTCGTTAGACCCGCCGCGGCGCGCCAGGGTGGCGATGAACAGGCCCATTGCGAACGAACCGACGATGTTGATCGCCATCGTGCCCCAGGGATAGTTGGGGCCGACAAGGCGCAGCGAGCCCATATTGGTCAGATGGCGAATGCCGGCGCCAATCCCGCCGCCGGCCATCACGAGAAGCAGATTGAACATGGGGCTTACTGCCCTCGCAAGGGCGCGGCGGTCAATCCCAATTGTTTGCGGGAGACACAAACGGCCGAGCGCGTCAGGAGTCGAACCTCGAACGTTACCATTCCGGTGTCGTCCAGCCCGGATACTTCTTCTTGAATTCGCTATATAGGGCGTCGAGTTCCGATTTACTGACCGGACGCACCTGTTCATAGAGGTAGCCGGTAACGCCGCTGGACAGGCGGTAGGTGTCGATCCGCTTGTAAGCAGCACCGATGCCGGTTCCTTCGAAAATTTGGTGGTTAGGTATTGTGACACACAACTGCGCGCCTGATTGCAAATGAGTGACCGGCCGGTCGGTGACGACCACATATCTGGATTTCAATACTTCCGGCACGAATTGATCGCGGCTGTCCACCTGGCAAGACCATCCGACGTAAGGAAAAAGGCCTCGATTCATGCCGAACAGCAGCGAATCGCTCATGATCGGACCTGAGGCAAAGACGGAAAAGCGGTCCTTAGCTCCCATCTTGCCAACGAGGTCAGCAATAAGGCGTCTGTACTCAGGGAGATTGTCAAGGTGCAGAGGGAGTGTTGCTTCCCTGGCAAAAACGACGCTGACGGGCGACAGTAATTGACGACCGATCGGGAAGAAGGTGCCCAGAAACGCCAATCCAGCGACGATGGCTATGATGGCGGTTGACCATCGCGCTCTCAGCGCCGGCATCGAAACTATTGCAACGATCGCCTGGGCATAGGCAGGAAAGAGCCACAGAAACATCGGCATGGAATGGTGCCGGTCCGGGTCCTGCGTCCGGGTAAAAAGGAAGAAGGTGAGTACCGAGGCGACCGCGCAAAACAGGGCAAATCTGTTGCCCCGCGCCACAGAGAAATAGAGGCCCAACAAGATTAAGAGCCAATTTACACAGCTGAGCCTAGAGCCCATGTCGCCAAGCTGGGTGACAAGATCCGTCCGATATCCACTGTAAAGATCGCCATAGCTGGTGTTCAGAATCCTGGCGATCAGCGGAAGCTGGAAATTCCATGCGCTGCCCAAAATAACGGCGATTGCGCACACGCTCCCCAGCATCGCTTTCCGGAGCGCGGAAAAATCCCGATCTCTTGCGACCTGCAGCAGACAAAAGAGCGCAGCAGAAATTGCGACCCCTATCACGCCATAGGCATACCAGCGGCGCAGCATAAACGCCAACCACAGGGATGCGCCGACGCATATCGCACTGATCACGGGTTCACGGGTCAGGAACTTCGACTTCCAAAGAAACCAGCTTGCCGCGGCAAGTGCGAAACAGCCGCCAATGTCCGGCAGTCCGCGAAGCGTTGCCGCCCAGAACGGCGTATAGAGAAAGACCGCGATCCAGATAGCAAACCAGCCTCGGGATGAAGACATCCCGGAGACCGCTTCGAGGTAGCTCATTCTTCCTATGAGGAGAGCCGTGGGGACCAGATAGACTGTCACTATCCCGGCTATGTAGGAAAACCGTGAGCCGCCAAATAATATTTGAAACGGCATCAGAGGCACCAGAATAGCCGCGCTGTAGTCGTCGATTTCGATGGAAGTGCCTAAATGGCTCAGCCATTCCAGAGGGCTCTTGACCAGGAGCGTTCCCTCTCGGTTGAACGTATTGAAATAAGCGGCGAAGTCCCAATAGTAGACGGAGTCTTCGAGGCTTATGTAGACGGAGCAGAGAGTAACGCCCAGCAACACAGTACCTATGTAGGCCGCCGTCCAGAATCCGAAGATTTTATCACTTGTCACGTGAGGCCGCCAGGAGAGGAAGGGATAGAACCGTCGCGATCAAATTCGAAAGCGCTCATGCAGCCAAGCCGTCCGACGAAATGGGACCCCACGAGATTAATAGGATGGACTATTGAGAGCTCGAGAAAGATGTACACTTGAACAGGCGACCGCCGCAAGCGAACGGCACACCAGCGGCCCGCAATGAATGGGCGAACTCACGTAAGCAAGCGCCGGAACGCTGCCGGCATCGTCGGCAGCGTTGATGAATTTCAGCTCAGGTGGTTTCGACCTTTTTCGGCTTGGTCGAGCCGATCATCTTCCAATTCTTGTAGAACATCGAATTGATTCGCTCGACGCTCACCGAGACGATGGCGAGAAGGCCGGCGATAAGCCTGGGGACCGGGGACGGCCTGATAATGTCCATGAACACGCAGTAGCGGCGGCCGTCATACTCGTTGACCGAGCGGTGCAGCAGCGTGTCGTCGAAAATGAACAGCGGATTGTCGTGCCAGTAGTTCTTGACGTTGCCGCACTCGACGAAGATCTCTGACTTCACCGGAATGAGGTTGTAGAGGATGCGCAGGCTGAGCCGCAGCGGCCCGAAGTGCCAGGAAGTCGATTCACGCTTGCTGAAGACGGAGACGGCTATAGTCTTGATGTATTTGAAATCCCTGTTGAACTCGGCGACGTTATCTATCCTGTGCTTGCCATACCATTGATAGACATACATGCCGCGCCGGCCGGCGCCGAAATTGGCGTCGATGTCGGCGATGATTTCGGCTTTGCGCGCCTTGAAGACATCCAAGACCTCGTTGACTTCGCGCTGATAATCCTCCGGGAACTGCTCCAGCTTCCACACGCCCGGATTTCTGTAGCACAGGAGGTCGACCAGCAGGTTGAATGGCGAAAGCAGCCAGGTGAAGATGCCATTGCCCAGGAAATAGCCGCTGAACAAGGACAGATTCTTGCGGTCGTTGCGCAGCACGTCGATCAGGCCACAAACGATGAAAATCGTCGTGAGGATCGGGATGAAATAGAAGCCAAGGGCAAGGAGCGGGATGGCAATGGCGAATTTGCGAAGGGTTTTGCGAAGGTTTTTTGTCATTTTTCCACGCGCCGAGCGCGATCCTGTTGCGAACGAATAGTGCCAAAATCACGACAACGACCACCGCCCGGCCGTGCGCCTTGATAAGGTCTTTTGGGTTGCCACACAACGGCCACGGCATCGCGGCCGGCTGGCTGCCTTGTCAAGCTTGCCGGATTGGGCTCAACGCACCGCCGGCAAGCCAAGCTCATCCCATTTTTCCCTGGGCACGGGATCGCCAACGAGGAATTCAAAGCCGACGACGCTTTCGCCGCCCCCAGCCAGTTGGCATCTGAATTTCAGACCATACCATTTTCCGCGACTGCGGAAAGCCGCACCATTTGCGGCGATTGTCGTGCCGGTGACCTTTTCCTGTGCCGACGCATAAGGCACCACCCGATCCGGCTGGAAATCCGCGCGCCATTGACGGATCTGATCCATGGCCTCGAGATTGCACAGCTGCATCATGCGCTCATCCGAGGCGAAGGTTTTGAGATCGGCGCGCGCCTGCCGGCTGCGCGGGTCGGCGAGCGTCCTGGCCGACAGCATCTGCGTCGGGCGGATCATGGCTGGCGCAGAAGGTCGAGGCTGAACAGCGGTTGGAACGGGCGCCGGCGGTTCGGGAGTCGGCGCGGCCGATACCTCCGGCTCCAGCGGCGGCAGCGGCCTTGTCGAGGCCTCGAACTGTCGCGGGGTCAGGATGTCGACCGTCACCCGCTCTTCCACCGGCCCGCTCGGGGCTTTCGGCATTGGTATCGATACAATCGTGGCCGCGAGCAGCGCGTGCAGAAGAACCGACGTGGAGATGCCCCAAGGCGAAGCCTCGTTTCGGACCGCAACCGCTATCGGTCGCCGCAAGCCGGCTATTCCCGCTCTTTGCGCAGCTTTGCCCAGTAGTCGAGCCGCTTCCTGATGTCGCGCTCGAAGCCGCGTTCGGGTGGGTCGTAGAAGGTCTGACGGCCCATCTTTTCCGGAAAATAATCCTGGCCGGAAAACGCGTCAGGTTCGTCATGGTCGTAGCGGTAGCCGGCCCCGTAGTCTTCCTCCTTCATCAACTTGGTCGGCGCGTTGAGGATGTGCTTGGGCGGCAGCAGCGAGCCGTGCTCCTTGGCGGCACGCGTGGCGGCTTTGAAGGCGGTGTAGATGGCGTTGGATTTGGGCGCGGTGGCGAGATAGACGGTGGCCTCGGCGAAGGCGAGTTCGCCCTCGGGCGAACCCAGATAATCGTAGGCGTCCTTGGCCGCGTTGGCGACGACCAGCGCCTGCGGATCGGCCAGCCCGATGTCCTCCATCGCCATGCGCACCAGCCGGCGGCCGAGATAGAGCGGATCCTCGCCGGCGTCGAACATGCGCGCGAGATAGTAGAGCGCGGCGTCGGGATCAGAACCTCGCACGGATTTGTGCAGCGCCGAGATCAAATTGTAATGACCGTCCTGGCCCTTGTCGTAGATCGGCGCCCTACGCTGAATGATGCGCTGCAAGCCTTCGGGGCCGAACATCTCGCCTGCTTTGGCGGCGCGCCACACTTCTTCCGCCAGCGTCAGCGAAGCCCGACCATCGCCGTCGCTCATGCGGATGAGCATCGCCCGCGCCTCATCATCGAGTGGCAGCGCCCTGCCCTCCGTCTCCTCGGCCCTGGCCAGAAGCTTTGCTATGCTTTCCTCGCCGAGCGAATGGAAGACCAGCACGCGCGCACGCGACAGCAGAGCTGCATTGAGCTCGAAGGACGGATTTTCGGTGGTGGCGCCGACGAGCACGACGGTGCCGTCTTCCATGACCGGCAGGAAACCATCCTGCTGGGCGCGGTTGAAGCGGTGGATCTCGTCGACGAACAGCAGGGTCTGGCGGCCATTGGCGCGGCGCAGCTTGGCCGCCTCGAACACTTTCTTCAGGTCGGCCACGCCGGAGAAAACCGCCGAAATCTGCTCGAAGGCGAGGCTCGTTTCACCGGCGAGCAGACGCGCCACCGTGGTCTTGCCGGTGCCGGGCGGCCCCCAGAAAATCATGGAGCCGAGCGAACCGGAATTAATCAGCCGGGTCAGCGCGCCATCGGGGCCGGTCAGATGCTCCTGGCCGACGACCTCGCCAAGGTTTTTCGGGCGCAGCCTGTCTGCCAGCGGCCGGCCTGGCGGCGCCTTTTCCGGTTCATCGACACTGAACAGATCGGCCATGCACTTCTTTTGGGTTTGGAGCGCGATCCCTTCAGCGACCGGGCTCAGTAACGCAACACCTGGCGCAGTATCTGCCCGCCGCGCTCGACGGTAAAGCGCCACCAGCGTGTATCCTGCTGGGAAGCCTGCGCCAGCGTCGCCGCCGTATCGATTGTCGTGCCGTTGACCTCGCGCACGATGTCGCCCGGCTGGAAACCGAAATCGGCGGCCGGCGAATCGCGATTGATGTCGACCACGGTGACGCCCTTGATGTCGGTGCGCAGGCCGAGCTTCTGAGCCAGCCGCGGCGATAATTCCGCAACCTTGGCGCCCGAGAACGGGCTGCGGCCATGCAGCGTCACCTCCGAGGGTTTTGCACCCTCGGGCGCGCGTTCCAGCGCGATGTCCATCGCCGCCTGCTGGCCTTTGGTCAGCACCGCGAAATTGGCCTTGGTACCGATCGACAGCGTCGCCATGCGATAGTCCAGTGCCTCGATGCTCTCGACCGGCTTGCCGTTGATCTGCAGGACGACGTCGCCAGGCTTCAATCCGGCCTTGCCGGCTGGTCCGGCCTCGTCCACGGACGAGACCAGCGCGCCGGCCGGCTTTTCCATGCCGAGCGATTCAGCGATTTGCGGCGTCACTGCTTCGAACTCGGCCCCGATGTAAGGCCGCTCGAAGAAATCGAGACCGGCCTTGGCGGCATCGGCGAAAGCGCGCACCATGTTGGCGGGAATGGCAAAGCCGATGCCGATCGAGCCGCCGCTGCGGCTGAAGATGGCAGTGTTGATGCCGACCAGCTGGCCGCCCATGTTGATCAGCGCGCCGCCGGAATTGCCGGGATTGATGGCAGCGTCCGTCTGGATGAAATAACCCGAATCCGAAACGCCTATATGGCTGCGGGCAAGTGCGGAAACGATGCCGCTGGTGGTGGTCTGCCCGACGCCGAAAGGATTGCCGATGGCCAGCACCAGGTCGCCGACGTCGAGCGCATCCGAATCGCCGATGGCGATGACCGGGAATGGCTTGTCGGATTCGATCTTGAGCACGGCAAGATCGAGCGTCTCGTCCTTGAGCATCACCTTGCTGGTGAATTCGCGCCCGTCGGCGGTCGCGACCTTCACCTCGTCGGCATCCTTGATGACGTGGAAATTGGTGACGATGACGCCGCTCGGATCGACAAGCACGCCCGAGCCCAGCGAGGACTGCGCGCGCGGCTGCGCGCGACCGAAGAATTCTTCGAAGAACGGATCCCCTTCGAAGGGCGAAACGACCTTGGCCGTTTGCGAGGCATAGACATTGACCACGGCCGGCGCCGTCTGCTTGACCAATGGCGCGAACGACAACTGCACTTCCTCACGGCCGAACGGCACGCGCTTGTCGGGACCTGAGGTGGCGTTTTCACCCTCGACGCCGTGCAGCAGGTCGGTCAGTACGTCGGAGAGACCCGGATCGGCCTTGGGGGCATCCTCGGCCAGAGCCTGCCGGACTGTCGGCATGGTTGCGAACACCATGAAGGCGCAGAGCAGAACCAGGGACAGTCTTTTAGCGCGCATTGCGAATCCTCCGAGCGAGTTCGGGCGCATTGTCCCGACGAATGTGCAAAATAAAAGGCTAAGCCGCTGAAATCCGAATATTTTCACGCCGGCAGCCCAGTACGAGCGCGCCTGACACACTTAGACAAGCAAAAGGGGCCCGCGGGCCCCTTTAAATCACTTGGGAAAGACGAAGCCTTACGCGGCCGCGGCTTCCTCGTTGGCGCCTTCGGCTTCGAGGCGAGCGCGGTCGCCGGCACCCTTGGCGTCCGTGTCGCGGTCGACGAACTCGATGACCGCCATCGCGGCATTGTCGCCGTGGCGGAAGCCCGCCTTCATGATGCGCAGATAGCCGCCGTTGCGGGTGGCGTAGCGCGGCGCGATGGTGTCGAACAGGCGCTTGACGACGCCTTCATTGCCGATCTGCGCGATCACCTGGCGGCGGGCGTGCAGGTCGCCGCGCTTGCCGAGCGTCACCAACTTCTCGACGATCGGACGCAGGTCCTTCGCCTTCGGCAAGGTGGTGACGATCTGCTCGTGTTCGAGCAGCGACACGGCGAGGTTGGCGAACATTGACTTGCGGTGGCTTACGCTGCGGGCGAAGCGACGGCCTTTAAAACCGTGGCGCATGGCTCTTTTCCTTCTTCAGTTGTTCAAGAGGCCACGGCCTCTGATGGTTTTCCGCATGACCGTCGGATCGAGCGGCTCACGCCGCCGATCCTTGGAATTCATGCTCAATATTGGTCTTCGTAACGCTTGGCGAGGTCTTCGATGTTTTCCGGTGGCCAGTCCGGCACTTCCATGCCGAGGTGCAGGCCCATCGCCGCCAGGACTTCCTTGATCTCGTTCAGCGACTTGCGGCCGAAGTTCGGGGTGCGCAGCATCTCGGCTTCGGTCTTCTGGATGAGATCGCCGATGTAGACGATGTTGTCGTTCTTCAGGCAGTTGGCCGAACGCACCGAAAGCTCGAGTTCGTCGACCTTCTTGAGCAGCGCCGGGTTGAAGGCGAGCTCGGTGACGGCTTCGGTGGCGACTTCCTTCTGCGGCTCGTCGAAATTGACGAACAGGCCAAGCTGGTCCTGCAGGATACGGGCGGCGAAAGCCACCGCGTCCTCGCCCGAGATCGAACCGTCGGTCTCAATGGTCATGGTCAGCTTGTCGTAGTCGAGGACCTGGCCCTCACGGGTGTTCTCGACCTTGTAGGAGACCTTCTTGACCGGCGAATAGAGGCTGTCGACCGGGATCAGGCCGATCGGCGCATCCTCGGCGCGGTTGCGGTCGGCCGGCACGTAACCCTTGCCGGTGTCGACGGTGAATTCCATACGGATTTCAGCGCCTTCGTCCAGCGTGCAGATGACGTGGTCGGGATTGAGGATCTCGACGTCGCCCACCGTCTGGATGTCGCCGGCGAGAACCGCACCCGGGCCCTGCTTGCGCACGACCATGCGCTTGGGGCCGTCGCCTTCCATGCGGATGGCGATTTCCTTGATGTTGAGGACGATGTCGGTCACGTCCTCGCGCACGCCGGCGATGGACGAGAATTCATGCAGAACGCCGTCGATCTGTACGGCCGTGACTGCCGCCCCGCGCAGCGAAGACAGAAGCACGCGACGCAACGCGTTGCCGAGCGTGAGGCCGAAGCCGCGTTCGAGCGGCTCGGCCACCAGCGTGGTCAGCGTCTTCTTCTTCGACGAGAACTCGATCTTGTTCGGCTTGATCAGTTCCTGCCAATTTTTCTGGATCATGATGCTTTCCTTCCGTTGACCCGCCACCATCCAATCGTGGCGGGCGACCTGGAAAACCGCGGAGGAACGCTTCTGGCGTTCACGCGGCGTTCGGTAATTCCTTAGACGCGGCGCTTCTTGCGCGGGCGGCAGCCATTGTGCGGGATCGGCGTCACATCACGGATCGAGGTGATGGTGAAGCCGGCCGCCTGCAGGGCGCGCAGCGCCGATTCACGGCCCGAGCCCGGTCCGCAGACCTCGACCTCGAGCATGCGCATGCCGTGTTCCTGGGCCTTCTTGGCAACATCCTCGGCAGCCATCTGGGCGGCGAAGGGGGTCGACTTGCGCGAACCCTTGAAGCCCTGGGCACCAGCCGACGACCAGGCGATCGAATTGCCCTGCGCATCGGTGATGGTGATCATGGTGTTGTTGAAGGTCGAATTGACGTGGGCAACGCCCGACGAGATGTTCTTGCGTTCGCGACGGCGAACACGAGCGGCTTCCTTGGCCATGGTATTCCTTTCAGTTGATCTCTACACCGCCGTAATGCCAGCGGCTCCACCTAGGAAAGGCAGTAGGGAGTAAGGCAGTAAGGGAATAGGGAAAACGATCCCTACTGCCTTACTGCCCTATTCCCTTACTCCCCTAAATTACTTCTTCTTGCCGGCGATCGACTTGGCCGGGCCCTTGCGGGTGCGGGCATTCGTGTGCGTACGCTGGCCGCGAACCGGCAGCGAGCGACGGTGACGCAGGCCGCGGTAGCAGCCAAGGTCCATGAGCCGCTTGATATTCATCGACACTTCGCGGCGCAGGTCGCCCTCGACCTGGTAGTCGCGGTCGATCGTCTCGCGGATCTGCAGTACTTCCGCGTCGGTCAGCTGGTTGACGCGGCGCTCGGCCGGGATGCCGACCTTGTCGACGATTTCCTGGGCGAACTTCTTGCCGATGCCGTGAATGTACTGAAGCGCGATGACAACGCGCTTGTTGGTCGGAATGTTGACGCCGGCTATACGAGCCATGTTCTTCTCATCTCCATGTGGGCCGGACAAGCCGGCGTTGTCTGCGTTGCCCCGCGTCCGGTGGAGGCCGGCCCTTGCGGGAGTTTCCTGGTCAAAAACGGCTGCCCTGCCCTTGCGGGCAAGCAAACTCCATGCCTGACAGGAAGACGGGCCGCCATACCCCAGCGGACCGCTTCAGTCAAGCACAATCTCTATTTGGCCGCGGCGGCCTCTTTCACCGTCGCCGCGAGCACGGCTTCGATCTCCGACGTCACGGCATCGATACCAGCCATGCCGTCCACGCTCTTCAGCCGGCGCTTGGCATAATAATAGCCGATCAGCGGAGCGGTCTTCTTGTAATATTCCCGCAGGCGCTCCTCGAACACCGCCGGATTGTCGTCCTTGCGCACCGGCTGACCGGCTGCCTTGGCCTCATCGGCTCGCTTGACGATACGGCCGACCAGCGCCTTGTCGTCGACGACAAGCTCGATGACGGTGTCGAGCCCGATGCCACGTTCGTCAAGCATCGATTCAACCGCATCAGCCTGCACCAGCGTACGCGGGTAGCCGTCGAGGATGAAACCATTGGCGCAATCGGGCTGGTCGATGCGCTCGGCCACGATGGCGTTGACGATGGCATCCGAGACCAGCTCGCCGGCATCCATGACCGCCTTGGCGCGCTTGCCGACTTCGGTACCGGCCTGAACCGCGGCGCGCAGCATGTCGCCCGTGGAAAGCTGGGGTATGCCGTGTCTCTCTACCAGTCTTTGTGCTTGTGTCCCCTTGCCCGCTCCTGGCGGCCCAAGCAAAATCAACCTCATCTGGCTTTCTTCCCCCCGCGCAGCTTCGACTTCTTGATCAGGCCTTCATACTGGTGCGCGATCAGGTGGCCCTGAATCTGCGCAACCGTGTCGAGCGTGACACTGACCACGATCAGAAGCGATGTGCCACCGAGGTAGAATGGTACGCCAGTCGCCGAGATCAGGAACTCCGGCAGCAGACAGACCAGCACCAGATAGATGGCGCCGACGACAGTGATGCGGGTAAGAACGTAGTCGATGTAGTCGGCGGTGCGCTCGCCCGGACGGTAGCCGGGGATGAAGCCGGAATGCTTCTTGAGCTGGTCGGCGGTGTCCTTCGGGTTGAAGACGATCGCGGTGTAGAAGAAGGCGAAAAACACGATCATCGCGGCGTAGAACAACATATAGAGCGGCTGGCCATGGCCGAGCGAGGCCAGGACGGTGCTGGCCCAGGCCGGCATGTTCGTGGTCTGCGAGAAGCCGGCGACGGTCGCCGGCAGCAAGAGCAGCGACGAGGCAAAGATCGGCGGGATCACGCCCGACGTGTTGAGCTTGAGCGGCAGGTGCGAGGTGTCGCCCTGGAACATGCGGTTGCCGACCTGGCGCTTCGGATACTGGATCAGCAGACGCCGCTGGGCGCGCTCGAAGAAGACGATGAGCGCGATGACGACGATGGCCAGCACGATGATCGCCAGGATCAGTCCGGTCGACAGCGCTCCGGTGCGGCCGAGTTCCAGCGTGCCGGAGATGGCATGCGGCAAGCCTGCGACGATGCCGGAGAAGATGATTAGCGAAATGCCGTTGCCGATGCCGCGCGCGGTGATCTGCTCGCCGAGCCACATCAGGAACATGGTGCCGCCGACCAGCGTGACGACGGTCGAGATGCGGAAGAACATGCCGGGATCGCTGACGATGCCGTTGCCGCCTTCAAGCCCAACCGAAATACCATAGGCCTGCACCAGCGCCAGGAGCACCGTGCCGTAGCGCGTGTACTGGTTGATGACCTTGCGGCCCTGCTCGCCTTCCTTCTTCAGCGCTTCCAGCGACGGGATGACCGAGGTCATCAGCTGCATGATGATGGAGGCGGAAATGTAAGGCATGATGCCGAGCGCGAAGATCGCCATGCGTTGCACGGCGCCGCCAGCGAACATGTTGAACATGCCGAGCACGCCCTTGCTCTGCGAAGAGAAGGCCTGGGCGAAGGCGTCGGGATTGATGCCGGGAAGCGGGATGTAGGTGCCGAGGCGGTAGACGAGCAGCGCGCCGACGGTGAACCAGATTCGTTTCTTCAGGTCCTCCGCTTTGGCGAAGGCCGAGAAATTCAGATTCGAGGCTAGTTGTTCAGCAGCCGAAGCCATGCCCGATTCTCCGCTTGGTCACGCTTGATGGCCCTAAGGTCAGGCGGCGCGTGTCACCGAAGCTCACGAGATAAGCTCCGGACTGTAAACATGCAAGCGGCCGCGTTGACGCGGCCGCCATATTGAACAGGTCGAAGCGCGATCGAAAGCAAAACCGGATCCGGCCTTGCCGACCGCGCTTCAAATTACTGTTACTCGGCGGCCGCCTCTTGCGGCAGCTTGACCGAGCCGCCGGCCTTTTCGATCTTCTCGATCGCGGCCTTGGAAGCGCCGGCGACGTCAAAGGCGAGCTTTGCCTTGAGATCGCCGTCCGACAGCACACGCACGCCGTCCTTCACGCGACGGATGACGCCGGCGGCGACCAGCGCCTCGGCCGTCACGGTCGCCTTCGCGTCGAGCTTCTTAGCGTCCACAGCGGCCTGGATACGGGCCAGCGAGACGACGGTGAAGCTCTTGGCGAAGATGTTGTTGAAGCCACGCTTCGGCAGGCGCCGATAGAGCGGCATCTGGCCACCCTCGAAACCGTTGACGGCAACGCCGGAGCGCGCCTTCTGGCCCTTGACGCCGCGACCGGCGGTCTTGCCGGAACCGGAGCCGATGCCGCGGCCGAGACGCTTCTTCGAATGCGTCGCGCCGTCCTTGTCACGCAGATCGTTGAGTTTCATCTTGCTTCTCCTGCGCCTGTGCTCAGCCCTCGTCCACGACGCGGACGAGATGCTGGACGGCAGCGATCATGCCGCGCACGGAAGGCGTATCTTCCAGCGTGCGCTGCTTGTGCATCTTGTTGAGGCCGAGGCCGACCAGCGTCGCGCGCTGCTCCTTCGGGCGGCGGATCGGCGAACCGATCTGCTCAACGGTGATGGTCTTGGTTGCTTTCTTGGCCATGGTCAAAATCCCTGGTCAGATCGACTATTCTTCAGCCGCGACGGCGGTGCCGCGGCGGGCCTGAAGGGTCGAATACTTGATGCCGCGCGCGGCAGCCACATCCTTGGGATGCATCTGGCTCTTCAGCGCGTCGAAGGTGGCGCGAACCATGTTGTAGGGGTTCGACGAACCCATCGACTTGGCGACCACGTCATGCATGCCGAGCGTCTCGAAGACGGCGCGCATCGGGCCGCCGGCGATGATGCCGGTACCCTGCTTGGCGGCGCGCAGCAGAACGCGGCCTGCGCCCCAGCGCCCCTCGACGTCGTGGTGCAGCGTACGGCCCGAGCGCAGCGGCACGAAGATCATGTCGCGCTTGGCCGATTCGGTCGCCTTACGGATGGCTTCCGGCACTTCGCGCGCCTTGCCGTGACCGAAGCCGACACGGCCCTTCTGGTCGCCGACGACGACGAGTGCTGCAAAACCGAAGCGGCGGCCGCCCTTGACGACCTTGGCGACACGGTTGATGTGGACGAGCTTGTCCACCATGCCGTCATCGCGCTCTTCACGATCGCGGCCGCGGCCGCCATCCCTACGTTCCTGTGCCATATCCTGTTCCTTGTTCTTTTCCGGAAGCACGGGTTGCTGAATGCCGACGCCTCATTGCGGGTCGCCGACGGTGAAAATCATCACTCCCTTGCATGATCCTTTCCGAAAAGTCTGCAACTTTCTGCCGACCTTCGGTCCGGATCAGGCTTAGAAGCTCAAGCCGCCTTCGCGAGCGGCCTCGGCCAGCGCCTTGACCCGGCCGTGATAGATGTACGGGCCGCGGTCGAAGACGACTTCCTTGACGCCCGCCTTGGCGGCGCGCTCGGCGATCAGCTTGCCGATCGCGGCAGCGGCAGCGGTATCGGCACCGGTCTTGAGCGAACCCTTGAGGTCCTTCTCAAGTGTCGAGGCGGCAGCGATGGTGTGGCCCTTGGCGTCGTCGATGACCTGGACGTAGATGTTCTTCGACGTGCGGTGAACCGACAGGCGCGGACGCTCGCCGGCGACCTTCCTGATCTGGCGGCGGACGCGCTGCGCGCGGCGCTGAGTTGCTTCCTTGGTACCCATGACGGTCTTCCTTGCCTTCAGAAAACGGGGGCCGCCCTGTGCGGCAGGCGAAAGCGCCTCCCGCGACCGCTCCCCGCGGCGTTACACTTCCTGGCTTGGCCCCCTTCCGAAAGTCTGCACCTTCTCGGGACCAAACCCACTACTTCTTCTTGCCTTCCTTGCGGACGATCTTCTCGCCTGCATAGCGGACGCCCTTGCCCTTGTAGGGCTCGGGACCACGGTATTCGCGGATCTCCGCGGCCACCTGGCCAACCTGCTGCTTGTCGATGCCGGCCACGGTGATTTCGGTCGGCTTCGGCACGGTGATGGTGATGCCTTGCGGCGTCTCGTAAACGACATCGTGGCTGAAGCCGAGCGCCAGCTGCAGGTTCTTGCCCTGCAAGGCGGCGCGATAGCCGACGCCGGTGATCTCGAGCTTCTTCTCGAAGCCGTCCTTCACACCCTGCAGGATGTTGACGATCTGCGTGCGCGACATGCCCCACTTGGAGCGGGCGGTCTTGGACTGGTCGCGCGGCTCGACAGCGATCTCGCTGCCTTCCATCTTGACCAGCACTTCGTCGTTGACCACGAACTTCAGCTCGCCCTTGGGGCCCTTCGCCGTCACGGTCTGGCCGTTGACGGTCGCGGTCACGCCCTGCGGCAGCGAAACGGGTTTCTTTCCAATACGAGACATTTTGTTGTCCTCGTCACTTCTCTTGTTTCAGGTCTCTGTCTTCGGAACGATCCGAAGACCGGATTCCATTTTTTCGGGATCACGCTGCCGGATCAGAAGATCTGGCAGAGGATCTCGCCACCGACGTTCTGTTCGCGCGCTTCGTGGTCGGCCATCACGCCCTTGGGCGTCGAAAGGATGGCGATACCGAGGCCGTTGGCGACATGCGGGATCGACTTTGCCGAAACGTAAACGCGGCGGCCCGGCTTCGAGACGCGGGCGATTTCGCGCACCACCGGCGCTCCGTCGAAATACTTCAACTCGATCTCGATTTCGGACTTGCCGTTGTCGAAATCAGTCTGGCTGTAGTCGCGGATATAGCCTTCAGCCTTCAGAACGTCGAGGACACGGGTGCGCAGACGCGAGGCCGGCGTGGACACGCTCGACTTCTTGCGGCCGTAGGCGTTGCGGATGCGGGTCAGCATATCGCCGAGAGGATCGCTCAATGACATGTTATGTCCTCCTTACCAGCTCGACTTGACCAGGCCCGGGATCTGGCCGTTATTGCCGAGATCACGAAGCGCGATGCGCGATACTTTGAGCTTGCGATAGTAGGCGCGCGGGCGGCCGGTGACTTCGCAGCGGTTGCGGATGCGGATCTTGGCCGAGTTGCGCGGCAGGGCAGCAAGCTTGAGCTGAGCGCGGAAGCGCTCTTCCATCGGCTTGGACTGGTCCATGATGATCGCCTTCAGGGCAGCGCGCTTGGGACCGTACTGGTCGGCAAGCTTGCGGCGCCTGTTGTTCTTTTCGACTGAGCTGGTCTTTGCCATTTCAGATTTTTCCTTTTCTCGCTGCCGTTACTGGCGGAAGGGGAAGTTGAAGGCCTTGAGCAGTGCCCTGGCTTCGTCGTCCGTCTTCGCAGTCGTACAAACGATGACGTCCATGCCCCAGATCTGATCAACCTTGTCGTAGTTGATCTCCGGGAACACGATGTGTTCCTTGATGCCCATGGCGTAGTTGCCACGGCCATCGAAGCTCTTCGGATTCAGGCCGCGGAAGTCGCGGACGCGCGGCAACGCGATGTTCACGAGGCGGTCGAGGAACTCGTACATGCGTTCCTTGCGCAGCGTGACCTTGGCGCCGATCGGCATCTTCTCGCGGACCTTGAAGCCAGCGATCGAATTGCGGGCGCGGGTGACGACGGCCTTCTGGCCGGCGATCATCGCCAGATCCTCGGCCGCGATCGAAGGCTTCTTCGAATCGCCGGTCGCTTCACCAACACCCATGTTCAGCACGATCTTGTCGATGCGCGGAACCTGCATCTCGTTCTCGTAGCCGAACTGCTCCTGCAGGGCCTTGCGGATGGTCTCGTTGTAGACCTGCTTGAGGCGCGGCGTGTTCTGGGCGGTCGCCTGCTTGGTTTGAGCCTTAGCCATTGATGACTTCTCCCGAGCGCTTGGCGACGCGCACCTTCTTGCCGTCCTTCTGGAAGATGAAGCCGACGCGGGTCGGCTTGCCATCCTTGGGGTCGGCCAGCGCGATGTTCGACAGCTGGATCGGCGCTTCCTTGGTGATGATCCCGCCCTCTTGGGACTGGGACTGCTTCTGGTGACGACGGATCATGTTGACGCCGCGCACCAGCGCGGTGTCGTCCTTCGGCTGAACCGACAGGACTTCGCCCGAACGGCCCTTGTCCTTGCCAGCCAGCACGACGACCTTGTCGCCTTTTCTAATCTTCTGCATTGGTCCGGCTCCTTACAGCACTTCAGGCGCGAGCGAGATGATCTTCATATGGTTCTTGGCGCGGAGTTCGCGCGGAACCGGTCCGAAGATACGCGTGCCGATCGGCTCTTTCTTGTTGTCGACGAGAACGGCCGCGTTCTTGTCGAAACGGATCACGCTGCCGTCCGGGCGGCGGATGTCCTTGGCCGTGCGAACCACGACCGCCTTCATCACATCGCCCTTCTTCACGCGGCCGCGCGGGATGGCTTCCTTGATCGACACCACGATGATGTCGCCTACGGAAGCGTATTTCCGCTTCGAGCCGCCCAGCACCTTGATGCACATGACACGACGGGCGCCGGAATTGTCCGCGACGTCGAGGTTTGTTTGCATCTGAATCATGACTGGCCGCCTTCTTCTTTTCTAACGGGACGGGTTCTTCACCCTTCCCCGGTCTGTCCAAAATTCGTTTGTTTACGTCCAGAGATCAGGCTTGGTCCGAAGACACGACGATCCAGCGCTTGTCCTTGGAAATCGGCTTCGATTCCTGGATGAACACCTGATCGCCGACCTTGTGGGCGTTGTTCTCGTCGTGCGCCTTGTACTTTTTGGTCATGCGCACGGTCTTCTTCATCACGGGATGCGTGAAGCGCCGTTCGACCTTGACGACAACCGTCTTCTCGTTCTTGTCGCTGACGACGGTGCCCTGCAGAATGCGCTTTGGCATGGTTTTCGTCCTTAAGCCTTCTTAGCCGCGGACTTTTCCGCAGCGATGGTCTTGATACGCGCAATGTCCTTGCGGACCTGCCTCACGCGCGCGGTCTTTTCGAGCTGGCCGGTCGCCTTCTGGAAGCGTAGGTTGAACTGCTCCTTCTTCAGGCTGGCCAGGTCGTCGGTCAGCTGGTCCTGGGTCTTGGTCCGGATGTCTTCGGCTTTCATGATCAGCCCGTCCTTATTCTGCGATGCGCTGTACGAAGCGCGTCCTGACCGAGAGCTTGGCCGCGCCGAGACGCAGTGCCTCACGGGCGGTTTCTTCATTGACGCCGTCGATCTCGAACATGATCCGGCCCGGCTTGACGCGCGCCGCCCAATAGTCGACCGCGCCCTTGCCCTTGCCCATGCGGACTTCGGTCGGCTTCGAGGTGACCGGCAGATCCGGGAAAATACGGATCCAGACACGGCCGGCGCGCTTCATCTCGCGGGTGATCGCGCGGCGAGCCGCCTCGATCTCGCGCGCGGTGACGCGGTTCGGCTCAAGCGCCTTCAGCCCGAAACCACCGAAATCCAGATTGGTGCCGCCCTTGGCGGTACCGTGGATGCGGCCCTTGAACTGCTTACGGAACTTTGTGCGCTTTGGCTGCAGCATCGTTCTAACTCCAAATTCCTAAATGTCTCAGGCGTTTTCGCGACGACGACCGCGTTCGCGATCACCACCACCACCGCCATGCGCATGATCGCCCTCGGTCGCGCGGCGCTCCGAAGCCATCGGGTCGTGCTCGAGGATCTCGCCCTTGAACACCCAGACCTTGACGCCGCAAATGCCGTACGCCGTATTCGCCTCGGCCGTGCCGTAGTCGACATCGGCGCGCAGCGTGTGCAGCGGCACGCGGCCTTCGCGGTACCATTCCATGCGCGCGATTTCGGCGCCGCCGAGACGGCCCGAGCAGTTGATGCGGATGCCTTCGGCACCGAGGCGCATCGCCGACTGCACGGCACGCTTCATGGCGCGGCGGAACGCGATGCGGCGCTCGAGCTGCTGGGCGATCGACTGGGCGACCAGGGTCGCGTCGATCTCCGGCTTGCGCACTTCGACGATGTTGAGGTGCGTCTCGGACTTGGTCATCTCCATCAGCTTCTTGCGAAGCTTCTCGATGTCGGCGCCCTTCTTGCCGATGATCAGACCCGGGCGCGCGGCATGGATGGTGACGCGGCACTTCTTGTGCGGACGCTCGATCACGACCTTGGAGATGGCAGCCTGCTTGAGCTCCTTCTCGAGGTACTTGCGGATCTTGATGTCCTCATGCAGCAGCTTGCCGTACTCGCCGGTGTTCGCGAACCAGCGCGAATCCCAGGTGCGGTTGATGCCGAGGCGAAGACCGATCGGATTGACTTTCTGGCCCATTATGCGGCCTCCCCTTTTTCTTCGACTTCACGAACGACGATCGTGAGGTGCGAGAACGGCTTCTCGATACGGCTGGCGCGACCACGGCCCCGGGCATGGAACCGCTTCATGACGATCGACTTGCCGACATAGGCTTCCGCCACGATCAGCGCATCGACGTCAAGGTCGTGGTTGTTTTCCGCGTTGGCGATCGCCGATTCCAGCGTCTTCTTGACCGTGCCGGAAATCCGCTTGGCCGAGAATTCCAGGTCGGAAAGCGCTGTCGCGACCTTCTTGCCGCGGATCAGCGCGGCAACCAGGTTCAGCTTCTGCGGGCTGATACGGATCGTGCGCAGAACGGCGCGCGCTTCGTTGTCAGCAAGCCTGCGCGGAGCTTTGGCCTTGCCCATGATTATTTCCTCTTCGCCTTCTTATCCGCGCCGTGACCGTAATAGGTCCGCGTCGGAGCGAATTCACCGAACTTGTGACCGACCATGTCCTCGTTCACCGAGACGGGAACATGCTTCTGGCCGTTGTAGACACCGAAGGTGAAGCCGACGAACTGCGGCAGGATGGTAGAGCGACGGCTCCACATCTTGATCACCTCATTGCGACCACCTTCACGAACCTTGTCCACCTTCTTGAGAAGGTAGCCGTCGATGAAGGGGCCTTTCCAAATAGAACGAGTCACTTGGCGTTACCTCTTCTTAGCTCTTGCGCTGATGGCGCGAGCGCAGGATGAACTTGTCGGTCGCCTTGTTGGACCGCGTCTTCTTTCCCTTGGTCGGCTTGCCCCACGGCGAGACCGGATGGCGGCCACCGGAGGTGCGGCCTTCACCACCGCCATGCGGGTGGTCGACCGGGTTCATGGTCACGCCGCGATTGTGCGGGCGCTTGCCGCGCCAAACCGTGCGGCCGGCCTTGCCGTCGTTGATGTTGCCGTGGTCCGGGTTGGACACGGCACCGACGGTGGCCATGCAGGAGCCGTGAACGACACGCTGCTCGCCCGAGTTGAGGCGCAGGATCGCCATGCCCTGGTCGCGGCCGACGAGCTGGGCGTAACCACCAGCCGAACGGGCGACCTGGGCGCCTTTGCCCGGCTTCAGCTCGATGTTGTGGACGATCGTGCCGACCGGCATCGAGGCCAGCGGCATCGCATTGCCCGGCTTCACGTCGACCGCTTCGCCGGACACGATCTTGTCGCCGGCGGCAAGGCGCTGCGGAGCGATGATGTAGGACAGCTCGCCATCGTCATACTTGATCAGCGCGATGAAGGCGGTGCGGTTCGGATCGTATTCAATGCGCTCGACCGTGCCGACGACGTCGAACTTGCGGCGCTTGAAATCGATGATGCGGTACGAACGCTTGTGACCGCCGCCGATGAAGCGGGCAGTGATGCGGCCGTAATTGTTACGGCCGCCCGACTTGGTCAGGCCCTCGGTCAGGCCCTTGACGGGCTTGCCCTTGTAGAGGCCCGAGCGGTCGACGATGACCAGCTGACGGGTGCTCGGCGTTATCGGGTTGAATTTTTTAAGTGCCATTGTCCTGTCCTCGCGGCCTTGCTCAGAGACCCGTCGCGACGTCGATCGACTGGCCATCGGCCAGCGTCACTACCGCCTTCTTGACGTCGCTCTGGCGGCCGATCGTGCCGCGGAAGCGCTTGATCTTGCCCTTGCGGACAAGCGTGTTCACGGCCATCACCTTGACGCCGAACAGCGCTTCGACGGCGGCCTTGATTTCCGGCTTCGACGCCTTCTTGGCGACGTTGAAGACGACCTGGTTCTGCTCGGAAGCCATGGTCGACTTTTCGGTGATCGCCGGGCTGACGATTACGTCGTAGTGACGAAGGTCGGTCATTTAAAGCGCTCCTCGAGAGCCTCGACGGCGGCCTTCGAAAGGACCAGCGTGCCGCGGCGCAGAATGTCGTAGACGTTGATGCCCTGGATGGGCAGCACGTCGATGTTCGGGATGTTGGTCGCGGCCAGCTTGAAGTTCCGGTCGAGCTCGGCGCCACCAATCACCAGGGCGTTCGTCAGGCCCAGCGTCGCGAAATTCGCGATCAGCGCCTTGGTCTTTGCCTCGGTCAGCTTCAGCTCGTCGATGACGATGATCGACGCGCTCTTGGCCTTGGCCGAGAGAGCATGCTTGAGGCCGAGCGCCCGGACCTTCTTCGGCAGCTCATGCTCGTGACTGCGGACGACCGGGCCGTGAGCCTTGCCGCCGCCGCGGAACTGCGGAGCGCGTGCCGAATGGTGACGGGCGCGGCCCGTACCCTTCTGCTTGTACATCTTGGCGCCGGTGCGCGCGATCTCGGCGCGGCCCTTGGCCTTGTGCGTGCCCTGCTGCTTCTTGGCGAGCTGCCAGCGCACGACGCGCTGCAAAATGTCCTCGCGCGGATCAAGGCCGAAAATCTCCTCGGAGAGTTTCACCTTGCCGGCGTCCTTGCCGCCCAGCGTTGTGATCTTGAGATCCATTATTCCGCTCCCTCTGTGGCCGGAGCCTCATTCTTCGTGCCCATGTCGGCAGCAACTGGGCGGATCGCGGCGGGCTTCGGCGCATTGGCCGGAAGCGCCACCTTGGCGGCGTCGCGAACCAGGATCCAGGCGCCCTTCGACCCGGGAACCGCGCCGCGGATCAGGATCAGGCCGCGGTCGGCATCGGTCGAGACGATCTCGACGTTCTGCGTGGTGACGCGCGTGTCGCCCATGTGGCCGGCCATCTTCTTGCCCTTGAACACCTTGCCGGGGTCCTGGCGCTGGCCGGTCGAGCCGTGCGTGCGGTGCGAGACCGAGTTACCGTGGGTCGCGCGGCCACCACCCATGTGGTGGCGCTTGATGACGCCCTGGAAACCCTTGCCGATCGTCGTGCCGGTGACGTCGACCTTCTGGCCGGCGACGAAATGCTCGACGGTGATCTCGGCGCCGACATCGATCATGTTGTCGGCGGAGACGCGGAACTCGGCAAGCTTGGCCTTCGGCTCGACGGAAGCGGTCGCGAAATGGCCGCGCATCGCCTTCGACGTGTTCTTCACCTTGGCAAGGCCAACGCCGAGCTGAACGGCGGTGTAGCCATTCTTCTCCTGCGTGCGCTGCGCCACGACTTGGCAGTTCTCCATCTGGAGAACGGTGACGGGAACATGTTCCCCGGCATCGTTGTAGATGCGGGTCATTCCCACCTTCTTTGCAATCACACCTGAACGCATCGGTTCAATTCCTTTAGAGTTCCGGGCCAGGGGCATCGCCCCTTACCGCGCTCTCATTCCCTTAGAGCTTGATCTCGACGTCGACACCGGCGGCCAGATCGAGCTTCATCAAAGCATCGACGGTCTGCGGGGTCGGATCGACGATATCGAGCAGACGCTTGTGCGTGCGCATCTCGAACTGCTCGCGGCTCTTCTTGTCGACGTGAGGCGACCGGTTGACCGTGAACTTTTCGATCCGCGTCGGCAGCGGAATGGGGCCGCGGACGTTGGCACCGGTGCGCTTGGCCGTCGACACGATTTCGCGCGTCGAGGCGTCGAGCACCCGGTGATCAAACGCCTTCAGGCGGATGCGGATATTCTGTCCGTTCATGCGTCACTTCCTTGTTCTGGCGCGGCGCGGGCACCCGCGCCCGCGACAGATCGGTTTAAGTCCAAATTACTCTTTGATGGTGACGACGATGCCGGCACCGACGGTGCGGCCGCCTTCACGGATGGCGAAGCGCAGCTTCTCTTCCATGGCGATCGGCACGATCAGCTCGACGTCGACCGTGATGTTGTCGCCAGGCATCACCATCTCGGTGCCGGCCGGCAGCGACACGATGCCGGTCACGTCGGTGGTGCGGAAGTAGAACTGCGGACGGTAGTTGGTGAAGAACGGCGTGTGACGGCCACCCTCGTCCTTGGTCAGGATGTAGGCTTCGGCCACGAACTTCTTGTGCGGCTTCACCGAACCGGGCTTGGCCAGAACCTGGCCGCGCTCGACACCTTCACGGTCGACGCCGCGCAGCAGCGCGCCGATGTTGTCGCCGGCCTGGCCCTGGTCGAGCAGCTTGCGGAACATCTCAACGCCCGTGCAGGTCGTCTTGGTCGTCGGACGGATGCCGATGATCTCCAGCTCCTCGCCGACCTTGACCACGCCGCGCTCGACGCGCCCGGTCACAACCGTGCCGCGGCCCGAGATCGAGAACACGTCCTCGATCGGCATCAGGAACGGCTTGTCGAGCGGACGAACAGGCGTCGGGATGTAGGCGTCGACCTGAGCCATCAGCTCGCGGATCGCGTCCTCGCCGATCTTCTTGTCCGAATCTTCCAAAGCCGCCAGCGCCGAACCCTTGACGATCGGAATGTCGTCGCCGGGGAACTCGTTCTTGGTCAGCAATTCGCGAACCTCGAGCTCGACCAGCTCAAGCAGCTCGGCATCGTCGACCTGGTCGACCTTGTTCAAGAACACCACGATCGACGGCACGCCGACCTGGCGGGCCAGAAGAATGTGCTCGCGGGTCTGCGGCATCGGGCCGTCGGCGGCCGACACGACCAGGATCGCGCCGTCCATCTGCGCGGCACCGGTGATCATGTTCTTCACATAGTCGGCGTGGCCGGGGCAGTCGACGTGGGCGTAGTGACGGTTCTCCGTCTCGTACTCAACGTGAGCCGTCGAAATGGTGATGCCGCGCGCCTTCTCTTCCGGCGCCGCGTCAATCTGGTCATAGCGCTTGTATTCGCCAAAATACTTGGTGATCGCTGCCGTCAAAGACGTCTTGCCATGATCAACGTGGCCAATCGTGCCGATGTTCACATGCGGCTTGGTGCGCTCGAATTTACCTTTTGCCATGTGATGTCTCCATTCCTGCTCGCCCGTACGGGCTCTTAATTAAGTTGCCGCAGCACCCTGCCGGGTTACGCGTATTTCTTCTGGACTTCCTGGGCGACCGCGGTCGGGACCGGCTCGTAATGATCGAACTGCATCGTGTAGGCCGCGCGGCCCTGGCTCATCGAGCGCAGGTTGTCGACGTACTTGAACATGTTGGCGAGCGGCACCATCGCGTTGATGACGACCGCCACGCCGCGGGCTTCCTGGCCCTGGATCTGGCCACGACGGCCGTTGAGGTCACCGATGACACCGCCGACATAATCTTCCGGCGTCACGACCTCGACCTTCATGATCGGCTCGAGCAGCTGCACGCCGAGCTTCGGCGAAGCTTCCATAAAGCAAGCGCGGGAAGCGATTTCGAATGCGAGCACCGAAGAGTCGACGTCGTGGAAAGCGCCGTCGATCAGGGTAGCCTTGACGCCGATCATCGGGAAACCGGCAAACGGGCCGGAACCCATCTTGCTCAGCAGGCCCTTCTCGACACCCGGGATGTATTCCTTCGGCACAGCGCCGCCGACGATCTTGGATTCGAACACAAAATCCTCGCCCTCGGGGTTCGGCTCGAACACGATCTTCACGCGGGCGAACTGCCCGGTACCGCCGGTCTGCTTCTTGTGCGTGTAGTCCTGCTCGTGCCTGCGGGTGATCGTCTCGCGATAAGCCACCTGCGGCGCACCGACATTGGCCTCGACCTTGAACTCGCGGCGCATGCGGTCGACGATGATGTCGAGGTGCAACTCGCCCATGCCCGAGATGATGGTCTGGCCGCTTTCCTCGTCGGTCTTGACGCGGAAGGACGGATCCTCGGCAGCCAGGCGATGCAGCGCGAGGCCCATCTTTTCCTGGTCGTTCTTGGTCTTCGGCTCGATGGCGATCTGGATGACCGGATCGGGGAACTCCATACGCTCGAGGATGACCGGATGCAGCGGATCGCACAACGTGTCACCGGTGGTCGTGTCCTTGAGACCTGCGAGAGCGACGATGTCGCCAGCATAGGCCTCTTCAACGTCGGCACGGGAATTAGCATGCATCTGCAGCATGCGGCCGATGCGCTCTTTCTTGCCCTTCACGGTGTTGTCGACCGAGATGCCCTTGGTGAGCTTGCCCGAATAGATGCGGGCAAAGGTCAGCGAACCGACGAACGGGTCGTTCATGATCTTGAACGCCAGCATCGACAGCGGCTCGTTGTCGTCGGCGTGACGCTCGATCTCGGCGTCGGTCTTGGCATCGACACCCTTGATCGCGGGCACATCGGCCGGCGACGGCAGGTATTCCACGACGGCGTCGAGCAGAGGCTGCACGCCCTTGTTCTTGAATGCCGAGCCGCAGAACATCGGGAAGAACTTTACCGCGATGGTGCCCTTGCGGATCAGCGCGCGGATCTCGTCATTGTCAGGCATCTTGCCTTCGAGGTAGTTTTCGAGCGCCGTCTCGTCCATCTCGACGGCGGCCTCGATCATCTTCTCGCGGTATTCCTCGGCGCGGGCCTTGAGGTCGGCCGGGATCTCGACGACGTCCCAGGCAGCGCCCAGCGTCTCGTCGCGCCAGACAAGCGCGTTCATCTCGACCAGGTCGACGACGCCCTTGAACTCGGTCTCGGCGCCGATCGGCAGCTGCATGACGACAGCCTGCGCACCGAGGCGCGAGCCGATCATCTCGACCGAGCGATAGAAGTCGGCGCCGGTCTTGTCCATCTTGTTGCAGAAGATCATGCGCGGCACGCGGTACTTGTCGGCCTGGCGCCAGACGGTTTCCGTCTGCGGCTCCACACCGGCATTGGCGTCGAGCAGCGCGATGGCGCCGTCGAGCACGCGCAGCGAACGCTCGACCTCGATGGTGAAGTCGACGTGTCCGGGCGTGTCGATGATGTTGAAGCGGTGCATCTTGCCGTCACGGCCCTTCCAGAAGGTCGTGGTCGCGGCCGACGTGATCGTGATGCCGCGCTCCTGCTCCTGCTCCATCCAGTCCATGGTCGCGGCGCCGTCGTGCACTTCGCCGATCTTGTGCGACTTGCCCGTATAATAGAGGACGCGCTCGGTGGTCGTCGTCTTGCCGGCGTCGATATGCGCCATGATACCGAAATTGCGGTAGTCTTCGATTTTATATTCGCGGGCCATCGTAACTGCCTCTCAGTCTCGTTCGCGCTTTACCAGCGGTAGTGCGCGAAGGCGCGGTTGGCTTCAGCCATCTTGTGGGTGTCTTCACGCTTCTTCACGGCGGTGCCGCGGTTGTTGGCCGCGTCCATCAGTTCGCCGGAGAGGCGGTCGACCATGGTGGTCTCGTTGCGGTTGCGGGCCGCGGCGATCAGCCAGCGGATGGCCAACGCCTGACGGCGCTCGGGGCGCACGTCGACCGGAACCTGGTAGGTGGCGCCGCCGACGCGACGCGAACGCACTTCCACATGCGGCGCGACATTGTCGAGCGCCTGATGGAAGACGGTGACCGGCTCCTGCTTGGTCTTCGACTGGACCTGGTCGAGCGCGCCGTAGACGATGGTCTCGGCAACCGACTTCTTGCCGTCATACATGACGGCGTTCATGAACTTGGTGACGATCAGATCGCCGAACTTGGGGTCCGGATTGATCTCACGCTTTTCTGCACTGTGACGACGGGACATGGCTTTTGTCTCTCAATCTCTCATAGCCCGGCGCAGTCAAAAAGCGCCGAAGCCGGAAAACCTTACTTCGGACGCTTGGCACCGTATTTCGAACGGCGCTGCTTGCGGTTCTTCACACCCTGCGTGTCGAGCACGCCGCGGATGATGTGGTAGCGGACACCCGGAAGGTCCTTGACGCGGCCGCCGCGGATCATGACCACGGAGTGCTCCTGAAGGTTGTGACCTTCGCCGGGAATGTAACCGATCACCTCGAAACCATTGGTCAGGCGGATCTTGGCCACCTTGCGCAGCGCCGAGTTCGGCTTCTTCGGCGTCGTTGTGTAGACGCGCGTGCAGACGCCCCGCTTCTGCGGGTTCTGCTGCATGGCCGGGACCTTGTTGCGCTTCACCGGCGCAATGCGCGGCTTGCGGATCAGCTGGTTGACGGTAGGCATTAAACCCTCTTGTCTCTCAATTCCGTGTCTCGTGCCGGTCAAGGCTCGCTCAAAGCGTCATTTCCATACGCAAATTCGGGCCACAAACCGCGCCTTGCGGTCTTGCCCGAACAAATCGCAGAGGAAGCGGAAACCGCTTCGTGCACGCCGGAAATGTCTTTTCGCTCGTAAAACGAACCCTGTTTGAGGCAAACTCCAAAGCGTGTCGCTTCGGAAGGGAGAGCCTCACATCGGTTCTGACTGGGCGGCTTCTACTCGCAAGCCCGCGTACCGTCAACCCCGGAGCGGCAAATATTGCAATGAAGCCGGGGCTTGGCAGCCATGCGTAAACCGCATGTAATTTTCTTTCGTCATTTTGCAAGGGCGAGGAAGAAAATGCCAAGCCTTTAGCAAAGTGAATGGCTTTTGGCTGTTGCGCGGCGCGGCTTCATGCGAAAAAGCCGCATGAACAGTCAAAGCCCCTCGCCGCGAAGGAATCGGCCCGTGAACGACAACGAGGAACGCCCGGTCACCATCATCACCGGCCGGGTGTGGAAGAGAAAAGGCGGCAAGCCGGAAGGCGTGCACGTCATGCTGGTTGCGCCCGATGACGATTCGGCGGTGCGCCGTGCGCTCGAATCGCTGGCGGCGGAGGGTTACGCCGAAGCCGAGCTCGACCAGATCGGCGACATGGAGGGCGAGCCCGACGAGGAGCCGCATCTTTCGGCCTTCCAGGGCGCGCTCGAAGGCGAAGTGTCGATCGTGACCTTCGACGTGCCAATCTGAAATCGTACCGGCCCTCGCCTTTCGAATCGGCGCTGAAGCCCTCCAACGGTGAGAGGCCGGCGTTGCGGTTCCAGCAAAGCCGGAGTTGACCTTTCGACTTCGGCTTGCCCGGGGCAAGTGTTCTGATAAGAAGCGCTCACCATCATCCAACAGACGGAGCGGCCGTGTCCCAGCCCATCAAGATAGGCATTGTCGGTGTCGGCAAGATCGTGCGCGACCAGCACCTTCCGGCGCTCGCCAAGGACCGGGACTACCGGCTGATCGCGGCGGCCAGCCGCCACGGCAAGGTGGACGGCATCGCAAATTTTCCCGATATCGAGACGATGCTTGGCGCGGTTCCCGAGCTCGACGCCGTCTCGCTCTGCATGCCGCCGCAATTCCGCTACGCTGCGGCGCGCGCCGCGCTCGAGGCGAAGAAGCACGTGTTCCTGGAAAAGCCGCCCGGCGCCACGGTCAGCGAGGTCGAGGACCTGAAGGTGCTGGCGACGAAACAGGGCGTTTCGCTGTTCGCCAGCTGGCATTCGCGCTATGCGCCGGCGGTGGAAGCGGCGCGGACATTCTTGGCCTCGACGAAGATCAGATCAGCGGCAATCGTCTGGAAGGAAGATGTGCGCCGCTGGCACCCGAACCAGGACTGGATCTGGCAGCCTGGCGGCTTCGGCGTCTTCGATCCCGGCATCAACGCGCTGTCGATCGCGACCTACATCCTGCCCGCCATGTACATCACCTCGGCCGCGCTCGACTTCCCGGAGAACCGCGACGCGCCGATCGCAGCCCAGGTCGCCTTCCGCGCGGCGAACGGTTCGGCGGTGACGATGGATCTCGACTGGCTCCAGACCGGACCGCAGAGCTGGGACATTCTCGTCGACACGGATGCAGGCAAGATGGTGCTTTCGGGCGGCGGCTCGAAACTCGCCGTCGACGGCCGCGTCGTCCATGAAGAACCGGAAGCGGAATATCCGATGCTCTACAGGCGTTTCGCCGAAATCGTGCGCGCCGGTATCTCCGATGTCGACCTGGCACCGCTCCAGCATGTCGCCGACGCCTTCATGCTGGGCAAGCGCAATGTGGTCGAGGCGTTCTTCGATTGAAAAGGCGGCCGTCGCCCGATCTCGGAGCCGGCCGCCATCGCAACAACTCAATCGACAATCGCTATGGCAAACCCGTCATAGCCCTTGGCACCGACGGTCTGGATCGCGGTGCCGTCCAGGCGCTTGTCGCCGCCGATGAAGGCGAACGCCGCGCGTGCACCTTCGACGTTGGCGTCGTTGCCATCCTCATCGAGCACCGCGCCGTCACGGATGACGTTGTCGCAGACGATGACCGTCCCCGAGCGCGACAGCCGCATGGCCCAGGAGAGATAGTTGGGGTTGTTCGGCTTGTCGGCGTCGATGAAAACGAGGTCGAACGGCCCGGCATTCTGGGCACCCAGCGCAGCGAGCGATTGCAGCGCCGGCCCGACCCGCAGATCGACCCGTTCGGAAACCCCTGCCCGCTCGAAATTCGAACGCGCGACCTTGGCATGGTGCGGATCGAGTTCGAGCGTCACGATCTTGCCGCCGGCTGGCAATCCCCGCGCCATCCAGATGGTGGAATAGCCGCCCAGAGTGCCAATCTCGAGCACCTTTTTCGCACTGCTGATGCGCACCAGCAGCGAGAGCAGCTTTCCCTGCGCCGCCGAGACGTCGATCGCCGGCAGGCCATGGTCGCGGTTGGCCGCCAGGACCGCGTCGAGAACGGGATCCGCCTCGAAGAGCGAGGAAACGATGTAGTTGTCGACAGCCGTCCAGGTTTTCGTGTTCATCTGCCTTCCTCTCTCGTTCGTTGAAACGAAAAAGCCGCCGGGTTGCCCCGGCGGCCTTGTTGCCTGAGATTTCTTGCCGCCGCGCTTATTGCGCGGCGGTTGTCATGTCCGCCAGCATCGGCTCGGCGACCTCGACACCGGAGGCCTTGCGGCGCTCGTCGATGATCAGTTCGTCGCGCGAGGTGGCGATGCGGCGGATCTGGCTCATCGTGCCGCCGGTACCGGCCGGGATCAGCCGGCCGACGATGACGTTTTCCTTCAGGCCCTGCAGCATGTCGGTCTTGCCGGCAACCGCGGCTTCCGTCAGCACCCTGGTCGTCTCCTGGAAGGAGGCGGCCGAGATGAAGGACGGCGTCTGCAGCGAGGCCTTGGTGATGCCGAGCAGCACCGGCTGGCCTTCGGCCGGCTTCTTGCCGTCCTCGATCAGGCGCTCGTTGACCTCTTCCAGTTCGATCACGTCGACGTGGTCGCCCGGAATATAGGTCGAGTCGCCCTGCGTGGTGATCTCGACCTTCTGCAGCATCTGGCGAACGATCACCTCGATGTGCTTGTCGTTGATCGACACGCCCTGCAGCCGGTAGACCTCCTGGATCTCGTTGACGAGGTAGGACGCAAGCGCCTCCACGCCCTTGATCGCCAGGATGTCGTGCGGCGCCGGATTGCCGTCGAGGATATAGTCGCCCTTCTCGATGACGTCGCCGTCCTGGAGATGGAACGGCTTGCCCTTCGGGATCAGGTATTCGACCGGCTCAAGCGTCGAGTCATGCGGCTCGATGATGATGCGGCGCTTGTTCTTGTAGTCGCGGCCGAAGCGGATCGTGCCATCGATCTCTGCGATGATGGCGTGATCCTTCGGACGACGAGCCTCGAACAGCTCGGCAACACGCGGCAGACCGCCGGTGATGTCCTTGGTCTTGGCGCTTTCCATCGGGATACGCGCCAGGACGTCGCCGGGGCGAACCTGAGCACCCGGCTCGACCGAGAGAATGGCCTCGACCGAGAGCAGGAAGCGGGCATCGCCGCCCTTCGACAGCTTGCCGACCTTGCCCTTGGCGTCCTGAACCACGATCGCCGGCTTCAAGTCGTTGCCGCGCGGCGTCGAACGCCAGTCGATGACCTCGCGCTTGGTGATGCCGGTCGACTCGTCGGCCGTTTCCTGGACGGAAATGCCGTCGACCAGATCCTCGAAAGCCACCTTGCCCTCGATTTCGGTGAGGATCGGGCGGGTGTAAGGATCCCACTCGGCGATGCGCTGGCCGCGCTTCACCTTGTCGCCATCGTCCACGAAGATGCGCGAACCATAGGTGACGCGGTGCGTGGCGCGCTCCTTGCCGGCCTCGTCGAGGATCAGCACCGCCATGTTACGGCCCATGACCATCTGCTGGCCGTCCGAGTTGCGCACCACGTTGCGGTTGCGGATCTCGACCTTGCCCTCATAGGAGGCTTCAAGGAACGAGCTATCCACCACCTGCGCCGTACCGCCCATGTGGAAGGTACGCATGGTGAGCTGGGTGCCCGGCTCGCCGATCGACTGCGCCGCGATGACGCCGACGGCCTCGCCCTGGTTGACCGGGGTGCCCCGGGCCAGATCGCGTCCGTAGCAGACCGCGCAGACGCCGACCCTGACTTCGCAAGTCAGCGCCGAGCGGATGCGGACCGACTGCACGCCGGCCTTCTCGATCTGTTCCACGTCGCGCTCGTCCATCAGCGTTCCGGCCTTGACCAGCAATTCGCCGGTCACCGGATGGTTGATGTCGTCGAGCGCGGTGCGGCCCAGCACGCGCTGGCCGACCGAAGCGACGACCTGACCGGCATCGACGATCGGCTGCATGGTGAGGCCCTTGTCGGTGCCGCAATCCACGGAGTTGACGATGCAGTCCTGCGCCACGTCGACCAGACGACGAGTGAGGTAGCCCGAGTTCGCCGTCTTCAAGGCGGTGTCTGCCAGACCCTTGCGGGCGCCGTGGGTCGAGTTGAAGTACTCGAGCACGGTCAGGCCTTCCTTGAAGTTCGAGATGATCGGCGTCTCGATGATTTCACCCGACGGCTTGGCCATCAGGCCGCGCATGCCGGCGAGCTGGCGCATCTGGGTGGGCGAGCCACGCGCACCGGAGTGCGACATCATGTAGATCGAGTTCATCGGCTTCTGACGGCCATTGTCCTCGAACTCGACCGCCTTGATGCGGGCCATCATTTCGTCGGCGACCTTTTCCGAGCACTTGGCCCAGGCGTCGACGACCTTGTTGTACTTCTCGCCCTGCGTGATCAGTCCGTCATTGTACTGCTGCTCGTATTCCTTGGCCAAGGCCTCGGTGTCCGACACCAGCTTGATCTTGGTGTCCGGAATCAGCATGTCGTCTTTGCCGAACGAAATGCCGGCGCGGCAGGCATGAGCGAAACCGAGCGCCATGATGCGATCGCAGAAAATGACCGTCTCCTTCTGACCGCAATGGCGGTAGACGGTGTCGATCATCTTGGAGATGTTCTTCTTGGTCATCTCCTGGTTGGCGGTCTCGTAAGGCACGTTGACGTTCTTCGGCAGAAGCTCGCCGATGATCATGCGGCCAGGCGTGGTGTCGTAGATCTTCGACACGACCTTGCCCTCGGCGTCGACCGAGCGGAAGCGGCCCTTGATCTTGGCGTGCAGGGTCACCGCCTTGGTCTCGAGCGCGTGCTGGAGTTCGCCCATGTCGGCAAACACCATGCCCTCGCCCGGCTCGTTCTGGTTGACGATCGAGAGATAGTAGAGACCCAGAACCATGTCCTGCGACGGCACGATGATCGGCGCGCCGGAAGCCGGGTGCAGGATGTTGTTGGTCGACATCATCAGCACGCGGGCTTCCAACTGCGCTTCCAGCGACAGCGGCACGTGAACCGCCATCTGGTCGCCGTCGAAGTCGGCGTTGAAGGCCGTGCAGACCAGCGGATGCAGCTGGATCGCCTTGCCTTCGATCAGGATCGGCTCGAACGCCTGGATGCCGAGGCGGTGCAGCGTCGGCGCGCGATTCAAGAGCACCGGATGCTCGCGGATGACCTCGTCGAGGATATCCCAGACTTCCGGACGCTCCTTCTCGACCAGCTTCTTGGCCTGCTTGACGGTCGAGGAGTAACCCTTGGCGTCGAGGCGGGCGTAGATGAAGGGCTTGAACAGTTCGAGCGCCATCTTCTTGGGCAGGCCGCACTGGTGCAGCTTGAGCTCCGGACCGGTGACGATGACCGAACGGCCGGAATAGTCGACGCGCTTGCCGAGCAGGTTCTGGCGGAACCGGCCCTGCTTGCCCTTGAGCATGTCCGACAGCGACTTCAGCGGACGCTTGTTGGCGCCGGTGATGACGCGGCCGCGGCGGCCGTTGTCGAACAGCGCGTCGACGGCTTCCTGCAGCATGCGCTTTTCATTGCGCACGATGATGCCGGGGGCACGCAGCTCGATCAGCCGCTTCAGACGGTTGTTGCGGTTGATGACGCGGCGATAGAGATCGTTGAGGTCCGACGTCGCGAAACGTCCGCCGTCCAGCGGGACGAGCGGGCGCAGGTCCGGCGGGATCACCGGAACCACCTTCATGATCATCCATTCCGGACGGTTGCCGGACTCCATGAAGTTCTCGACGACCTTGAGCCGCTTCAGATACTTCTTCTGCTTCAGCTCGGACGTGGTCGAAGCCAGCTCCGAACGCAGGTCGCCGGCGATCTTCTCCAGGTCCATGCCGGCCAGAAGGTCATGAATGGCCTCGGCGCCGATCATGGCGGTGAAGCTATCCTCGCCATATTCGTCGACGGCGATCATGTACTCTTCCTCGCTGAGCAGCTGGTGCTCCTTCAGCGCGGTGAGGCCGGGTTCGGTGACGATGTAGTTCTCGAAGTAGAGAACGCGCTCGATGTCCTTCAAGGTCATGTCGAGCAGCGTGCCGATGCGCGAGGGCAGCGACTTCAGGAACCAGATATGGGCGACGGGCGCCGCCAGCTCGATATGGCCCATGCGCTCGCGGCGAACGCGCGACAGCGTGACTTCGACGCCGCACTTTTCGCAGATGACGCCCTTGTACTTCATGCGCTTGTACTTGCCGCACAGGCATTCGTAGTCCTTGATCGGGCCAAAAATGCGCGCGCAGAACAGACCGTCACGCTCCGGCTTGAAGGTGCGGTAGTTGATGGTCTCCGGCTTCTTGATCTCGCCGAACGACCAGGACAGAATCTTCTCAGGGCTGGCAAGCGATATCCGGATGGAATCGAACACCTGCGCCGGCGCCTGGGGATTGAAGAGATTCATGACCTCTTGGTTCATGCCGTTCTCCTTTCGGGGTCCTCGAAAACCCCTTGCATCTGATGCGGGGCGAATGCCCGCTGAGTGGTCGGCCCACCGGCCGAAGAATTTGGCGCACCCGGTCGCGGAAGCCTCTCCCGCGACCGGGTGTCTTGTTTATTCCGCTGCGTCGGGCAGCCGAACCGGGGCTTCGTCGAGCTTGGTGTTCTCCAATTCGACGTTGAGGCCGAGCGACCGCATCTCCTTGACGAGAACGTTGAAGCTCTCGGGAATGCCGGCCTCGAAGGTGTCGTCACCGCGGACGATCGCCTCGTAGACCTTGGTGCGGCCGGCGACGTCGTCCGACTTCACCGTCAGCATTTCCTGCAGCGTGTAGGCGGCGCCGTAGGCTTCCAGTGCCCAGACCTCCATTTCGCCGAAGCGCTGGCCGCCGAACTGCGCCTTGCCGCCCAGCGGCTGCTGGGTGACGAGCGAGTACGGACCGATCGAGCGCGCGTGGATCTTGTCGTCCACGAGGTGGTGAAGCTTGAGCATGTAGATGTAGCCCATCGTCACCTTGCGATCGAACGGCTCGCCGGTGCGTCCGTCATAGAGCTGCGACTGACCGCTGGTGTGCAGGCCCGCCTGCTGCAGCATGACGTTGATGTCGGCCTCGTGCGCGCCGTCGAACACCGGGGTCGCGATCGAGACGCCGCGGCGCATCTGCTCGCTCAGGCGAACGATGCTCTCGTCGTCATACTCGCGGACCGGCTCGTTGCGGTCGTTGGCGGGCATGAAGCTCTCCAGCGTCTTGCGCAGCGGCTTGATGTCGCCGGCAGACTTGTAGGCGTCGATCATCTCGCCGATCTTCCTGCCCATTCCGGCGCAAGCCCAGCCCAGATGCGTTTCCAGGATCTGGCCGACATTCATGCGGCTCGGCACACCCAGCGGGTTGAGCACGATATCGGCATGCGTGCCGTCCTCGAGGAAAGGCATGTCCTCGACCGGAACGATGCGCGACACGACACCCTTGTTGCCGTGACGGCCGGCCATCTTGTCGCCCGGCTGCATCTTGCGCTTCACCGCCACGAAGACCTTGACCATCTTCATGACGCCCGGAGGCATTTCGTCGCCGCGCTGCACCTTCTCGACCTTGTCCATGAAGCGCTGTTCGAGCGCCTTCTTGGAATCGTCGTACTGGCCGCGCAGGGCTTCCAGTTCGCTCTGGAGCTTTTCGTTCTCCACGGCGAACTGCCACCACTGCGAACGCGGATACTCGTCGAGCGTGTCCTTCGACAGCGTCGAGCCCTTCTTGAAGCCCTTCGGTCCGGCGATCGCTTCCTTGCCGACGAGCACGTCGGAAAGGCGCGCGTAGACGTTGCGATCCAGGATCGCCTGCTCGTCGTCACGGTCCTTGGCGAGGCGTTCGATCTCCTCGCGCTCGATCGCCATGGCGCGCTCGTCCTTCTCCACACCGTGGCGATTGAACACGCGCACCTCGACGACGGTGCCGAAGGTGCCCGGAGGCATGCGCATCGAGGTGTCGCGCACATCGGATGCCTTTTCGCCGAAGATGGCGCGCAGAAGCTTTTCTTCCGGCGTCATCGGGCTTTCGCCCTTCGGCGTGATCTTGCCGACCAGGATATCGCCCGGCTGAACTTCGGCACCGATATAGACGATGCCGGCTTCATCGAGGTTCTTCAGCGCTTCTTCCGAGACGTTCGGAATGTCGCGCGTGATTTCCTCCGGTCCGAGCTTGGTGTCGCGCGCCATGACCTCGAACTCCTCGATGTGGATCGAGGTGAAGACGTCGTCGGCGACGATGCGCTCGGACAGGAGGATCGAGTCCTCGTAGTTGTAGCCGTTCCACGGCATGAACGCGACCAGCACGTTGCGGCCGAGAGCCAGATCGCCGAGCTCGGTCGAAGGACCGTCCGCGATGATGTCGCCCTTGTTGACCCGGTCGCCCATGCGCACCAGCGGACGCTGGTTGATGCAGGTGTTCTGGTTCGAACGCTGGAACTTCATCAGCCGGTAGATGTCGACGCCGGACTTGCCCGGATCAAGATCTTCCGTTGCGCGGATGACGATACGCGTCGCGTCCACCTGGTCGACGATGCCGCCGCGGCGGGCGCCGATGGCGGCGCCCGAATCGCGGGCGACGATCGGCTCCATGCCGGTGCCGACGAACGGCGCTTCGGCGCGCACCAGCGGCACGGCCTGGCGCTGCATGTTCGAGCCCATCAGCGCGCGGTTGGCGTCGTCGTTCTCAAGGAACGGGATCAGGGCCGCGGCCACCGACACCATCTGCTTGGGCGAAACGTCCATAAGGTCGACGTTTTCGCGGGGCGCCATCATCACTTCGCCGGCACTGCGGCAAATGACGAATTCGTCGACAAAGCGGCCATCCTTGTCGAGCTCGGCATTGGCCTGCGCGACATGGTGCTTGGCCTCTTCCATCGCCGACAGATAGACGACGTCATTGGTCAGCTTGCCGTCGACGATCTTGCGGTACGGGCTCTCGATGAAGCCGTACTTGTTGACGCGCGCGAAGGTGGCGAGCGAGTTGATCAGGCCGATATTCGGGCCTTCCGGCGTCTCGATCGGGCAGATGCGGCCGTAATGCGTCGGGTGCACGTCGCGCACCTCGAAGCCGGCGCGCTCGCGGGTCAGACCGCCCGGTCCAAGCGCGGAGAGACGGCGCTTGTGGGTGATCTCCGACAGCGGGTTGGTCTGGTCCATGAACTGCGACAGCTGGGAGGAACCGAAGAACTCGCGCACGGCGGCAGCCGCCGGCTTGGCGTTGATCAGGTCCTGCGGCATGACCGTGTCGATCTCGATCGAGGACATACGCTCCTTGATCGCGCGCTCCATGCGCAGCAGGCCGACGCGGTACTGGTTTTCCATCAGCTCGCCGACCGAACGCACGCGGCGATTGCCGAGATTGTCGATGTCGTCGATCTCGCCCTTGCCGTCACGCAGTTCGACCAGTGTCTTGACCACGGCCAGGATGTCGTCCTTGCGCAGCACGCGCACGGTATCCTCGGCCTTGAGTTCGAGGCGCATGTTCATCTTGACGCGGCCAACGGCGGACAGGTCGTAGCGCTCGCTGTCGAAGAACAGCGAGTTGAACATGGCTTCGGCGGTTTCGAGCGTCGGCGGCTCGCCCGGGCGCATGACACGGTAGATGTCGAACAGCGCGTCCTGGCGGCTCTCGTTCTTGTCGACGGCGAGCGTGTTTCTGATGTAGGCGCCGACATTGACGTGGTCGATGTCAAGGATCTGGATCTCGTCCTCGCCGGTGCCGAGCAGCACCTTCAGCGTCTTGTCGTCGATCTCGTCGCCGGCTTCGAGGAAGATCTCGCCGGTGGCGTAGTTGACGATGTCCTCGGCGAGATAGTTGCCAAGCAGGTCCTCGTCGGTCGCCTTGATCGCCTTCAGGCCCTTTTCGCCGAGCTGGCGAGCCTGGCGGGCGGTGATCTTCTTGCCGGCCTCGACAACAACCTCACCCGTATCGGCGTCGACCAGGTCGCCGACAGCCTTCAGGCCGCGGAAACGATCGACGTTGAACGGAATGCGCCAGTGATCGCCGGCGCGCTTGTAGGTGATCTTGTTGTAGAAGGTCGACAGGATCTCTTCGCCGTCCATGCCGAGCGCCATCAGCAGCGACGTCACCGGAATCTTGCGGCGACGGTCGATGCGGGCGTGCACGACGTCCTTGGAATCGAACTCGATGTCGAGCCACGAACCGCGATAAGGGATGACGCGCGCGGCAAACAGGAGCTTGCCCGACGAGTGCGACTTGCCCTTGTCATGGTCGAAGAAGACGCCCGGCGAGCGGTGCATCTGCGAGACGATGACGCGCTCGGTGCCGTTGACGATGAAGGTACCGTTCGAGGTCATGAGCGGCATGTCGCCCATGTAGACGTCCTGCTCCTTGATGTCCTTGATCGACTTCGCGCCGGTATCCTCGTCGATATCGAACACGATCAGGCGCAGCGTCACCTTCAGCGGCGCGGCATAGGTGAGGTCGCGCTGACGGCATTCGTCAACGTCGAATTTCGGTCCTTCGAACTCGTACTTCACGAACTCCAGCATCGAGGAGCCGGAAAAATCGGAGATCGGGAAGACCGACTTGAAAACAGCCTGCAGTCCCTCGTCCGGACGTCCACCCTTGGGCTCGTCCACCATCAGGAACTGGTCATAGGATGCCTTCTGAACCTCGATGAGGTTCGGCATCTCCGCAACTTCCGGGATCTTTCCGAAGAACTTGCGTACGCGTCTGCGGCCATTGAAAGTCTGGGTCTGGGCCATCGTCGCTCCTTAGCTCTAAACTCGGGGCGAGCCTCGCCGCGGCTCGCCTTGCATCCGAACCGCCTGGGCAGCGGCTCTCTGTCTGTTCTCCGGCCCCATTACCAAACTACTTGGCGGCGGCCGGCTAAAACGGGAGAAAACCCGTTTCCTGAGAGCCGGTTTCCGGCCCTCAGGAAAGAGGTTTTCGTACATCTCGCGCTACGCAGCCTCCCCAAGGTCACCCGGGGGAGTGGCGGACGGCGCGAGGCCGTCCGCCGCTTGTTACGCTTACTTCAGCTCGACCTTGGCGCCGGCTGCTTCCAGCTGGGCCTTGAACTTGTCGGCGTCGGCCTTGGAAACGGCTTCCTTGACCGGCTTCGGAGCCGCTTCGACCAGGTCCTTGGCTTCCTTGAGGCCAAGGCCGGTGATGGCGCGGACTTCCTTGATGACGTTGATCTTCTGGGCGCCGGCGTCGGTGAGGACGACGTCGAATTCCGTCTTTTCCTCGACCGGAGCAGCAGCAGCGGCAGCGCCGCCGGCAGCGGCAACCGCCACCGGAGCAGCAGCCGAAACGCCCCACTTTTCTTCCAGAAGCTTCGACAGCTCAGCCGCCTCGAGGACGGTCAGCTTCGAAAGGTCGTCTACGATCTTTGCGAGATCAGCCATTGTTGTATTCCTTCATAAGGTTCGAACGTGTGTTTGTGATAGCGAGGAACGGCCTCATGCCGCCTCGTCCTTCCGGGCGTAAGCGCCGATGACACGCGCGACCGAAGCCGCGGGCGCATTGACGATCTGGGCGATCCGGGTTGCCGGCGTGGCGATCATGCCAACCAGCCTGGCGCGCAGCTCGTCGAGCGACGGAAGTGTGGCGAGTGCCTTCACACCGTCGGCGTTGAGCGAGGTGGTGCCCATTGCGCCGCCGAGAATGACCAGCTTGTCATTCCCCTTGGCGAAATCGGACGCGACCTTCGGCGCCGCAATCGGATCCTCCGAATAGGCGACCAGCGTCTGTCCCTTGAACAGATCGATGATCGATGCGGAGTCCGTGCCCTGAAGAGCGATTTTGGCGAGACGGTTCTTCGCGACTTTAACGGTGCCACCGGCAGCGCGCATTTTCGACCGGAGGTCGTTCATTTGCGCGACGGTGATACCGGCATAGTGGGCCACGACCACTGAACCCGCGTTCGAGAACGCATCGTTCAGGCCCGTGACGAGTTCGCGTTTTTCCGCTCTGTCCACTGCCTATCTCCAGTTGACCCCCATCCTGCTAACGGGAACATTCCCATTCACGAGGACAGGCGTCGGGTTGCCTTTTGCCGGCCGGGCCATCCAGTAACGGATCTCCCGAACAGCGCTCGAGGATCCTGCCCCCTTTCGCCACATCGCCGGCAAGCCGGACGATGCGCAGACAAAAGGCAAACACGGTTCGAACCTTTCATTGGAGCACTTGCTCCGCTGTCAGGTCTTCACCCGTCTCATGCAGGCCCACATGAATTAAGGCCCCCCTTTTCAATAAAGGCCGGGCCGCCTGCAATCTCGGACAGGATGTCCGGAAGCCTTTCGGCTCCCGGTACCGGGCCCAGAACGATCCGGGCCCGGAATTCACTTGCGGATCGACCTTTCAGCGGCCGATCCAGATCGTCTTAATCAGGACGCTGCGAGCGTCGAGACATCGAGCTTGAGGCCCGGGCCCATCGTCGAGGTGACCGACACCTTCTTGACGTAGTTGCCCTTGGCGCCAGCCGGCTTCGCCTTGGTCACCGCATCGGCGAAGGCGCGAACGTTTTCTTCCAGCGCCTTGACATCGAACGAAACCTTGCCGACGCCGGCGTGAACGATGCCGGCCTTCTCGACGCGGAACTCCACAGCGCCGCCCTTCGATGCCTTGACGGCGGCCGCAACGTCGGTGGTGACGGTACCGACCTTCGGGTTCGGCATCATGCCGCGCGGGCCGAGCACCTTGCCCAGACGGCCGACGAGCGGCATCATGTCCGGCGTGGCGATGCAGCGATCGAAATCGATCGTGCCCTTCTGGACGATGTCGACCAGGTCCTCCGCGCCGACGATGTCGGCGCCGGCGGCCTTGGCTTCCTCGGCCTTGTCGCCACGGGCAAACACGGCGACGCGGACTGAGCGGCCGGTGCCGTTCGGCAGGTTGACCACGCCGCGGACCATCTGGTCGGCATGGCGAGGATCAACGCCGAGATTCATCGCGACTTCGATCGTCTCGTCGAACTTGACCGTAGAGCGATCCTTGAGCAGCTTCAGCGCGTCACCCAAGGTATAAGCCTTGTTGGGATCGATGCCTTCGCGGGTCTTCGATACACGCTTTGCAATCTTTGCCATGATCTCAGCCCACCACTTCCAGACCCATCGAGCGGGCGGAGCCCTCGACCATGCGCATGGCCGCCTCGACGTCGTTTGCGTTCAGATCCTTCATCTTCTGCTCGGCGATGGCGCGGACCTTGTCGCGGCCGATCGTGCCGGCCTTGACCTTGCCCGGCTCCTTCGAGCCCGACTTCAGGTTCGCGGCCTTCTTCAGGAAGTAGCTCACCGGCGGCGTCTTCATGACGAAAGTGAACGACTTGTCCTGGTAGTAGGTGATGACGACCGGAATCGGCGATCCCTTTTCCATTTCCTGGGTCTGCGCGTTGAACGCCTTGCAGAACTCCATGATGTTGATGCCGCGCTGACCAAGCGCCGGGCCGATCGGGGGCGACGGCGTAGCCGAGCCCGCGGCAACCTGGAGCTTGAGCTGGCCTGCAATTTTCTTAGCCATCTCTATTCCTGCCTTTGTCTATGCCGGTCCCACGATCTGGGAAAGCACCGGCTGTTGCAGTCTGGTGGTGCGGTTCCTGCGGCTGGCTAAAGCCGCATTCGCCTCCCACCGTTCTCAGGCCGCGCGTTGCCGCGCCGCCTCCCCTGACCACCGGAACGGCGCCAGGGATTTCGGATCAGCCTTTTTCGACTTGTCCGAATTCCAGATCGACAGGCACGGCGCGCCCGAAGATCGAAACTTCCACCTTGAGCCGCGCCCGCTCCTCGTCCACTTCCTGGACGAAGCCGTTGAAGGACGCGAAGGGGCCATCCGAAACGCGGATCGCCTCGCCGATCTCGAAAGTAACCGAGGGCTTCGGCCGCTCGACGCCTTCCTGCACCTGGTTAAGGATGCGCTGCGCCTCGGCCTCGGTGATCGGCACCGGTTTGGAGTCGCCCAGGAAGCCGGTGACCTTCGGCGTGTTCTTGACTAGCGAGAACACGGCGTCGGTCAAGTTGGCCTTCAGGAGCACATAGCCCGGAAAGAACTTGCGCTCGGCGTCGACCTTGCGGCCGCGACGAACCTCGACGACCTTCTCGGTCGGCACGACGATCTGCTCGATATCGGCGGACAGGCCCTTCTGCTTGGCCTTGTTCTCGATGTCCTCGGCGACCTTCTTCTCAAAGTTCGAATAGGCGTGGACGATGTACCAGCGCGTAGTCATTTCACGACTTCTCCGTAATCGCCGGACTTAGCGTCCAATGCCCAGAATCTGTTCGACCGCGAGGCCCATGAGCTGATCGGCGGTGAAGAAAAAGATCATCGCGATCACAGCGAAGGCCAGAACCATCACCGTCGAGATCATCGTTTCGCGCCGCGATGGCCAAGTCACCTTGGCGGTCTCCGCGCGAACCTGCTGGAGAAAGACGAAAGGATTTGTGGTTTTCGAAGCCATATGCCGCTCTGTCTTCAAGACCCGTTGGCCGGGTCTCCTGGATGATCCCGCTGGCCGGGACGTGCCGCCTGGGTCCATTTTCGCGCCGAATCGGCACAATCATTTCGCCCATGCAAATCAGACGCGTAAAGCCGGCTTCCCAGCTCCACGCGTCGCGTGTCTGTTTCGTCTACATAAAACCGATTCTTGATCCACGCAAGTGGCAAGTGTCCGCTTTATGACCAAACGCCGCCTCGGAACCATCCAGTCGTTCCGTCCCGGCTATGGCGCCCTTATGCCTCAATCGGCCTAATATGGCAAGCCGGTCGCCGATTTTCAAAGGGCAGCCCTCAGAAATATCGTTTCTGATAGCCATTTAGGAAATGGCTGAGTTTTTGTTTTGACGTGCCATTTCTCGAAATGGCACGGGCAGCAGGGCTCGAACCTACGACCTGCGGTTTTGGAGACCGCCGCTCTACCAACTGAGCTATGCCCGTACACGTGCGCCTCGGCGCAGCAGGGGCTTCCTAAAAGCTTCCGCGCGCTCTGTAAAGAGCGGTTTGCAAGCAAAAGGGCCTTCATCCCCTTTGCCGGAAATCGGGATGGCCGATGCCAGCCCGCCGCCATCGATCGCCGGTTCACGCACGAGTGCGTCGGCATGCCATTCGCGGAGATCTTGCCTGCCGGCCGGTGTATCCGTTGGCCGGCTATTTGGTGTCCGGGACCCGGTACGGCCCGCCAGGCACGCCCCAGCCCCAGGCCGGCATCGGCTCGGTCTCGGGGTCGCAGGTTTCGCCGAGATTGGAGTTCATCTTGGCGAGCCGCGACCCCCATTCGACATAGCCCATGAAGGCGGAACGGAACTCCGGGTCGTCAGGCAGGCCGACCGCATCGGCGGCATCGGCCAGCAGACTGATCCAGCGGCGGCGCTGCTCTTCCGTCAAATGCTTGCCCAGGTGATGCATCACCATCTCGCGGTGGCCGCCGAATTTTTCGCTGTAGGTTTTCGGGCCGCCGAAAACCTCGCCGATAAAGGCCGCGACGTGGGCGGGGTGGTCGGGCGACATATGCTTGAACACCGGCCCGACGACCGGATCCCGCGCCACCTTGTCATAGAAGGTCTGCGTCAGCCGGTTCAGCGCCTCGCTGCCGCCGGCCCATTCATACAGTGTCGGAACATCCTGGCTCATACTTGATCTCCGCCCAGCGCCGCCTGCAGCGACGGTAGCGGAAAAATCGAGCAACACTCAACCTGCCTCGATGGCCAGTTCGATGACGCGGCTACCGTTCGACTGTGCGTCGGCCCCGGCATGCCAATGGCTGATCTTCGGTCGCCAACAAAAAAGGGCGGCCCGAGGACCGCCCTTCCTTCTCGATCCGGCTGATGCCGGTGTCGACTATTCCTTGATGGTGACGACGATGCCGGCACCGACGGTGCGGCCGCCTTCACGGATGGCGAAGCGCAGCTTCTCTTCCATGGCGATCGGCACGATCAGCTCGACGTCGACCGTGATGTTGTCGCCAGGCATCACCATCTCGGTGCCGGCCGGCAGGGACACGATGCCGGTCACGTCGGTGGTGCGGAAGTAGAACTGCGGGCGGTAGTTGGTGAAGAACGGCGTGTGACGGCCACCCTCGTCCTTGGTCAGGATGTAGGCTTCGGCCACGAACTTCTTGTGCGGCTTCACCGAACCGGGCTTGGCCAGAACCTGGCCGCGCTCGACACCTTCACGGTCGACACCGCGCAGCAGCGCGCCGATGTTGTCGCCGGCCTGGCCCTGGTCGAGCAGCTTGCGGAACATCTCAACGCCCGTGCAGGTCGTCTTGGTGGTCGGACGGATGCCGATGATCTCCAGCTCCTCGCCGACCTTGACCACGCCGCGCTCGACGCGACCGGTCACCACCGTGCCGCGGCCCGAGATCGAGAACACGTCCTCGATCGGCATCAGGAACGGCTTGTCGAGCGGACGGACAGGCGTCGGAATGTAGGCGTCGACCTGAGCCATCAGCTCGCGGATCGCGTCCTCGCCGATCTTCTTGTCCGAATCTTCCAAAGCCGCCAGCGCCGAACCCTTGACGATCGGAATGTCGTCGCCGGGGAACTCGTTCTTGGTCAGCAATTCGCGAACCTCGAGCTCGACCAGCTCAAGCAGCTCGGCATCGTCGACCTGGTCGACCTTGTTCAAGAACACCACGATCGACGGCACGCCGACCTGGCGGGCCAGAAGAATGTGCTCGCGGGTCTGCGGCATCGGGCCGTCGGCGGCCGACACGACCAGGATCGCGCCGTCCATCTGCGCGGCACCGGTGATCATGTTCTTCACATAGTCGGCGTGGCCGGGGCAGTCGACGTGGGCGTAGTGACGGTTCTCCGTCTCGTACTCAACGTGAGCCGTCGAAATCGTGATGCCGCGCGCCTTCTCTTCCGGCGCCGCGTCAATCTGGTCATAGCGCTTGTATTCGCCAAAATACTTGGTGATCGCTGCCGTCAAAGACGTCTTGCCATGATCAACGTGGCCAATCGTGCCGATGTTCACATGCGGCTTGGTGCGCTCGAATTTACCTTTTGCCATAGTCTCTTTCCTTGGACGGCCTGGACCTTCAGTTCAGTCGAATGCGGGGCGATTAGCGACAAAGGCTAAAAAACACAAGCGTCTTTTGCCCGGGCGCCGTCTCACTCGGTCCGAACTCGCGATCCGATTGCGGGGATATGGCGCTGATATAGGAACGTGTCGCGCGAAATGGAATGGGCCCATGCCCTGCGCAACGGCGCCGGCATTGCGCGCGCCGCTCGTCGATCGCTGTCGGATTGGTCGGCGCTCCATGGCCCATTGCGGCGGCGTTCCCGCTCTGATTTCCTGCACCGATGCATTTCATCCCGACAGCCGTTCGCGGCCCCCTGTTCATGATCGTCTCGACCGGGTCGTATCTCGTCAACGATACGATGATGAAGCTCGCCACGGCAGGCCTGCCGTCCTATGAAGTGCTGTTCCTGCGCGGCGCGGCGGCGGCGCTCTGGGGCTTTCCGCTGCTGTTTGCGCTCGGCTATGGCAAACAAATCCCGCTGATCTTCGACAAGCGCGTACTGCACCGCAACCTGCTCGAACTGGCCGCCATTCTTTGTTACGTCGTGGCGCTCGCCAACATGCAGATCGCCGATTCCACCGCGCTCGGACAGGTCACGCCGCTCTTGATGCTGGTCGGCTCCTCCATCCTGTTCGGCGAGCGGATCGGCGGCCAGCGCATGGCGCTGATCGGCCTTGGCTTCATCGGCGCGCTGATGGTGGCGCAACCGACCATGCAGGGCATCTCGGTCTACGCCTTGCTGGCGCTCGGCAACGCGGCATTGTCGGCCGCGCGCGATCTCACCGGCAGGCGGGTTTCGGCCGAGGTGCCGGGAATGATCGTGGCTATTTCCGCCGTCGTGGTGGTGCTGATCGGCGCCGGTGCGGCACACCTGGTTTCAGAGCGCTGGATCATGCCCGAACCGCATCATTTGCTGCTCATGGCCGGAGCCGGATTTTTCCTGATCTTCGGCCATTTCTTCATCTTCATGGCCTATCGCGTCGGGCCGACCAGCGCGGTGGCGCCGTTCTACTACTGCTTCACCGTCTGGGCGGTGATTTCGGGCCTGCTGGTGTTCGGACAATTCCCAAACGCGCTGGCGGTCTGCGGCATCCTTCTGGTTGTCGGCAGCGGATTGGCCATCGTCTCGCTGGACCAGCGCAAGCGCCGGCTGACCGTCGTCGCATAGGCCTGGCGCCCTAGCAGGCGCCCGCATATGCCCTTTCAGCTGATATTGCAGTAGCCAGATTGATCGTCTAATCGGCGAATCATCGTCTGATCGACGAAGACATGATGATCAGCCAAGGGAGATTCCCCATGACCGATTTTGACCAGAACAAGCACTCCGACGCCGAGCACAAGGCGGCCATCCGCAAGTCGCTTGTCGGCTGGGCGGTGTTCATCGCGGGAACGCTGATTTTTTTCGCCGCGGCCGACGCAATCCTGATGCCATAGGCAAGCCTGCCGCGCATGCCGGCCGGCGGCCGGTGTTGCCTCGGCGGAATTCGAAGTATCAGACAGTTTCGGCGCTGGCGCTTAAATCGTGCGCTTGCCGGCGAACTGGTGGTAGGCCCACAACACGACCACGGCGCCCACCACGGCGACGATCAGGCTGTAGATGTTGAGGCCGGTGACGCCCGACGCGCCGAATGCGCTGAAGATCAGGCCGCCGACAATGGCGCCGACAATGCCGAGCACGATATCCATGATCATGCCCTGGCCGCTCTTGTTGACGATCTTGCTGCCAAGAAAGCCGGCAACGACGCCCAGAATAATCCAGCTGATGATTGACATTTTTCCTCTCCAATCCCCTGCCGCGTCCATCATTTTCATATGATTGTCAAAAGCTCAAGCCAGCTTGAAATTCCGCCCGTTTGCGTCATTGTGAGGATGGGACGGGCTTGGCTGACAAGGAGATCCACGATGGGACTGTTTGACAATGCCGTTCCAAGCGGCAACATCACCAAACCCCTGATGATCGCGCTCGGCGCGTTGCTGGTCGGAAAGATGCTGAGCGGCAGGAGCGCCGAACAGCCGGAGCAAGCCCAAGCTCCCGTACCGGCCGAGCCCAATGAAACCACGGCAGGCGATGGCGGCCTTCTTGGCGGGCTGGGCGGCCTGCTCGACAAATTGAAGAATTCCGGCCACGGCAACGTCGCCGATTCCTGGGTCGGCACCGGCCAGAACCAGCCGATCAACCCCAATGACCTGGGAAATGCGATCGGACCGCAGGTCATCCGGGAAATCGCGCAACGGACCGGGCTCGACGAGCAGGAGCTGCTCAAGCAACTGTCCGCAGCCCTGCCGGGCATCGTCGACAAGCTGACGCCGAACGGCCAGGTGCCGCAGCAACACCAGGTCGCATCGGCCTTCAACAGCTGAAACGAGTGGACAGCCATCCTCTGGAGCGCTGCGCGACCTGGCCGCGCAGTGTTTCAGCTTACCGATGGCGCGGTTGGAAATCTGGAGCGGGTAGCGGGAATCGAACCCGCATATTCAGCTTGGAAGGCTGCTGCTCTACCACTGAGCTATACCCGCGCCTTGCACTGAAGTATCGGATTTCCTGGAAAAGCGCCATGCGCTTTCCGCCTCCGATGCTTTCACGTTTCAGGGCTTCCGGGCCGGCAGTGGTGGAGAGGGTTGGATTCGAACCAACGTAGGCTAAGCCAACGGATTTACAGTCCGTCCCCTTTAACCACTCGGGCACCTCTCCAGTCTGCCGCCGGAGCCATGCAACGAGGCATTCTTGCCGATCCGGACCCGAGTATCACTTCTCCGAAATCAGCGAAGCGCCTTATGGCGGCAAGGCCAGTGGGTGTCAACCGCGCGGGAAGGGTTTTTCGATGTTGTTCGCCGGCTGCGGCGACGGACCATATCCCTGGCCGCCGGAGACCGCTATAGAAGCCGGCCATGAGCAACAAGACCGGCACCCCGAAAGACACCCACTACGCCAAGCTGCGCCGTGCGCACCGCGACGAGAAGAGCGGCGGCGCGCCGCCGTTCCGGCCGCGCCAGCCCGTGCCGCCAGGAGAGAACGCAGCCGACGGCCTGGTGCGGCTCTATGGCCTGCATACGGTGCGGGCGGCACTCGACAATCCGCGCCGCAAGGTCAAAAAAATGCTGGTGACGCGCAATGCCGCCGAGAGGCTGGGACTGGCCGACCTCGCGGCCCTGCCCTTCAAGGCGGAGCTGGCCGAACCCAGGGACATCGACAAGATCACGGGTTCGGATGCCGTGCACCAAGGCGTGCTGATCGAGGCCGAGCCGCTGAAGCCCAAGCGCCTCGACGCGCTCGGCGATACAAGACTGGTGCTGGTGCTCGACCAGATCACCGATCCGCACAATGTCGGCGCCATCCTGCGCTCGGCGGTCGCCTTCGATGCCGGCGCGCTGATCACCACGGCGCGCCACAGCCCGCAGGAATCAGGCGTGCTGGCGAAATCAGCCTCGGGCGCGCTCGAACATATCGACCAGATCGAGGTGAAGAACCTGGCCGACGCGCTCGGGCAACTGCATGAGGCCGGCTTCCAGACAATCGGTCTCGATTCGGGCGGCCCGGCCGAACTCGAAACGAGCTTTGCCGGCGACAAGCTTGCGCTGGTGCTGGGTGCGGAAGGCAAGGGCCTGCGCCAGAAGACGCGCGAGACGGTGACGACACTGGCCCGCCTCGACATGCCCGGCGCCATCCGCTCTCTCAACGTGTCGAACGCGGCGGCGGTAAGCCTTTATGCGGCACGGAAATTTTTAGCGAGTAGCGAGTAGCGAGTAGCGAGTAGCGAGCAGCGAGCAGCGAGCAGCGAGCAGCGAGCAGCGAGCAGCGAACTCCAATCCCGGCTATCCGCGGCTGCAACCCCTATTCGCTATTCCCTACTCGCTATTCGCCTCTGCCTACCTCATGCCCGGCCATCCGCTCCAGCGCCCTGACCAGGGCCGAGTGATCCTCCCTGGCGTCGCCATTGGCGGTGCAGGAATTGAACAGTTTCTGGGTGGTCGACGTGTTGGGCAGGGAGACGCCGAGCGCCCTTGCGCCTTCCAGGGCGAGGTTGAGATCCTTCTGGTGCAGTTCGATGCGGAAGCCCGGCGCGAAGGTGCGCCTGACCATGCGCTCGCCATGCACTTCGAGAATGCGCGAGGCGGCCAGCCCGCCCATCAGCGCCTGCCTGACCTTGGCCGGGTCGGCGCCGGCTTTTGAAGCAAAAACAAGCGCTTCGGCCACGGCTTCAATGGTCAGCGCGACGACGATCTGGTTGGCGACCTTGGTGGTCTGGCCGACGCCGTTCGGTCCGACCAGTGTGATGTTCTTGCCCATCTTCTCGAAAACGGGCCTGGCGCGCTCGAAGGCCCTCTCCTCGCCGCCGACCATGATGGTGAGCGATGCGGCCTTGGCTCCCACCTCGCCGCCCGAGACCGGCGCGTCGAGATAATCGCAGCCCATCTCGTTGATTTTTCCGGCGAAGGTCTTTGTCTCGATCGGCGAGATCGAGCTCATGTCGATGACCAGTTTGCCTTCGGAAAGACCTGATGCGACGCCGTTCCCGCCAAACAGCACCTCGGCCACCTGCGGTGTGTCGGGCACCATGGTGATGATGATATCGGCGGCCTTGGCCACGGCAGCGTGGTCAGAGACAGTTTTCAGTCCCTTGGCCACGAGATCGGCCGGCGGCTTGGAGCGGTGGTCGCTGGCGATGACCGTGTAGCCGGCATCCAGCAAATGTCCCGCCATCGGCGCGCCCATGATGCCAAGGCCGATGAAGCCGATGGTTTCCATTTGTATCTCCGTCTTTATTGTTAAGCCGCGCTCTACGGCGCCCCCCTCTGGCCTGCCGGCCATCTCCCCCACAGGTGGGGAGATGGCAGCTTCAGCGCCTCGCCCCCCTCTACAACGTTGGAGATTGGCGAAGGCCCGCGATGACGTCTGATCTCCCCCCTTGTGGGGGAGATGGCCGGCAGGCCAGAGGGGGCGCCGTAGAGCGCGGGTTCAAATTCCTACTGCTAAGCCGCCGCGCTCCCTTGCCCAGCCGACTCTTTGAACCAGCCCAATCCCGCTTCGGTCCCCGCCTTCGGCTTGTATTCCGCCCCGACCCAGCCGGAATAACCGATGCGGTCTATGTGCTCGTAAAGGAAGGGATAGTTGATCTCGCCCGTCCCCGGCTCGTGACGGCCGGGATTGTCCGCAAGCTGGATATGCGCGATGCGGCCGAGGTTTGCCTCGATGGTACGGGCGAGATCCCCCTCCATGATCTGCATGTGGTAGATGTCGTATTGCAGGAACAGGTTCTTCGAGCCGACACGGTCGATCAGCGCCAGCGCCTGGTCGGAATAGTTGAGGAAGAAGCCCTCGATATCGCGCGTGTTGATCGGCTCGATCAGCAATTTGATACCGGCCTGCTCCAGTTTCTCCGCAGCGAAGGCGAGGTTCTCGGCAAACACATCCTCGAGCACCTTACGGTCGACACCGGCGGGCGCGATGCCTGCCAGGCAATTGACCTGTGAGCAGCCGAGCGCCTGCGCGTAGGCGATCGCCTTGGCGATGCCCTGGCGGAATTCAGGCACGCGGTCCGGCAAAACGGCGATACCGCGCTCGCCCTTCCCCCAATCGCCCGCAGGCAGGTTGAACAGCACCTGTGTCAGGCCGTTCTTCTTCAGCCGCGCGGCCACCACCTCGGGGGCATGGTCGTAGGGGCCTATATATTCGACGCCTTTGAAGCCCGCGCGGGCAGCTGCATCAAAACGGTCGAGGAAGTCATGCTCGCCAAAGAGCATCGAAAGATTGGCTGAAAAACGCGGCATTCTCTTTCTCCTAGTCCAGCATCACGATCGCCGTCGGGGCATCCTCTTGATGTTCGGCAAGGTCTTCGAATTCAGTGATCTTGTCGATCTCGGTGCCCATCGAGATGTTGGTGACGCGTTCGAGGATGAATTCGAGCACCACCGGAACCTGATGCTCCTTCATCAGCCGCTGCGCCTCCTTGAAGGCACCGGCGAATTCTTCCGGTTTGCGCACCCTGACCGCCTTGCAACCCATCGCCTCGGCAACAGCGACGTGGTCGACGCCGTAGCCGGCCTCTGGGTCGTCTGACCGGTTGATGTTCTCGAAGGCGAGGCTGACCTCGTAATCCATCGAGAAGCCGCGTTGCGCCTGGCGGATCAGGCCGAGATAGGCGTTGTTCACGACGACGTGGATGTAGGGCAGCCTGTGCTGCGCGCCGACCGCCAGCTCCTCGATCATGAACTGGAAGTCATAGTCGCCCGACAGCGCCACGATGGTGCGGTCGGGATCGGCGGCGCGCACGCCAAGGGCTGCCGGCAGGGTCCAGCCGAGCGGGCCGGCCTGGCCGCAATTGATCCAGTTGCGCGGCTTGTAGACATGCAGGAACTGCGCGCCGGCGATCTGCGACAGGCCGATCGTGGTGACATAGGTGACGTCGCGCCCGAACGCCTTGTTCATCTCCTCATAGACGCGCTGCGGCTTGAGCGGCACCTGGTCGAAATGCGTCTTGCGCTTCATCGTCTTCTTGCGGCCCTGGCATTCCCTCGCCCAGCCCGACCAGTCGCGCAGTCTTCCGGCCGTTTTCCATTCGGTGGCGACGTCGAGCAGCATCTTCAGCGCGGCGCCCGCATCCGAGACGACGCCGAGATCGGGTGCGAACACACGGCCGATCTGCGTCGGCTCAATATCGACATGGATGAACTTTTTTCCCTTGGTGTAGACATCGACGGAACCGGTGTGGCGGTTTGCCCAGCGATTGCCAATGCCGAACACGAAGTCGGCCTCTAGCATCGTCGCGTTGCCGTAGCGGTGCGATGTCTGCAGCCCGCACATGCCGGCCATCAGTCGGTGGTCGTCGGGGATCGCGCCCCAACCCATCAGCGTCGGGATGACGGGCACGCCGGTAATCTCGGCGAATTCTATCAGAAGGTCCGACGCATCGGCGTTGATGATGCCGCCGCCGGCGACGATCAGCGGCTTCTCGGCGGCGTTGAGCATCGCAAGCGCCTTCTCGGCCTGGGCGCGCGTCATCGCCGGCTTGAACGGCGCCAGCGGCTCATAGGCGTCGATGTCGAACTCGATCTCGGCCAATTGGACGTCGACCGGCAGGTCGATCAGGACCGGTCCCGGGCGCGAAGACCTCATCAGGTGGAATGCCTTCTGAAGTGCCATCGGCACGAGATAGGGCTCCATGACCGTGACCGCCCATTTGGCGACGGGCGAAGCGATGGCGGCGATGTCGACGGCCTGGAAATCCTCCTTGTTCAGCCGCGCCCGCGGCGCCTGGCCGGTGATGCAGAGGATCGGGATGGAATCGGCTGATGCCGAATAGAGCCCGGTGATCATGTCGGTGCCGGCCGGGCCAGACGTGCCGATGCAGAGCCCGATATTGCCCGCCTTGGCCCTGGTAAAACCCTCGGCCATGTGCGAGGCGCCCTCGACATGGCGGGCCAGCACATGGCGGATGGTGCCCCTCGCCTTCAGGGCCGAGTAGAATGGATTGATCGCCGCGCCCGGGACGCCGAAGGCGCAGGCGATGCCTTCCTTTTCGAGAACGAGAACCGCCGCATCGACAGCGCGCATCCTGGCCATTTTCCGGCCCTCCACAGGGTTGTCATTGTTGGATGGCCGAGAATGTCAGCAAGCCGGCTATTTTTCAATTTTTTCAGAATATTTTTTCATTTCTAAGAAGCTGCCGTTGTATGTTGATTTCATTCCTCTTTTTGTTTTCCAAAAAGTGGCAGTGCAGAATGCGTGAAAAACTTTTTCATTGTCCGTTCGGAAAAATCGGGCATGATGGCGCCATGGATACCGCTGAAAAACGCCAGCGCGGTCGGCCGCGCGCCTTCAACGGCCCGTCGGAATCGGCTTCGGTTCAGTCGTTGGACCGGGCCTTGCGCATCCTGGCCATCGTTGCCGAAGGCAGCGGCCTGTCGCTGAGCGAGATTTCAGCGCAAAGCGGTCTGGCCGCCTCCACCGCCTACCGCATGCTGACGACGCTCGAAAACCACGGCATGGTCGAGTTCGACAGCTCGGACCAGCTTTGGTCGATCGGCGTCGAGACCTACCGGATGGGAGCGGCGTTCCTGCGCCGCCGCAAGCTGGTCGACCGCGCCCGCATCGTCATGCAGGAACTGATGGAGAAAACCGGCGAGACCGCCAATCTCGGCGTCGCCGAGGACGATTGCGTGGTCTTCGTCAGCCAGGTCGAGACGCACCAGGCGATCCGCGCCTTCTTCCGGCCGGGCACGCGCAGCCCCTTTCATGCTTCAGGCATCGGCAAGGCGGTGCTGGCGCATCTGGAACCGGAGCGCGTCGGAACCATCCTGCGCAAGGCCGGCCTGCAGCGCTTTACCGACAGGACGCTGTCCGACATCCCCGCCCTCGCGCGCGATCTCGCGACGATCAAGCTGCGCGGCTGGTCGGTCGACGACGAGGAACGGCATCCAGGCATGCGCTGCGTGGCATCAGCCATCTTCAACGAATTCGGCGAGCCGATCGGCGGTGTCTCCGTATCAGGCCCCACGGTCCGGGTGACGCCTGAGCGGCTTGCCGAGATCGGGCCGATGGTGCGCAATGCCGCGGCCGAGGTCACCAGGATGATCGGTGGCGTGCAAACCGGATGATCAACCTGCCCCGGGCAGCGCGCTCCTCGCCGCAATATCGAAAAAATCGAGCAGGATCGCCATGCCGACGCCGCAGGCCGTGAAGATGAGGCCGGCGATGAAGATGCGGTTGGCGCGCTCGAAAACGCGCCGCTGCAGGCACTTTGTGTCGAGCAGAAGCCACAGTGCCCGCATCTGCAAGGCGATGCCGGCCAGGATCGGTAGCACGGCGGTCAGGTGATAGGTCTGCCACGGGATCGGGTTGGCGGCCCAATGCGTGATGAAACCCAGCGAAAACGCCAGCAGGATGCCGACGGTCGTGACCGTGCCGTTGCGGAAAATCGTTTCGACCTGTTCCTCTTTCGGGTCCTGCTCGTCCAAGGGTCACCCTCCCCCATCATCGCCAAAGCAGATTAGGCCTTCGGGAAATGCCTGTACATTGCCGATCGCGTCGACAAAGGCCGATGACCGTGGGTTCAGGCATCTCCTTGAAAGTCGGCCAATCCAACAGGTGCCCCACCGTCCAAGCAACAGAAAAGGGGCTCGCCTGAGCCCCTCTTCCGGTGCTGAACGATGCTCCTCCTCTTCAGAGCCGGCAGTAGTGACGATAGCCGTCGTAACCAACATAGGTGTCAGAGTCCGGATCGTAGCTCGAATAGCGATCGAAGCAGCGGCGGACGTGCCACGAACCGCCGTCCTCATCGACGTAGACGGCGCGGGGCTGGGCAAGCAGGCTGCCGAGAACAAAACCGCCGACGCCGGCGGCGATGCCAATGCCGAGGCCATGGTGGTGGTGATGCGAATGAGCCGCCGAGGGCTGAACGGTGCCGACCAGAGCGGTGGCGGCGACGGTGGTTGCGATGAGGCTGGAAACGAGTGCGCGCTTGAACATGATGATCTCCTTGCTTCGTTTGGAGAGGCGACCCATCCGCCTCTTGATCATCTGTCGTTCGGCACAAGAAAAAGGTTCGAATCTTTTTTGAACGTGAACCGAGGAGGTCGTGCTGACGGCGGCCTGCAAGGGCCTGGCGAGGACATTGATGACCGTCCCACTTCGCCCAACGCAAAAAGGGCGGCCGAAGCCGCCCTTTCGGGAGAATTGGGTCCCTCCATCAAAGGAAAATGATCACCTTGCCGTGCTTGTGGTGATGATGGTTGTGGTGCTTCCACCAGAACTTCTTGAAGTGCTTCTTGTGATGGTGGTGGTGGTGATGATGATGGCCGTGCATGCCGTGGGCCGACGATGTGCCGACGGTGCCGGCGAGCGCCCCGGTGGCGACGAAGATGGCAACGAGGCCTGAAACGAGAGTGCGCTTGAACATGATGATCTCCTGGATCTTTTGATCGAGGCGACCCATTCGCCTCTGACCATCAGTCGGCGCGGCGCGGGAAAAGGTTCGAAAGGGGGAGGAGATTTTTTCGGAGGTGGGGGAGTAGTGAGTAGTGAGTAGTGAACCGTACGACCGACATCGGTTCACTACTCACCACCCCATGCCCGTGACATGGCGCAGCCAGAAGGCGAGCGCGATGAAGCCGATGATGGTGGTGACGCCGGTCCAGTCGATATTGGCGTTCTTGACGCTTCTGATAAGCTTCACCAGCAGCATCCAGGCTATGACGACGATCGGCAGGATGATGACGAATCTGATCATGCGACAGCCTCGCCCAAGCGATTGCACCTGCCGTAGGATATAGGAAGCGAATTGGCCATTTTCAGGATGCCGTATCTGTCCCCCGGCAGCGTTCATGAGCGCCTCAAAACCGACATTTGTCTTTACTGGCGCCGCAAATATGGCTAACCGGTGCCGCATGCCCTTGTAGCTCAGCTGGTAGAGCAGCGGTTTTGTAAACCGAAGGTCGCGGGTTCGATTCCTGCCGGGGGCACCACCCTTCGCTCTTCGAGCTTCGGGTGGCAGGCCACCCAGAGCCCGTAAGAATACCAGATCTCGCAAAAGGAAGAAGTGTCCTCCGAAGCCTTCGGCGAAAGAGGACTGCTCATGCGAAGAGGCGAAACCCATCGGATTCTCGCTAGGCGGCCGTCGCAACCTGGCCGGCTGCCACTTCCCCGCCGAACGTGTTCTTTACCCTGACGGACTTGTAGACGTAGGCGACCCAGGCCCCGGTGAGGATGAACGACAGAACGGGTGTCATCAGCGCATCTCCAGCGAGGATCTGGCTCACCGGGACGCCTAGAGTTGATGAGATCAAGATCGTGTCCAGGACGAACACAACCGGTATCGCAATCCACTGGAACAGAAACAATTGTTGAAAGCGTCGGCTTCGCCGCAGCATCGAAATGAGCACAACCAGTTGAAGCGCCAGAAATGCCAGATTGAGGGCAAACTCGCTATACACCGCAAGCGGCCCATTTGGCAGGGGCATGAGTTGCTGGTAACCCTCGACCGAATTGGCCAACTCGGCAAGCGTGCGCAGCGGCGACAACACCTGACCGATCACCAGTAGCATAAGCCAGCCACCGAATCCTACAAGAGCCGCTGGGCCCTGTGACGGCTTTACGGCTGAGCGAACCGCAAAGAAAACAGGCACGCCGATCATCAGCAGCACGATCACCCAATGCCAGATTGAAAACGTCCCCATTGACCATCTTCCCCCTTTTGTCTGCCCTTATAGGTTGTATCAGATTTTAAGCTCAACTCAAGAGGTGAACTCGCGTACAATGAGGTCGATGCCAAAGCGGCGATTTTCTCCTGCCTGTTCCTGGCTCTTAAGCCGATAACCTGGAACCAAACCCGGCCGGAGGCGGTTAACGATCGAAGGGACCGCAAATTCTGTAGCGGAACGATGATCGAACTCTTGGACATGGAACTGGCCCAGGCCAGGCAGCGGATTGGCCGAGCGGAACTCGCCCTCAAACGCGCGGAAGAAATGTTGGACGGAGACTGTGGCGTCGGCATCAATCTTGCGCTTTGCAGCAGGATAAGGTCCGCGCAGCGGCGCGTCACCGAAGCGCGGGAGCGCCTGACGAAGATCGATCCGGCCGATCACTGATTTTTACCTGCGCCACTGCGGCCGCGCGTCTGCTTTCCCTTCGGTCGATGCTTCGAACGGATCGCTGGTTAGGGCCGGCGGCTACGCTGTCAATCGCCGCAACGTCAAGCCGCCAGGTCATCCCGCGCACGGGAGTCCTGCGGTGTAGACGGATGCCGCCGTTGGCACTCATCGTCAGTCACGCTGGCGGAAGCTGGCTTCATGCCGCGGTCGCTTCCATCCTCACACCCCGATCGCCGCCACCAGGATGCGGTTCTGCCGTCGGATCGCCGCGCGCAGCTCCGGTATCCTTGCCTCTTCGCGCTTCACGAACTCGATGAACATCATGTTCATGTTGTTGAAGACCAGCTCACCCACGGCCTGCCCGTCGATGTCGCGCCGCACCAGGCCGATCTCCAGCAACCTTGCGATCAGGGCGCGGATCTGCTCGGTCAAGGCGCGATCGAGTGCCGTATAGGCCTGGCCGAACGGGCTGTCGGGCAGTTGCGTCGAGATCGCCATCGCCTGACGCCACATTTCCTTGCTGAGATAGTTCAGCGAGTGCTCGATATAGATGCCGATCAGCGTGTCCAGCGCATCGCCGACATTGGCCGGTGGGCTGTCCACCACGCCTTGCCCGGCATTCAGCACCTCGTTGACTTCCATGGAGACGATGGCGCCGAGGATGTCGCCCTTATTCTGGTAGTAATTGTAAATCGTCCCGATCGACACTTCGGCCTGGGCGGCGATCGCCTCGATCTTCGCGCCTTCATAACCGGCCTCGCGGAAAAGCTCGGCCGCCGCCTCAATGATGCGGCGGTGCCGGTCGGCCTTTTGCCTTGCCCTCAATCCACTCATGCCGGCTGTCTGCCACAAAAACAGAATTGACTCAATTTTAGAATTGGTTCAATTTTTTGCAAGAAGCCACAAAGGCAAGGGAGAACACTCGATGTCCGCACGGTCCAACAATCCGCTTTCAACCCTGAAGAGGCATCTGCGCGCCGCTTGTGGCGCCACGGCACTGATGCTCTCAGCAGCCGGCGCCAGCCAAGCCGCCGATCTCAACGCCCTGATCTGGTGCGATCACGCCGATCCGGCGCTGCTGCAGCCCTTCGAAGAGGCCAACAACATCAAGGTCAACGTCAAGGAATTCGAGGGCACCGGCGCGGGGCTCGCCATCGTCGAGCAGTCGCAACCCGGCGATTGGGACGTGATGGTGGTCGACAGCATCGATGTGCCGCGCGGCGTGGAAAAGGGCCTGTTCGAGCCGCTGCCGGAGGACAAGCTGCCGTTGGGCGACCTCTTCCCGCAGGTGAAGATGGACAGCTCCACCGTGGTCGCCGGCAAGCGCTACGGCATCACCGAAAAGTTCGGCTACAACACGATCGGCTTCAACAAGACCAAGGTCGACCCGGCCGACATGGAATCCTTGGCGTCGCTGACAAGCGACAAGTACAAGGGCAAGGTCGCCATCTACGATTATTACCTGCCGGTCATCGGCATGGCAGCACTCGCCATCGGCAAGAAGACGGCTGAACTCACGGAGGCCGACCTTCCCGCCCTCAAGGCCGAGCTGCTCAAGATGAAGGCCAACGCCAAGCTGGTTGGCGAGGTGACCGCCAGCCAGACGGCGCTCGCCACCGGCGAGGTCGACATACTGGTCGGCGGTGGTGAATGGGTGACGGCGGGCCTGGCCAAGGAGAACCCGGCGCTGGACTTCTCGATACCCAAGGAGGGAGCGGTGCTGTGGTCGCAGTCGCTGGCCATGTTCAAGGATTCCAAGAACAAGGACATGGCGTTGAAATTCATCCAATACATCATGAGCCCGGAGGGTCAGGCCCGGCTTGCCACCTCGTCCTGCTACTGGGGCATGCCGGCGAATAGCAAGGCGGCGCTCACCGACGACCAGAAGAAGATCCTGCGCTTCGACGAGCAGCCCGAATTCCTTGCCCGCGCCCAGGCCTATCCGGCGCCGAATGCCGACCTCGACAAGAAGATGCAGGACATGTGGACCGAGATGCTGCAGGCGCAGTAGACGGGCGTCGTGAGCAGCACCGCGAACAAGGCCCTACCCTGGGCGCTGGTTACGCCGGCGCTCGGCTGGACCTTGCTGTTCTTCGTTTTGCCCTTCATCGCCATGGGGCTTTCCAGCCTGACGTCGCATGAGGGCGGCGGCTTCACATCAGCCAACTACAGCCAGTTCTTCACCAATCCTGCCTATTGGCAAGCGATGGTGAACTCGCTTCAGGTGACGGCAATCGTCACCGTGGTCTCGGTGCTGCTCGCCTATCCTTTCGCCTGGATCCTGGCCGAACAGGTGCCGGAACGCTGGCAGCGGCTGGCGCTGATGCTGGCCGTGCTGCCGTTCTGGACTTCCTATGTCGTGCGCTCCTATTCCTGGCTTCTGGTGCTGGCGCAGAACGGCGTCATCAACCGGACGCTGACCGGTATCGGCTTGACCAGCGAACCGCTGCAGCTCGCCAACACCCGCTTCGCCACCGTGACCGGCTTCGTGCATTTCTTCGTCATGCTTTTGACGCTGACGATCTTCGCCAATTTGAAGCAGCTCAGTCCGAGCTACCGCAAGGCCGCCGCCGATCTCGGCGCCGGGCCGGTGCGGACTTTCCTGCATGTCATCCTACCGCTGACCTTGCCCGGTATCATGGTCGGCGCCTTTCTCACCTTCGTGCTGTGCATCGGCGACTACATCACGCCGCAGATTCTGGGCGGCAACAACGAGCTGGTCATGCCGCAGCTGGTGATGATGCAGATCGGCCGGCGCGGCGACTTTCCGCTGGCCTCGGCGCTCTCGATCATCCTGATGGCGGTCGTGACCATCGCCTATCTCGCCTGCGCCCGCTGGCTGAAGATCGAGCGAGCCTGAGATGCGCCGGATCGTCCGAATCGCTTCCTGTCTCTACACGATCGCCATCTATGCCTTCATTTTCCTGCCGGTGGTCGTGCTCGTGCTGTTCTCGCTGCAGGCAACCTCCTTCCCCATCCCACCCTTCACCGGCCCGTCGCTGCGCTGGTACCAGGCCGTCCTGTCCGATACGCGGCTGACCTCGGCGCTGATGAACTCGCTGCTGGTGGCCGTCCTTTCGTCGCTCGCGGCCGTCACGCTTGGCTTCCTCAGCGCCTGGGCGTTCGCGCGCTTCGTGCTGCCGGGTTCGGCCCTGCTGCGGGGATTGATCACCCTGCCGCTGACCGTCAGCTATCTCATCATCGGCATGGGGCTGCTGGTGCTGTTCAACTGGGCCGGTGTGCCGAAATCGCTGATGGCCGCCGGCATCGGCCATGTCGTGATCAACCTGCCGCTCTGCTTCGCCATCGTCTACAGCCAGATGGGCGACCACCAGATCAATATCGAGCGCGCCGCGCGCGATCTCGGCGCGCCGGAGTGGAAAGTGCTGCTCTTGATCACCGTGCCTGTGATGGCGCCGGCCATCTTCGCCGGCTTCTTCCTGTCGATGACCTTTTCCTGGGACGAATTCGTGATTTCCTTCCTGCTGACGCGCTTCGAAACCACGCTGCCGGTCGAAATCTGGAATCTCTTACGCTCCGGCCTCAACCCCAAGACCAACGCAGTCGGCTCGTTGGTGTTCGCCGTCTCCATCGTGCTGGTCGTGCTGTTCGAACTGACATTGCTGCGGAGAAGGCCGGGATGAGCGCGCCCCTGGTCGATATCCGCTGCGTCTCGCACCGTTTCGGCCAGTTGGCGGTGCTGAAAGACGTCTCGCTGCGGATCGAGCCCGGCAGCTATACCATCCTGCTCGGACCGTCGGGCTCCGGCAAGACGACGCTTTTGTCGATTTTGGGCGGCTTCGTCACACCGAGCGAAGGCAAGGTGTTCATACGCGGCGAGGACTGCACCGCGGTTCCGCCGGCGAAGCGCCCGACAACGACGGTGTTCCAGGATTATGCGCTGTTTCCGCATATGAGCGTCGGCGCCAATGTCGGATTCGGCCTGCGTATGCAAGGCGTCGACGGCGCGACACGCGCCGCGAAAGCGCGCGAGGCGCTGGCGCTCGTCGGACTGGCTGCCGCCTTCGACAAGAAGCCGCACCAGCTTTCCGGCGGCCAGCGGCAGCGCGTGGCGCTGGCGCGCGCATTGGTGATCGAGCCGGCGGTGCTGCTGCTCGACGAGCCGCTCGGCGCGCTCGACCTCAAGCTGCGCCGGCAGATGCAGGATGAGCTGAAAGCGATTCAGAAGCGCGTCGGCACCGCCTTCATCCACGTCACCCACGACCAGGAAGAAGCTATGGCGCTGGCCGACCACTGTGTTGTCATGAATGATGGCCGCATCGAGGACGAAGGGCCGCCCGAGCGCGTCTATGCGCGCCCAAAGACACGCTTTTCGGCGACGTTCATGGGCGAGAGCACCATTCTTGGCGGAACGGTGATGGAGATCAAGGACAGGACAAGCACTGTCGCGACACAGGTCGGGCCGGTCTCGGCATCCGGAGCGTTGCCGGTGGGATCGGCGGTTGCCTTGGCCATCCGGCCGGAGCACCTTACCCTGGCCGCGACGTCAGGCGCCACCAAGCTGGGAAAGGCGCAGGTCAGCGACGTCGTCTTCCAGGGCAGCTTCAAGCGCGTGCTCGCGGTCTCCGCTGAAGACGCCACGCTGCAGTTCATCGCCAAACTGCCCGCGACGTCCGCCGTGCAACCGGGCGACACGGTCTCGGTTTCCTGCGATACAGACAAGATCATCCTGCTGACGGATTGAACATGGGCATGCTTGCGGTCGTCGACGCACCTGACTGGTACGAAACCATCCGCATGGGCGACGGTGTCACGCTGATCCACGAACCATGGATCAAACCATTCTTCCGCTGCAATATGTGGCATGTGCGCGGCCGCGACCGCGACCTGCTGTTCGATACCGGGCTTGGCCATTTCAGCCTCAGGCGCCATGTGCCGCTGGTCAGCGAGCGCAAGCTCACCTGCGTCGCCAGCCACACGCATTTCGATCATATAGGCTGCCACCATGAATTTCCCGAACGTTGCGTGCATGCGGCCGAGGCTGAAATCCTCGCCGATCCGCGCAACGAACGGACGGTGGCTGACCGCTACGCCAATGAAGAGATGTTCGATCGCCAGCCGGAAGGTTGGGACACGGCGCATTATCGCATCATGCCCGCCCCGGCGGACCGCCTGCTCGAACATGGCGACATCGTCGACCTCGGCGATCGCGCCTTCGAGGTGATCCACACGCCCGGCCATTCGCCAGGCGGCATCGCGCTGTACGAGAAGAAGACCGGCATCCTGCTTTCCGGCGACATCATCTATGACGGCCCGCTGATCGACGACGTTTACCATTCCGATATCGGTGATTATTTGGGGACGCTGTTTGCCATGCGCGACCTCGACGTCTCGGTCGTGCATGGCGGCCATTTCCCGAGTTTCGGCAAGGCGCGCTATCGCCAGTTGATCGACGAGTATCTGGCACAGAAACGCCAGGCCGGCTGCCATCTGCAACCACGCTCCTAGCAATCAGCTAGTTTTGATCTATAGCGCCCTTTGCGGACAAGGCGTTCCCACGGCGTCGCCGCAGCGCGAGGCCGTGGGCAATGGCCTGAGGCTTGTTTCTTCCGCGTGGCGCACCAGTTCGGCGAAGACAAGCGCGAAGCTTCCCAGCACGACGGAGATGATGATCAGGCGTGTTACCAGCAATATGTTGGTCCCGGCTGGCGCGTGTCCCCGAAATCGGACTCGACTCTCGAAGGATTCACGCACGATCAAAAGTGCCACAGCGTCTTTCGTATCCTGAAAGGCATAAAATCGCTGCGGGCGCCCCCACGCCACCCATGCCGGCTAACATGATCGATGCGGCTTTACGAGAGTTTAAGCCCGGCCTTAACCATCACATTGGCTCGTTCCCTGATATGATTCGCGACTGCCGGTTCGAAACCGCACGGCTGCGCGCTCTCTTTGCACACAGGCCCGCCCATGCTACCCCGGCCCAGCCGCCAACCGGTCATCGTCGGAGAGCCATGAGCAAAGCCGCCAACAGCATCGCCTTCGTCTCGTCCGGTACGCCTGACGCCAAAGCGGCGCTGGAAAGCCTGTCGGCGCGCTATGGCCAGCATTCGGTCGCGGACGCCGAGGTCGTCGTGGCCCTCGGCGGCGACGGTTTCCTGCTGCAAACTTTGCGCGATACGATGGGAACCGGCAAAAAGGTCTACGGCATGAACCGTGGCACCATCGGCTTCCTGATGAACGAATACCGTTCCGGAGGTCTCGCCGAGCGCATCGCGGCAGCGGTCGCCGAAACGATCCGCCCGCTGGAGATGCAGGCCGTTACCTCCGATGGCGAAACCGTCTCGGCGCTGGCCATCAACGAAGTGGCGCTATGGCGCCAGTCCTATCAGACGGCCAAGATCCGCATCACCATAGACGACCAGGTACGGCTCGAGGAACTGAATTGCGACGGCGTGATGATCGCCACGCCAGCCGGTTCCACCGCCTACAATCTTTCGGCGCATGGGCCCATCCTTCCGCTCGACGCGCCGCTGCTTGCGCTTACCCCTGTCAGCCCGTTTCGCCCGCGCCGCTGGCGCGGCGCTTTGCTTTCCAACAAGGCGACCGTGCGCTTCGACATATTGGAGGCGGAAAAGCGGCCGGTGAACGCCGCCGCCGACCATACGGAAGTCAAGGCCGTGGCTTCCGTGACGGTGCGGGAATCAGCGACGGCGACCGCAACTTTGCTGTTCGATCCCAATCACTCGTGGAACGAACGCATACTGGCGGAACAGTTCCGTTATTGAGCCGATATTGAGCCGGCGCGCGGATAAGCGGCCGGATCAGACATAGCAATTAAGGTTACGACTTCACAATCGAGCCATTCCCGGCCGTTTGTGTTGACAAATCGCGGGCTTGCGCCTAGTTGCAGTGATGATCTTGCGGGCGCGCGGCGCCTGCCGCGACGGATGCCGTTGCGCTTCCCCGAACAGCCAAAGACAGCCAGAACTTGTCCTCAGACACCCAGACCGCTCAAGAAGCGTTGACTTTCGCGGACCTCGGCCTATCGCCGAAGGTCCTTTCCGCAGTCACCGATGCCGGCTACCTCAAGCCGACGCCGATCCAGGCCGGCGCCATTCCGCACGCCCTTCTGGGCAAGGACGTGCTGGGCATAGCGCAGACCGGTACCGGCAAGACGGCCTCCTTCGTGCTGCCGATGCTGACACGACTGGAAAAGGGCCGCGCCCGCGCCCGCATGCCGCGCACGCTAATCCTGGAGCCGACCCGCGAGCTTGCGGCGCAGGTCGAGGAAAACTTCATAAAATACGGCAAGAACCACAAGCTCAACATCGCACTGTTGATCGGCGGCGTGTCGTTCGACGAACAGGACAAGAAACTGGAGCGTGGCGCCGACGTGCTCATCGCGACGCCCGGCCGCATGCTCGACCACCGCGAGCGCGGCAAGCTCTTGCTCAACGGCGTCGAGATCCTCGTCATCGACGAAGCCGACCGCATGCTCGACATGGGCTTCATTCCCGACATCGAGCGCATCTGCGAGATGATCCCCTTCACCCGGCAGACGCTGTTCTTCTCGGCGACGATGCCGCCCGAGATCACCAAGCTGACCGAAAAATTCCTGCACGCGCCGGTGCGCGTCGAGGTTTCAAAGGCTGCCTCTACCGCCACAAACATCACCCAGCGGCTGGTCAAGTCAGGCTCAAAACCTTGGGACAAGCGCGAGACGCTGCGCAATCTGATGCGCGCCGAGGATGCGGAGCTGAAGAACGCCATCATCTTCTGCAATCGCAAGATCGAGGTGTCGGAGCTGTTCCGCTCACTGCTGAAATATGATTTCGACGCCGGCGCGCTGCATGGTGACATGGACCAGCGCGCACGCATGCAGATGCTGGCGAATTTCCGCGACGGCAAGCTTCGGTATCTGGTCGCCTCGGACGTGGCGGCGCGCGGCCTCGACATTCCCGACGTCAGCCACGTCTTCAACTACGACGTGCCGATCCATGCCGAGGATTATGTCCACCGAATCGGCCGTACCGGCCGCGCCGGGCGCTCCGGAAAATCCTTTACCATCGCGACCAAGTCCGACACCAAGTACATCGACGCCATCGAGCGGCTGATCGGCACCAAGATCGAATGGCATGACGGTGACCTGTCGACGGTGGTGGCCAGTGAAGGCGAGGACGAAGCTCCGCGCCGTGGCCGCGGTGCGCCGCGTCGCGCCGGCCGCAAGGACGACGACCGCAAGGACAGGGGCGAGCGCAAGAGAGGCGGACGCCAGGCCAAGCACAGCGAAGACGCGGCGCCGGAAACCGTGCGCGATGAACAGCCGGTCGTGGCCGAGGAGACGGTCGCCGACATCGGTGAGCGGCGCACGCGCAAGGACGCTATCCGCTCGGAAAATTCCGGGCGCAAGGGCTCCGCGGCGCGCAGCGAGCAGCGTGCACCGGAGCGCGGCGATACCAGGCCTCAGCGAGATGACCGTCGCCCTGCCCGCAACCGAGACGACGAAAACGACGGCACCGTCGGCTTCGGCGACGACATGCCGGCCTTCATGCGTATCGTCGCCAAGGGCTGACCGACGACTAGTTCCAGGCAAGACGGCCATCCGGCTTGCCCTCCCGGCAAGTTCCTGGCTGGGCTGGCCGTTACATCGGCCCAGGCATCATCTTGGTCGGCTTCTCCAACATCGGAAACTCGGCCTTGTTGCATTTCACGTTCGGGTTCGTCGGACTGAACATGCCGTTCGGATTATCACCCAGCCAGGCGTGAAGATCGTAGTGGACGAACTCCCTCGGGATGAGCGGATAGTGTCCCTCCATCGGACCCATGAAGGTTTGGCCAAACAGCTTCGGCGGCTCTTTGAGATCCGGCGTCAGCGGCACCAGCCATTCCGCCCCGACCAGGCGCAGACCGTTTTTCGTCGGCTCGTAGATCAGCACATTGGGGCGCATCGGATCGAGCTTCTGGCCGACACTTGGGACGTTGACGAAATGGATGCCCATGGCGCCTTTCGGGTAATACATCGCTCCGGATATCTTTTCTCCGCTATAGTAGACGCAGCCGACCGTCGACAGATAAAGGTCGCGGACGGCGGCGGTGTAGTCCTCATATTTGGCGAGCGACTTTTTCAAGGCCTCGATGTCAGCTTTGTTGGCGTCCTCGGCCCGAGCCGCCGCGACACCCAGCCATGCGCTCACAAGACCTGTTAAAGCGAGGACGCCGCAGCGCCCAAGGCCGGCTGTTCTTGTCATGCATTCCTCCCAGATTTTTCTGATCTGGCCGTGCAAGACCGAGGCTGAAAAATGCTTATTGCGCGGCCGGGTGTACCGCCTCATCCCCTCCGGAACAGCAACCATGCTAACCCTTTCCATGGCTGCGGGAAAGCGGTTATTTAGAACTAGCTAATTCTCCGGCACGCCAATCTCACTCTGAGAGCGGCCGGTCGGGGCCGGCGAAGCTGTTGCCGTCATCGCCGAGCGACGCCACCGTTGGCGACGACACACCGGCCTTCATGCGCATCGTTGCCAAGGTCTGATATCGTCGTGTGTTGCAAGGACGCACGGCGTCGCCGAAGATGGTGTGATGAAGCGTCTGGTGGAAGATTGGGTCTATGGTGGCGTGCTTGCCGGCCTCACTCTATGCGTGGTGGCGATCGGGCTGGCCGCTCGATTAAAGACAGCCGAGCTCGCGGTCTTCCTGCTGATCCCGATTTACATGCTCCACCAATACGAGGAGCATGCGGACGACCGGTTCCGGCTTTTTGTCAACAAGATGCTCGGCGGCGGGGCGCCGCTGCTTACGCGTTTCGATGTCTTTGTGATCAACGTACCGGGTGTATGGGGCATCTACTCCCTGGTTTTCACCCTCGCTGTCACGGTCAATGCCGGGATAGGGCTGATCGCCGCCTACACCACCCTGATCAACGCTTTCGTTCACATCGCGCAGGCAATCAGGATGCGCAGCTATAACCCGGGGCTCATCACCGCAATTGTCTTGTTCTTACCCACATCCATCTGGTCGATCCTGACGCTTTCCGGTTCGGGAACGGGCTTCCATGTCCTTGGACTTGCGGTCGGACTGCTCATTCATGGACTGATCGTTGCCCTTGTCGTCCGGCGGCAGCGCCTGATCCAATGAATGACGGTCGATAAGCCGACCCCACCGCAACATTATAGAAGAACCCGGGGCCGCAGGCCTCACCATCGGTCGCATTTTGCAAACAAAAAACGGCCCCTTGCGAGGCCGTTTTTGCATTCTGATCGATGCTGCTCAGGTGAGTGGCGAAAGCTGGATCTCGACGCGGCGGTTTTGGGCGCGGCCCTCGGCCGTGGCATTGGACGCGATCGGACGGGTCTTGCCGAAGCCGGTGACGGCGAAGCGGCGCGAATCGACGCCCTGGCCGGCCAAGTAGTTGGCGACCGCCAGCGCGCGGCGCTGCGACAGATCGAAATTGTGCTGGTCGCCGCCGGTCGAATCGGTATGACCGAACACGTCGACCGTGGTCTGCTTGAACTTCTTCAGCACCAGCGCGACCGAATTCAGCACCTGGTAGAAGCCGGGCTTCACCGCGTCCTGATCGACGTTGAAGGTGATATCGGACGGCATATTGAGGATGATCTGGTCGCCGGAGCGGGTTACGCTGACGCCTGTGCCCTCCAACTGCCGGCGCAGTTCGGCTTCGTTCTGGTCCATGGTGGCACCGATGGCGCCGCCGGCGAGCGCGCCGATGCCGGCGCCGATCAGCGCGTTGCGGCGATCATTGCCGCCGGCAAGCAGGCCAAGGCTGGCGCCGGCCAGAGCGCCGAGGCCGGCACCGGCCGCGGTGTTGGAAATCTTCTGGTCGCCGGTATACGGATCGGTGGTGGTGCAGGCGCTCACCAGCACAGCCGTCGCCACGACGACGAGCACGGTCTTCTTCATAGGATTGTCCCTCTCCAAGTCACGCCTTGCGGTGGCGCCAAATCAGCCCTTCGCGCGACTTGTACCATGAAATGCGGCGAAAAACGGAACGGGAAAAGCGCCGGCCATGGCTTTTCCCCGGGGCACAAATTTCCGATTGGGCATCCGGGAATCTACCAGAGATTCTTGCCGTCGATGACCACCACTTCCACCTTGTCCAGATCGAAATCGTCAAATAGCCGCGAGTTGACGCTGATTTTGGGGTTGTCGAAATCCGGCTCTCCGCTCGACCAGTCCGGTGTTTCGGTGAAGGTCCCGCAGCCGCAGGTGTCGCAAAAGCCGTGCTTAACGGTCTTCGATCCCCACAGATAGAAGGAAACATTCTTCTGCGGCGTGAGGAGCTTGAACTGCGCCGGAGTGTAGTAGGCCCAGAGCGAACCGCGCTTCGAACAGAACGAACAGGTACACTGCGTGAGCGTCTGCGGTGCTTGCGAAACCTCGAATATCGTCGCCTTGCAGTGGCAGCTTCCCTTGATGGTCATGGACGTTACCTCTCCCTTGTCCGCCGCCCGCAGGCAGCGCAACACAAAGGAGCCGTCCTGGCAACCGTCCTCAGCAGGCGGCCCGCCGCCCATCGCCCCGGGCTAGGTCGCCGCTGCGCCTCCCGGGCTTAGTAGGAGCGCGGCGGCACAAACAGGCAGATCGTCTTACCGGCGTCTAGACCCGCTTGATGCGCGCACCAGTGGAATTCGCCGTCCGGGCTGTCCTTCACACGCTTGTCGGTCATCGGGACAACTTCCCCTGTCCCGGCGATCACATAACCCTCGGGCTTTTCCAAAACCTCGCCTGTATGGGCCGTGCGGCAATCGTAGTTGGCACAGCATGCGAACGGATAGCTCCAACCCAGCGGCTTCGCCGCTGTAGGCTTGGCATCGTGGGCGAAGGCAGGCGCCATCGGCAACGCAATCGCTCCGATTGCAAGCAGGCAGAGCATGAGTCGGCCCACCGCGGCCCGAGCCGATCTTGATGGGGCAGCAGACATGGAAGCGCTCCTTTCGACGAGCATCAAGCGTTTCGCTTGCCCGTTCCTGAAACGTGTCTTCCCAGCGGCCGGATCGTCAGCGGGTAGCTCTGCCGCGCCCGGCCATAGATGCTTTTGTCTCCCCTCGACCATGGATGGTGAGCCGATTTGTGAGTCGGCGCAAGAAACCACTGCACGCCGATGTCGCAGGCTGAATGCCGCGCATCGGCAACAGAAAACAGGCGCCGTCTCTCGAGTGGATAGGCAGGCACAGCCATGCCCAGAAGACGGGATCGCAGATAACGAGATTCAGCGAGAGAAGTTCCGGCCTATTCGCCGGCAGGTCCTGCGATCACGTGTTCGTCATACTGCGGCAGGCCGTCGTTGATCGTATACCACCGCGCCTTGGAACCGACGAAGATATGCTCGGTCGGACGGATGCTCGGGTCGTCGACGAGCGTTCCCATCGCGACATGGACGAAGGCGCCCTCACGCACGACCGAATAGAGCAGCGAACCGCACCGCTTGCAGTGCGCGTCATGGCCATTGTCGTCGCCGAAGACCAGCAACATGTCGTGGCCCTTGGTCAGGACAAACTTGGCGCGTTCGATGCCCGCGAAGGGCTTGAAAGCCGAACCTGTCGTGCGCCGGCAGTTCGAGCAATGGCAATTCGCCGCGTACAGGAACTCGTCAGCGACCGCATAGTGCACAGCGCCGCAGAAGCACTTTCCAACAAGCTTGCGAGCCATCATCCAATCCAAATGTGTGGCGCTGTAGGTGCCGGCCCTAATCCAGGTCCGCCACTGCTTCTCCAGAACCACCCTCGATGCGTTGCGACAGCGAGGCTTCCATGAAGTCATCGAGGTCGCCGTCGAGCACGCTCGACGGGCTGGTGCTTTCCACGCCAGTACGCAGATCCTTCACCAGCTGATAGGGCTGCAGCACGTAGGAGCGGATCTGGTGACCCCAGCCAATGTCGCTCTTCGATGCTTCGGTGGCGTTGGCGACGGCTTCACGCTTTTTCAGCTCTTCCTCGTAAAGCCGCGAGCGCAGCATCTCCCAGGCCTTTGCCCGATTTTTGTGCTGCGAGCGTTCGGCCTGGCAGGCGACCGCGATGCCGGTGGCGAGATGGGTAATGCGCACCGCCGAATCGGTGGTATTGACGTGCTGGCCGCCTGAACCGGACGAACGATAGGTGTCGATGCGCACGTCGGATTCGGAAACGTCGATCTCGATCGTATCGTCGATGACAGGATAGACCCAGACGCTGGCGAAGGATGTGTGCCGGCGCGCGTTGCTGTCATAGGGTGAAATGCGCACCAGCCGGTGGACGCCGGACTCTGTCTTCAGCCAGCCATAGGCATTGTGGCCCTTGATCAGCAGCGTCGCGGACTTGATGCCGGCCTCTTCGCCGTCATGCACTTCCAGCACCTCTACCTTGAAGCGGCGGCGCTCGGCCCAGCGCGTGTACATGCGCAGCAACATCGAAGCCCAGTCCTGGCTTTCGGTGCCGCCGGCGCCTGCGTGGATTTCGAGATAGGTGTCGTTGGCGTCGGCTTCGCCCGATAGCAGCGTCTCGACCTGGCGGGCCTTCGCCTCGCCTTGCATCGAGCGGATCGCGGCCTCAGCCTCGGCAACGACGCTCTCGTCGCCCTCTTCCTCGCCGAGTTCGATCAGGCCGATATTGTCTTCAAGCGCCTGGGTCAGGCCCCTGACCGCCGCGATGCCTTCTTCGAGGCCCTGGCGCTCGCGCATCAGCTTCTGCGCTTCCAGCGGTTCGTTCCAGAGGCTGGCGTCCTCGGCGCGGACATTCAGGTATTCAAGCCGCTTTATGGCCTGATCCCAGTCAAAGATGCCTCCTCAGCAGGGTAATCGCCTGCCTGATCTCGTCGACAATATTCTGCGTTTCCGCGCGCATGGCCTGGTGTTTTATCCTGTTGCTGAAAGTGACGCCTGGTCGGCGCGATACATAGGGATGGCGCCGCCGCCTGTAAAGCAAATTGGACCGGCCCGGGGCCGGCCCAACCCTGCATTTTCATCCCCGTCAGTAGAGGCCGCCGCCGCCCGACTGGATGGCCTGGTTGGCCTGAGGCGACAGCGCGCCGCCGGAGGCATTGGACCCGTCAGCGCCCATGCCGATCACCCAATAGCTGTCGGCTGGCCCGGTGCCCGGCTTGAAGGCTTCGATGATGGTACCGGGATCGCCCGAATTGGCCCGCATGCCTGTCTTGCGGTTGATGGCGACCAGATTCATGCCTTCGGGAACCTTGAAGTCGACATTGGGCGTGCCATCCAGCGCCACGCGCATGAAATCCTTGAAGATAGGGGCCGCGAGGCCGCCGCCGGTAGCGCCATGGCCAAGGCCGCGCGGCGTGTCGTAGCCCATGTAGAGGCCGACGACGAGGTTCGGCGTGTAGCCGATGAACCAGGCGTCCTTTTCGTCGTTGGTGGTGCCGGTCTTGCCGGCGATGTGGCGTCCGAGCTCGGCGATGGTGGCGCCGGTGCCGCGCTGGACGACGCCTTCCATCATCGACGTGATCTGGTAGGCGGTCATCGGATCGAGCACCTGTTCGGAATTATCGACAAGCTCGGGTTCCGGCTGGTTCTGCCATTCGGCTGCGTTGCAGCCTTCGCAGCCACGTTCGTCCTGCTTGAAGACGGTCTTGCCGTAGCGGTCCTGGATACGGTCGATCAGTGTCGGCTTGATCGACTTGCCGCCATTGGCCATGATCGAATAGGCCGAAACCATGCGCATCACCGTCGTCTCGCCGGAACCCAGCGCCATCGGCAAATACGGCGCCAGATGGTCATAGACGCCGAAGCGCTCGGCATATTCGACGACCAGCTTCATGCCCATGTCGTTGGCGAGGCGCACAGTCATCAGATTGCGCGACTTTTCGATGCCGGAGCGCAGGGTTGCCGGACCGGCAACCGTGCCGTCGTAGTTCTTCGGCGTCCAGGTCGTGTTGCCGCTCTGGATGGTGATCGGCCCGTCCATGATCACCGATGCCGGCGTATAGCCGTTGTCGAGCGCCGCGGAATAGACGATCGGCTTGAACGAAGAGCCGGGCTGGCGCATGGCCTGGGTGGCGCGGTTGAACTCCGACTGCGCGTAGGAGAAGCCGCCGACCATGGCCAGCACGCGGCCGGTGTGCGGATCCATGGCAATCAGGCCGCCTTCCACTTCGGGGACCTGGCGCAGGCTGTAGGCGTCGTCGGAGCCTTCGTTCTTCTGGACGAAGATGACGTCGCCCGGCTTCAGCACATCGGCCGGCGACTTGGCCCTGACCGTCTTGCCGCCGACCACATGGCGCATGGCAAAGCCCATGTCTTCCTTGCTAACGGTGCCTTCGACGCGCTCCTTGACGATGTCGCCCGACGCCTGGCGTGCCGGCTGCAAGCCAATCGACAGGCCGGATGCCGAACTGTCGAGCACCACCGCGAGCTTCCATTCGGGAACGTCTTCCAGCCCCTTCACATTGCCCAGCGGCACACCCCAGTCGCCGGACACGTCGATCGTCTTTAGCGGCCCACGGTAGCCGCGCAGCGTGTCGTATTTGATCAAGCCGTTCTGCATCGCCTTGCGGGCGATGAGCTGGATCTTCGGGTCGAGCGTGGTGCGGACGGACAGGCCGCCTTCATAAAGCGCGTTCTCGCCGTAGCGGGCGATGATCTGGCGGCGCACCTCCTCGGTGAAGTATTCGCCGGCGAACAGATAGGTGCCTTTGCGGCGCGGCGTGACGCCGAGGGGCTCCGCCTTAGCCTTGTCGCCTTCCTCGCGCGTGACGTAGCCGTTCTCGACCATCTGGTCGATGACCCAGTTGCGGCGCTCAAGCGCACGGTCGGCATGCTTGAAGGGGTGATAATTGTTCGGCCCCTTGGGCAGCGAGGCCAGATAGGCGGCCTCGGCCACGGTCAGTTCGTTCACCGACTTGTCGAAATAGGTGAGCGCGGCACCCGCAACGCCATAGGCGCCGAAACCGAAGAAGATTTCGTTGAGGTAAAGTTCGAGAATGCGGTCCTTGGAATAGGCCTGCTCGATGCGGAAGGCGAGGATCATTTCCTTGATCTTGCGCTCGTAGGTCTGGTCCGAGGTCAGCAGAAAATTCTTCGCCACCTGCTGGGTGATCGTCGAGGCGCCGACCTGACGCCTGCCCGAGCCGAAATTCTGCAGGTTGACGATGATAGCGCGGCCGAGGCCAGTCACATCAATGCCGGGGTGGTTGTAGAAGTTCTTGTCCTCGGCCGACAGGAAGGCCGCCTTGACGCGGTCGGGGATGGCCTGGATCGGCAGGTACAAGCGCCGCTCGCGCGCGTACTCGGCCATCAGCGCGCCGTCCGAGGCATGGATGCGGGTCGTCACCGGCGGCTCGTATTTGGCCAGCACCTCGTAGTCGGGCAGATCCTTCGACAAATGGCCGATATAGATGGCAACGCCCGCCGCGACCAGCAGGGCCAGCGTCGTGCCGATGCCGAAGAAATAGCCAATGAGACGAATCATGCCCGCTCCAGTCCTTGGTTCGGGAATTTCCTAGACGAAGCCGCCTTCCGCGCAAGCTTTCGAGCCGGTCCCAACCCGTAATCGAAAACCCATGTCGCCGCCATGTGGGCAAAATACGGCAAGGCCGGATTTCGTGGCCTAAAGCAGCAAATAAAAGCGTCGGGCGTTGTCGTTGCGCAACGCTGCCTGTGGTTGCAGGCGTCGTCAGGCATTTCAGCCCCCGGTTCCCGTTCCGGCACGCGCGGAAGCAAACAGCGCGACGGCGTTGGTGATGCTCTGCGCCGCCTTGCCGCGCCAGTCGGCGTCGAGCAGCTGCGCCTCGTCCTTGGCATTCGAGAGATAGCCGAGTTCGACCAGCACGGACGGGACGTCAGGCGCTTTCAGCACCTTGAATCCCGCGGAACGCTGCGGATTGTTGATGAGGCCGACACTGGTCGACAGCTGGCCGACCAGCGTGTGGGCGAAACTCATCGAGAAGGTGTGAGTCTCGCGGCGGATCAGGTCGATCAGGATATCGGTAACTTCCTTGTTGTCGTCCTTGATCTCCATGCCGGCGAACTGGTCGGAGAGATTTTCACGATCGGCAAGCGCCTGTGCTTCCGGATCCGAAGCCTTGTCGGAAACGGTATAGACGGTCGCGCCCCGGATACCCTTGAGGCTGATGGTGTCGGCATGGATGGAGATGAGCAGGTCGGCCTCATGCTGACGGGCGATGCGCACGCGGTCGTCCAGCCGCAAATATTCGTCGGTGTCGCGCGTCATGAAGACATCGTATCTGCCGACGGCGGCGAGCTTGTCGCGCAGTTCCGTGGCGAAAGCCAGCGTGACGTTCTTTTCGACTGTGCCGTTCAGGCCCTCGGCACCGCCATCGACGCCGCCATGGCCCGGATCGATGACGACGGTGAAGCGATGGCCCGGATTGGAGACCGGCCCGGTGCCGACCCGCCCGCCCTTTTCGGTCGAAACCGTGGAACCGGTGGTCAGCGCCTGATTGGCAAGGGCAGTGTCGAACTCGCGTTCGGAGGCCGCCGACATGTCGATGGCGATGCGGTAGCCCGCGCCGTCCTTGTTCTTGAGAACATCGAGCTTGTCGACCGCGAACGGCCCCTTGCCGGTGAGAACCAGCCGCGACACGCCTGCATCGAGTTCACCCAGGCGCACGCCCTTGACCAGCCCGCGAGGCTTCAAATCCTTGGCATCGATGGCCAATCTGGTATTCGCCAGATCGATGACCAGACGATTGGGCCCGCGCAAGAGGAACCATTTGACGTCGGGCTCACGGTCGAAATTCATGACGATGCGCATCTTGGTGGCATCGCCCGCCATCTTGTAACCGGTTGCCGCGAGCGGGGCATCGGCGGCGTTGGCGACCAACGAAATGGTCATCGACAGCAGGACGCAGAAGATCGCGAGCAAACGGCCGCCGGCACGACTGCCCTTGTCTGTGAAGCCTGCCAATCCCATCTCTTTGCAGTCGCTCCCGGTTTGGCGCCAAGGCGCCCGGTCATGTAGTCGAAGTGCCGGTTAGGCCGCGAACTCGATTAACGATTGGTATCCAGAGAAGGTTAACCAAGCCTTTTCACGCGAGGCCCGGACCCATGCTTACGTGCCGGAACCGCTTTTGCCGGCGTCGGAAATCGGGGTTGCCTTCCAACCCGCCAAATCATAAAAGCGATAGTGGATCACTGCAATCCTGGAACCGCCCTCCTCCGCAGCTTCCCGCTACAGGTGAGACGAAAGGCGGCTCCTTTCGCTCCATGCGAGAAGGGTTCAGGTGATCGCGACGAATTTCGCAGGTGTGCGCCCGTGGCGGGGGAATCGCCTGCGTGAGGAAAACGGCCGGGTTTGTCCCGCGCCGGCTCTGTATGAGCAAACAAGCTGGTCCGGTTTCCGGGCTTTGGTTCAAAAGGTTCTGCTGGTGACGATGGCTTCAAGCGCAATCATGGAAAGGTCCGCATCAAACCGCGCCAATATGGCTGCGGGCGGCACCGCCATGGCGCGCAGGCACCGTCCGGCGGACATTCAGACATCCGGCACCCACATTCATCCAGACACACAGCAGCGGCCTTTGCGCCGCAAGCTGCGGCTGACGGCTGCCGGGGGGAAACGAAATAATGCCCAACAAAATGCTGATAGACGCCTCCCACCCGGAGGAAACACGCGTTGTCGTCGTACGCGGTAATCGTATCGAAGAATTCGACTTTGAATCACAGGACAAGAAGCAGCTCAAAGGAAACATCTATCTCGCCCGCGTAACGCGCGTCGAACCCTCCCTTCAGGCAGCCTTTGTCGAATACGGCGGCAACCGTCACGGTTTCCTCGCCTTCAGTGAAATACACCCCGACTACTACCAGATCCCCGTCGCCGACCGTCAGGCGCTGCTGCGCGCTGAAGCGCAGGAAGCCGAGGATGAGGACGATGAGGACGGCGAAGGCGACGACCGCCAGAGCCGCGATCGCGGCCGGCGCGGGCGCCGGCGCGGCGGCAAGGGCCGCGACCGCGCAGAACACAGGCGCGATGCGAGCGGGGCCGATGCCGACGAGGCAACCGAAACGGCCGGCGAGGCAGGCGACGCCGACAATGGCAACGACGCCGTCTCGGAGAACACTTCCCACGGTTCGGAAACCATCGAACATGCGGCCGATATCTCGGAACGGGCCGCGGATGCATCCAATCCTGGCGAAGCCTCCCCCGAGCAGAGCGAGGAATCTTCTGGACAGAACGAAGGCGAGACCCGCGAGGGCGGTCCGACGTCGATCGCCGCCTCCGTCGACGCCGAAGTGATTTCCGAACCTGTCCCGCAGACGGAACAGGGCAGTGAATCCAGCGACGATGATCGCGGCATGCTGGAAGAGGTTCAATCTTCGCATTCGGACGATCACGAGGTCGAATCGGTCGGCGCCGAGGATGCCCTGGAGGAAGCGCGCAACCGCCGTAAGCCGATGCGCCGCCAGTACAAGATCCAGGAAGTGATCAAACGCCGTCAAATCCTGCTGGTGCAGGTCGTCAAGGAAGAGCGCGGCAACAAGGGCGCAGCGCTCACCACCTATCTGTCGCTTGCCGGCCGCTATTCCGTGCTGATGCCGAACACGGCGCGCGGCGGCGGAATTTCGCGCAAGATCACCAGTGCTGTCGACCGCAAGCGCCTCAAGGAAGTGGTCGCCGATCTCGAAGTGCCGCAAGGCATGGGCGTCATCCTGCGCACCGCAGGCGAGAGCCGCACCAAGGCCGAGATCAAGCGCGATTACGAATATCTGATGCGGCTTTGGGAGAACGTGCGCAATCTCACGCTCCAGTCCACCGCCCCTGCCCTCGTCTACGAGGAAGGCAGCCTGATCAAGCGTTCGGTGCGCGACCTCTATAACAAGGACATCGATGAGATCCTCGTCTCCGGCGAAGAGGGCTACCGCGAGGCCAAGGACTTCATGCGCATGCTGATGCCGAGCCACGCCAAGGTGGTTCAGCCGTTCCGCGATACGACCCCGATCTTCGTGCGCAACGGCATAGAGGCGCAGCTTGACCGCATGCTGCAGCCGCAAGTGACGCTGAAGAGCGGCGGCTACATCATCATCAACCAGACCGAGGCGCTGGTCGCCATCGACGTCAATTCGGGCCGTTCGACCAAGGAGCACTCGATCGAGGACACCGCGCTCCACACCAATCTGGAAGCAGCGGAGGAAGTCGCCCGCCAGCTCAGGCTGCGCGACCTTGCCGGCCTGATCGTCATCGACTTCATCGACATGGAGGAGAACCGCAACAACCGCGCCGTCGAGAAGCGGTTGAAGGATCACCTCAAGAACGACCGCGCGCGCATCCAGGTCGGCCGCATCTCGCATTTCGGCCTGATGGAGATGTCGCGCCAGCGCATCCGCGCCAGCGTGCTGGAATCGACCATGAAGCCTTGCCCGCATTGCGGCGGCACCGGCCATGTGCGCTCCGATTCGTCTGTCGCACTGATGGTGGTCAGGGCGATCGAGGAGTTCCTGCTCAAGGATTCGCGCAGCCACATCACGGTTCGCACGCCCGCGGCGACCGCGCTCTATGTGCTCAACCACAAGCGCGGCACGCTGGTGGAACTGGAAAGCCGCTTCGGCCTGACCATCACGCTTGAGGCCGACGACACGGTCGGTTCGCAGCATTATGCGATCTTCCGCGGCGCGCTGGCCGAAAAGCCGGAAGGCTTCGTCGAAGCGCGCACCCTGCCGGCCTATGTCGAACCGGAAGAGCCCGAGGATGAGACCATCGCCGAGGAGGAAGACGAGGCACCGGCCCAGGCCGAGCAGCCGCGTCAGCCGCAGCAAGGTCAGCACCAGCAGAGGCCCGGCGAAGAGGGCGAAGGCCGCGACCGCAAGCGCCGCAAGCGTCGCAGACGCCGCGGCGGCAAGGATCGCGATCGCGAACATGGCCACACCGACGGTGCTTCCGTGTCCGCGCAGGCCGACGATCTGTCCACGTCGGAAAGCCCGGTGAGTCGTGACGAGCCGCAAGCCGGCGACGAGGCTCCGGTCCCCGCAGCCGGAACGGCCGAAACGGCGGAAGCATCCGACGAGGGCCAGGGCAAGAAGCGTCGCCGCGGCAAACGCGGTGGCAAGCGCAACCGGCGCGAGGACGGCGAAGGCGAGGCCGAGGCGAGCGTCGATGAAGCGACCGAGCCTTCCGGGGTCGATGCTTCCGAAAGCGAGCCTGCGATCGAGCCGGCAGCAATCGCCGCTGTCGAAGAGCCGATGGCTCTGGTAAGCGACGAGGCGACGACCGCCGAGAAGCCCAAGAAGCCGCGGCGTGCAGCCAAGCCGAAGAAGGCAGCCGTCGAGGCTGTCGCCGAGGAGCCGACTGCTGAACTGGCCGTTCCGGCACCCGCCGAGACGCCAGCCACGGCATCGGACGAGGCAGCGGCAGCGGCAGCGACCGCCGAGGACACACCGAAGGCCCGTCCGTCGCGACGCAAGCCGGCGGCCATCGATGCTCCGGTCGTGCCGGTGGTTTCCTCGACCGTCGCCGAAGAGCCGGAAACCAAGACCGAAGAGAAGCCGAAGCGCGCCGGCTGGTGGCAGCGGAAAGGCTTCTTCTAGGATTTCAGCCCTTTGAACTGATTTTCTGAATGAAAGAATCCCGCGCGGTCGAAAGACGGCGCGGGATTTTTCATATCTGCCGGAACGTTACGGCGCGAAGATCGACCAGTTCATCATCCTGGCGAGCTTTTCCAGGACGATCGAGCCCAACTTGGAATTGCCGTTGGCGTTGAGGCCGGGCGACCAGACGGCGAGCGAGGCGACGCCGGGCACGATGCCCAATATGCCGCCGCCGACGCCGCTCTTGCCCGGAATGCCGACGCGGAAGGCAAAATCACCGGAGCCGTCATAGTGGCCGCAGGTCAGCATCATGGCGCCGATGCGGCGTGCCCGCTCGGCCGACACCACGGAATGTCCGGTCGCCGGATTTTTGCCGCCATTGGCGAGGAACCGGCCGGCCATCGCCAGCTGCCGGCAGCTCATGGCGATGGCGCAATGGTGGAAATAGACGCCGAGCGCCAGCTCCGGCGCATGTTGAAGATTGCCGAAGGATTTCATGTAATTGGCGAGCGCGAAGTTGCGGTAGCCGGTGGCGCGCTCCGAGGCCGCGACCTCGCGGTCGATGATGATGGTCTCGTCGTCGGCGAGGAACTGGATGAAGCGCAGGATCTCGCCGATCGCCTCGCGCGGCTGATGGCCGGCAAGCAGGATGTCGGAAATGACGATGGCGCCGGCATTGATGAATGGATTGCGCGGAATGCCGTTCTCATGCTCGAGCTGCACGATCGAGTTGAACGGGTTGCCCGAGGGTTCACGCCCGACCCTTTTCCACAGCGCATCGCCGACATTGCCCAGTGCCAGCGTCAAGGTGAACACTTTCGAGATGCTCTGGATCGAAAAGGGCTGGTCGGCGTCGCCCGCCATCAGCACACGGCCGTCATTGGTGACGGCTGCGATGCCGAATTTCTTGGGATCAACCTTGCCGAGTTGCGGGATATAGGTGGCGACCTCGCCGCGATCGGTGCGTTCGGCCATTTCGGCCGCGACTTCGGCCAGGGCCTGCTCGAGTTCCGGCATGGATCTATCTCAGCCAGCGTTCGATGCGCGCCAATGCCTCGACCATGTCGTCATGGCTGCCGGCATAGGAGAACCGCATGGTGCGGTGCCCGGCCTGGGTGTCGAAATCCCGGCCGGGCGTGGCCGCGACATGCGCCTCGGCCAACATCTTGCGGGCGAAGGCCATGCTGTCATTGCTGTGCCGGGTGACGTCGCAAAAGGCATAGAAGGCACCATCCATCGGTGCGGCAAGCGGAAAGCCGAGCTCTGGCAGACGCGTCATCAAGAGCTCGCGGTTCGAGGCATAGCGACCCTTGATCGCCTCCAGCTCCTCGGTAGCGGCAAAGGCCTCGATTGCGGCGACCTGCGACAGTTCCGGCGGCGAGATGTAGAGGCTCTGCGCAATGCGCTCGATGGGCCGCACCAGCGCTTCAGGCAGCACCATCCAGCCGATGCGCCAGCCGGTCATGCAATAATATTTCGAGAAGGAGTTGATCGCCGTGACACCGGTGCCAAAGGCGAGTGCGGTGGTGTCGGGCGCCGCATAGGCCAGCCGATGGTAGATCTCGTCGGAGATGACGGCAATGCCAAGCGCCTCCGCCGTCCGGACCAGGTCCGCGAGATCATCGGCCGGGATGACCGCGCCGGTCGGGTTGGCCGGACTTGCGAACAGCACGCCCTTCAGCGGCTTTTCGCGATGCGCGGTCTCCAGGTGAGCGGCATGAAGATAGGCCGCATCGCCGAGCTCGATCTCGATCACTTCGATGCCGAGCGCCGCCATGATATTGCGATAGGCGGGGTAGCCCGGCGCTGCGATGGCGACGCGGTCACCAGGATCGAACATTGCCAGGAAAGCGAGATTGAAGGCGGCCGAGGATCCCGTGGTGACCGCGATGCGGTCGGGCGCGACATCAAGCCCGTAGTGGTCCCCATAGTGTTCGGCGATCGCCTTGCGCAATCCAGCCAGGCCCAGCGCATCGGTATAGCCAATGCGCCCGTCCTGCAAAGCCCTGGCCGCCGCGGCACGAACGCGGGCCGGAGCCGGATCGGACGGCTGGCCGACGGCCATGGAAATGACCGGCGCGCCCGTCGCTCTCAGCCGGTTCGCCTCGGCCAGCACATCCATGGCGTGGAAGGGTTCGACATTGCCACGGCGTGAGAGCGAAACGACCATTTTGACCTCGATCCGACGATTGAGCGCGCCACATCCTGGCGCATGCGCCGCACAAATGCCCGATTGGTGTGAGGATCACAAGTTGAGGAAGTTTTTCCGGTGCCGACTTTTCATCTTTCGCCCGCTCGTCTACCAGTGGACACGTCATGTTGAGCCGACCCAAATCGATGGTTGCCCGGGCAGCGCGCGTCGTTGCGACGCTTTCGCTTGGCGTCGCCGTCGCGGTGTCTGGTTCCATCAGCGCCTTCGCCCAGAACGTGCCGGTGGTGCGCGATGCCGAGATCGAGGCGCTGGTGCGCGACTACGCCCGCCCGATCTTCAAGGCCGCCGGTCTGGCGAATGACGGCATCGACATCGTCCTGGTCAACGACCAGAGCTTCAATGCCTTCGTCACCGGACGCCGGCTGTTCATCAACACGGGCGCCTTGATGGAAGCCGAAACGCCCAACGAGATCATCGGCGTCATCGCCCACGAGGCCGGCCACATCGCGGGCGGCCACCAGCAGAAACTGCGTGACCAGCTCGAGCGCGCCAAGACGATGGCCATCATCGCAACCTTGCTGGGCGCCGGCGCCATGGTCGCGGGAGCGACCACCAACAGCCGCGGACTTGCCGGCGCCGGCGTGGGCGTGGCGGCTGGCGGCGGCGAGATGGCGCAGCGCAGCATTCTCGCCTATCAGCGCACCGAGGAGATGACGGCCGACCGCTCGGCGATCACCTATCTCAACGCCACCGGCCAGTCCGGCATGGGCATGCTGAAGACGTTTCAGCGTTTCCAGACGGCCTTGTCGCTGTCGGGCGCGCAGGTCGATCCCTACCGGATCAGCCATCCGATGCCGCGCGACCGAATCTCCAACCTCGAAGTGCTGGTCAAGCAGAGCCCCTATCTCGACAAGGTCGATGCGCCGGCCCTGCAATTGCGCCACGACATGATGCGGGTGAAGATCGCTGTCTACATGGAAGGCCAGGCCGCCGCGTCGCGGCTGATGCGAAAGATGCAGGGCAGCCTTGCCGCGCAGTATGGCGAGGCCCAATCGGCCTATCTTTTCGGCAACATCGCCACCGCACTCGCCAAGACCAACGCCTTGATCAAGGCCCAGCCCGGCAACGCCTATTTCCAGGAATTGCGCGGCGATATATTGATGAAGGCGAACAAGCCCAAGGAAGCTGCCGATGCCTACGCCAAGGCAGTCAGCCTCGACAAGGCGCGATCCGGATTGCTGCCGGTTTCGCTCGGTCAGGCGTTGATGGCGACGGGCACTCCCGACGCTCTGAAAAAGGCCGTGGTGCAGATCAACAACGGCTTGCGACGCGACAAGGAAAATTCCGTGGGATACCGCTATCTGGCGCAGGCCTATGGCGAATTGGGAGACATACCGGGCGCCGAGCTTGCCACGGCCGAGGGTCATTTCTATTCCGGTAACTACAAGGATGCGAAGATCTTCGCCATGCGAGCGCAGCAGCAACTCAAACGCGGCGAGCCGCGATGGATTCGCGCCCAGGACATCATAAACTACAAGCCGTCGGGCAAGGTATAATGAACCTTCCGGCCGTGCGCTGCGACGCAGCCGGACCGGAAAACAGGCAAAGGAACGAACGATGAAAAAGGCACTGTTGCTGGGCACCACGGGAGTTGCGATAGCCCTTGCCATGCTGGCGTTCGGTTTCGTGGCCGGCAGCCCGCAAACCGCGGAAGCCGGTGCGGCGCAACCGCTTCAGACGGCAGCGGCCGATACCAAGATCGACCGCACCGAGGTCGAAGGCATCATCCGCGATTATCTCCTGAAGAATCCGGAAGTGCTGCTGGAAGTCCAGGATGCGCTCGAGGCCAAGCAGAAGGAAGAGCAGCGCATCGCCCATCTCGGCGTCATCAAGGGCGCCAAGGAGCAGATCTTCAACTCCTCCTTCGACGGCGTGGTCGGAAACCCGAACGGCAAGGTCACGATCGTCGAGTTCTACGACTACAATTGCGGCTTCTGCAAACGCGCCATCGAAGACATGCAGGCGCTGACCAAGGCCGATCCGGACCTGCGTTTCGTGCTCAAGGAGTTCCCGATCCTCGGCCCGGATTCGCAGAAGGCCAGCGTCGTCTCGATGGCCTTCCACCTGATGATGCCGCAGAAGTACGGCGAGTTCCACAATGCGCTGCTCGGCGGCCAGGGACGCGCCACCGAGGCGGCGGCGATCAAGGTCGCGCTTTCGCTCGGCGCGGACGAAGCGACGCTGCGTGAAAAGATGAAGGACCCGTCCATCACCGAAGCCTTCTCCAAGACCTACGATCTCGCCAACAAGCTGGCGATCACCGGAACGCCGTCCTATGTCGTCGGCAACGAGGTCGTGTTCGGGGCGCTCGGACAGGAAGTCCTGGCGGAGAAGATCGAGGCGGCGAAAGCCGCGCTTTGATCGGCCGCGGGTTTTCTTCACGGGCGCATTTCCGCCTGTTGTGGACAGTGAAAGAACGCACTTGCGCTCTTTCCGCGGGCGTCTATGCCCATTATAGAGGGCCCAGCGCCGGTTTGACGCCGGTGCCGGAAAAGGTCGGCATTTTTTGAAAACGGTTTTCGTCCTGAACGGTCCCAATCTCAACGCGCTCGGCAAGCGCGAGCCTGGCATCTATGGCGGCAAGACGCTTGCCGCCATCGCGGACGACTGCAGAGAGGCGGGCACGGCGCTCGGGCTCGAAATCGATTTCCGCCAGTCGAACCACGAGGGCGACCTCGTCGACTGGATCCAGGAAGCCGGCGACAAGGCCGCCGGCATCGTCATCAATCCCGGCGCCTATAGCCACACCTCGATCGCGATCCACGACGCCATCCGTTCCGTGGCGCCGCTGCCGGTCGCCGAGGTTCATCTTTCCAACATCCATGCGCGGGAATCATTCCGCCACGTCTCCATGGTCGCGCCGGTCGCTGTCGGCATGATTTGTGGCTTTGGGCCGCTCGGCTACACGCTGGCGCTGCAGGCGCTGGCCGCACGCCTATGACCGGCCAACAAACAGAAGGCTCGAAAATGTCGATAAAGAAGACCGGTGTTGACCAGCAGCTGATCCGCGACCTGGCGGGCATACTGAACGACACCAATCTCACCGAGATCGAAGTCGAGCTGGGTGACCTGAAGGTGCGCGTATCGCGGCAGGCACCGGCGGTTCACGCGATCGCCGCGCCGCAGCCGGCCTTTGCGCCGGCGCCGGCGGCCCAACCTGCCACCGCAGCCGTTCCGGCCGCGGCCGACGTGTCGAAAAACGCCGTGGCCTCCCCCATGGTCGGCACCGCCTACCTGGCGCCCTCGCCGGATGCCAAGCCGTTCATCGAGATCGGCCAGAACGTCAAGGAAGGGCAGACGTTGCTGATCATCGAAGCGATGAAGACGATGAACCAGATCCCCTCGCCGCGCGCCGGCACGGTGACGGCGATCCTGTTCGAGGACGCACAGCCGGTCGAATACGGCATGCCGCTCGTCGTGATCGAGTAGAGCGGCCCTAATGTTCCAGAAGATTCTCATCGCCAATCGCGGCGAAATCGCGCTTCGGGTGCTGCGTGCCTGCAAGGAGCTCGGCATCCAGACGGTGGTGGTGCACTCGACCGCCGACGCCGACGCCATGCATGTTCGGCTCGCCGACGAGAGCGTATGCATCGGGCCACCGCCATCGCGCGACAGCTACCTCAATATCCACCAGATCGTTGCCGCCTGCGAGATCACCGGCGCCGACGCCGTGCATCCCGGCTACGGTTTCCTGTCGGAGAACGCCAAGTTTTCCGACATATTGGCCGCGCATAACATTACCTTTATCGGTCCGACCGGCGACCATATCCGCATCATGGGCGACAAGATCGAAGCCAAGCGCACCGCCAAGCGCCTCGGGATTCCGGTGGTTCCCGGCTCCGACGGCGCAGTGACCGAAGAAAAGGACGCCAAGCGCATCGCCGCAGAGATCGGCTATCCCGTGATCATCAAGGCATCGGCCGGCGGCGGCGGACGCGGCATGAAAGTGGCGCATACCGAGGCCGACCTCGAAGTCGCCTTGCAGACGGCCCGCTCGGAAGCGGGCGCGGCCTTCGGCGATGACGCCGTCTATATTGAAAAGTACCTGCAAAAGCCGCGCCATATCGAGGTGCAAGTGTTCGGCGACGGCTTTGGCCGGGGCGTGCATTTCGGCGAGCGCGACTGCTCCTTGCAGCGCCGCCACCAGAAAGTCTGGGAAGAGGCCAACTCACCCGCCCTCAACGCCGAGGAACGCTCGCGCATCGGCGATATCTGCGCCAAGGCCATCGCCGACCTCGGCTATTCCGGCGCAGGCACGATCGAGTTCCTCTACGAGAATGGCGAGTTCTATTTCATCGAGATGAACACGCGCCTGCAGGTCGAGCATCCCGTGACGGAGGCTATCACCGGCATCGATCTGGTGCATGAGCAGATCCGTGTCGCCTCGGGCGGCGGTCTTTCGGTCAAGCAGGAAGACATCCGCTTCCAGGGCCATGCCATCGAGTGCCGCATCAATGCAGAGGATCCGCGCACCTTCACGCCCTCGCCCGGCACGATCACCCATTTCCACACGCCAGGCGGTCTTGGCATCCGCGTCGATTCCGGCGTCTATTCCGGGTACAAGATCCCGCCCTATTACGACAGCCTGATCGGCAAGCTGATCGTGCACGGGCGCAACCGCGTCGAATGCATGATGCGGCTGCGCCGGGCGCTGGACGAATTCGTCGTCGACGGAATCAAGACGACGTTGCCGCTGTTTCGCGACCTCGTCGGCAACGCCGACATCGCCAATGGCGACTATGACATCCACTGGCTGGAAAAATATCTGGCCAAAGGCGAATAGCCCCCGACTTGCCGCTATAATGAAGCGATGACTCGCCCCTACGCGCCAGGCTATCGTATCCCGACCGACCTTCTGCTCAAGGCTTACGCCTCGGGCGTCTTCCCGATGGCCGAAAGTGCCGCCGACCCGGAAGTGTTCTGGGTGCGGCCAGAGACGCGCGGCATCATCCCGCTCGACCGCTTCCACACGCCGAAAAGTCTGAAGAAGGCGCTTCGGCGAGAGGTCTTCGACATCCGTTTCGACTTCGATTTCGAGGCGACGATCGATGGCTGCGCCGAAAGGCGCGAGGAGCGCCGTTCCACCTGGATCAACGCGCCGATCCGCGAGGCCTATGTGCAGTTGCATCGCATCGGCCATTGCCATTCTGTCGAGGCCTGGCGCGAGGAGCGGCTGGTCGGCGGCCTCTACGGTGTCTCGCTGGGGCGGGTGTTCTTCGGCGAAAGCATGTTTTCCCGGGAAACGGACGCTTCGAAGATCTGCCTGGTGCATCTCGTCGAACGCCTGCAGGCGCGCGGTTTCGCGCTGCTTGACACGCAGTTCACCACCGAACACCTCAAGCGCTTCGGCGCAATCGACGTGCCGCGCGGTAAATACGAGAAGATGCTGGCCGACGCGCTGAAGGGTGAAGCGGTATTTTTCCCCTGATGATCCAGCCCGTCAGCGGACCTTCGTTTCCAGCGGAGCCTGCGAATGGAACATCATCTTCCAGCCGTTGACGCGATGGACATAGCCGGTGCTGACCAGCGCCGCGTAGGCTTCGCCATTGCCCCTCACGGCATGCGCCTCATAGGCCAGGATGACGATGTCGCTGCCTGGTTCGACCACGCCCCTGAGATCGATCTCGAGATCACGCCATCGCTTGGGATCGGCGGCGGTTTCGGCGAGATCGGCATTGCTCATGGTCTGGGCCATCCGCGGAAATGCCACAAGGCACTCGGTGTCGGCATTGGCCGCGAAAAATGCCGAATCTCCTGTCCAGAAGCCCTTTTCGAGCTCAAGCAGTTCCTTGATGCTGGCGGTGATCCGCTTTCTGGCAGACATCGGAAAATCCTCCCGGCGCGCATCGTATGGCAGTCAGGGCCCAACGCGTTGCCGTCAAGGCGGTTCCGAAGGATCAGTTGGTGCTGGTCGTAGACGGTTCCGTGGCTTCCGGTTCGGCCGCAGCCGGAGCGGCCGTGGCATTCGGCTGGGCCGTATCGGGCTTGGCCGCATCGGTCTTGGCCGCATCGGGCGCTGGCACATCCGACTTCTGCTTGCAGGCCTTCAGCCAGACGTCATAGACGGCATGCTCGACGGCATTGAGACCAGGGCTTTCGGCAAACATCCAACCGGTGAAGATGCGGCGGATCTTGCGGTCGAGCGTGATCTCGTCGACTTCGACAAAGGAATCGGTCTTCGGCTCCTCGTTCTGCGGCCGGGAGTAGCAGACGCGCGGCGTCACCTGCAAAGCACCGAACTGCACCGTCTCGTCGATGTAGACGTCGAAGGTGATGATGCGGCCGGTGATCTTGTCGATGCCGGCGAATTCGGCGACCGGGTTGGTGATTCGATCCGACCCCGGCGCCGGCGCGGGTGCGGCCGGCTCTGGCGAAGCGGCAAGTGCCGCGGTGCTAACGGTGAGCCCGGCGGCTACCATCAGTGCGCCCATCGATGTCAGGCTGGAAATGCTCATGCAGGGATACCGGTGGTTAGCGCCCGGGTGATTCTCTTTATCACAAAGGCTAGTCGCCGTTTTTTGATCAGCAAGCAGCTAAACACCAATTGTGGCGATAAAGGACCGACGCCCGCTTACGATCCGGGCGTCCAGGCGTCGTAGTCGCCGGTGACCTGCGGACGGTGCTGGTTGGTCAGCACCGAGCCCTTCGGACGATAGGCCGAGGGCGAGCCGGTCAGGTTCGGTTGATGCGGCTTCTGCCAGTCGCGCGGCTTGTAGTCGTCGCTCGGCGGCGCGACGTCGACGCGGTGATGGATCCAGCCGTGCCAGCCGGGCGGGATAGAAGAAGCCTCGGAATAATCGCGATAGATGACCCAGCGGCGCGTGCGTCCTTCGGAATCGACACCGCCTTCGTAGTAGACGTTGCCCACCTCGTCCTGCCCGACCTTCCTGCCGTAGCGCCAGGTGTGCAGGCGCGTGCCAAGCGTCTGGCCGTTCCACCAGGTGAAAAACTGCGTAAGGAAAGTCTTCATCTTCAAAACCCTCGCGCCCGTGGCGCCCGTTTCCTGCTTATGGCGTCAGCCCTTCGGGAAGGCAAGGGTCTTGCCGCCTGGAGGGCGCAAATGGCGCGCCGGTAAGGCGACACAAGCCTGTGATGCATTGGCCCGCGCCGTATGGTGCTTGCCAAGCACCCTCAGCCTTTCTAAAGCTCTGCGCGCCCGCCCCGTGTGGGTATCCGGCCGACAATTGGCCGAAGGAGGTGACGATTGGCCACGGAATCGCCGACCGCCGACATTCGCACCGGCGCCGACGCCATTCGCCGCCGCAAGCATGGCGTGCCGATCGTCTGTCTCACCGCCTATACCTACCCCATCGCCCGCCTGCTTGATGAGCATATCGACCTGCTCCTGGTCGGCGACAGCGTTGCGATGGTCCTGCATGGCCACAAAACGACGCTGGGCGCCTCGCTGGAGATGATGATCGCGCATGGGCAAGCGGTGATGCGCGGCTCCGCCAAGGCTTGCGTTGTCGTCGACATGCCGGCCGGCAGCTATGAAGATTCGGCGGCCCAAGCGGCTGCCTCGGCGCGGCGTATCGTTGGCGATACCGGCTGCCAGGCAGTGAAACTCGAGGGCGGCGTCGGCATGGCCCGGCAGATCGCCGCGGTCGTCGATGCCGGCATCCCGGTCATGGGCCATATCGGCCTGTTGCCGCAATCCGTCGAGAAGGATGGCGGCTACAGGATCAAGGGCCGGACCGACGAGAATGCGGCAGCGCTGTTTGCCGATGCGCGCGCCGTCGAAGAAGCGGGCGCCTTTTCAGTGGTCATCGAGGGCACGGTCGAGGCGGTCGCGGCCGAAATCACCCGCCGCATCGCCATCCCGACCATCGGCATCGGCGCGAGCGGCGTTTGCGACGGCCAGATCCTGGTCATAGACGACATGGTCGGGCTCACCGTCGACCGCGTGCCAAAATTCGTCAAGGAGTACGCCGATTTGCGCAGCGTGGTCTCGCATGCGGCCGCACGTTACGCCAGCGAGGTACGAGACCGGACATTCCCCGGCCCCGAAAATGTCTTTTCGGCCACCTTGGGCAAGGACAACAGATGAGCCGGCCCCTCGTCGTCGACACGGTCGCCGGCCTTCGCGCGCGGATCCGCGACTGGCGGCGCGACGGCCTTCGCGTCGCCATGGTGCCGACAATGGGCGCCTTGCACGAAGGGCACCTGTCGCTGGTCAGGATCGCGCTCGAACGAGCCGAGCGCTGCGTCGTCTCGATCTTCGTCAACCCGACGCAGTTCGCGCCGAGCGAGGATCTCGACAAATATCCACGTCAACTCGCCCGCGATCTCGATCAACTGGCTTTGGCCGGAGCCGATCTTGCCTACACGCCTGGGGTTGGTGAGATGTATCCTGCCGGCTTTGCCACCAAAATCTCGGTCGGCGGTCCCTCCGCCGGGCTCGAATCGGATTTTCGACTTTTTTCGACGGCGTCGCCACCGTCGTGGCGAAGCTGTTCCTGCAGGCGTCGCCCGACGTCGCGGTCTTTGGCGAAAAGGATTATCAGCAGTTGTGCGTCGTCAGGCAGCTCTGCCGCGACCTCGACCTGCCCGTCGAGATCATCGGCGCGCCGACGATCCGCGACGCGCATGGCCTCGCCATGTCATCGCGTAACGCCTATCTCGGCGAGGCCGAACTCCAGATCGCCCGCCGGCTCAACGTGGTCCTGCGCAAGGCAGCCGCGGCGCTGGCGGCCGGCGCCGACCAGAACGGCGCGACAGGCGAAGCCAGCCGCGCCCTGCTTTCGGCCGGTTTCCAGAAGGTCGATTATGTCGAAGCTCGCGAGAGCCGGACGCTGGGGCCGTGGCGCCGCGGACAGGAGGGCCGCCTGCTCGCCGCCGCCTGGCTCGCCAAGACCAGGCTGATCGACAATGTGGATGTTTCCGCCAGTTAGGCCGCGGCTCGATCGCTGAATTCGACCCGCCGGATTGCGCACCCGAAAAGGTCCGCCGCTATGCGGCAAGCGGCCTTTCATAAACGAGCGCCGGGATAGCGGATTGGGCCGAACCGCAATTGTCGGTGCGGCCGGTCCGGACGAAGCCGTTCGCCTGGTAGAAGGCAATTGCGCGCGTGTTCTTCTCTTCCACTTCCAGCCGGATGGCGCGGGCCTCAGGGAAGCTTTCGATGATCTCGTCGAGAAGCATGCCGCCGATGCCCCGGCCCTGCAGGCCGGGCTGCACGTAAAGCTGCTTCAGCATGATCAAGCCGCCGCCATCGACCGCCTCGGCAAATGCCATGCCGCCAATGCGCTGGCCATCGTCGGCGACGAGGAACTCGCTGTTCGGCTTCGCCAGCCGCGCCGTGAGCGAGGCGATCGAATGCCACTCATCGGTGATCTCGGTCACCCGTTCGGCGCCGTAGATGGCGTCATAGGTCGCATGCCAAGTCTCGACCAGCAGCGCCCGGATGGCGGCGAGGTCGCGATCCCCGGCGGTGCGCACGAACATAGTCTACTCGATGCCCAGCTTGGCCTTGACCAGGTCATTGACGGCCTGCGGGTTGGCCTTGCCGCCGGTCGCCTTCATCACCTGGCCGACGAACCAGCCGGCCATGGTCGGCTTGGCGCGCGCCTGCTCGACCTTGTCCGGGTTGGCCGCGATCACCTCGTCCACCGCCTTTTCGATAGCGCCGGTGTCGGTAACCTGTTTCATGCCGCGGCTCTCAACCAATTGGCGCGGGTCGCCGCCCTCGTTCCAGACGATCTCGAACAGGTCCTTGGCAATCTTGCCGGAGATGGTGCCATCCTTGATCAGATCGATGATGGCGCCGAGCTGGTCTGGCGAAACCGGAGCGTTTTCAATGTCCTTGCCAGCTTTGTTCAATTGTCCGAGCAGGTCGTTGATGACCCAATTGGCGGCGAGCTTGCCGTCGCGGCCAGCGGCCACCTTCTCGAAATAGTCGGCGATCGGCTTTTCCGACACCAGGATCGAGGCATCGTAAGTCGACAGGCCGAGCGAGGAGATCAACCGCGCCTTCTTGTCATCAGGCAGTTCCGGCAACTCCTTGGCCAGCGATTCGACATAGGCCTGGTCGAACTCCAGCGGCAACAAGTCGGGATCTGGAAAATAGCGGTAGTCGTGCGCCTCTTCCTTGGTGCGCATCGACCGGGTCTCGCCCTTGACGGCGTCGAACAGCCGCGTTTCCTGGTCGATCGTGCCGCCATCCTCGATGATGGCGATCTGCCGGCGCGCCTCGAAATCGATCGCCTGGCCGATGAAGCGGATCGAATTGACGTTCTTGATCTCGCAGCGCGTACCGAATTCGCCGCCCGGCCGGCGCACCGAAACGTTGACGTCGGCGCGCATGGAGCCTTCGTCCATATTGCCGTCGCAGGTGCCGAGATAACGCACGATGGTGCGCAGCTTGCTGACATAGGCCTTGGCTTCGTCGGCCGAACGCATGTCCGGTTTCGACACGATTTCCATCAGCGCCACGCCGGAGCGGTTGAGATCGACATAGGACATGGTCGGATGCTGGTCGTGCATCGACTTGCCAGCGTCCTGCTCCAGATGCAGGCGCTCGATGCCGACCTCGATGTCCTCGAACTCGCCCTGGCGATCGGGACCGACGGAGACGATCACCGTGCCCTCGCCGACGATCGGCTGCTTGAACTGCGAGATCTGGTAGCCCTGCGGCAAGTCCGGGTAGAAGTAGTTCTTCCGGTCGAAGACAGACTTGTGGTTGATCTGCGCCTTCAGCCCGAGGCCGGTCCGGATCGCCTGCTTGACGCATTCCTCGTTGATGACGGGCAACATGCCGGGCATTGCCGCATCGACCAGGCTGACATTGGCGTTAGGGGCGGCACCGAACGACGTCGAAGCGCCGGAAAACAGTTTTGCTTCCGATGTCACCTGCGCATGGACCTCGAGCCCGATGATGATTTCCCAATCGCCGGTGGCGCCGGGGATCAGGCGTTTCGCGTCGGGCGTGCGGGTATCGATGATGCTCATGGTGGCCTGCGTAGTAGAACGATGGGAACGTGCGTTTTGCACATCCTGATTTGCAACTTCGCTAGTGCAAAGCGCATCGCGAGACAAGCGTAAAGCCGCCCGCTGGCCTTTTCCGCCGTTTTCGCCTATAGCCCATCCATCCCAATGGAGAGTGGATGTCCACTTACGCTCAGTCCCGGTAAGGCCCTGACCTCGTAGCGAGGCAGGGCAGAAAACCTGAAACCCCATGCCGCGAAGCTTCGCGGCGGCGGCTTTTGTTGTTTTCCCGGAAACTCTCCCATGGATATTTCGCGTATTGAACAACGCGTTCTGCACCTGCTCGCGCAGGGCGGACGCATCGAGATCGAAAAGAGCGAGAAGAAACGGATCGCCTCCGTCAAATGCCTGACCCGCGACGGCTGGCACTACCCCGGCGTCGACCTCGACCTGTTTCGGAAGCTGAAACGCAAGAAGGCGGTTTCGTCGTCGGACGGCGGCCCCTACCGCATCACGCGGCGCGGGCTCCAACTCGTCCGCTCCGAACTCGACAACAGGTAGCTATCGCCCCGCCGGCCGTTTGCGCGGCCGGCGGTTGCTTACCGCTCAGGCGGTCGCGATATAGGCGCGGATTTCCTCAGCCTCGCGCTCGACGTCCTCGATACGACGCTTGACCACGTCACCGATCGACACGATGCCGTCGAGCATGCCGTCCTTTTCCACCGGAAGATGGCGGAAGCGGCCCCGGGTCATGATCTCCATCACCTCGTTGACGGTGTGGTTCTCGTTGCAGATCTTCACTTTCGGCGTCATTGCGGAACGAACGGCTATGTCGAGCGCGGCTGCGCCTTCCCTGGCGACGACGCGCACGATGTCGCGCTCGGACAGGATGCCGACGATCTTGCGGTCTCCATTGGTGATGACCAACGCTCCGATCCTGTGTTCGGCAAGGATGCGGATGGCTTCGCTCAGTTTTTCGTTCGGCCCGAGCGTCAACACGTCGTGGCCTTTTTGCTCAAGAATGGCCTTAACCGTCATGGCGTCCTCCTCTACTTTGCCAACCGGTTCCTGCCCTGACCGGCTTTCACGTAAGAGTGAACATCGTGCGCCGCGATCGGTTGCATTTCAAGTGCGGTGGTCGGTCGTCTCCCAGTCGAGCGGCTGCCAATTTCTGTCGAACCAGCGCAAGCCGAAGAAGCCGGCGACAAAGCCGCCAATATGAGCCTCCCAGGCGATCTGGCTGTCGACGCCGGGGGCGAAGCCGACAAGGCCGGTGACAAGGTTGATCACCATCCAAACGGCAAGGAAGATCATCACGCCACGTGAACGCAGCACCATTGCTATCGGCAGTACGGGGCCGGCGAATGCGGCTTTGCCCGCCGAACGATCCGTACGGAAGCCAAAGCGTGCCGCCGCTCCCATCATGCCCGATATCGCACCGGAAGCGCCGACCAGCGGCGCTTCGCCATATGGATGCATGGCCCAGAAAAGCGCCACTGAAGCCAGTCCCGTCGCGGCGAAGAACAACGCGAACCAGAAGGCTCCGAGCCGATTGGCCAGCGGCGAGCCAAAGGCAGCGAGCCAGACCATGTTGATGGCGATATGAGCAAATCCACCATGCATGAAGGCATAGGTGAAGGGCCGCGTGAACAGGAACCAGTCGAAGCCGTATTGGCCGGTGTAGAGGACAGGGATGAAGGCTCCGTCGTAAAGCAGTGTCATTTGCTGAGCATCACTCAGCACGTATTGCTGCAACAAGTAGATGGCCACGCAAATGGCGATCACCGCCAGCACGATCGGCGGCAGGTTGAAGACCGGCTCGCGACGCGGCTCGGGCTCGCGATCCGCCTGTTCCATTTCCGGTGGGCTTAAAGGTTCACTCATGCGCACTAGCACTCGGTCCAGGATTCGTTGTTGCGAGCATCTAGACCACTGCCCGCCGGACCACAAAGGGCGAATCGCCGAGCGCGAATCAAAAGTGCCGAATCAAAAGAAAGCCGTCCAAGGTTTCCCTTGAACGGCTGTCGAGTCCCCTGTTCCCCCGAACTCTTGACTGAAGTGCTGCCGATCGTCGCGAAACGACCGCTTCTGGAGTGGTTTTTGTGTGCCACGCGGCTCGCCTGGGTGCAACGTAAACCACTTGTTAACCTTAACGGCCCCGACCCGTGAACAAGTGTTAACGACGCTGGCACGCTTCCTGCTCCGCAACGCATGTAGGTCATCGGAGGGCGCCCTTCTGTTCACCGATGGGACATCAGACGACAGAATGCGCGGAGCTGCTTAGCATGAACCAGAACGGATCGATCACGCTGTTCCAGTATTGGAACCGCTTGCGTGATGGACGCCCTGCTCCGAAGCGCTCGGAAGTAGAGCCGGCCGACATCAAGTCGCTGCTGGCCGACACGTTCATCCTGGAAAGGGACACGCGTGGGCAAGCTGTGTTCCGGCTGGCCGGCACAAGGCTCTGCGCCTCCTACGGCCGCGAACTCAAGGGGTTCTCCTTCCCTTCGCTGTGGCGCGAGAAGGACCAGCGGCTGGTTTCGAAGCTGATCCATGGCGTGTTCGACCAGAAATCCGTCGTGCTGATCATGTTCGAGGGCTTCAGCCGCAACGGCCGTTCCAACAAGTTCGAACTGCTTGCCTTGCCGCTGGACGGCGGCGTCGAAAACCCGCGTTGCCTCGGCGTGATCAGCGCTGTGGAGAAGCCGTTCTGGCTGGGCGCCGACCCGATCACGGATGCGTTGATCGATTCGATCCGTGTCATCGATCCGGAAAAAGAGCTGCTGGCGAGCCGCCCGGCGATCGACGTTCCCTCGCTTGTTCCCGCCGAGCTGGAGGCGCCCGAAACCATCTCCGCGCTCGGCCGCGCGCGTCGCATTCGCCACCTCGTCGTCTTCGATGGCGGGCGCGAGGAATAGTTGACGATCCTACAGCCCCGCCGGCCCGTTTTTCCCCTTTGTTAACCCGCTTTGCTGTAGTTCTGGGATGAAGTCCCTGGCATCGGCGCGCGGGGATGCCAAACGGGGTGTAGGCAGTCATGAGGTCAGCGGCGGTCGACTATGCGCCGTCCCAAGCTGAGAGACGTAACTTTCAGCGCGTCCGGGTCAAGATATACGGGCGCTTCATGTTGGAAGACCGCACCGAACATCCTTGCCAGGTCGTCGATATGTCGCCGGGTAACGTCGCGCTTCGCACGGACCGCATCGGCATGCCCGGCGAAAAGGTCATCGCCTATATCGACCATATCGGCCGCATAGAAGGCGTCGTCACCCGCACCTTGCAGGACGGTTTCGCAATGACGGTGATTGCGTCGGACCGCAAGAAGGACAAGCTCGCCGCGCAATTGACGTGGCTCGCCAACAAGCACGAGCTCGATCTGCCGGAAGACCGCCGCCACGAGCGCGTCGCCCCCCGCAACCCGACCAGCACCCTGCAGCTCACCGACGGGCGTCAGTACCAGTGCCGCATCATCGACCTGTCGCTCTCCGGCGCGGCGATCGAGATCGACGTCAAGCCGGCGATCGGCGTCCAGGTCATGCTCGGCACCATGCGCGGACAGATCGTGCGTCATTTCGAGGATGGCGTCGCCATCGAATTCGCCGTCATCCAGCGGCCTGAGACGCTCGATTCGGAATTCAACACGCCGCGCGCCTGAAGGCGCAACAGCGTCCAAATCAAAACCGGCCCTCGCGGCCGGTTTTTGTATTTCACGAAAGCGCAATTCGAGGCACTTCAGTCCCCGAAACGTTAAACGATTGACCGCTCAAAAGTTTCAAAATTGATACTTATTCTAGGGGCGTTTTACTCAATATCTACTGCGCGCTTTTGCGTCGAATAAATCCACCTGTGGCAATGTCTCCTTCGAACGGGGAGACAAGAACAATGAAGAAAACGAGGGGCAAGCTGTTGCTGATGGCAATGGCGATGCAGCTTTCCGCTTGGGGATCAGCATATGCCGCGGGACCGGCCTATATGCACACCGGCGGCCGCACCACACAGCCTGTCGGCCACTATGAATTCTGCCGGCGCATACCGGGCGAGTGCAGCGAGCGGACACCCAAGGGGGCGCCGGTCGAATTGACCCGCAAGCTGTGGGCGACGATCGTCAGCATCAACAATTCGGTCAACACCCGCATCAAGCCGCGCACCGACATGGAAAACAATGGCGTCGAGGAATATTGGGCCTATCCCGACAATGGCTATGGCGATTGCGAGGACTACGCGCTGGAAAAGCGCCGCGAGCTGATGGACGCCGGCGTTCCGGCCGGCAACCTGTTGATGACGGTCGCGCGCCAGCCGAACGGTGACGGCCATGCGGTGCTGACCGTGCGCACCAGCCTCGGCGAGTTCATCCTCGACAATCTGGAAACCAAGGTCCTGTCCTGGACGGACACCGACTACACCTACCTCAAGCGACAGTCGGATACCAACTCCGGCGTATGGGTGACGATCAACGACGGCCGCGCCGACGCGGTCGCCAGCGTCCGCTGAAGGCGTCGATCCATGGCGACCAACGCGCAGCTCTGGGGGACCGGCACGCGTGAACCAGAGACCAGGCGCTACGCATCAACGCGATGCGCCTAAGGAGAAACCCGGTCGAGTCCCCACCCAACCC